>JAVKCM010000132.1:0-146239 GCA_040222735.1 Fuerstiella sp. | reverse complement strand
CAGAATCCGGACCCCGCAACACAACACGAACGCTGTTCCGGCACAACATTCTCGCGTACGCAGCTGGCCGCACCGCCGTGAGCCGAGTGCCGTAAGGCACCGGGCCGCTCACGACGCGGCTTCCCGGTGTGGCGTTGAACTCCATGGAATCGCCATGCCCGGGGCCCGGCCGCTGACGCGTCGCGGCTCACGGAACGATGACCAATCGCCGGCCCTGGTTCTTACCGTAGCTGGGGCTTCCAGCCGCAGCACATACGAGTCTCGGCGGCAGCTGGAAATTCGCCGCGTTTGGACGTAATAAGCGAGGCCTGCCGTCAGAGGTATCTGCCACATCGCAGCTGCCCGGCCTTCGCCCCGGGACATCATGCTGATCAGCAAGCGGTATGCTGCCACCACCGTCGAAAAATGGCTGGGGCGGTCTCAGATGGCCAGGCTGAAGGCACCACAGTCGCGGCTTCGCCGCGAAGTGCCGCCCGGCAGGCGGCACCTAACTTTTGCCGAGCGGAACGACCAATGGCTGGCATCGGTGGTTGCGCGAAACACCCCGTAGATGAACTGCGGCTGGAAGCCCAGATCAGAAAAGAAACCCGACCCCTGGCTCCCGCCGGCCTCTGTCCGTGTTCGGAAGGTGCGTTATTCCTCGATTCTGGGCAGAAACCACACCGCTTGTTCCCCGGGTTAGGAAGTTCTTGACGGAGGCAAATCGTTTTCCTATACGTCTGCCATCCAGCCGAAAAAACGTAGAGTATTTGACTGCGAAGTCGCGGTCACCGTTGTCCGAATCGGCGCTCGTTTCCGACCCACGCAAGAAAGCAATCCAGAATGTCCGACCTGATCGTTCCTCACGGAGGACTGTCTGAACCCGTCTGTTGCACCGTTTCTGAAGCCGAAAAAGAAGCTTTTCTTGCGGAGGCCGCCGGCCTGACCAAAGTACCGGTGTCGGCTGCGGATCTGTCCACCGTATATCGCATCGGCGACGGCACACTCAGCCCGCTGACCGGGCCCATGAATTCAAAGCAGTGGAATCAGGTGCTGGAAGATGCCACCATCGATTCCAACGGCGCCAAGTACGCCTGGACCATTCCCCTGGCTTTCCCCGTCAGTGCCGAACTGGCCGGACAACTGTCTGTCGGACAGAAAGTGGCGTTGACAAATCCCGCCGGCGAAATTGTGGCAACGGTGGACATCAATGACGTCTACGAATGGGACAAACCGGCCTACATCAGGAGCGTGTACCTGACGGAACGTACCGACCATCCCGGCGGCAATATGGTGATGGTGAACGATGCAGACATGACGCACCTGATCGGCGGTGAACTGAAGGCCCTGCCACAGCCGAAGAATCCGAGCTTCGGAAAATACGTCCTGACACCACGGGAAGTCCGCGCCAAACTGGCCGCCACCGGCTGGGATGCCGTGGTTGCCTTTCAGACTCGCAACCCGCTGCATCGGGCTCACGAGTACGCACTTGTCTACGGACTCGAAGTACTGCTGAAGGAAGGCAAAAACGCCGGCGCTGTCCTGAACCCGCTGGTCGGAGAAACCAAGGGTGACGACGTCAGCGCCGAGATCCGGATGCAGACCTACGAAAAGCTGATCGACGGTCGCGGCATGGGCGAAGGCGACAGTGATCCGGAACTGTGGAGCGGGCGAGACGACAGCGTGCCCGACCGCGTGCTGCTGCTGGGACTGGATATCAAGATGTTCTACGGCGGTCCCAGGGAAGCCGTGATGCATGCGATCTACCGCCAGAACATGGGCTACACCCATATCGTGATCGGACGCAAGCACGCGGATGCTCCTTATGCTGACGGCACCGCCATCTGGGGCGACTTCGATGCTCACGAAATCTTCGACAACCTGAACGGTGACCTGAAGATTCAGCCAGTGAAGGTGGGCTTCGCGGCCTACTACGAATCTCTTGGACGCGTCGACCTGATGGAAAATCACAAGGACGAAAAGCCCGTCTTCATTTCCGGCAAGGATGTGCGAGCCACTCTGCAGAAGGGCGAACTCGTCGACCCTCGCATCATGCGTGAGAGCACATCACAGATTCTGGCCGCCGCCATGAAAGAAGGCTGATTTGCTGGCAGACCATCGCAAAAAGCCTCCTCGGTCGCGGACCGCGGAGGTTTTTTTTGCTGCCTTGCCGGTTCAGTGATTCCAATGGCCGCAGCGAATCGTACGACGGCCTTCCAGTCCGTCGTACTTCGTCTCACGGACTGGAAGTCCGTGCTACAAGAACTCAGCTACAAAAGCTCAGCTCGCTATGAGTCCGTAATCTCTCGTACGACGGCCTTCCAGTCCGTCGCCACGTCTGTCACGGACTGGAAGTCCGTGCTACAAGAACTCAGTTACAAAAACTCAGCTCGCTATGAGTCCGTAATCTTCTGTACGACGGACTTCCAGTCCGTCGCCACGTCCCCTTGCCACCTGTGTTCACCGGCCATCGCGTAACATTTCAAATGCCGCGTTGCGGCCACAGGCCCCCATCACTCCGCCCCCGGGATGCGTCGCACTGCCGCACAGGTACAGCCCCTTCAGCGGTGTGCGGTAATCACTGTAGCCCGGCACGGGCCGCATACTGAACAGCTGATGCAGCGGCATCGCTCCCTGAAAAATATTGCCGCCGGTCAGACCGAAAGTCCGTTCCAGGTCCACCGGTGACAGCACCTGACGATGGATCACGGCCTGCTGAATATTGGGGGCGTACCGGGCGATCTGTTCGATGCACAGGTCCGCGAACCGATCTTTCGTGGCATCGTCCCACGTGCCGTTGGCCAGCTGATACGGAGCATACTGGACAAACAGCGACGCGATGTGTCGACCGGCCGGAGCAATCGTCGAATCGACCGACGTGGGAATCGTCATCTCGACAATCGGTTTGCGACTGGGAACACCATTCCGCGCATCAAACCATGCGTCTTCCAGATCCTGGCAACTGGAGTTGATATGAATGGTGCCACGATGTTGAGGACCAGGTTTGCTGCTGCCGGGAAGACAGGTGAAATCGGGCAGCTCACTCAGCGCCAGATTGATTTTCATGCTGGCACTGCTGTAATCGATTCGTTCGACGGCCGCTCGAAATTCCGGAGGCAGTGCGGATGACGGCAGCATGCGGCAGAACGTCTGATGAGCATCAATACCCGAGGCCACGGCACGAGCGGCAATCTCTTCACCGTGTTCCAGCCGGACTCCCTGCACGCGGCCATGGTCGGACAGGATCTGTTCGACCGGTGCATCCACCCGGATTTCAACGCCTGCTTCGCGAGCTGCCGCGGCGATGGCGCTGGAAAGCTGCCCCATGCCGCCCTGCACATAACCCCATACACCTCGAGCTCCACCGCAGGATCCCATCACATGGTGCAGCAGCACATAGGCTGTGCCCGGTGCGGAAATGCTCTGGAAGTTGCCGATCACAGCATCGGTGGCCAGAGTCCCCTTCAGCTGGTCCGATTCGAACCAGCGGTCCAGAATGGGCCGCGCGGCTCCGGTAAGCAGCTCGATGGCTTCCGGCATCCGATCCGACAAAGATTCGAAGGCTTTGAACAGATCCCGGGCTTTGCCCAGATCTCTGATCTTCTTGCCGAACGAACGTTTCCGCCACGCGACCGGCAGGGGCAGCAGATCCGGCGGTGTTGCACTAAGAACAGGTTCCAGCTTTTCCGCCACCGTGGTCAGCAGTTGTTCGTACTCAGGCCATACTTCCGCATCGCGGCGGGAAAATTTTCCGATCTCGGCCTGATTTTCAGCCTGGTCCGGTCCCATTGTCAGTGAACGACCGTCTTCAAACGGCGTGAACGATGACGGAACGCGGCGCAGTATTCTGTAACCGTGTCGTTTCAGCTGCAGGTCGCGTTCAATTTCCGGCAGCAGCAGGCTGACGACATACGCGGCGGTCGACACTCGATAGCCGGGCCACAGCTCTTCAGTGACACAGGCGCCGCCGATCAGGTTTCGGCGTTCCAGAACCAGCACTTTCCACCCGGCGCGTGCCAGATAGGCAGCACAGACCAGCGCATTGTGTCCGGCTCCGATAAGAATACAGTCGTACTTCAAGATCTCACAATCTCACACGTTGAAAAAGAAACGGAAAACGAACAGACTGGGACACCGGGTCACTCGGCGGGTTCTGGCCATGGATGTTCACCCAGCGCAATTTTCTGGGCCAGATCGATGAACCCACTGCGTCTTTCCGGTATCTGAGGCGGTTCAGCTTCCACGGCAGCGAGTGTAACAGCCGCCAGAACCATCGTTCCGGCCAGCGTGTCCTTCGGCGGTATGGCAGGGCAATTCGGAGGCGTGGTGCTGCCATGTGAATAAAAGGCGGCCTGAGCGACCCAGGCGGACGTGCTTTCCAGTTCGCTGATCTGTACAAACGAGGCGGCGGCCCGGCGATTTTCATCCGTGGGCTCGGACAGCCACACTTCTGTCAGGCCCAGCGCATCCTGATCCTCATCGGTCAGCTGGCAGACCGACCGCAGACACTCGACAGCCCACCAGACAGCACAGCGGGGGACCAGCGCGAACGCCAGAAAACACAGCGCGTCAGCTCCGTCCCTGAGTGGTCGGATGCGTTCCAGAAATGCGGTCGGTGTTTCGTCGTCCTCCGGAGTCACTGAGATCTTCTGATGCAGTTTGAATCGCTGCACAATTTCCAGGGCCGTGGCACCGCGAAACCCATCGGTGCGTTCCATGTCGTCGCCGCGCTGTTCGGTCTTTGCCGTCGGTGCAGCGGCCGACTTTCCGGGTTTACTGCGTCCCGCATGGCCGGCGACCACGGTGGCCGCCATGCGAGGGTCTGAACCAGTGGACGCCGGGCGGGTTGGTTTATCGGGCCGGGCACTGACGACACCTGCGGCGGCCCGCGGGTCGTTTTCAGACGGCCAGTCCAGCACAAACTCTGTCGTGCCACAAAGGAACGCATCGCCATGCTTCAGGACAGCAGATTCAACCGGCTTGCCGTCCACAAAGGTGCCGTTGGTGCTCTGCAGATCCCGCAACAGGCAGTCGTCAGCCTGTAGTTCCAGCGTGGCATGGTGGAACGACATCTGTCCGTCGTCAGGAAAAGCCACGTCATTGGGTTCACCGCGTCCGATCGTCAGCGGCTGATCCGGCTGCAGAACGGCAATGTCCCGAGTTGACTTGCCTGTGCGGACTCGAAGGAAGGCCGACATAATCCGGTTTGACTTTTCAACTGGGGGATCGCTTGACAATCAGCAGGAAAAACTGGTGAGCATCTTTGCTACGAAAACTCAGCTACGAAAACTCAGCTACAAAAACTCAGCCCGCTATGAATCCGTAATCACTTGTACGACGGACATCCAGTCCGTCGCCACGTCTGTCACGGACTGGAAGTCCGTGCTGCAAAAACTCAGCAGAGAGGACGATCGGCCCGTGCAGTCGGCAGGATATCCGAACAACCCGAGAAGTGTCGAGTGAGGAAACCTGACGGGAAGCGGTGGAATGGTGAGGACCTAAGATCGCAGCGGAAGCCACCATGGCCTTCGACCGGCAGGATCGGCGACATCCCCGACGATGATCTGAACATAAGGAGTGTCCGGTCAATTATTGTCGCCTTTCGCTCGGGATGTGACGACAATTACTGGCAAGCATTCGGAGTGACTCGATCGTTTCTCCCTCGGCAAAGAGTACCAACACTTCGGGCTCCGCCAGAAGGTCCTGCCCGGCAGGCAGGACCTGGTATAGGTGCCCCCCGGCAGGCGGCACTTCGCGGCAAAGCCGCGACCGTGGTTGCAACAAA
Source organism: Fuerstiella sp. (assembly GCA_040222735.1). GTDB lineage: Bacteria > Planctomycetota > Planctomycetia > Planctomycetales > Planctomycetaceae > Fuerstiella. The sequence continues at coordinate 140,475 of JAVKCM010000132.1, read as the reverse complement.
AAACCGGAGCTCAGTTGATTTTGGTCATGGCTCCCATCAGCGTCAGCATACCGTCGGCATTGATCTTGGTAATAGGAGCTTTCATACTGGCTTCGGCCTGGCCTTCAATTGCCACCTTGACGCCGTTGATCGTGATGCCTGACTGTTCCAGCTTGATGGAATTGCCACCCACGATCAGTTCAATCGACGTGCCGGCACTGATCTCAATCTTTGATCCGGCAGAAACTTCAATATTCGACCCGACAGCGATTTCCTGATTGCTGTCGATATTGACTTCCTGGTTGGCACCGATGGTAACTTCCTGATTGGCACCGATCTGCACCTCCTGGTTATCGGTGATGGAAACTTCCTGATTCGCTCCGATGCTGACCTCCTGGTTGGCACCGATCGAAATTTCCTGATTGTTGCCGATCTCGATGATCGAATCGTTGCCGATCGTGATCTTTTCGTCATTGCCGATCGTGTTCGTCCGGTCGACGCCGACATTCAGTGTCTGGTTATTGTTGACATTGCTGTTCATGTCGAACTGAGCATTGATCCGCAGTTCCTCTTTGCCCGCGGTATCGTCCATGGACAGTTCGTTGTAGCCGCCGCCCTTGTGGGTACTGGTGGTATTGCCACGTCGTGTTTTTTCTCCCGGCAGCGCCCACGGTGCCGCGTTCTGTCCGTTGTAGACGCGTCCGACAACCAGAGGGCGATCGGGATCTCCTTCGACGAAGCTGACAATCACTTCTTCGCCGATACGGGGAATATCCATCATGCCCCAGCCGGCTCCGGCGTGCACCTGAGACACGCGGATCCAGTTGCTGCTTTTTTCGTCCTTCGCTCCCAGACGATCCCAGGGAAACTGCACTTTGACCCGACCGTGTTCGTCTGTATAGATTTCTTCACCGGCCGGCCCGACGATCTCGGCCGACTGAATGCCGTAGATGCGGGGCTTTGCTCGAAAGCCGGGACGAAACACGACATCGGCCGGCAGGCAGCGAAAACTGTTGCGGTAGATTTCGTTGGAATGTGCCGCTCCCACCTGATAGCTGCCGCCCTGCTGGGCCGAATGCTGGACGGCCGTCAGCACCCATTTGCCACCTTTTTCACCATCGTTGTGGTGTTCTGTGATCTCGAAACGCCCCCCCGGAGAAAACGACCGGCAGTCACTGCCGCCGCTGACGGTATTGTGGTTCGCTTCTTCTTCTTCCATACGCAGCTGAGCCAGCGTATCCCCCAGCCCTTTGTCGAAGTACAGGCCGGGAAAATCGTAATATTCGTACTTCGTATTTTCGGGCAGCGAGACCAGACTGCTCTTTTTGACCAGCAGAGAGGTTGTCGGATTTTCAAAGTCGAAGTCCGTATGAGCATACTTGCCGGTGGTAAACTGGTATTCGTGATTCCAGCCTCTCAGGTTATCCGTTGACTCAGGCTGAGCCATATTCGACAACAGCCGCACCTCAGAGTCCTTACAGTCAAACACGCCGTCGACGTGGTCGCTCATGACCAGTTCGTGCTTTCCCTGCTCGTGCGTGAAGTAATAGAAGATTCCTTCTTCGGCCAGCAGACGAGTGACAAATTCAAAGTGAGTTTCGCGGTACTGCACGCAGTAGTCACGTTTTTCCGGCGTTCGCTTCAGGTCCCAGCGGAAGTCGCTGAAGCCAAGCTCGCCCAGCAGGGCGTCGATAATATCCTGAGCAGACTGCTGACCATCGGTTTCGTGAACCCGGCAGTCGGTTCCCTTGGTCAGAAACCACAGCCAGGGAACCACCTGAGCCCGATACATGTGGACTCGGTCGTTCTTGCCGGAATAGACAAAGCGGCTGACGAATCCGTTGAAGTAGCGTTTCTCTTCGTCCGGGAACAGCACGTAGAAATCAATCTGTTTGCCGACGATCTCATCCGGCTTGATACTGGCTTCGTCGGAAATCAAATGCAGATCAAAATTGAACAGCCCGGACAGCCGCTCTTCCCCCGTAAACGCCGTCAGCGCCAGCTTGTCCTTGCCCAGCGGCGTTTCCACACCAATGGCCCGACGATCCTGAACCAGTTCAATCATTGTAGAACTCCTGATGCGGGACGGCCCGCCAGCGGCTTCGCGCTGCTACCTGAAACAGAAACAGTCGTTTGTGCGGGGCACTGTCCGGTGTTGTGCCGGCAGCATAATCGATCAAACCTGATCTGAAACGCGTTCACCGGCGGCCATCCTCTGACGTGCTGAACCAACGACGTGCAGGGCTTTGTCGACAAACACAAAAAACGCTGTCGTCCCGGCCCGAAAACAGGATCGTGCAGGATCCCGAATACAGGCAGGACACAGCGTTTCTGAGCTGCCGAAAATCGGCAGCCAACCTGACGATCCGCCAGATCCGGAACATGGCCTGAGAACACGGACAATACGACTTTCCGAAGGCCCGCTGGTCTGCCGCTGGAAAAAGCTGCAGACCGCGGACGTCTTCGAACACATGCTGCCTTAGCTGGCCCCTTTGCCAGGATTGTACTTGGCAGGAACGTTGCCCTTCTTGTCGCCGGTCTTCGGATCCACGGTGATGTAGGTCCATTCCACTTCGGTGTAGCCCAGAGTGACTTCTTCCGTCGGCAGAGGATCGCCGGCGGCATTGCCGTGAAAGCTGTAGCTGGTGATGATCACGTCTTTCAGCTTGTAAGTCAGGTACGGCTCCTGCTTGTTCTTCACCTGCGTGGTGAAGTGGATTTCGACTTCATCGAAGAAGGTACCGTTCGCACACGCTTCCTGCAGTTTGGTGGACGATTTGTCCAGCTCGCGAACCACGACCACATCACCGAGCGTGGTGTCGCCACGGCTTCGCTGAGCATCCTTGGCACCTTCCGGAATTGAGCGGAAGATCGGAGAACTCATAGATTCGATGATGATCCAGTCCTTGTGGTCATTGTCGGTCGCTTCGCCTTTGATGTCCCCGAGTTTCATAAACGCAGCCATTTGTCGAGCCTCCTGTAACAATCTTCGAAAGTAAGAGGTCAAACCCCTGTTTGACCCTTGCAGATAAGGCCTCTGTTTCAGGCCGGTTCCAGGACCATTCTCAGCAGTTGCAGCGACAGGTTGCGTGGTTTCCGGGTAAATTTCAGTTCTGCAGAATCTTTTTCACTGGCGGTCGGCGAACTACTGTTTTCCTTCTGCCCGATTGGACCACCACGGCAGCCCCACGCCGCCGTCCATCGTGAGCGTGCTGCCGGTCATGTAGGCCGCATCGTCACTTAATGTAAAGCAGACTCCCCGAGCCATTTCTTCGGGCGTTCCCATCCGCTTCATCGGCAACGACTGTGCTCCCTGCTGCAACTGGTCTTCCGTGAAGAACTTGCGTTCGCCCGGTGTGTCAATCCAGCCGGGATGGAAGATATTCACGCGAATGCCATGCTCCACCAGTTCGATGGCCGCCGTACGCGCCATGTGATCGATGGCCGCTTTCGACATGTTGTATGCCATGGCCGTCGGAATCGGGATCACCGCATGCGGCGAACTGATAATGGTGATAGCGCCGCCCTGACCCTGCCGGATCATCTGCAGCGCCGCTGCCCGCATTCCGTAAAACGCACCCCACATGCTGACATCCACCGTCCGACGAAAGCCCTCCAGATCAGCGTTGACCAGCAGATCCCGATCACTGTACACGGCGTTGCTGACAAACAGGTCAAGACTGCCGAATTCACTGACGGTCTGCTGTACCAGCCCGTCCACAGCCGCCTGATCCGATACGTCCGCCGCAATCACCAGCGCTTTTCGCCCCAGATCACGAATCTGCTGAGCGACCTGTTCGGCCTGATCACGGCTGGCATGGCAGTTGACCGTGACGTTGGCTCCCTGCTTTGCCAGTTCAAGAGCAATGGCTGCCCCGATTCCCTTGGAAGATCCCGTTACCAGTGCGTTTTTGCCTGCAAAATTCATAGATGCTTTTCCATCCCCGGGGAAACGCCGCAACCTGCCGGGCGACGCCTTTCCCCCAAAAAATAGCGCTCGCCAGCGTCCACGATGACTGCTGGCGATCACGTCCCGAAAATCTACCTGCCCGCGACCATTCTGCCGCCGGCATCTTACCACGCTCGCAATGTAGCCGGTGCGTCCGCCGACTGGAAACCCACACCGGTTGTGGTCGGGTCTCCCGACCCGACCACCAGATCGACCGAAGGTCTCCCGGTGCGTACCACGCCAATGTGTGGGGCGGACAGGAGACCGCCCCACAACAAGCGGTCAGGAGACCGCCCCACAACAAAAGACCGCCCCACAACAAAAGACCACCCCACAACAAAAGACCGCCCCACAACGAGGTTGGAAAGCGGATCGTTTGTTGTCCCTCGACGCAGCGGGTTACCCAATCGCATTAAATCAACAAGCCCCTGGCGAGCTCCGATATGATATCCGGACGGCTGCCGGCAGACCATCGCTCGCAACAAGCTGCCCCCGATATCGGGCTGCACCGTCGTCGGCAGCAGCGAGAACGATTGCGGCGATATGAGCTTCCTGACCGTCACCGTGCCTTCGCCGACCGCTGCCGCGGCTGGACGGCGTCGAGGCTGACCCGTGCCGCACGACTGACAACCGGCAGTGACTTGATTAAGGTGTCACTTTGTGAAACCTTCGGGCGTGTTTGCAGGATCATCGTATGCAATCATTTATCTGGACCATCTGTTCGTTTCTGCTCTGCACGGTCCCGATCGCGGCGGACGAATCCGGCACCGATCACAGTTTGCAGCTGACGCTGCCACCGGACATCTATGCCGTACCCGGTGTGGAATTCAGTATCTTCCACGACAACATCGTGCTGTCCGAGTCATCCGACAGGTTCCGCTTTGAAGTGTCGTGCGACATCGGTCGAACAGAAGATCGCCGGTGGACCGTCACGCCGGGATCGGCGGACGTCGGAGTTCACCGAATATCGGTGTCTGTCTACGGTGAAGACGGCACTCAGCTGGCGACCGACTCAGCTCGCCTGCATGTCGCACCAGACTCGGCCGGTGCCGGGACCCACCGACCGCTCAACATCCTGATCATCGGGGACAGCCTGACGCATGCCTCGGTGTATCCGAATGAGATCGCTCGACTGCTGTCACAACCGGGAAACCCGGACTTCAGGATGCTCGGCACACATCAGCCGACCGCTGTCGCCGAAGGTGTGGCCCATGAAGGCTACGGCGGCTGGACGTGGGAACGTTTCGTCACGAAGTACGAACCTGATCCTGATGGCACCTACCGGAAACGCAGCAGCCCGTTTGTCTTTCTGAACGACGATGGCAAGCCGGCTCTGGACCTGCCGCGTTACTTTCACGAAAGCTGCCACGGCCGACTCCCGGACTACGTCGTCATCATGCTGGGGATCAACGACTGCTTCAGTGCTCCCGCAGACAGTGTCGCCGGCACCGACGCTCGGATTGATTCGATGTTCGGTCATGCGGACCGGTTGCTGGCCGCACTCCGTGAAGCGGCCCCTGAGACTCAGATCGGTCTCTGCCTGACCACACCTCCGAATGCTCGTCAGGCTGCCTTTGAAGCCAACTACAAGGACCGATACTCTCGCTGGGGATGGAAGCGGATACAGCATCGACTGGTGCAGCGACAAATCGAATTCGTGGCACAAAAAGACGATCCGCGGATCAGTCTTATTCCCACGCAGCTGAATCTTGATCCGGTCAACGGCTATCCGGACAACAACGGTGTGCATCCCAATGTCGTCGGTTACCGCCAGATCGGAGCGACGATTTTTGGCTGGCTGAAGCACCGGATGCAGGCTTCGGTCCGACCTGCCCTGCCCGCTGCTCCGGACAGCGAACACGTTTTTCTGCTTCCCTACTTTCTGGGCAACGGAGAAACCGGAATCTACTTTGCCTACAGCCATGACGGCTATAAGTTTCTGTGGCTGAAAGACGGCGAGGTCGTAATGCCCGCACCGTCGTGGGGCGACGAAAGTCTGACACGTGATCCGTCCATCATTTTTCGCGATGGCACCTTTCACATGGTGTGGACCACAAGCTGGAATTCGCGCAGCATTGGCTACGCCAGCTCAAAGGATCTGAAAACCTGGACGCCGGCGTCGAAGATCGATCTCTGGGGTGAACGAACCGACGTAAAAAACACCTGGGCTCCCGAGCTGCACTATGATCCTGAGAAGCAGGAATATCTGGTGCTGTTCAGCACCACCACCCTGCAGGAACTCAACGACAAAGACGGCAGTGTGGATCCTCATGGCCACGATCATCGCACCTATGCGGTGCGGACAAGGGATTTCCAGACATGGACTGAGCCGTTGTTGTTTTTCAGTCCGCAGAATCCGGAATACGGCGTCATCGATCCGTTTATTGCCTTCGACGATCGCCACACCGCGAGCACGGTTGATGATCGCTGGGTGATGGTGATCAAGAATGAAATGGCGGAAGAACAGGGCGGCAAGAATCTGCGGCTGACGTTCAGCTCGCACATGCAGGGGCCCTACGACACCACGCTGAGTGCTCCGATCGCGGGTGCCGGAACGCAGATTGTGAATCAGATGGCGGAAGGTCCGTCCCTGTTCAGGCGGGCCGGTCGCTGGTTTCTTTACTGGGATGCTCCAGGCAGCGACTATTCTTACTGCCTGGCCACCAGTCCTGATCTGAAGACATGGACCAATCAGTCCGACCATCTGTCGCTGCCGGCAAAGCAGATGCGGCACGGCACAGTGCTGATGGTGCCTCGCCCAGCCGTGGTAGCCGCCCTTTCCGTCAACGCGAGCCCCTGACAGACGTTCCGGTCTCCGCACTTCGCCATCCGCTGTGCTTCGGAAACGGCTTCTGGGCACGGATTTCGGACTGCGGTTTTCAGGTTTCAGGTTTCAGGTTTCAGGTTTCAGGTCTCAGGTCTCTGGTCTCTGGTCTCTGGTCTCTGGTTTCTGGTTTCTGGTTTCTGGTCTCTGGTCTACCCGGGTTTCGGATTACCCGGGTGCCGCGTGGAGATCGGCCTCAAGCCGCTTCAGTGCGACGCACATTCTGACGGAACCGAGAAGAGTCCCTTCCGGAAATCTCACATGCCTGATGTTGTGGCCATCTGCTTGAAGGCGCTCAATACCTGGTATGCGATTTTTCGAATCGCCCCGCCTCCCCGGGGACACAGCACTTTCTAATGCGCCTCCACGGAACCGCGTCGGGGACACACCGCTTCCACACCGGATAGCGCCTCCCCGGGGACAGAGCACCTTGTGGCACACGACTTCCGGTGATCCGCGGCTGACACAGGCAATACCACGACCCGCGGCGGGGACACACCACTTTCTGGCCGCACCGGCGCCAGGAACGAAGCATTCCGCACCGACACGACGGACATTCCCGCCCGTCAACATTGCTCCAGATGCAGGTTCTGCCCCACCCCGCCCTTCAGAACCGCGTCGGGGACACACCACTTTCTGACCGCGCCGGCACCAGGAACGAAGCATTCCACACCGGCACGACGCGCCCCGCCTTTCAGGGGACACTGCACTTTCTAACGGAACCGCGTCGGGGACATACCACTTCCCGACCGCGACCGCGCCGGGCACACAACATTCCACATCGGTGCGACGCACATTCCTGACGGAACCGAGAAGAGTCCCTTCCGGAAATCTCACATGCCTGATGTTGTGGCCATCTGCTTGAAGGCGCTCAATAACGGGTATGCGATTTTTCGAATTTCGACTTTTGTCGGTTCCGTCATTCCTTTCCGTCGACCAAAGATCTCGCGCATGAACCATCCCAACGACAAAGCACTCGCTGTCGCACACTTTCCGGAAATCCGCAGCTGAGTCCGGCAACACTGGGCGAGCCTTTTCAGCGACGCTTTCGGGCCTGACGGAAAAATTAATGGACTCTTCTCAACTAGTACTTAAATTGATATTGACGTACTCCACACGACTGGTAGGCTGAAGTCGTCCTGGTTCCGGAGGAATTCTCATGGCTCGTGTGTCTCGCGGTGAAGTATTCGACCCCGCCGAAGTTGCAGTGGTCCACGTGATGAACCGGACAACTCGCCGTTGCTTTCTTCTGGGCAAGGACCCGTTGACCGGAAAGAACTTTGATCACCGCAAGCAGTGGATTGAAGATCGGCTCAGGTTGTTGGCGGGGTGGTTCGGAATCGATCTGCTGTGCCAGGCCATTTTGTCCAATCATTTCCACCTGGTGCTCCGATCGAGGCCGGATGTGGTAGCGGAATGGGACGACACCGAAGTGGCAAAGCGCTGGATGATGCTGTGTCCGAAACGAAAGGATGACGAAGGTAAGGCCAAAGAACCGACAGAATCCGAATTGAACTCCATACGGCTGAATCCGGACAAGCTGAAAGACATTCGGCGTCGGCTGAGTGATATTTCGTGGTGGATGCGACTGCTGAGTCAGAACATCGCTCAGCGCGCAAATCGCGAGGAGGGTGAGGTCGGTAAATTCTGGCAGGCGCGTTTCCGCGGCGTGCGGCTGGTTGATGAAACGGCGATCCTGGCGTGTGCCGCCTATATTGATCTGAACCCGATTCGAGCGACTCTGGCGGAAACTCTCGAAGACAGTCATTTTACGTCGGTACAGAAACGGATCCGAGATCTTCAACGGAAACAATGTCTGGCGCATGATCGACCGACAGACCGACATGACAGCGCAGCCGTTGCCGATTCCACAAGGCTCGAAAAGGACCACGCAACGTCAGCCGCTGACAGGTCTCCTTCCGAAGCAGGCGACGAGTCTGGCTATCTCGCTCCGCTGGAATTGAATGAACGAACAAGTAAGCCGGGCTCCAGTCGACATCAGCACAGTCGCCGCTGCAGCGACAAGGGCTTTCTGCCCATGACAATGGCCGACTATCTGGATCTGCTGAACTGGACGATTAGTCAGATGCACACCAAGCGCCCGGACAGCCCACCGGCTTCGGCCGTACCGATCTTCGAACGACTGCAGATCAATGCCAACGTGTGGCTCCGCCTGGTCAAAGACTTCGGTCGTCTGTTCAGCGTCATGGCCGGTCAGCCGCGAGCCATTGACGGCTGCCGTTCGCGCGATGGTTCACGACGGTTTCGTGCCCGCCGAAAGGCGCGCGAACTGATGTCGGCGGTCTGAATCTGTCTCAACTCCGCGCCGCTGACAGCTGTGCCACTCACTATCCGCCGGCCTGCCTCATGTTTCAGTGAAGGTTTCCGGGGCGATTTGATTGCATTGACGCGTCAGCCTTGCGTCCGCCCCTCCCCCTCCCCCGCCCCCAGGAACGCTGCTCCCAGCCGCTCCCCCTGCAGGCTCGACACGTCTGACAACACGCAGCCTGCCTCCGCAGCCCTCCACCATGCGCTCAAAGTCTCCAGCTTTATTGCTCTCGCCAGCCTCAAAGTGGTGTGTCCCCACGGTTGCCCACTCGTGTATTGAATGCCGCTGTGCCATCGAGCGTTTGATAAAGTGCTTCGAGCTGCTCGCGGAATGGTCGAAAATCACATGTGGAAAGCGATACAGGAATCGAAGCAGAAAACGCGCCAGCACGCACGGAAATTGAGGCAGCCAGCCAATCGTCTTGTGCATCCGGTCTTCCGGAAATTCGAACGATCACTTGATCGCTTCCATCGTTTCCCAAGGTGAATGACGTCATTGGAAGTACGCTCGTTACGAATTCAACAAGACAGATACTTAGTGTCCAGTGCTGGGCAATGGCGGCAAGTGGATGGACTCGGTCTTCGAGTGTCCAAGCACAATCAACTTGGCCTTCACCAATGGATTCGTTTCTGGCGAGCCGGCGCAGATTGAAGGGAGTCCCTCAGGCTGCGTGTCATCGAGCATTGACCTGTACCATTCGACGTAGCCCAAGTCGGATTGTTTGGCTTCCACGCAGATTTCGGGGAAGCGATCTGCGAACTTGTCGGCGAGCTGGTCTGACGAATCTCTGCTGGCGTCCTCCCAACCGAAAAACATGGTTTCTTGAGCACTGGTATAGCAGGCCGCCAATGCGGACTTCGGTGCACTTTGCATGGCCTGCATCATCGCGGTTGCATGGAGCATCGCACCGTGATTAGGCAAGACATGTTTTGACGATGTAATCCAGGCGATCCAATGAACGCCGGAATTGGAGATCTGTGGGCAGATGCGAATCCCCTGAAGTCCCCTCTCATGGAGACGTGCAACCATTTCGAGAATGAGGCGGGACGAACTCACTGCTCCGAGCAACTCCTCTTTCAGAGAGAATTAAGGCGAATCGACTGGTTCCCCACCGTTACGCGTTGTGAGGCCGAGAAAGCTCTTCAGATCGAGGTCTCTGCTGAGAACTCTCGTAGAACCATCACCAAAGGCTGTTAGAAACACCTTGGGGTCTCTGGCATGGCCCAGCCCGTCGAGAGGCATATCGGCAACCACAAGAAAGTCCTGCGGTCGTGTCCACTCGCATGCCCGGCCATCGCTGACCTCGACGATGGCGATCGTATTCGATGTCCCGTCAGTGACCTGCTTCATTGAGATGCCAAGTGGCTGTGTCACTCCAAACATCGCCTTCGCCGGCGGAATCAGAAATGAGGATTCAGACGAGATGGCCAGATAGTTCGTCACGAAACGGTCATCAGCCGTTTCCGGAGAGCGAAACACGACTGGCATTTCGCGAATGAGGGCTCGATTGTGTTCAGAGTCCCAGGGCTCATCGAGTCGAAAGCGACGATACAGTTCTTCATTCTCTAAGTACGGGAGAAGGTGAACTCGCCAACTCAGCAACGGCTTGCCGGACGCATCCGTGGAGTACAGCGCCGGAAGTTTCCCATGTCTTTGATGAAAAACGTAGAGCGCCAATGCGATCTGTTTAAGGTTGTTCTGCGATGTTGTCCGACGTGCCGCCTCGCGGGCAGCCTGAATGGGTGCGAAGTTGATCGCATTCCAAATGTTTGAAGCAAGCAGTTTGAGAGCTTCGCGTTCTTTCTCCGAAAGTTCGGGCGGACTATCGGTTCCAGGACCTGTTTCAGACGCTACGCGTTCTCGCTCCGCGTCCGCCTGCTGATTCATCGGCGTCTCCGTATCCGAAGCGACCATTCCGGAATCGGGTTGTCGACCAGTGATGATCACAATTGTCGTCAACGCCAATGCTGCCAGGGACAACATGACCGCGAACCAGCGACCGCGTGGAGTCTGCCGCGACGGAATCTGCTCCATGACCGCCACAACGCCCGCATCCAAAGCCGCCACAACGTTGTCTGAACTGAAGAGTTCGTTCAATTCAGCGTCGATGACGATCTGCTGCACGAACTGTTTGCGGGCTTCTTCATCGTCAGCCAGATGCTGATACAACAACGGTAGATCGTCATCGACCATCATCGAATCAACCGCGCTGGCAATGAGTTGACGACCGTCTTCAGGCTGTTGCGTCTTCATACGGATCGCCCTTCCAGTTTGCGCGTCACGCAATGGCGGAGTACTTCCCTGATGCGGTAGAGCGTCTGGCGGATCGTGCCCTGTGTGCGATTCGTCTGGTCACTGATCTGTGAAATCGATTGATCGGAGAAGTACTTCATCTCCAGCAGTTGACGCTGGGCTGGCGGAAGGCTCGACACGCACTCATCAAGTGCAGCGCGACGAGCATCACCATGTTTCAACTCTTCGGTCGCGAGCGACGCCAGTTGTTCAACGAGCGGAGAATCTGGAGCCACGAGATCCCGTCGCCGCTTGCGGAAATACGACAGCACTTCAAAACGAGCAACCTGCGACGCCCACGCCCAGAAATCGGAACCCAGTTCAAAGCCCAGGGCTTTCTGCCAGAGGATTCGGTTGGTCTCCTGGAGAACATCCTCGATATCGCTCCCAGGGACGAGAAGGCAACGGAGAAACGCACGCAGTCGCGTCTGGTGCGCCGCGATCAGCAGCACCATCTCTTCGCGGCGTAATTCGTTGTCGTCATCAATCGACTCTGCGTCACCCATCAACATTTCATCCAATCAGTCAGCTCTCCACGTAATCCCAAGGTCAGGAGGCACACGTCGCTAATTCGGCAATGATCAACATAATTCTAGCGATTCGACTCCAAAAGCCGCGACCCGCTGCTTTGGGAACGCGCAAGAAACTATGCCGCAGTAGGTTGCTGCAATCACGCGTGCGTTCAGGAATCGCCGATTTTTCTGTTGATAAAATTTTCGCATCGGACGTTAGCCGAATGTGGAGTCCGGACGGTCCGGGTTCTGTGGCTCGAACCTGGAGCGTCCATGAGCGGCGAGGCAAGCCGGCATCACGGGATTTCGCGAAGAGTGTTCGTGTTCGGCTCAGAGCTGGGATTCCTTCTGGTGCGGCCACGCCACTCCTCCTGCGACCCACACGTCGAGGCACGGATGGAGGATATGGAGATCCTGGCCGTGCCATTGACAGAACTGCGGAGGCGGATCCGAGCAGAAGAATACGAATTGGAGGAGACAGACAATCCTGGAAACGCGACGCATTGACTTCTGGAATGGGTTTCACGATTCGCAGCTGACCCGCATCACCGAACTGATGCCGGGACTGTTCGAGATCGAGATTGCGTGCGCTCATCTGGCACCGCGTTTTGAATACGGAAGTCGTTCACTGATCGTTCACCTCGAAGACTGCTCGCAGTGTTGGTTTGAAGGCGACGGTCAGCATGTCCCTGTGGCGGATGAGCTGCAGAAGTCGGAAATCGACATCATCCTCGCATCCGATGACGGTGATGTGGTCAATCTCGACGGGATCCATGGGCGGGTGACTCTTGCCTACGCTGAGTGCAGGCTTCTGGCTCCTACTGGACGCTGTATTGCATTGGCAGAGTGGGAAGATGGATAGCTTCGGTACTGGCATCAACTGGTCTACAACGGAACCAGGCCAACCGCTGCGGTAACACCATCGCCACCGGATTCGACGCCCGTCCTGGGCGGTGACGCAGAGTCCCAGCGCTGGTCTCAGTTGACTCAGGCCTGGATCAATGCCACGCGAGAGAGAATGCTTGCCGAACGGGAGGGTAAGTAGATGTTCCCGTTTCAGGTATCTGCTTTGAGTGGCCTTGGTTTGTTGCTGGCTATCATCGCCACCGCGACTCCGTGCTTGTCACAGGATTCCGAAGTCTCACTGATTTTCCGCTTGGATTCGGCATCCCCTTCCGCAAGAAAGTGGTGGCACAATCACCTCGACTGCACGTTTCATTCGTACTGGGAGCGGGCATCACGAGCTGACTGCGTCATTCTTCTGTCGCGTTCACGAGACGCCGATCAACGGCCCGACCAGCGAGACTACAAAGTCGATCATCTCTTGAAATCGACAGATGACGCCGTGGTTGTCGTCGGACAACGACTGCGCATGCCTGTGCCGGCTGATGCTGACAATCCTCGTAGTCGCTTGCTCGTCTTCTGCGCGGTCGAAAACGGCTCGCTGCGAGAGCTTCAGTCAGTTGAAGTCTCCGCCGCAACGGTGTCGCTATTACGTGTCGTCGCCCATCGGCCTTTGGAAGAACAAGTGCCTCACTTGTTTCGCTTTGAATCAAGTGATGATCAGCAGGCCTCGGAGTTTGCATTTGCTGAACTCCAACGGATTCCCACGTCGGCTTATGGAGAATTTCGCAACCTGCTCCCGGCAGAGACCATTCGACAGCGGTGCTTTCAAGCGTCAACGCCAAAGCATCCTATGCACCTTGAACTCTTTCTTCGGTTGTTGCCGCTGGTAGCCGGCGCTGAAGAGGTGATGCGAATCGAGACGTTGCTCTTTGGTAACGACGCCTGCCTGGATCGCCATTGCCTGCAACTCATTGGCCCGTACCTCGCTCTGGCAAGCGAACGACAGGCCAGCCGACTCTACCGAGAGTTGTTTCTCGTGCATCACCGCAAGACCGTCGAGCGGAATGCCAACAGCCCCGAGGCACAAGAGCATTTCCGTGTCGCGTATGCGGCCTATACCGGGTTACGGATTCACCAGAATCGCAGAGAAATAGTGGAGTACTTCCATCGCGCCGCCGCCGACATCGTCCATCACGAAAGCGGACTCTGTGATCTGGTTCTGTCCGATTACCGCCAGTTGGGTGATTGGCGAGTTCTGGAAGATGCAGCACGCCTTGCGCGTAACACCGAAATTCATGAGGCGTATTCCAGGGCGGGACTCATGTACCTGATGTCCGCTCAGCGGGACGGCCAAAGACGCCATGCACCAAATCTCTACAAGGGCGCGGAGACGCATCTTTCCAGGGTGGAAGAAGAACGAAGCCAGTTCGTCGCCGAGACGCGGAAGATCTGGCAAGTGTTCGACAGCGAGTCAGAGGCTGTACCGAAACAATGAGTGACGCAATCCAACAGACAACTGTCATCCACTGCCCGGTATGCCAAGAGCGGAACGTCCTGGCGACACTCCGTGAAATCGTCTGGTATCTGGGGCCCACGGGGTGGGTTCTGGGCAGAGAGTGTTATGCCAGGTGTAGCCGATGTGGAAAAGAATCGATGTTCTACGGAGTGACTCTCGCTGACGTCTTTGGCCAAACTGCAGACGAACTCTCCACACACCTGGTAGGTCCTGCTTCGGCGAGTGCTCAGCGAATGGCCGCCATTGCTCTTCTGACATGCTTCCTGCCGATTATCGGATTCCTGCTCGCTCGCAAGGCTTGGAAGCTCAATCGAAATGCTCACGGGCTTTCCAAGCAGGCCAGCATGGCTGCCCTCATCGTATCGACCCCGATGCTCATCAGCGGACTGTTTGCCCTGATACTCATTCCGGTTCTACTGCTGCTGAAGGCTACATGAAGTTATCTTGAAAGATCATAAACATGAAGCACTCCATCATTTACCAGATCGCCATCATCAGCGCAATTTGTGGAAGGTGCGAACTTCTCGACGCGCAAACGGTCACGGAAAAAGTGACAAAAGCAACCGCGTTTGTGAAGCAAACACCGGTTGGGGACGGGACCGCGTTCTGTATTCGCGCCGATGGCCTGTTCGTCACCAATTGGCACGTCGTTCAGAACGTGCCTCCGTTCGAGGAAGTTCCGTTAATTCTGAATTCAGGACAGCCGGGCAAAGAGCGGCAGGTCAAGGCCCGGCTGCTGAGTCTCAACCGCCAGTGGGACTTGGCGCTATTGAGAGTCGATGGACGAAACGACTGGCCTGCTCTGGAGATTGTCGCGGAAGACTACAAAGCCGAACTCGGGCAGGTCGTCCAGGCCTATGGATTCCCTTTCGGCACGATACCGGATGGAGGTAATCCATCGATCACGATGAACCAGGGCCGTATCAGTTCTCTATCTCGCGACGATGATGGATCGCTGTCTGACATTCGTTTCGACGCAGTGGTTAATCCCGGCAACTCGGGCGGTCCACTGGTTGATGAGCAGGGCCGTGTCCTTGGTGTCGTCAAAGCCAAGATTGGGGAGAGAACCAGTTTCGCGGTCGGCTTCAAGCGTTTAAGGGAGTTTCTTAAGCAACCGGGATTGAGTATGGAGACTGAAGTCGCGGCCTGGGACGAACGTGGCCAGCCGATGGACTTCCACATCCGCGTCGTCACGGACTTCGGAGCCATTCGTCCAGACAGTGTTGAGGTTGAGATTTCCGCTGACGGCGAAACCAAACAGGTTCACCGGGCGGACTTGCCTGCAACTCAAGATCAACTCGTGATCAAAGCGGCGCCGGATCCCCGGAAAGAATTGAATCTGGTGCTGCGACGTTCTCATTCGTCGAACAAGCCGAAGGAAGAAGAACTACTTCGGGTTGCCGACCGTGTAATTCATGCTCCCACTGGAACCCGGATTTCGGACATTGCCCGGCTGATCCGTATGCCCAATGACCGAGTCGCTGTCGAACTTCGCAGCGGAAAGTCAGTCAAGACCGAATTGAAGAACCTGGTAGACGCGGAGAAACTGCTGCCAAACAATGCCTGGGACGGCTCGACTGTTCACGTGGATGATCCGCGGGCAGGCTACATTGATTGTGTCGTCCGTGCTCGAAAGGACGGTGAGATTCTGAAAGAGGCCTCGCTGACGTTTCCACTGACGCAGCGTCCTGTGTTCGCGCAATTCCCCGGCGATCCTCCTGTCTTGGGCGAAAACGGTCCGCTGGAAGAGATTCAGGTTCAGATTCCCTTCGAAGGAAGTGTCACATTCAACGTTGGTCGATTTGTTCAACGTAGCATCCTGGAAGAACGATCCTTCACGGGCATTGCACTCGTCTATCCGGCTGGAAGGCAGCCACCTCCGGGAAACTTCTCTCTGATGGGCCCATTCGTCAGAGTGAACGGAAAGCTTTGGCACTACGGCGTCTCTGCTGACAGCCGATATCCCTCAAATATCCTGCCCGTAGATCTCAAAGAGGGAACATGGGATTGCGAAGTTGTGCGAAATTGGTCGGCAGCGACAGAGAAGAAAGAGCTTCTGAAAGGCGAAGTCTCGATTCAGCATCGAGAAGACAAACGGACCGTCGTAACCATCCGAACCCCAGAAGGGAAAAATGCAAATTACCAGTTACGTTTTTTTGTAAAACAGAAAGAGGAGGACGACGACACCTGGAGTCCCATCTTTGACGGGAAGTCACTGACTGGCTGGGAGCTACAAGGTGGACAGCGCGACGACTGGAAGGTTGAGAGTGGGCGATTGGTCGGAATGGGACGTCGTAATCGACTCCTCTACACGAAGAAACCATTTGAAGATGTTGATATCCGAGTTGAATGCCGTCTCAGCGAACGCGTTAACTCTGGTTTATTTCTCAAGGCACCCCGAGAACTCTCGCAACCGGGCGGTTTTGAAGCTCAAATCGCAAGCACTAATTCTGCGGGCAATCCCAAGTACTTGACGGGGGCCTTGTTCGGTAAGGCCGCATTCGAAGAGTCCTTGGTTTCACCGGGTGAGTGGTTCACGCTCGAAGCACGGTGCCGTCAACGTAAGATCACACTGCTTCTTAACGGCCGCCGGACTGTCGATTACGAAATACCAGCCAACAGCCCCAAATCAGGATATATCGCCTTACAGGGATGGTCGGGAGGCCCAATTGAATTCCGCCGAATCGAGGTTCGCGCCGTGGACAGTAAGTAGCGTCATATTAGAACAGACTATAGATCGTAATGAATCACGAAGCGTTTAATCAAACACTACAGTTTCATTACCGCAGCCCCTCGCCAGAGGCGGCCGCGGAAGCTCTGCGCTGGTGGGTCACGGCCTCGCATCCGATGCAGGTCGATTTTCACGTCAATCCCTGCAATCTGGTGCTTTACGCATTCATCTGCCTGGCAGAACTTCATCCATCGTTGATTCGAACCTCCGAACAGCTCTACGAAGAGGCGAATGCATGGGGCCAGCGATTCCTCGCCAGACTTCTTGCACACGTCGGTGACACCGCGTCCGAGATGTGGGCCGGCAACAAAGGAGAGTCCGACGCCAATCGTGACCTTCAATTGCTCCACTCGGGCAAGCGGCAGGATCGGATCAGGACTTTGCCAATCGTCCATCCTGTCCAACTCGATCTGCTCTGGACTGAATTCTGCATTACAGGCGACGAGAAACCAGTTCACGACATCGCCTGGTGCTTCAATGAGCCAAGCGTTGTGAGACGCCGGCTCAATGAATGGCTGGCGAAGCGAGGGATCTTGTCGTGGATCTTCAGAAGAAGACGGGCGGACCAGATCGCCCGGATGAAACAAAGCCTCGGTATCGTCTGTCAGGGTACTGAGGTGCAGAACCGCGAAGATTTGGATGTGCTTTGTCTTCAAGAAGAGGGCTTCGGGAATATCACGTATCACTCGTACTCTGAGGCCGCCCGCGTTCTTCCGATACGCGTTCCCTTCAGAGAACGAAGCCGAATGATGATCAAGATGCTGGCAAAATGGTCATTTTTCTCGAATGCGCTTCAGCATGAACGAGTTCGTGAGATTTGCCTCCAGGGACTGCATGAGCCGCCACCCATCACGAATGCGACCACCAGCCACATTCATGGCTACCTCACCTTTCTGGACATCGGGGTCAATCTGTATCTTGCTCAAAGCGATTCCCCGCAGGCCTTTCGCCTCGCTCAACAGTTCGTCCAGGCTGACCCGCACAGTTGTCGTGCGAGGCGATTGCGTGACCGCCTTGCCACAGAGGAACTGATCTCGCTTCCGGAAACTTTCGACGACGCGATTCCGGTTCACGAATCTCATGCGCACGAATTGCTCCAAGAATGCACTGAATCTACGCAGCAAGCAAAGTCCTATTTCAGTCTGTGCCGCCTCCACAACAGTGCGCCCGGGCAGAAATCAGAGGCCACCTGGCGTTTCTCTTATGAGAAGCCTGGCAATTTTGAAGTGCATCAGGAGACACGGTCCGAAGCGGACCAAACTGGACCCAAGTACGACTTCTGGATCACGCTAAACGGAATCACGCTGAATCAGTTTCAACTGATGTCTCAGTCGCCGGACGCAGGGGACAAGAATGAACCACCCGTCAACCGGCAGTTGCTGTTAGTCGACAACATTCTGGCGAGTATTCCACAGCTCGAGATTGAGGAAAGTGCGGAGGCCGCGGACTCCCAATACCTCGTCGTCCGAGGAACGCTTTCCGAACCTCCTGAATATGTGCGCGACTTCTTTCACCAGACGGACGCCGAACGGTGTCGACTGTCCATCTGGATCTTCAATGAGCATGAGGAAATACCGTTGCTGGCGAAGTTCTGCCTTCAATTCGGATCAATGACAATCGAACAGGCTTTCTGCGGCTACAACATTGCGCATGTGTCTCTTGGAGCGCACGCATGATGGCGGTCGAATTTGCGAGCGCGCCAGAGCAAGGGCACGGACTCCACTTTGGGATACAGGTTGGTGGCTTCACCGGCGGGCGTGGCAAGGCGTTGCTCGTTCGTGACGGTGAAAGGGTCGCCAACGTTACTTACTCAACCAATCGGTTTGTTGATGGGATCGCGTGCGTCCTTGCAGTGATCGCCTTCTTTCTGCCGTTCGCAATGATTGTCGCCTGCTTTGGCAGTCTTCCGCACTTCATTCAGAAGGTGATTAATCCGTTGCATCCAGCGGCTGGACCGTTGTGGTTGTGGGGCGTCGCGATGACATGCTTGGGAGGTCTCGCGTATCTGTTTTCGCTATTCGGTCTCCTTTGCAGCAGGTCACGAGTACGGATTCAAGCAACATCACTGTCAGCGCACGAATCTTGTGACATAGACATCAGAGAAAAGTGGTCGCTGTCGCCACGCAAATTGAAAGCATCGGTTGCCATTAACGAAGCTGTGCCCTGGTCCTGAGCGTGACACGCTGATCGACCTGCTGCAGACCGGCGATTTCTACGAACACGTGGCTGACCTGGCTGGGCACGATTGGACGGACCGCGCCGAACTGAAGCAGGAGTTCCAACGGCATTGTTTGTTTGGACGCTCGAAGAAATTCGGGCGGCACCCTTTGTTCGTCACTTTGCAGCGCCTGGCACCGTCACTGGCGGGCTACATCATGCGGCGACGGATGGACCGGCATGGGATCACCAGGCTCGCCTACGAGCTGCAGAGGGGCGAGGGATGGCTGATGATCGACCACGCACAGGCGGCCCTGACGGATGCCGACATACCGTATGTCGGGGTACACGACGGCGTGATGGTCCCGGAAAGTCAGGCTGAGTCATTCCGGGAACTGGTGCTGAGGCAGGCTCACAGGCTATTCGGCGACGTGCCCGCGGTAAAGATCGGCTGACTTCCGGATAAGCACCTTCACAACCGTCCGGTTCGCCGGTACAGTGAACACCAGAAGCCCCGCCGTGCTCTGGTAAAAAGGACGCCCGTAGACAACGTCTTCAGACCCGGCAGGGCTTCCTTTTTGCGCTCCGGCTGCTGACTGGTTGTTGATTTCCGGCGTCCGACCGAACTCTCCCCGAACCACTACCGGCAACCCGTCCGAAATTCCCTGATTCTGTCCTTACCGGGGAAACCAGGCCACCTTCAGGTCACAGATGTGTTGGTGCGGCGCACCCCCGCGCATCCACTTTCGAAGCACTGGAACGGACGGCGAAAAGTCCGGATCTCATCGAGTGACGGCACACGGACGGCGATGTCCAGGCAAAGTCGGCGGCAAAGAGCCGCCCTGCCGCACCCCCTGCGGGTGTGGCGAGGCTCAAAGGGATGGTTGTGGCACTGTGCACAGCCGAGCTTCAGGACCGGTGACACGCATCAGAAATCTTGGGAACATCGTGACCGTCGCGGAACATGGAAGCAGGCCGAACAGATCAAGGTAGGCGCACCAGAACAGCCCCGGTCTGGAACAGTCACAGTGCCATCCAGGAACAGACAGGACGCAGCCGGCGCATAAAAAAAGCCGCAACACAACAAGTCAGGGCAGTGGCATGGACAACGAAACAGAAATCTCGGAGAGGAGCCGGACAGCACGGCGCCGCCGGGGCAAACGCCAAACGGACATCGGTCCGATTGAAATTGCGGCAGGTATTCAATCAGCAGTTCGTCCAGGTCCACCATCCCGTGCGTCAGCTGCGAACAGTCCGTGTTCCCGAACCCACAGTTGATGCCCAGCAGAATCATGGCCTTCAGTTGTGTTCGCGCCTTGGAAATCAGCGTCTGGATTTCGTCCGGCTGAAACATCT
Organism: Fuerstiella sp.; assembly: GCA_040222735.1. Lineage (GTDB taxonomy): Bacteria > Planctomycetota > Planctomycetia > Planctomycetales > Planctomycetaceae > Fuerstiella. The sequence continues at coordinate 119,984 of JAVKCM010000132.1, read as the reverse complement.
TTTTCCCGTGGGCGTCCGCGTGGGCGTTCCGCTGTTTCCGGATGGCTGCCTGGCTGGGCAGTGTGAACCCCTGGCCGGTCCGGACAGGGTGCCGAATCATGTCCTGGTCATAAGCGAACCGGAGCATGGTCCGGGTCTGCCTGATTTCCCTCGCGATGCGCGTCAGTGACCAGGTCCCCGGGAACGCGTGACGATAGGCTGCGAAGTCTGCCGGCGACAGGGCTTCCAGTTTCGTGTCCGCGCCGAAATAGGAAATGATCCGCTGGCATGTCTTGTGATAGTCGGACATTGTCAGCGGGGACAGGTCGCCGGAATCCACCTGGACTTGCTTCATGGACAGGAACGCGTTCGCCACTTCTCGAAGACTACGCCCGTTTCGGTCGACATCTGCAGCCGCCGCGGGTCCCGCCCCAGATGGATTTCGTCCCGCCAGGACAGATAGAGTTTCAGGGCTGCGTCGGGGTCCGCCCACACTCCGAAATACCACAGTTTTCCTTTGATTTTCTTCGCCCACTGTCCGGACGCGTGGGGGAACAAGGGATATTCGGGGTACGGTCTTTGTGGCTTCGGTCGGGGCATGGTCCGTGGTCCTGTCGGGGTTCTGAAACACTCCAGCGGGTGTAGTCGCGGGTGTAGTCACGTTCCCGAATTTGGCATCACGTTTGCAACCGAACCGCCGAAAATGGAAAAACCCAGTGTTTTTCCATTACCCCGGGCGGGACTTGAACCCGCACGTCCTTTCGGACAAGGGATTTTAAGTCCCTTGCGTCTACCTATTCCGCCACCGGGGCTTGTTGTGGGTGCACGAGTTTCTGCCGTTCTGCTGGGTGGGGCCGACGCTTTTGCTTGCTGTGGAGCGTCTGCCGGAATCCTGAACGTCGGTCGTGTGCCGCAGAAACCTTACAGAAATTTTTCCCTTCTTGCGCACCAGATCGGGCCGCGGAGGCCGAAAATCGACGGGAATGAGGTGCGATTTCGCGCCGTTCGGGCGGCCGAATGACGGGTGCCGCCCGTCGTGCCGTCAAGCCGCGGAAATAACGGCTCGGCAGGCGGTGGCACACTGGTCCAGCTGCGTCTGCAGATCCACAACGTCCAACGCCGGTCGCAGGTCGGCCATCATGGTGTTCAGGCGATCGCAGGCGTCCGCGCAGGACTGGCAGATGGCTGGTGCCAGCGGTCCTCGGCGAGACAGCAGACTGGCCGTTATCTCGCAGATTTCGCGGCAGTCCAGGGCCACCTGACGGATCTGCGACAGCGGTGCCAATGTGGTCGAGTCTGAGCGTTGCCGTCGAATGTCGGTGCTGGCTGTTTCCATCAGTGTCTGGCAGGCCCGGCTGCAGGCTCGACACTTTGCTGCTGCGATCTCTGCGGGGGATCCGGGTGATTCCGAGCGATGTGGTGCGACCGCGGTCTCGGCACCACGAGCCGATTGACTCAGAAAATCCGTGCGCGGGCAGAACGCCAGGGCAGCGCCGGTGAGCAGTGCCCGGCGTCGATTGAACATCGGCATGGTTTCGTCTTTCGTCAACAACAGATCACGCCGGAGACTCGGATGTCCCGGCGCAGGTGTATCAGGGAACAGGTTAATGTCCGTTTACTATATACACCTGTCCGTCGGTGAACCAGACTGGCTTGCCGTCGACTCCCGGGCAGTGCGGGCCGTCCGTGCATGACCGGCCGTTTGGCTGGTAGGCGGGCCGGCCAGCGTCGCGGGCCGGCGTGGCCGGGTGACGAGCCCGGCCGCGGCAACGACCGTCAGTTTCGTGTGTATCGCCGTTCGAGCAGCTCCAGAGCCCGAGCGACGTCCGGGTCGATTCGGATTTCGTCACTGGTCCGCCCGCGGAAGAACGTGCGCCGTACATTTTCGGGCAGCGGCACGTTGACGTGGGGTGCGATTCCCTTGCCGGCGTAGTTCTGGTGGTGGGGTGAGTAGAATTTGGCCGTTGTGAGCTTCAGCCCGGTGCCACCGGGCAGATGAATGATGCTCTGTACGGACCACTTGCCGTAGGTTTTGCGTCCCACGATCTGACCACGTTTGTGATCGTTGACGGCTCCGGCCACAATTTCGCTGGCACTGGCGCTGTTTTCGTCGACCAGCAGGACCAGAGGAATGGTTCGAGTATTGAAACTGTGGGCTCGAAAGGTCTGGTTCTGATCGAATGACCGCCCTTCGGTGGAAACCAGGACGCCGTCGCCGATAAAGCGATCAATCACGGCGGCGGCGGTATCCAGCAGGCCACCGGGATTGCCACGCAGGTCCCAGATCAGGGACCGCATGCCCTGCCGTTCGAGGTCCTTCAGGGCTGCGTCGAGTTCTTCCGCGGTGGAATTCTGGAAGCCGGTCATGCGGATGTATCCGATTCCCTGATTTTCATCCAGCAATAAGGCACGCGTGACGCTTCTGACCTGAACGGGCCGTCGTGTGAGCACGGTCTGGGAGATTTTTCCTTCCGGGGATTCAAACTTCAGTTCGACGCGGCTTCCCTTCGGTCCTCGAAGCAGGCGAGCCGTATCGTCGGTGCTCAGATCCCGGCAGTCGCGACCGTCGACTTCCACAATATAATCGCCGGGACGCAGGCCGCCGTCTTCGGCCGGGCTGTCCAGCAGCACATTGACCAGGTGCATGCCGCGTCCTTTTTCTCCTTCCATCTCGATACCGATGCCGACAAATTCTCCCTGGATGCTGCCGAAGAGATCGTTGTAGCGGTCAGGCGTCAAGAAATTGCTGTAGTCGTCCAGGGCATTGCAGCCGCCGAACAGGTATTCCATGACAACGGCCGTGCCGCTCAGATTCAGCTGCTTGCGGGCAAGGTCGCAGACTTCCGTGACGATCATGCGTGCCTCAAGGCGACTCATGACCGGACGGTTCCAGTATTCTTTGATCAGGGTGGCGCGAACCCGGTCGGTGGCAGCGGTCTGATCGCCGCGGACATTTTTCTTCAGAAAGCGTTCGTTGCCGAGTGCCATGTACAGGCTCTCGGTGCCATGGGCGATGAATTTCGTCGCTGACACTGAGTCCACGTATTCCAGCTGGACGCGTGTCATGACATCTTCCATCAGATCCAGCGCTTCCGAACGCCCGGTCAGCAGCATCTGTTCCTCAAAGCTGCGATCGGCATAGCGGCGGTCGATGGCAAAGTGCACGCGTGTGCGTCGCAGGGCGTAGGTGAGCCCGCTGTCTTTCGGAAACCGTTCGATGGCGGCTTCGTACAGTTTAATCGCGTTGACCCACTGACGGGTCTGTTCGTAGGCTTCGCCTACACGCAGGGCATCAGCTTCCGACCACAGGTCGTTCTGCAGGGCCCTGACAACCTCGTCGATGCCCTGAGCGTCGTCGGGAGTGCCACGCAGAATCGTGTTCACCGTGTCCGCCGGACTGACAATGCTCTGAACTGAGGCCGGGCTCTGAGCCGAAACGGGCTTCATGAAACACGACAGCAGAAACGTTGCCAGAAGAATGGCAATCGCTGAACTGCTGAAACGGACGTTGCCGGTATGGCGCTGCATAACGTTTCCCCCTCACTTCGATCCCGATCAGCAGCGTCCGATCAGCGATCGAATGTCTGCAGCAGTCGTTGTGTGAGATGTGCGTCATGCAGATCACAACATTCCTCCGTGAACACCACAGCTGTTTGCTGAGACGTTCCCCTGTTCCTTCCCGATGGCGAAGACTTCGCACAGCCGGGACCTCATGTGGATATGAGTACAGATTCGTAGCCAACCGTCGACAATTGTTGCTGGTCAGCAGAGTCGTTGCACGGAAGACACCATTCTTCCTCCGACCAGGTTGCCAAGGGGCAGCACGTCTGGCCGATCGCACGACTGTTGTTCCGAACCTGCGGCCCCGACTTTACAGAAACGATCTGAAAAGTTTTGGGCACAAATCGACTATATGGCGGGTTTTGCGACGGGTCAAACAGTTGTTTCGGTAAGGTTTCGCTGTTGGGAAGAATCGCCACAAACCACAGCAGTGTAATAGTTTACCTGTTTTAACATTCGCTCAGGCAATCTGACTGCCGGGCTCGTCCGGCGAAATTTCAGCAAAATCTGTGGTCCGGAGCCTCGCTGCGACAGTACATTCGGCGGCCGAGCCATCGGTCGGATGACGCCGATCATCGCGGCTGTCGCGATTAATCTGCCTTTCAACAGCAGGGCGGCCAACGGGACGACCGACGTTGCCTGAACTCCACAGACCGCAGTCATTGGAATCCTGAACGGCAACTGTGCACACTGCACTTCGGGCATCGCGCGGTTTGATACAACCGCCTGCGACTGGTATTCAATCCGGTGCCGACGCCTGGTGGACGCCCATTCTTATTTCAGGAGATTTTTGCATGCGCTGCTGTCAGCTGATTGTCATGATTCTGATGTTCCCGGCCGCCGGGAATGCTCAAACCCCCGCCGGTACCGCGCCGCTGACTGTCGAAGGCGATCTGGCGGAACAGATGGTGAACGGCATTGATCGTTTTCTGCTGAGAAAACTGGCGGACGCGCCCGACCAGCGAGCCCACTACTGGCAGCGAGACACGTCGTCCGCTGCCGCCTACAACGAGTCTGTCGAACCGAATCGAACGCGTCTGAGACACATGCTGGGGATCCGTGACGAGCGTCTGACGTTCGATTCACCAGAGCAGACCGGCCCGCTCGACAGCGGCGGCCTGGTGGTTGTGACCCCACACTACAGCGTGTTTTCGGTTCGGTGGCCGGTGATTGCTGACCCGGCTCCCACGGCACGGCATCTGGCTTCGATTCACGGCGAGGGGCTGCTGCTGGTGCCGAACAAACCGGCAATCGCCGACGTGATCGCCGTGCCGCATGCCGATCACTCGCCGGAACAGTTGTGCGGCCTTGCCGACGGCCTGTCCGTCGAGTCACAGTATGCGCGGCGTCTGGCTGAGTCCGGCTGTCGTGTGATTATTCCTCAGCTGATCAGTCGTGATCGGAGCAAACGCAATGGTCGCGCCAATCTTACCGATCGCGAATATCTGCACCGCCCGGCCTTTGAACTGGGCCGACACCTGATCGGCTATGAACTGCAGAAGATCATGGCGGCCGTGGACTGGTTCACCGTCGACGGGGCGGATCGGTCTGTGGGAGTCATCGGGTACGGGGACGGAGGTCTGCTGGCTCTGTACGCCGCCGCTCTGGATACTCGCATCGATGCCGTCTGCGTTTCGGGAGCTCTCGGACACGACATCGATGCCTGGCAGCAGCCGCTGGATCGAAATGTCTTCGGACTGCTGAAGGAATTCGGCACGACGGAGCTGGCCGCGATGGTGTTGCCGCGACGGTTGATTGTTGAATTCACCGACTGGCCGGAGGTCGAATTATCGGGCGATGGTGGCGCCCCCGCCGTGCTGAAGACGCCTTCTTTGAAGCCCGTCCGCGATGCGCTGGATGAAGCTGCTGCAATTGCTGCCCGGCTGATCGATTCCGGTGCCCAGAAGACCGGGATCACCAGCGTCTTTGGCGATACGGAAAAATTCTGCAGTGGCCAGGCGCTGTCCGCTTTTCTGTCTTCTGTCGGCGGTGAGGCGGCTGATGTCGAACGCCTGGTTGCTTCGGCGGCCGAAGTACCCGACGCTGAACGTCCGGATCGGTCCGCCGCGATGATGCGGCGCTATCAGCGTCAGTTTGAAGAGATCGATCGCCACAATCAGGCGCTGTTGCGAGAGAGTCCGTTTGTCAGAGACCAGTTTCTGAAGGATCTGGATCTGTCCTCTGTTGAGGCCTATGAAAAGAGCGTCGAAGCTTACCGTTCGACTTTTCGTGATGACGTCATCGGCAGATTTGATGAGCCATTGCTGCCGTTCAAGGCGAAGTCGCGGCAGTCGTGGGAAACCGATCATTGGACAGGTCACGAGGTTGTTCTGGATGTGTTTCCGGATGTCTTCGCCTACGGTGTGCTGCTGCTGCCGAAGGATCTGAAGCCGGGCGAGCGGCGGCCGGTCGTGGTCTGTCAGCACGGACTGGAAGGCCGCCCCACAGACACGTTTCTGGACGACCATCGTGCCTATCACGATTTTGCTGCAAAACTTTGTGAACGTGGATTCATTACGTTTGCTCCGCAGAATCCGTACATCTTTCAGGACCGCTTTCGAACGCTGCAGCGCAAGGCCAATCCCCTGGGCAGGACGCTGTTTTCCGTGATCGTGCCTCAGCATCAGCAGATTGTGAACTGGCTGAAGACACAGCCGTTTGTGGATCCGGATCGCATCGGCTTTTACGGTCTTAGCTACGGCGGAAAATCGGCGATGCGAATTCCGGCGCTGGTCACCGACTACTGCCTGTCGATCTGTTCTGCCGACTTCAACGAATGGGTACTGAAGAATGCCAGTACGCGTCACAACTTCAGCTATGTATGGACCGGCGAGTATGAGATTTTTGAATGGGATCTGGGCAGCACCTTCAACTACTTCGAAATGGCGGCACTGATCTGTCCGCGGCCGTTTATGGTGGAACGCGGTCACTTTGACGGCGTGGGTGAAGACGAATGGGTGGCTTACGAATTCGCCAAAGTGCGGCGTTTGTATGCGGCTCGACTGGGAATCGGCGATCGCACTCAGATTGAATGGTTCGTCGGGCCTCATACGATCAATGGGAAGGGGACGTTTGACTTTCTTCACCGGCATCTTGACTGGCCGGCACCGGAATAACTCGCCGACCCGGTCGCGGCCGTGGCTGGTCTCGGCCGTTTCGGCTCGGGGGAACCGTGGCACTGACGGTTGTGGATGATTCAGCGAATTCAAAAGATTGGCCCCAGGGAACGGACGTCCCGAACGAACCGGGTGGGAGCCCACAGGCCGGGAGATCTGGTTTGTCTTAGCTGCACTGGTTTTCGGCACTGCTGCGGGATGTGATTTATTGTGGGTAAAGTCAGAGACTTCCTCTTCCCTATATGTCAGACACTTTCAGAAAGACACGCATGAAAACCTGGGCTCAATCTGCCACCGTCGCCACACTGATGATTTGTGTGCTGGCTCCCACGGTCAGCAACCGCGTCGAGGCCGCCGATCTGCGGGACGCGGTGCCTCCGGACATGTACCTGGCCATTCACGGCAGGCACAATCCGGAGCGTGACTATCAGAAGAAATACTTCAGTGAAGTCTGGGAAGAGTTGCAGCGGAGCAGGATTCCGGAACGCGTGATGCAGCTGATTCAGGCCAACATGACGGACGATGACCTGAGTGAAATGCTGGCGGTGAGGGACGCAATTGCGACGGCTCTGGAGCCGGTTCAGTGGAAGAAGCTGGGCAACTGCACGGAAGTGGTGTTTGGCCAGAAAATGGAGGGCATTGCCAGCCACCAGATTGTGATTCTGCGTTTTCCGGATGAAGCAGCGGCGTCGCTGATGGAAGGTCTTGGCAATCTGATGAAGCTGGCGGACGACGCGGCCGGCGACGATCTGACGGTCGAAGATCAGACCCATGCCGGCGCCCGCCTGAAGATCATGCGGCTGCCGCCCGGAGTACCGCTGACACCGGTGATCGGTGTGCGGGATGACCTGTTCATTTACGGCTCCAGTCCCGAGCTGGTCAGGCGGAGTCTGACCCTGCTGGACGATCCGGCGGCTGAGTCAAAATTTGATGATCCTCGTCTGAAGGCTGCACTTAAAGTGCTGCCGGCCCCGGAAGATGCACTGATCTTTTTTGATGGGCGGGTGCTGTCGCAGCAGCTGAACGGCGTTGTGGCATTTATTCAGGGAGTCGGCGCCGGCAACGAAGACGCGATGCGGGTAGCCACGCTGATCAATTCAGTTTTTGCGGAAGTCAATCTGATTGATCACGAAGTGACTGTTGAATACACGGAAGGGTATCGGAATCGAACGTCCACGTTCGGAAAAACGGCCTCCGGCAGCCAGGATACCGTGTTGGGTAAAATGGTGGCTCAGCAGCAGCCGTTCACTGACTGGCAGAACTGGGTTCCGGCAGAGGCCAGCGGGTTTTCCATCAACAGTGGTGCAGACCTGCACCCGTTATACGAGTGGGTGACGACCAACATTCCGCGGATTTTTCCCGAAAGTCAGGAGGGATTTGCGAAGCTGGAAGCGCTACAGGCCAGGCTGGATCTGCATCTGGACAGAGACATATTGCAGAGTTTTTCGGGTGAGACTGTATCAGTCACGCTGCCCGGCCCGATGACGCCGCTGGGACCGTCGTCCAAGTCTGTCACATTCATGCGGTGCGACAATCCGAAACGAATTCGGGAACTGGTCCATCGCGGATTTGATGCGCTGGACCAGATACCTCAGGCCCAGGCTCAGGGTGTGCGGCTGACGGAATCAGAGAACCTGGAAGGATTTGACCAGGTGCAGGCCAACTTCTTTGCTCTTCTGGGGGGCCTGAATCCCGTGATCGGGTTTCGCGATGACTGGATGGCGATCGGGTCTCATGCCGATGCGGTCGAGCAGGTGCTGCTGACTCGTGCTGGCGAAAGTGAAACGTTTGTCACGACGGACAAGTTTACGCAGTTCGGTCTGGAAGTGACCGGTGACGTCAGTGCGATCAGCTACCGCAACACGGGCGAGACGATTCGACAGATTTCGCAGGGACTGCAGCAGGCGGGATCGCTGGTTCCCATGCTGATGATGGCGGCGGGTGGTGGTGGTGAGAACCAGCCGGACCTTGCTCCGGTGCAGGAACTGCTGGGGATGCTGCCCAGCGTCGGTCGCGTGCTGGCGAAAATGGATTTCTACGAATCGACCCTGAGTGTGACTCAACCCGGGCCGTCCGACGGCACCTACGTACGTCATTCGGTGACGATGATTCGACCGCCGCAGGTTGAAGCAGAGACATCGACAGGCGAAAGGTAGGGCTGTATCACAGCTTGATTTCGAGATTCAACGGGGCTCGGTTTTCGTGGCGTAGGCTCCCACTCCGCTAAAGACGGCCGAAAACATGGCAGGCAGGATACCTGCCATGGGGGGCGACCGGGGTCAGAGTTTGTGGAAATCAGAATCTGAAACCGCCCGAAGAATTGCAGTCTGTCGCCGGTCTAAATAGATTCGTCGAAATTTTGCGCGGCTGACCAACAACCGGTCGCAATTCTGGCACGGATCGGCACCGGCGGCTTTCATGACGGACACGCAAGACGAAACGAACCTGGACGTTACCTGGAAAGAGCGTCATTTACTGGGGCTGGAACACCTTTCCGCGGCCGAGATCACGACGATTCTTGATCTGGCGGACCAGTTCCAGCAGCTGACTCAGAGTGGCAAACGCAAACTCACGGTGTTGAACGGTACCGTGGTCGCGAATCTGTTTTTTGAAAACTCGACCAGGACCAAAACCAGCTTCAACATTGCTGCACGTCGTCTGGGAGCGGATACTGTTGACTTTTCGGCCAGTGGCAGCAGTCTTTCCAAGGGTGAGACGTTCATTGACACCGCGCTGACCATTGAGGCAATGGGGGTGGATCTGGTGGTGTGCCGCCATCGGAATCCGGGAGCACCGCATCTGCTGGCTCGCCACCTGAAAGCCGGTGTCATTAATGCGGGCGACGGTACTCATGAGCATCCGACGCAGGGATTGCTGGACATCCTGACGATACGCCAGCATCGCGGGCAGATCGAAGGGCTGACTGTCGCTCTGGTGGGCGATATTCGTCACAGTCGGGTGGCGCGGTCGAATATCCACGGGTTGCTGAAGCTGGGCGCCAAAGTGATTGTCTGCGGCCCGGCCACGCTGATCCCCAGAAGCATCAGTCAGCTGGGTGTGGAAGTGGCCTATAATCTGGACGAAATATTGCCTCGAGTGGATTGTGTCAACCTGCTGCGGGTGCAGTTTGAGCGGCAGCGAGGTGCGTTCTTTCCATCGATTGCGGAGTACGCGCATCTGTTCGGCATGAATGGTGAGCGGATTCGAAGAAGCCGGGATAATCTGCTGGTGCTTGCCCCCGGTCCGATCAACCGCGGCGTTGAGCTGACGCCGGAAGTGGCGGACGGTCCTCATTCGGTAATTCTGAATCAGGTTTCGAACGGTCTGCTGGTGCGCATGGCCTGCCTGTATCTGTTGGCAAAGAAAGCGGGCAAGTAATGCGTACGCTGGTCAGGAATGGAATGATCATCGATCCCGCCAACGGGATTGAAAGGCCCGGCAGTGTGCTGGTTGAAGACGGTAGAATTGCGGACATCGCCGCGTCGGACGCAGCGGCAGAGGCCGACCGGGTCATTGAGGCCGAAGGACTGTTGATCTGCCCTGGTTTCATCGACGCCCACGTCGCTCTTCGCGAACCCGGTTCAGAAGAGGATGAAACCATTGCCTCAGCCACGGCGGCTGCTCTGGCGGGTGGATTCACCAGTATCGCGGCGCTGCCGGATACGAACCCTGTGGTGGACAACCGCGGTTCGGCTGAATTTGTCAAGGGACAGGCCGAACGAGCCAACAACTGCCGCGTGTTTCCGCTGGGGGCGGTGACAAAGGGTAATAAAGGCGAGGAACTGGCGGAAATCGGACAGCTGTTCGAAGCGGCGGCGGTGGCTTTTACCGACGCGAAGTCTCCGATTGCGAATGCCGAGGTAATGCGTCGGGCCCTGGAATACACGGGTATGTTCAACTGCCCGATTCTGCATCATTCCATGGTGCCGGAGCTGTCGGACGCCGGCGTGATGCACGAAGGATTTCAGTCAACTCGGCTGGGACTTCGAGGGATTCCTGCCGCCGCCAGCGACATCATGACCAGCCGGGACATTGCTCTGGCGGAACTGACCGGTGGTAAAGTCCACCTGATGTGTGTCAGTACCCGCGAAGCAGTGGAACGCATCCGGTTGGCGCGGTCGCGCGGCGTTGAGGTTTCCGCCGATGTCACGCCGCATCATCTGCTGCTGACTGACGATGTCATGGCCTCGTTTGACACGCTGTACAAATGCAATCCGCCGCTGCGTTCTCAGGAACATGTAGATGCCCTGATTGAAGGACTGCGTGATGGCACCATTTCTGTGATCAGTGCGGATCACCAGCCGCTGGCGATCGAGAAGAAGGATCTGGAACTGGACATTGCACCGTTCGGGATCTGCGGCCTTGAGACCGCGCTGGCGATCTGTGTGGAGGCGCTGATTACTCCCGGCCATTTAAACTGGTCACAACTGATCGCCTGTCTGACCAGCGGGCCGGCCGCGCTGCTGGGTATTCCTCACGGAACTTTGTCGGTTGGCGCCGCGGCGGATCTGACGCTGGTTGACCCGAAGGAACAGTGGACAATTGATGCCCGGCGGTTCCGATCGCGCAGCCGCAACACACCGTTCGACGGACGCACAGTCACTGGTCGGGTGGTGGCAACCATGGTCGCCGGCCAGGTTCGTTTCTCCGGCCGCGACCTGTAGGCTGGCTTTACGGTTTCGCCGGAACTGCGTCCGTCTGACGGGGAGCGAGTTTTTTCGTGTCGCCGGATCAGGTCGAATTTCTTGACAACCGGGCCTGTTGACGGATACACTTCGCCACAGTCGGCCTGCAGCATGATGTTGCGCTCCGATCCTTTGTTCCTCATCTGCCGTCCCGTCCTGCATGGACGTAAGTGTCGGGGGAGTTTCAGGTGAGGTCTCACTACCACGGTTGGTGATGAATCCGCCGCCTTTGTGCGGAATTCATTGAGGAATGGAGACCATCAAATGCTGGTTCTTGCGCGCCGCCCTTCGCAGAGTATTGTATTTCCTCAGCTGGGAATCACCATTCAGGTGGTGGAATCGTCCGGCAGTATGACTCGACTGGGAGTCACGGCTCCCCGGGAGATCAAAGTTCTCCGGGAAGAGCTCTACGATAAGCTGCTCGACGCCGATTCGGACGCCCCCACACTGGAAAGCCGACTTGACAGCCGTGAGCGTCATGCGCTCAGAAACCGGCTGAATTCGGCCAACATGGCCATCCACCTGGCTCGACGGCACCTGCAGGCCGCCCGCAACGAAGAAGCCCAGGCCGCCCTGGACACCGCGGTGGCTGAGTTCCGGGATCTGAACTACATCGTGAAATCTTACGGTGAGAACCCGGTTCGCGTGCTGCTGGTCGAAGATGATACCAACGAACGAGAGTTGCTGGCTGGCTATCTCAGAACCTCCGGGTACGAAGTCTCAACAGCGGCCAACGGCGAAGAGGCGGTTGAGTATCTGTCCTCGGAAGCCCGTCCGGACGTCGTGCTGCTGGACATGCTGATGCCGCGTTTTGACGGTGCTCAGACGATCAAACGCATTCGGGAAACGCCTCACCTGTTCGGACTCAAGGTCTTTGCTGTCAGCGGCACGAATCCCGAAGACTTCGGCGTTTCGACCGGTCCTCGCGGGGTTGACGGCTGGTTCAACAAGCCGCTGGATCCGGAGCGTCTGGTCACAGCGCTGCGACGTGACCTGGCCCCCGCCACGCCCGCCTGAAGAGTGCCGTAAGTTTCCGGCCACTGGTGTTCGGCGCGCCGTCTGCTCAGGTACGCACAGCGGGCCGTCCGTATACTTCTGATAGTGGTAGGGAAGTCGCGTTGTTTGCGACTCCCCCCCGTCGGAACGGACAGGAAACAGGACGGCTAACGTACGGTGGGGTTAGCCGGTGACGGGCGGTGTCACGGCAAACCGAGACTGAAATTCGGCTCGTGTATTGGATCTTGGAAAGGGCAGATCGGGGACGTCCACCTTCAGAAAGCGGCACAGCGGTTCCCAGCCGTCGGCCACATCAAATACCAGCAGCTGCTCGGCGGGAACGGCATCGATCACGGCCTGATGATGTTCCCGGAACCGACGAAGAGCGAAATCACGGTCTTCAAATCGCCCTTCGAACATCGAATCCAGAATCAGGCGACGTGCCATCTGCTGCACAGAACGATGGACTTCGTCCGGAGCACGTTCCGGGTGCATCATGGCTTCGTAGATGGTCGAGCGACAGCTGTCGTACCATCCCTCGGCATCTCGCACGGTCAGGATGAAACGGGCCGTGGGATAGGCTTTCAGCAGTGGACGCCAGAAGCAGCAGCCTGGACAGTCAGCTGTTGACTGGAAGTCTTCAAACACCTGTTCCCAGTTTGCATCTTTGCCGTGGGTTTCGAGGGCGGACAACCAGAAGGCGACATCGTCGGGCCGACGAAACACCTCGATCATATGGTAACAGGGGCCCAGCAACAGCGTCTCCAGCGCGTGCTTCAGAGACATCGTCCCCGTTCTCGGGTATCCCAGTCCAATGACCTGCAGCATGAGTTCCTCGTGCAAGGCAGTTTTCGATCATTGATCGCCTGATATCGACGTTCACGCTCGCTGCAGGTCAGTCTACCAGTGCCGGATCGGGTATCAAAGTTGGGATGCGTCCAAATCGGCCGTCCGGGCCTGTTTCAGGCCTCAGAATCGACCGTATCGGGACTGACTTTGACGGTCGTGCTGCGAATCAGGCCATCGGCCACACGAGTCAGCAGTTCGTCACCGGCGGTGACGTCGGCAACGGAACGAACCAGAGCTCCATCCTTCTGCGTGGTCAGCGAATATCCGCGGGACAGCACTTTGAGCGGACTCAGGGCGTCCAGGGAGGCCGCCAGGGCGGTCAGTCGCTGTTGAGTTCGTTCGGTCCGCAGACGCATGGCGCGTTCAGCCCGGACGGCCAGTTCGTCGCATTGCTGACGACGTTCGTCGACCAGCGTCATCGGCCGCTGGAAGATGTTGCGTGCCTGAATCGCTTCCAGCGTCAGCCGGGCGCGTTCCACCCGGCCGGTCATGATGCGGGCCATGCGAGCAGACATGTTTCGCAGTGCCTGCAGAATCTCAGCGACGGACGGCACCACAAGCTCACCGGCTTCACTGGGCGTCAGCGCTCGACGGTCCGCCACCAGATCGGCGATGGACACATCGATCTCATGGCCCACCGCACTGACCACCGGAACCGGACAGGCCGCAATGGCTCGGGCCACAATCTCTTCGTTGAACGGCCACAGATCTTCCAGACTGCCGCCGCCCCGGCCGGTGATCACGACGTCAACTTCCGGAATCTGCTGTACCGCCCGCAGCCCGGCCGCAATTCGCGGAGCTGCCGTTTCACCCTGCACCGGCACCGGAATAATAATCAGGTGCACGGCGGGCCAGCGGCGCGTCATCACCTGAATCATGTCCCGCACGGCGGCTGAGGTCGGGCTGGTCACCAGCGCGATTCGGCGAGGCATCTGCGGCAGCGGTCGCTTTCGCTCCGGATCGAATAATCCTTCCTTCTGCAGACGCTGTTTCAGCTGCCGAAACGCCAGTTCCAGCTCACCCACTCCCTGCGGCTGCAGGCGATTGATGATGAACTGGCATGTTCCGCGGGCCACATACACCTGCAACGAGCCAGTAGCCAGCACCTGCATCCCGTCCTTTGGCTGGAACTTCAATCGGCTGGCTCCGGACCGCCAGATAACGGCACTGATTTCGGAACGGTCGTCCTTCAGCGTCAGGTAGTAGTGGCCGGCCGCCGAACGCTTGCAGTTTGAAATCTCTGCCTGCACACAAACCGGCGGCAAAGCAGACTCGACCACTTCCTTGAAGGCAGTCACCAGTTCGGTGACTGAAATTGTGGGCATGTCAGTCATGCGTCACCGTCCGACTCATTGGCTGCAGCGGTGGACCGTGTGCTGCCGCCAGCGGCTGCTTTGCCGGATCCTCGCACACGAATATTCAGTGCCTCGACACAGATGGAAAACGCCATGGCGAAGTAAATATATCCTTTGTTGACATGGGTGCCGACGGCTTCCGCCACCAGCATGACGCCAATCAGAATCAGGAAACTAAGAGCCAGCATCTTCAGTGTGGGATGCTTTTTCACAAATGCGCTGATCCGGCCCGCAAACGCCATCATCACGATCACGGACAGGACGACAGCGGTGACCATGACCGGCAGATTTTCCGTCATACCCACCGCCGTGATGACGGAATCCAGCGAGAAAATAATATCCATGATCGTTATGTTGATCAGGATTCCCGCAAATGTTCTGGCGGCCGCCACATGAGCCTCAGGATCCTGCGGTCCTTCCAGCTGATCATGAATTTCCTTCACGCTGTGGCGAATCAGAAACAACCCGCCCAGCAGCAGAATCATGTCGCGCCCGGAGACCTCGTTCACCACGGACCAGTCTTCCCCGACTGCCTGCTGAAGCCAGCTTTCCGGAATCCCAAGGCCCACCAGCGTAAACAGTCCCTGCTTCAGTCGAATAACATAACTGATCACAGACAACAGAGCGATGCGCGACACCATGGCCAGGGCCAGACCCAGGCGACGCGCCAGCGGTTGCTGTTCTTCCGGCAGCCGGTCCGTCAGGATGGTGATGAAGATGATGTTGTCAATCCCCAGCACGATCTCCATCAGAGTCAGTGCCAGAAGTGCTGCAATTGCTTCCATGTGACGACTTGCCAAAGCCTGATGAGTTTGATGATTCGGGTCCTGCTGCAAACCAGGCTGCGAAAAAATGCTGAATCAGAAGTCTTTGCCAAACCGTTCTGCAGAATCAGTACAGGAATGCTCCGCCCGGAGCAGTCTTTCACTGCCTGAATGGCCCGGAATCAGGCTGCAACCGCAGCCAAAGTCGAAGGCGCGGCCTCGGCCACAGTCGCCGGGACTTTCCGCCGAGGCATTTTTTGCCAGGCACCCGGAAACTTCCGGCGGCCGGCGCTGCCTGAAGATTTCCTGAGTCCACGCCATGAATCCCCCTGCGTCTGTGAGACGCGGGATGGTAGCGGAATTACAGCGTGATGCCATCTCTGTGAACCCGCGGATTTCCGGAGTGATTCATCAAACCTGATGCTGTCCATGAAACGTGAACGCGGTTGTTTTACGTTGGTCCGGTGACGCATATCACAACTGTCAGCCCCAAAATCAGTACCTCGAGCTTCTTCTGATTAGAAACGGTCGATCAACCAGTCAGTTATTGATCAAACGTTTCTTACAGGGCGGCAATCGCCTCGATGCCCAGTTTGCCCTGCACCGTGCGACTCAGTGTTTCCCGGACAACTTCAATGGGGATGCGGTCGTAGATCTGCTGAAAGAAGCCTTCCACGATCATGTGCATCGCCTCTTTTTCACTGATGCCACGGCTTTGAGCATAAAAGATCTGCTCCTCATCGACTCGGCCGGTGGTGGCTCCGTGCGTGCAGCGGACGTCGTCAGCTTCGATCTGCAGCCCGGGAATACTGTCACAGCGAGCATCATGGCTCAGCATCAGAGCATCACTGCGCTGATAGCCGTCGGTCTGCTGAGCGGCCGGGTCGACCTTGATCATGCCGCGCCAGATCACACGGGAATCATCTCGCAGGACTTCCTTGTACAGCAGGTCGCTGTGAGTTCCCTGCTGCCGGTGATGCTGTTGCGTGTAGTAACTGATCTTCTGACGATCACTGGCGAACGTGACTCCGTTGACTTCAGCCGTGGCTGCTCGTCCGTTCAGATTCACGTCCTGATGAATATGACTCAGTCTGCTGCCCAGTCCCACCACGGTCCACTGCAGCGAGCCCTGACTTTCAACATTACCGGCCTGGTGAGCAAAATGCCAGGTCTTCTGATTCCAGTTCTGCAGCTGTACATAACGCAGGTTGGCGTGTTTTCCGACAATCAGTTCCACACACCCGACATGAAGTCCGGTGGCCTGCTCATCTGCCGATGCCGTTTCTTCAAGCAGCGTGGCCCGGGCTTCATCTTCCACAATGATCAACGTGTGCCCGAAGTCGGCGATGCCGCTTTTTGAATGAGCAATCAGGCTGTGCAGCGGAAGGTCAACTTCTACGCCGCGTGGTACGTACAGCAGTGTCCCGCTGGTCCAGAACGCTGCGTGCCATGCAGAGAACCGGTCGGCGTCGGGACGCACGGCCTGCTGCATGAAGTATGGTTCCAGCAGCTCGCGGTGCTCGGACAACAGTGTCTGCAGGTCGCCGAACAACACGCCTTTCGCTGCGATCTCGTCACTAAGCTGCGATCTGACAGTACCACCGTCCACGTGCGTGATGCTGCCGCCGTATTCAGCTTCGTCTGCCAGCAGCGTGTTAAGGCTGGCTTCGGCTGAAGATGAATTCGCGGTCCGAAACTTCGACGCATCAAAGACACGCAGATCCACGCGTTTGAATTCTTCGGGATCGAGTTCCTCCTGCAGAAACTGCTGATACACGGTGAAGGCCGCCCGCCGAGCGTCGGTGATCCATTGCGGTTCGTCGCGCGTGCTGAGGAACTGTTCAAAGACTTCACTGCTGAAGCCGACTCGGTTGAGATCAATCGTGATGGTCATGGCTCTTGAAATCAATGCGGTTCAGCCGCCACCGGTGTCCGACGGTGACTGAGGATGCTGTCGACGGAAGAGTCGACGAAAGTAGTTGACCGGGTGCTTTCGCTGCCCGTGACGCTGTCCGAAATCTGTGTCGTCCGTGACCCCGGTTCCCGAGGCACGCCGCCACGGCAGCACCCTGAACAGCGAAGGTCACAACACTGCGGATGTCTGACCTGAGTGCTCTCTCAGCCGGGTTACGCCGGCTTAGGATCAAACGGAAAAGATTACTGTCCGAAACGTGGCGTAAGCTTCCAGCTTGCGTTCTTCTGCGTCGCAAGCTGGAAGCTTACGTTTTGCTGGGTCGCAAGCTGGAAGCTTACGCCACTTGTTTTCCGCTCGGTCCTTAGCCGACGGAACCTTCCATCTGAAGTTCAATCAGGCGGTTCATTTCTACCGCGTATTCCATCGGCAGTTCCTTGACCAGTGGTTCGATGAACCCGGTCACGATCATGGCACTGGCTTCAGCCTCGGTCAGACCGCGGCTCATCAGATAAAACAGCTGCTCTTCGGCAATCTTGCTGACGCTGGCTTCGTGCTCGATCGCCACGTCCTGTTCTTCCACTTCGATATATGGATAGGTGTCGCTCTTGCTGTCCGGGTCCAGAATCAGGGCATCACAGACCACGTTGCTCTTGCTGTGATGAGCACCGTCTTCCACTTTGACCAGGCCACGGTAGCTGCTGCGACCGCCATCCTTGCTGATACTCTTGCTGATGATCCGGCTGCTGGTATGCGGAGCACAGTGAACCATCTTGGCACCGGCATCCTGATGCTGGTGTTTGCCGGCGAAGGCGATGGAAAGTGTTTCGCCGCGGGCTCCCGGTTCCATCAGGTAGATCGCCGGATATTTCATCGTCAGCTTGCTGCCGAGATTGCCGTCGACCCATTCCATCAGCGAATCACCGTAGGCCATCGCTCGCTTGGTCACCAGATTGTAGACATTGCTGGACCAGTTCTGGATGGTCGTGTAACGGAACCGACCGCCTCGTTTGACCACGATCTCGACCACCGCACTGTGCAGACTGTCACTGCTGTAGGTCGGTGCCGTACAGCCTTCGACATAATGCGCGGCGGCTCCCTCGTCCACGATGATCAGCGTCCGTTCGAACTGCCCCATGTTCTGGCTGTTGATGCGGAAGTAGGCCTGCAGTGGGAAGTCAATTTTCACGCCGGGCGGAACATAGATGAACGACCCGCCGGACCACACGGCACTGTTCAAAGCCGCGAACTTGTTGTCTTCGGGCGGAATGATGGTGCCGAAGTATTCGCGGAACAGCTCCGGATGATCTCGCAGCGCGGAATCCGTATCTGTGAAGATCACGCCCTGTTTGGCCAGGTCTTCCTGCAGGCTGCCGTAGACCACTTCAGATTCGTACTGAGCCTTGACGCCGGCCAGATACTTCTTTTCGGCTTCCGGAATTCCGAGGCGATCGTAGGTTTTGCGGATATCATCCGGAACATCGTCCCAGCTGCGTCCCTGTTCCTTCGCGGCCTTCATATAATAGAAGATATTGTTGAAGTCCAGATCCGACATATCGCCGCCCCAGTTGGGCATCGGCCGCGATTCGAAGATCTGCAGCGATTTCAGGCGGAAGTCGCGCATCCACGCCGGCTCTTTCTTCATCTCGGAAATCTGGCCTACGATTTCCGCATCCAGTCCCTTGCGGCTCTTGAACGCATAGTCGTCCGTCGGGTCGTGGAAACCATACTGGTATTCGCCGACTGCGACTTCTGCTTTTTCCGGTGCGTCGGTACTCATGTCTTAGCTCTTTATGTCTGGGTCAGGCGGTGCCTGACAATCGATCTGAGGTATCAGGCGGAACCTGATCTTCGGGGGATGAGCGCTTCCGAGAGACGAGGCTAGACAGCCGCTGTGTGTTCCGCTCTGGCGTTGTCGGCCGCAGCTTCCGGATGACGCTCCCGAACCGTGGCATAACCATTGGCGTGCAGTTCATGAGCCAGGGCAGCGTCGCCGGTTTCCACGATTCGTCCGCCCAGCATCACATGCGTGTACTTCGGCGGATTGAATTCAAGCAGACGTTCGTGATGAGTGATGATCAGAACACCCATCTGCGGGCCGCTGAGTTTAGCCAGACCTTCGCTGACCACACGCACGGCGTCGCTGTCCAGTCCGCTGTCTGTTTCGTCAAGAATGGCGAACTTCGGCTGCAGCATGGCCATCTGCAGGATTTCCATCCGCTTCTTCTCACCGCCGGAAAATCCGTCGTTGAGATAGCGACGGGCAAATTCCAGGTCCATCCCCAGTTCTTCCATCCGCCCTTTGATCTCCTTGCGGAACTCACGCATGCCGATCAGGCCTTCCCCTTCCCGGCGGTCCGGATTGCGGATGTTGCTGACGGCGTGACGGATGAAGTCGGCCACCTTTACGCCGGGAATCACCACCGGATACTGGAAGGCCAGAAACATCCCCAGCCGAGCTCGCTCGTCGGCCGCCAGCTCGGTGATGTCCGTCCCGTCGATGTGAATGGAACCCTGTGTGATATGATAATTCGGGTGCCCCGCCAGCGCGTAAGCCAGCGTGCTCTTGCCGGATCCGTTGGGACCCATCAGGGCATGAATCTCGCTCTGACGGATCTCCATGTTCACGCCCTTCAGAATGGGCGTGTCGGCAACAGAAACGTGAAGGTCGGTGATTTTGAGCAGACTGCTCATGGCGATCGCACTTCCTTATGATTTGGAAACCGGAGGAAACCGGTCATCACTGCCGGGGCTGCACCAACTTGCTGCCGATGTGAGCGTTCCAGCAGATCAGGGATTCAGTCAAACTTGTCAGGGTCAGTAATATCGTCGTACAGGGTGGCGACCTGACGACTTGCGTCTTCATTCAGGCGTTCCGATCCGTCCGGAAGCCCGTGTTGGCCGAGGCTGTCCTGGCCCGAGGCTGTGTTGCTTCAGACGTTCAGTGCGGAGTAACCGCTGTGATGGGGAACGGGCAGGCTTGAGTCGCCTTTTGTCACCTTACGTGACTTGATCTTATCCTGGATTCTCATCAGACCTTCCAGCAGTGCTTCCGGACGCGGCGGACATCCCGGCACGTAGACGTCGACCGGAACGACCAGGTCCACACCCTTCACCACGTGATAGCCGTACTTGAAGTACGGACCACCGCCGACGGTGCAGGCGCCCATCGCGATGACGTACTTCGGATCCGCCATCTGTTCGTACAGTCGGCGAACGCGACTGGCCATCTTGTAGGTTACCGTACCGGCCACGATCATCAGGTCCGCCTGACGCGGCGTGGCGCGAAACGCCCCGGCCCCGAAACGATCAATGTCGTATTTACTGGCCCCCGTCGCCATCATTTCAATGGCACAACAGGCCAGTCCGAAGGTCATCGGCCAGATACTGGACTGCTGTCCCCAGTTCATGGCGTCTTCCATCGTCGTCGTAATGACGTTCTCTTCGAACCGTCCTTCAATCCATGTCATGTCGGTCCCGTTCCTTTACAAATTTCTTCTGCAGTTTCGCGGCTTGACTGAATCCCGTGACGCCACATCACAGGTTGCGAGCCGCAAACTCTATCATGCTAGGTACTTGTTTCAATTGTGGAGGGATGTTTCCGGTGATCGAGACCCCGGACCTCAAATTCGCAGCAATGGTGTCCGTCGCGACAACGGTTTTTGAATTCCACCGACACGCCCAGAACCTGCTCCAGAACCTGTCGTTCGACCTGACAAATGGTCTCGTCCACATCGGCCAGCATCGGAAACGGACAATTGGTTTCCCGCAGAATCGGCAGTTCGGCCGAATGGTCGCTTTCCACGTTAAAACCACTCGCCTTCATCTCTTCCGCCAGCTGGTCCAGACGTTCACCGGCAGACGAACCCGAAAGCTTGTGACGAAATCGATCTGCCAGCCGGTCTCGCACCTGAGAAATCAGCTGCTCTCGAACGGCAGAATCCTCCAGCCCGACAATGGCTTCCCAGAATACCACCGCCAGCTGGCGATAGTCTTCTCCCAGTGAATGAAGCCCGTCCGCCGTCACCTGGTAGACGTTGCGAGGACGTCCCCGAGGCTGCGATCGCTGAGAACTGGTGAGGAATCCCAGCCCTTCCAGACGAGCAATTCTCTGGCGAACGGCGTTCCTTGTCACATGCAGCAATTCACAGATCTGCTGCACATCCGCCCCGCCCGTGCGGTGCAGGTGATCCAGCAGTTCTTTATCTTTGCTGTCAACGGTGGTCATGGTCAAAATGCTTTGCCCACCAGCCTTTAGGGCCGGCTGATCGACGTTGGAGGAAGAGATCCAGTGGTGTGCTTCGGCTGTATGTTAGCCGGCGATTGATATTTGGCAATTTGCACTGTCAAAATTGCCTGTAAATGAGATCTGGTCTCAGCGGCATTCCTGAAAACGGGATGGGAAGCGTCGCCGCAGCCCGCTGAGTCAGGCTGTTGCCCCACGGATTCCCGCGGCTTCGGCTCAGAACACCGGGTGTGACGGCAGACCTCAACCCGGCAAGTCCACGACGTTGCGGTACCCGGGAACGGACACTGCCCCGCTACGCGCTGACGGCCTGTGACGAATCGACGTGCGGAGGATTGACGTCGCCTTCGATCCGGACGCGGATCAGTCGACGTTCGTCGGCGTCAATCACCGTCAGCTTCAGATGCTTCCAGCGATGTACTTCGCCGACCGAGGGAATTCGACCGAAACAGGACAGCGCAAACCCGCCGATGGTGTCGAATTCTTCGTCTTCCGGAAACCCGTAGCCGAATTCTTCGTTCAGGTCGTCCAGATGGTAGCGTGCATCCACCTCGGTACAGCCATCCGAGTGATGCTTCCACAGCGAATCTTCTTCTGAATCGTACTCGTCGTTGATGTCGCCGACGATCTCTTCCAGGATGTCTTCCAGCGTGACAAGGCCGGACACCCCGCTGTACTCATCCACAATGATCGCCATATGGACTTTCTGCTGTCGCATGGCTTCCAGCAGATCGCCAATCCCCTGTGATTCGGGGGCATACAAGACTTCGCGGGCGATGTCTCTGACGGTTCTGGGTTCCCGGCCGCTGGTTTCAAAATCCGTGGCGTAGGCCAGCAGATCCCGGGCGTACAGAATTCCGACAATATCGTCGATTCCGTCCCGAATGACGGGAACTCGGGAAAACCCGTTTTCCAGCATGGCGTGGTGGGCCTGATTCAGCGGCGTGTCGGCATCGATCGTGACCATATCGGTCCGTGGAGTCATGATGGCGGCAACATCTTCGGTCTGCAGGTCCACAACGCGGTGAATCATCGTGGACGCATTCTGCTGAATGACACCTTCGCGGCGGCTTTCGTCCACCACCGTCAGCAGTTCTTCCGTCAACAGGCTGGCCACCTGCTCTGAATCCGGCTCGGGAACACCAAACAGCCGATGGACGATGCGGTCCAGCTGCAGGGTGAACTGCCAGACCGGAGCTGCCAGTCGCCCCAGAATGCTCAGAACGGGCCACACGCGGTACAGCACTGCTTCACCGCGGACGCGAGCGACGGTCCATGGCAGCAGACCCAGCCACAGCCCGGCCAGCACAACGGCGGCGATCAGTCGCAGAATCCAGGGCACCACGTGCTGCCAGTCAGGATCGACCGGAAACAGAAACAGGTCAAACCATGACCAGCGTACCGCGGTCCAGGTCAGTCCGATCAAGGCGAACACCTGGGCCAGCATGCAGAACAGCAGCCACTTCTGGTAATTCTGCAGAATGGCTCCAAAGCGATCGATTTTCTGATGCTGTTTGCAGATTTCTTCCAGGCGGCTGCGCGAGAAGGTCTGCAGGCTGAAGATCATCAGGTTCAGCCAGCACAGTGCTGCCGCGGCAGTCACCGTCGCCAGCAACAGGACACCACTCACAGACGGCCCTCCGATGATTCATGGCTGACGACATTCGTATCCGGACTTCCTGGAGGCTCTTCCTCAGCGACGTTTTCATCGGGATAGTTCGGGGTTCCTCCAAGGTACTTCATAATGAAACGTTCACGAGACCGCATGATCTGTTTTTCGGCAGCCGTCAGATCGTCATAACCGCAGATGTGAAGCATTCCATGCACGGCGTAAAGTGTCAACTCGTGACAGGGTTCCCAGCCACATCGCTCGGCCATTTCTTCGGCATACTGCCAGCTGACAACGATTTCGCCTTCGATCGCCGCTTCAGCAGACCGGCCTTCTGAAGCATGGCCGGGGGCCTGCCGTCCTGCGGCCGACCAGTCCAGCTGAAAGCTGATCACATCGGTTGCGTAGTCATGCTTCAGGTAGTCACGGTTCAGCCGGTGAATCGTATCATTGTCCACCACACTGATGCTCAGTACCGCCTGGCAGACGCGTTCCAGTTTCAGCGCCGTCTGAAGCGCCGCGTGCAGCGTTTCAGAGTCCAGCCAGTCAACGGCATCGCTGCCGCTGATATCAATTTCGAAACACATTGTTGAAGTCATTCAGGTTGCAGAATCTGAACCTGCTCAGGCGGTCTTCTGGTCCGGATATTTGACACGTCCATGGTGCACGGCCAGCAGCGATTTGACCAGGGATTCCTGAACAATTCTGAGCTCGCTCATTGTGAGTCCGCATTCATCAAACTGCCCGTCCAGAACTCGTTTCAGCGTGATTTCCTTGACCAGCGACTGAATTCGTTTGGGCGTCGGTTCGCTCAGTGTGCGGCTGGCGCTTTCAATGGCGTCCGCCAGCATCATCACCCCGGTTTCCTTGGACTGCGGCCGCGGTCCCGGATAGCGGAAGGTGGATTCGTCAGCATCGGTCCGATGATCCTCGTCAGCCCGGCTGGCCGCTTCCCGAAAGAAGTATTCCACCAGCGTGGTGCCATGGTGCTGTTCGATAAAGTCGATCAGTTTGCGAGGCAGGTTGTGCTGGTCGGCCATTTCCGAGCCGTCCTTCACATGCCCGATAATGATCAGGGCACTCATCGCCGGCGCCAGCTTATCGTGAGGATTTTCCTGACCGGCCGCCATGTTTTCGATGAAGTACTGCGGCTTGACCATCTTGCCGATGTCATGAAAGTAGGCGCCGACACGCAACAGCAGTCCGTTGGCACCGATGGCATCCGCCGCGGCTTCACCAATGGTGGCCACGGTAATGGAATGGTTGTAGGTACCGGGAGCACGGCGGGCGAGTTCCTGCAGCAGCGGGTGCGAGACATCCGTCAGTTCCAGCAGACTGATGTCCGTGACAATACCGAAAGCAGATTCGATGAACGGCAGACTGCCATGAACGATGAAGCAGCAGACCAGTGTCCAGAACGCCAGCTTCAGGCCGACAAGCAGCATGGCGGGACTGGACCAGCTTTCACTGAAATCATGCGACTGCAGCAATGACATGCCCCACACGGACACAAAGCCCACGATGGCCAGCAGAAACCCGACCTTGATCAGCACCGAACGCGAGGAAATATTTCGCAGCGGAATTACCACGATGAAGGACAGAAACATAAGGACCGCAAAGTGAGAAATGGCCCCGGTGGTGGAAATCGTGATCAGCAGCGACAGGCAGAAGGCCGCCAGCACCGCCAGCACCTGGTCATGAACAATGGCGATGATCATCACCGCGGCCAGCAGCGGCATGATTTCCGCGCGCCACGGATCGCGACTCAGTATCCCGCTGAGCGTGACGGAAGAACTGCAGATAACCACCAGCGCCACCAACTGTCCGATCTCGTCCAGCAGGTGCTTCTGATTGCGGGCGATATATAGACCGAACAGCACCACCATCACGGTCACCAGAACCGCGGTTCCGGTAAGACTCAGCAGACGCTGGCTGAAACTGACGCGGGCATCGTGTGCCTGATGTTCTTCCGTCAATACCTGAAGCTGATCCTTGCCGATCAGTGTGCCGGCCGGCACCAGCACCCGTCCGGCGGCAAAGACGTCATACTGCGGCTCCACCTTTTCGACCGCTTCCCGAATCCGTTCGGCCGTCCGGTTGGCATCGAACGACAGCTGTCCCTTCAGCCGGTTTCTGAGCCAAGTTTCCACCGAAGGGCGAATCTGCTGCAGGTTGGACAATGATACCCACGCACCACCCAGTCGGCCGGTTTCACGCAGCTGATCGGCCAGCGTGATATCGGTCATCAGGTTGTAGCTGATCACGGCCCCGGTGCTGTCCACAATTTCAATGGGCTTCTGAGGCTCGATGTCAGCCAGCGCCGTCACCTTGCTTCGAGCTTCCTCATCCAGAATTCCGACCAGCTGAATCCCGCGCAGCAGCGTCGAAAATTCCATGACCATCTGATCAATTCGATCACCAATGGCCATGCTGGAATCCGTCATCGCCAGACGCACGCGGGCGAACCGGGTTGTGGGAGCCGTCCCCTTTTCAACGTCGCCAGGAATCTCTGTCCCCAGAGCGAACCCGTCCACCACTTCCGCTGGCAGCTGCTCAAGCGACTCGGCATTTGCGATGGCCGTCAGTTCCGTGCGAAACCGGGCGGCGAGCGATCCAATCAGTGAGCTGTCCTGAACAAAAACCAGGCGGGCATTGGCTTCGGCGTCGACGCGTGCCTGACGAGTGGCCAGCACGTTTTCAATGCGAAAGTCAACCCGCCCCTGCACGCCCGACGCACTGACCTGACCTTCGCGGTACGGAAACCGAGAACGCCAGCCCTGTGCAGCCAGCAGCAGCATCACGATGGCAAACAACGCCACCAGCACCAGCGTCAGAACCCGATAGTCCTGCAGACTCGTGCTGAGTTTCTCCCACACGGACGGAGACGGGCGAAATACTCGCGTCTGACGGGCGCGACGCGCCCCAAAAAATGACATGGCTTCATGACCGACGGAGTAGCGTCCGTCACGCTTGCTGATGCAGATTCCGTTTGCATTATATGGCTTCAGTGCCGGAATTGTCCGCTTCATACGCCGAAACGATTTCCCTGACCAGCCTGTGACGCACGATATCCTGCCCGGTCAGCCGTACAATCTCAACCCCGTCAATCCCTGAAAGACGCCGAATCCCGTCCTCAAGACCGCTTCGCGTGTCGTTTGGCAGGTCATTCTGAGTGGCGTCTCCGGTCACGACGATCCGCGAGTTAATTCCCATTCGCGTCAGAAACATCTTCATCTGCGTAATCGTCGTATTTTGACCTTCGTCCAGAATCATGAAGGTGTCGTTGAGCGTCCGGCCCCGCATAAAGGCCAGCGGAGCAATTTCAATCACGTCGTTCGCCATATATCTGCGGACCTGATCGAAATCCAGCATGTCGTTGACGGCGTCCAGCAGCGGCCGGATAAACGGATTTACCTTGGCAAACATGTCACCCGGCAGGAAGCCCAGCTTTTCTCCGGCTTCGACCGCCGGCCGCACCAGCACGATTTTACGCACTTCCTGATCCCGCAGCGCCAGCAGCGCTGTCGCAACGGCCAGATAGGTTTTGCCGCATCCGGCGGGACCATCGCAGAAGACCAGCGATTTTTCCGCCATGGCCTGCATATAAGCCGCCTGGCCCTTCGTCTTCGGACGAATGGATGTGAGCTTTTCTCGCCCGCCGCGGGCAGCCGTGATGTCTCGGTTTTTCGGGGCTGCCGGCGCGGGTGAAAACTCAGACATCCCGGTGGGTTCGTTGAACATTTCGGATTCCAGTTCCTGACCTTCCAGATTTGAATCAAGGCTCATCGCGACGTCACTGTCCAGCAGTTCTGAATTTCGCCGCAGAATCTTACGCCAGAGTCCAAGAATTTCTTCGCAGTTCGACACCTGCTGCGGTTCGCCGGATAACACGATCGCGTTGCCACGCAATACAATCGTCGCCCCCGTCTGATTTCTGAGTCGACGCAGATAATCATCCCGCGGTCCGAACAGTGACTGTGCTTCTGCCTGATCTTCCAGATGAATCAACGTTTCCGACATGAAACAGATAAATCCGACCGACGCTGCGAAACGCCTGATGCTGTAGGAATTCGAGACTCCGCCGTGGTCACGACGGGGCCGCGCCACCTGAGACGAATTCCGCCCACAGGCAGCACGACGTTCACCTGACTTTTACGATTCGTCCCGCATCGACACAAGTGATCCGCGGTGGGTTGCCGCGAACTCGCCTGCGACCGCCAGATTTACCTGATTGCGGCAATGGCCGGTTATTTAAAGCCAGCTTACCGAACGCATAATAAGTAAAGGTTACTTAGGCAGGGTCAATACTGGTGAACTGTGGCAGCTCACAGGGACGGCGTGAGGTGTTCACGCGATTTATACGAATCAAGGAAAAAAAGAACTAATTCACTTTGATTCTCAGAATAGGAAGTACTAATGTCGGCGACGCGTGGAGTCACTCCGCGACAGCGAAACGCAGGTTCGAGTTTGGGTCCCTGAACGATTGGTTTCAGCGTGCCGCAACAGAACACAGAACAGAACGCCGACGTGACCGGGTCTGCCTCAGCGAGTGAAGGCACCGCTGCTTCCCCGCCTCAGATGGCGTGGTTCCATCTTCGACTCAGGACACTTCTGATCATTCCGGCGGCGCTGTTGATTCTGGCCGCCGTCTTTGTTCCGCGACAGATGGCTCAACACCGGGCTCTGGTTGGTCTGCGCGAACTGAAGGGCATCGTTCGCACCGAGCCGGTATCGTTGCCGGGGCTCAGCACGCTGCTAGGAGAAGACTACGCTCAGCAGATTCTGGAAATCTACCTGCGTAATCCTGAGGTCACTGACGACGACATCCAGATTCTGCAGGGGCTGAAGGGACTGCAGAAGCTGGAACTGACAGGTGCAGCGATCACCGATCGAGGCGTCGCCACGCTCAGCGATCTCTCGGACCTCTACATTCTGCATCTTTCAAAAACGCAGGTTGGCGACGCTGGTATGGCGGCGTTAAGTCCGCTGCGGAACCTGGGCATTCTGTCGTTGAACCAGACTCAGGTGACCGGTGCCGGCATGGTTCATCTGCGATCATTGCCCGCTCTGGAGCGACTGTTTCTGAATGATACAGCGATGACAGACAATGGTCTGTCGGCGATCGGTGAGATCAGTTCTCTAAAAGAACTGACACTCAACGGTACTCAGGTGACGGATGCAGGACTGCATCATCTTGAGTCGCTGTCAAATCTGGAGATCCTGAAGCTGGAAGGCACCAGCGTGAGCGACGACGCAGTGAAAACGTTACGGCAGGCATTGCCAAAGTGCTATATCGAAGGGGCCGCACTGGTGGAAGCTGGTCCTGGAATTTAACTCTTCATCCCCTCTCACGCCCTCCCCGAAAGGAACGTCCTCATGAGATCTCCCCGTTACAGGCTGCGCGGCTTTACGCTGATTGAACTGCTGGTCGTCATTGCCATTATTGCCATTCTGGTGGCCCTGTTGCTGCCAGCGGTGCAACAGGCACGCGAAGCGGCCCGCCGCACACAGTGCAAGAACAATCTGAAGCAGATCGGACTGGCGATTCACAACTATCATGACGTGAGTCGGACGTTTCCGATGAATGCCAGAAGCGGAGCGGCCAGTAACGGCTTCAGCTGGATCGCCATGTCGCTGCCGTATTTCGACCAGGCTCCGCTGTACAACCAGCTGAACTTCAATCTGAAGACGATTGATACAACGGGCAGCCCCAGCAATCGCGAGCTGATTGAAACGCCTTTGCCGATGCTGCTGTGCCCGTCTGACCCCACGCAGGCAGTGCGCAGTGACCTGGCAGCCTGGTGGTCATGGCCGGCTGCCCCGTCACCGACGGGTGGCCGAAACTCAGGCGGTCCCGCCGGAGTTACCTGCTACATGGGTTATCAGGGAGACTGGTTTGACACGAATCCACCGGACGGTGTTTTCGAACGCAGCCCTTGGGTCCCGGTTCGGTTTCGGGATGTGATCGACGGGCTGTCCAATACGTTGATTGTAGGTGAACGATCTCCCAGCTATTCGCCCTGGTGCAGCTGGGCCAACGGCAACGGGGTCTGGATTGTAGACCGCTATCCCATCAATCAGATTCGTCGCACCGCTCCGGTGCCGAATAACACCGAAGCGGGCGGCGTCAAATACGGAGCGATCAGCATGCACGTCGGCGGCATGCAGGGATTGTTTGCCGACGGCTCGGTTCATTTCCTCAGTGAGAACATGGACTTTGATGTCTACCGGCAGCTGGACCGGCATCGTGACGGCCTTCCGGTCGGCGGATTCACTCAGTAGCAGCCCGTCCGGATACTACTGTATGACGGACTTCCAGGTCCGTCATACAGAAGTGAAAACGTCCATATCCTCAACGCGTCTGCCAACCCGGCATCCCCTGAATTTCGGTATCCAAACAGCCGGCCGAGCAACCCGCCCGGATACCTATGTATGACGGACTTCCAAGTCCGTCACAGGAAAAAAACGTCCATCTCCTCAACGCGTCTGTCTGTCCGGCATACCATGAATTTCGGTATGCGAACAGTCGTCCGGCCGGCGGTTCCTCTCAGCCGCAGCCGTTGTCACTGCTTCTGCGGGCAGACGTCTATATCAGTTCTGTTCCTCTCTCTCGACCGGTTTACAGGGAAACGATTTTACAGGGAAACGATTGATTTTATGCAATACTCAAGACTCATGCTGTTAGCCGTCTCCCTCATCCTGACGGGTTGTGGCGACAACGAAGATCTTCCCGAGACTGCTCCGGTCTCAGGAAAAGTGACGTTGAACGGACAGCCCCTGACAAATGGAACAGTGACGTTTCATCCGGAAGGGCCGGGCAACCCCGGCTATGGTGAAATCAAGGAAGACGGTGCCTTCGATCTCACCACCTACGAACTTCGGGATGGAGCTGTTCTGGGCCTGCACAAGGTGACGGTCGAAGTCTTTGACGCTGATCCGGAGGGTCCACCGCCGCTGCCGGGATCGGAAGACGAGCTGTCGACCGTTCCTAAAAAGTACAGCAGCCCGGAAACGTCCCCGCTTCGATTCGAGGTCAAACAGGGGACCAATACGGCACCGCTGCCTCTGGAACTCTGAATCCAGTGGCAGTCTTCCGATGTGAATGGCTGTTTCGCCGACGTCTGCAGTGGTGTCTGGTGCTGACGGTCGCCGGCGGTGTGCTCTGGCTGCTGCTGCGTCCGGCTCTTCCCCCGGACGCAGCAGCCGTCCCGGCAGATTCCGCGAGCTCTGACACTGCGTCTGCCGTAACGTTCCGCCGTCGAATGCGGCCACCTCGCTCGGATGCCGAACTGTTTGTGGGAAACAAAGCCTGCCTGTCGTGTCACCAGCAGGTCTGGAAACACTACCAGCACAGCGGGATGTCTCAGACATGGACAGCAGCGTCACACACGGATCTGAAATTCCTGACGTCTGATACACGTGTCACAGATGGCGCTCAGGCGTTCCAATACGAACCGATTCCCTCGGAAGACCGGCAACTCACTGGTGCTTTGATCGTGGTGCGGGAATCCCGGACGGCGGACAGCGACTGGCACCGCGACATGCCGGCACACTACCGGATCGGATCGGGGCGGCATGCCTTTGGTTTGGCGAACGATACGAATGGATATCTCACACTGCTTCCCGTCGCGTGGTACGCGGTTGGCGAAAAGTGGGGCATGAGTCCCGGGTACGAACTGCAGAATCGCAGGTTCAGCCGGGCTGTGCAGTCCGAGTGCATTGCCTGCCATGGAGGCAGTACACAGCAGCAGTTCTCCGGCGTCGATCACTTCACAACACCGGTGGAAGCAGGTATTTCGTGCGAACGCTGTCACGGTCCGGGACGGAAACATGTGAGTCATCACAGCCGGTACTTGTCCTCGGACACAGACCGTCCGGCGGCCGTGTCCGGAACATCGGGCAGCAGCACTGATACAACCATCGTCCATCCGGGACGTCTGGATCCGAACCGCGCCAACGACATCTGTCTGCAGTGTCATCTTCAGGGAGATGCCGTGATCTATGAACCTGGTTGTGATGCGTTCTCGTTTCGCCCCGGCGATCGGCTGCTGGATCATCGGCATGACTTTCTGGCGAAGACGACAGAGACGGATTCGTTCGGGGTAGCCAGCCATGGGGCCCGGATGCTGCAGAGCAAATGCTGGTCGGCCAGCGGCGGCAAGCTGACCTGTATTCTGTGTCACGATGCTCATCGGGCGGTGGATCGTATCCCTTCCGGCACCTTTGACCAGAAGTGTATGACGTGCCACCAGTTGCCGGACTGCCGTCGCCCTGAGCCGGACGCGACGGCCGCACAGGGGTGCGTGCAGTGTCACATGCCGCAGCGACCGACTCGTGAACGTCAGCACCTGGTCTTCACGGATCACCTGATTCAGTCGCCCGGCCGGCAGGCCACTCCGTCTTCGACGGCCCCGGTTCTTACAGCGAACGCGAATGTGGAACTGGTTCACAGCCATCCGAATCAGCCTGTCGATCCGGCTCTTCTGGGAGCTGCCTTCATTCAGCTGCACGAAACCATGGGGCCGCAACAGATCGCGCTCAGCCGGGGGACGCAACAACTGGAACGGGCGTTGCAGCTAACTCCCGGCAATCCGGAGATTCGATACTGGCTTGCAGCAGCCCGTATCTCGCAGGGCCGGGGCCGCGATGCTGCCGAACTTCTGGAACCGTTGATCCGGGACAACCCGGGCTGGCTGGAAGCGCGATTTCGTCTGGGTATTGCCTGCGATCAGATGAAGGATTATTCCCGGGCCATCGACACCTATAAAAAGCTGATTCAGGACGCGCCTGAGTGGCTCGATCCGTATCCGCTGCTCAGCCGTCTGTATCTGTATCGCCAGAACGCCGACGGCGCCCTGCAACTGCTCACGCAGAAACTGCAGCGGAAAACGGACGCCGAAACACATGCGGCCATGGCGCTGGCATACCGTCTGCACAACAAACCGCTGGCGGTGTCACTGGAACAGATTGACCGCGCGCTGGCGCTGGACCCTGTTCACCTGGATGCCCTGTTGAACCGAGGCTTTCTGCTTGCCGAAGCCGGCCGTCTGGAGGAGGCTCGCCGTGACTTTCGTTCCGTGCTGAAGATTCAGCCACAGCACGCGAAAGCAAGGGCCGGACTGCAGGCCCTGGAGCATCCAGGCCGGCAACGTTAAGGCTGCGACGCCGACAGCGGAAACAGGGAGGAAACAGGGACAGTCACACTACTGCTGTTCATCACGTCTTGCTGCGGCTGGAAGCCGCAGCTACGGAAATGT
The DNA here is from genome assembly GCA_040222735.1 of Fuerstiella sp. Classification (GTDB taxonomy): domain Bacteria; phylum Planctomycetota; class Planctomycetia; order Planctomycetales; family Planctomycetaceae; genus Fuerstiella. Next base: position 87,655 of record JAVKCM010000132.1, on the reverse strand, counting down.
GCCGCCAAAAGGGGACAAAAACCCGACTGCACTCCAGAAAACAGCATTGTTGAGTCAGTGTTTAGCCTGCGTCATCTACGGATGAAATTCCGGGCAGCGACAGGTTTGCAGAGAAGAAGATCGACGACGCAATTCCTGTTTCTGCTCACGGAGATACCGGGACAATCCGCAGATCACGCAGATTGACGCAGATTCAGAAACTGCCGGCGGAGTCTGCGCACATTACTGGAAATCACAGGCCTTTTCCGCGTCTCGTCTGCCTGCACACTTGCTGCGCGTCTTTCAGAAAAGAACCTTCTTCTCTGCAGACCGGTCGCCGCTGTCCCCACTTTTCCCTTTTCCATCCGAACATTGCCGTCTCTTTCCCATCCCTGGTCCAGCAGGGAAGCGGGGGGAAGCAGGGGGCCTGCGATGCCATTCCCCCGTCTTTCGCAAAGGCCGTCAGGATGCGACAGGTGACTCAAACTTCTGAAGAACGTCGGCGATCCAGCGCGGGTCCTGACCCTTTTCTACCAGCGTGGCGTTCTGCAGTTTCGCCACGGCCGCACGCACGCGGGAGTCGGAGCGACCGGTGTAGAAGACTGCCGGCGTCTGGTATCCCTGCTGGCGGAGCGTCAGCAGCAGTTCAATGCCCGTCATTTCAGGCAGATCCACATCAATGATCAGCAGCGAACAGCCGGGCAGATTCCAGTGAACCAGCAGGGCTTCGGCCGAATCAAAGGTATGGCATTCGTGCCCGAGTGCTGAGACCATCGCGTGCAGGGACTCACAGACGTTAAGGTCATCTTCGACGACGCAGATCGTGACTCGGTCCCCTACCATGAGTGGCATCCGGAATACTGAATAAGGAAGGTTACGGAGCGAGACGGTCGCTGAGGAATCAGCCGAGGTTTCTCGGAATCCGGTGTTCCGCATCCGACACGCTGTCGGACAGGTTCTTTGAGCAGCAGGGTGTGCCGGACGACCGGCTGAGTCTGTGGTGACAGACCGGAGCGGCAGCCCCGCGGCTCCCATCGGACTCTTCGACCACTTGTCATCGATGCGACCACGGATCACAATGTGGAAACCCGCAGGACGGCGGAGGATGGCTGCAACGTGCGATGTTTCGGCGGGCTGACGGTAACTTTTGGCGGCAAAACAGTCGTCCGATGTCGGCCATGTCTGACGGAGGCGTCCGGTGAATGACATTTATGCGGTGGACAACGGACAGTACGTGCTTCAGGGAACAGGGTGGCTGCAAAATTCTTCATCGCCTCAAGAGACGGCGCCTCGCTCAGATCGCCCGGAGTAGCCCGGTGCATGCGTTGGTATCTGCCACTTCTGACGGTGCTGGTCTGGAACGTCACGGCCAGCGTCCGGTCTGAAGAACCGTACCGACTGCGGATGACCGATCCGCTGCTGGATTCCTGGCGCTGGACCGGGATGCCTGAACTGAAAGGAAAAGGGCTCCGCTGTCTTGCCGAGGGGCCGGACAAGGCCATGTGGTTTGGAGTCGATCTGGGCGCGTTGAAATACGATGGCATCAACTGGAAAACCTATGCCTATGCAGAAGGCCTGCCTGAACCGGTGCGAGACTTCGCCGCGACGGATGATGGTTTGTTCTGCATCACTCGGAGTACCGTCTTCCGGCTGAGCGATGAAACGTGGAAGCCCGTCTACCCCGTGGCAACGGGTGGCTGGCCGTGGCTGTTCGAAGACCTGGCGGTCGACGGCAAAGGCAGTTTGTGGGTGGCCACCAGCGGCGGTGCCCTGGAGCTGAGTCCGGGGGCTTCCGGCAGCTGTGCGGCAACATTGTACACGGCCGCAGAAATCGTCGCAGCGTTCGAACAGAATGCCGCGGCTGACGAGCTGTACACGGTCGTCGTTGAGGAGGGGCACACGGCCGAGTGGACCACGGGGGCCGGAATCTATGTGTATGCCCCGATCCCGGACGGGCAGATCGTCATCGCCATGGCGGCTGACGGACCGGCGGCTCAGGCCGGCCTGCGGATTGGCGACCGGATCGTCGCCATCAACGGCGAAGACCGGCCGACACTGTTTCAGCGCGAACTGGATGCAAAGCCGGGAACCACACTGGATCTGGCGGTCGAACGACCGGGGGAAGACCAGTTGCTGCGTTTTTCACTGGTCTGCGAAGAGCTCTCCGGCGAATTTGAAATCTTTCGTCCGTATGCCATCGCCGTGGACCATCAGGATGACCTGTGGTTTGGAACACGGCTGGGACGTCTGGTGTCGTTTCGCCGTGACGGGGACCGGCAGATCATCAGTACCAACCATACTAAGCAGCACGGCCTTGAAAGCGTCGCGGTCCCTTCACTCACCGCCACCGCCGACGGGGTCGCGGCCGTTGGCAGAAGTTCGAATTCGAGAGCGTTGCTGCAGTTTGATGGGCGATCCTGGACCTCGCGTGAACTGCCGAATGCACTGGCGGCGTCCATCATTCATACACAGGACAACCGGCTGCTGGTCGGAACCAATGGCAAGGTCCTGGCGGTGGACGAGAACCAGATTTCTGCCATCGCCACCGCAACGCACGGCATCTTCGGTAACGATGTGCTGCTGCATGAAGCCTCAGACGGGGCTCTCTGGATCGCCGGGCAAGGCGCGACGGCCTTTCGCGTGGCGCCGCAGGGGCACCGCTGGACAACCTATGATGGCCTGTCCTTTGTGACCGGGACATCCACCGGTGAAGCATGGTTTCTGACAGGACGTCATACGGTTGTCCGGAATTCCGGAGACACGTGGACAGAATACGATGTGTCTGACGGACTGATGACTGTTCCCATGACCATTGTCACGACGCGGAACGGAGACGTCTGGGCGGCCGGCAGCCATGAGGGAGTCGCCGCCACGGCCCGGCTGAAGGATGGTGAATGGGTGCTGCGGCAGCATCCCCGGCTTGCGTGGAGTATCGATCGTCGCGCCGCATTTGCAGACAGCGAAGGACGCGTCTGGTTCGGTGCTGCCGCCGGTTCTCCCCCTGGCCTCGATTTTCTCGGGGGCGTGATCCGGTTCGACGGGGAAGAGTGGAAACATTTTCAGCCCGCTGGCGGACTGACGTTTGTCTACGGGATCGAGGAAACCGGAGATGGCACGATGTGGTTTGCGGGACCGACACTGATGCGGATTTCGCGGGACGACCGCGTGCAGGTCGCGACGTCCGTGCCGAGTCCGTTCCGCGGCTTCGTCGACGCCCTTTCCGTGGATCAGGACGACAACCTGTGGCTGGGCACACGAGACCACGGACTCATGCGGATGTCTCCGGCAATTTTGCGCCCGGACACCCCGAAAGATCCATCTCCGGGCACAGCGCCGCGCCCGGGTTTCTGGCCGGGGGTCAGCGTTTACGGTGAGTCTGCCGGGGTTTCGAACAACCGCATCAAAAGCGTGGTGACGCTGCGGGACGGAACTCTGCTGGCAGCCACGTTCGCGGGTTTCGACCGCTTCGACGGGCAGGTCTGGCTGCCCTCGGCGCTGCCACAGGAACTGGCCTCCGATGTAGATTATTCAGGTCTGCACGCCACCCCGGACGGTAGTGTCTGGATCAGTGAAACCATGCTGAACCGCATGGACTATGAGATTGCTCGCATCAACCCCGGTCAGATTCAGGGTCGTTGTCGGGCCATACGACTGAAACCGGACGGAGCCGCGCCGGATACATGGATTGCCGCCAGCCTGCCGGAATCTCAGGAAGGCGATCGACTGATGGTGTCATGGAGCGGTACGGATCGCTGGAATCTGACCGTTCCGGAAGATCTGGTCTATTCCTACCGGATTGATCAGGGACTGTGGTCTCCGTTTTCTTCGGCCAGAATGACGGAACTGTCCGGGATTGCCGCCGGTGAGCACAACTTTGCCGTGCGTGCACGTGACACCGATCTGAATGTCGACTCGTCGCCGGCCGTGCTGCAGTTTCACGTGCTGGCACCGGTCTGGAGACGCGGCTGGTTTCAATCCATTCTGACGCTGTCTGCTGTCCTGATCGCGTTTGCAGCGGTTCAGACCCGCCGGGTGTATCGACGCGGAGCCTCGCTGCGTTCCGTCAATGACCGACTGCTGAATGCAGAACGGCAGTTGCAGGCGGCCAACGCCGAGTTGGAAGAACGGGTCCGTCGCCGCACGGTGGAACTGATGGACGTCAATGAGCGACTACAGCAGGAAATCGAAGAACGCGGGACGCTGGCCAGCCGCCTGCAGGCCAGTGAAACCGAATATCGTTCGGTGGTGGAGGATCAGAACGAATTTGTCGTGCGATTTGACCAGAACGGCATCATTACGTTTTCCAACGCGGCCTACGCACGCGAAAACCAGTGCCAGCCTCAGGATATGATCGGCCGTTCCTGCTTCGCGCGTGTTCATCCGGACGACCTGGACCTGGTGGAGCCAAGACTGAAGATGCCGGTGAAGGAAACATCCATCGACAGCATTCTGCTGCGGGCCATTCGCCCCGACGGCAGTATTCGCTGGGTTGAATGGAGTGGTCGGGCGTTGTTTGATGCTCGGGGACAGGTCCGCGGTTTCCAGGTCGTTGGTCGGGACGTGACCGAACTGCGGGAAGCCGAAACACGGCTGCGTGAAAAGGAAGCGCAGCTGGCGCATCTCGGCCGGGTGGCGGCACTGGGCGAGCTGGTGGCCGGAATTTCCCATGAAATCAACCAGCCACTGGCAACCATCGCCAACTTTTCATCCGCCGCGCAGCTGGTCCTGAAAGACCAGGATCTTCCGGCTGAAGACGGCGACAAACTGCAGTCGTGGCTGCAGCGGATTGCCCAGCAGACGACCCGGATCAATTCGATTATTCAGGGGCTGCGGCGTTTCGGCCGTCCGGGCCGACGGCAGGAATTCTTCAGTGTGGGGCAGGCAGCACGCGAGGCTCTGGCGGTCATGGAAACTCGTACCCGGCATTTTGTGGACCGGATTGAAGTTGACTGTCCGGACGATCTGCCGCCGGTCTATGCCGACCGAATTCAGATTGAACAGGTGTTTGTGAATCTGATTCTGAATGCCTGCGATGCGATGGAGAACACCCCACTGGGCGAACGCCTGCTTCAGATCGAAGCTCGGCAGACGGACTGTTTCCTGCGCGTCGCCGTAACGGACGCCGGTCCCGGCCTGTCTCCTGATGCCACAACTGCCATTTTTGACGCCTTTGTCTCGACCAAGTCCGACGGAATGGGAATCGGCCTGGCCATCAGCCGTTCGATTATTGAGGCCCACGGCGGAAATATTCAGGCGATCAGTCAGGAAGGCGGTGGTCGATTTGAGTTTTCACTGCCGATTGGTGACGATACGAACAATGAGTGCTGATCCGATTATTTACGTGGTGGACGACGACGACGACGCGCGGGAATCCACGTGTGCGCTCATTTCTCAGATGGCGCTCCGCGTGGAAGCCTATTCGTCTGCGGAAGACTTTCTGAAGAACTACAGCGGACACCGTCCGGCCTGCCTGCTGACAGATCACCGTATGCTGGGCATGACGGGTGTCGAACTGCTGGAATCACTGCGGAACAAGGGTGTGACCCTGTCCGTTATCGTGATGACAGCCTTCGCGGATACTGAGCTGACGGTGCGTGCCATTCGCAGCGGTGCCGTGACGCTGCTGGAAAAACCGTTCTCCAGCTCGGCCCTGTGGGACGCCATGAATGAGGCACTGGCTGAAGACCGCATCCGCTATGTCGAAGAAGCGAAGACCAAACGGATTTCCGAACGATTCGATACGCTGACCCCCAGCGAAATCGAAGTGCTGAAGCTGATCGTTCGCGGCGAAACAAACAAGGCCGTCGCGCTCAAGGTGGGCGTCAGTATCCGCACTGTCGAAAGCCGTCGCAGCAGCATCTTTGAGAAGATGGACATTTCGTCCGTGGCAGAACTCGTGCACCACGTCATGATCGCTCGACCGGAACTTTGCTGAAGTCACCGGCATGTCGGCCTTCACTGCAACAATACCGCAATTCGCCGCCATCGCAATTCTGCTGTCGGCCGCTGGCGGTGTTTCAGCCGCTCATCCTGTTTCCTTAAGCCGGACACTTGTGGTCGTCGGCCCCGAAACGGCTCTCGTGACGGTTGAAATATTTCTGGAAGACCTGTTTCTGTTTCATTCTCTGCAGCCCGACGCGGCCGATTTTCTAAGTCAGGGTGAACTGAACCGCGGAGCGGAGCTGCATAGGCAGTTTGTGTCAGAACGGTTCATGATTCGGGACAAGAACGGCCGGCCACTGCCTCCCGTGGAGCTACCTGCTGTCACCGCCGAAATTCCGCCGAACGGTGTACCACTGGCAGAACTGATGTCGCACACCATGACGTTCGATCTGCGGTACGAATTTGCCTCGCCGCCGCCATTTCTGACGTTCGCACAGCACTTCAGCGGTCCGGATGCCATCCTGCCGGCCGAAATGCAGCTGCAGGTACAGCAACGCAGTGGCGGCCCGCTGTTCAACGGCGCGCTGGTCAGTGGAGAACCTCAGACACTGCGGCTGGACTGGTCCGGCCCGGCGCCGCCGGCCGAAGCGACCGACGAAGAACGTCAGCAGTGGCTGCAGCAGCAGTCTGAGGCCACTCTGGGGATCACCAGTTACAGCTCTGTCTATTCCTTTCTGTATCTTGAAGACTTCGAAGTTCGGCACGAGATTCTGATTCCTTTGCTGACACTGGAGGAACACATTCCCCTGCCCCGTCGTGAGGATGCATTTCTGACCGTGGCTGAACAGGATCAGGTGCGACCGGCCATCGAAGAATTTTTTGTGACCGGAAACCCGCTGCAGATCAATGGTGTCTCAGGGACTCCCGACGTGCAGCGGTGCGATTTCTATGGAGTCAGCTTCACCGATTTTGCACAGCCGACGGAACGTCGCGACGTGGCCATGGCCAGCGCTCGTGTCGGTGTGATTCTGTCGTGGCCGCTGCGTGAGCCTCTGCAGTCCGTGAAGCTGGTCTGGAATCGGTTCAGCAAGTCGGTCTGGGCCGTCCGGATGACCGTGTTTCATGGTTCGGACACCGAACGCGTGACACTCGCGCGAGTCGGTAGCCGCAACTCATTCACGCGCACGCTTCCGCAGGGAACACCCCGCCCCGCTCCAGAAGGCATCCCCGCTGATCCTGCAACAGGCCCGCAACGCCATTTGCCACTGCGGCCACTGCTGCTGTTTCTTCCACTGCTGGCGCTGATTCTGATTCTGCGACGCAGATCATGGTCGCGAACAGTGCGAATTCTGACGGTCTCCGGCACGGTGATTCTGGCTGTCATCGCCGCTGTTCTGACGCCCGCCACGGTGCCTGTCATGTTCAGCAGAGCCCCCGGTGTGCCCGAAGCTCAGGGCCGGAAGATCTGTGAACAGCTTCTGCCGCAGCTGTACGAGGCATTTCGTTATCGCCGCGAACAGGATATCTACGACGCGCTGGCTGTGACCGTTGACGGCGCGCTGCTTCAGGATATCTATCTGCAACTGCTGGACGGTCTGAAAATGCAGTCGCAGGGCGGCGCCGTTGCTCGCATCCGGCAGGTTATCCCCGTATCGACGCACCGTGTTCACCCGGCCGACGTGCCGGGCACACCCTGTGCGTTCACCTGTCAGTGTCGGTGGAATGTCAGCGGCGAAGTAGAACACTGGGGACACGTCCATCATCGACAGAATCAATTCGCGGGCCGGTTTACACTGGCAGTCATTGACGGTGGATGGAAGCTTGTCGGGCTGGATGTGACCGATGACCGACAGTTGTCGGCGTCGACGACTCTGCGAACCGTCAGCTCGAAAAACGGCTTCTGATCCGGACCTGCGGCGACGGTTGCCTCAGCCGCAGAGAACAACTCACGTCCGGCAGCCGCATTCCGCCACTACCGGGACCTGCAGAGAATCAGACGGGACGAACGCTGGCCGGAAGGTTTGAATGATCTGCTGTTGACCTGCGACTGGGGTCGCAGCGAAGTCTTCAGTCACAACCTGCCCGCCAGCGGCGCCACGTTCAAGGCTCAGCAGGAGACATTTCTGAAGCTGCCGCGTGCCACCGATATCGACGCCCTTACGGATCCCGATCCTCGCGTGCAGTCCGCCGCGGTTGTCGGACTGGGACGAATCTTCAGGCATGCCCTTTCAAGGCAATGGGTGGTGACTGATCAGAGCGGACAACGGCCAGTTCGTGAACTGGTGCCATCGGTGGCCGAAGCGGTGCTGCCACTCACAGAACACACGTCCGAAGGCGGCAACATCGACGGCGAAAACAAGACCATCGACGCTTGGCGCCGGCCGGGTTTACACGGGATTCGTGGTGCTGGAAAGCGCTGAAACCGTCACTATCCGGCAGACCGACGGACTAAGCAAAGAACTGTTGCAGGACGAAATCGACGACCGCGTGAAGCAGGAAATATCCATGATGCCAAAAGGCATTGTCGGCAACCTGACGCCGGCGCAGCTGGCAGACCTGGTGGCGTACCTGCAGACTCTGAAGTGAACGACCGGGCAAGTGAACGACCGGGGCTCAGGCAGTGGAACGGACCGGCAATCCGTCCCACCGGACCAATGTCGCCGGCATCAGCCGATCAGTTCATTCAGCTTCTGAAGGTATTTCGGAATTTCCTCAAACGGACTTTGTTCTTCGAACTCCAGCGTCGCATAGCCGCGATAGCCGGCCTGCTTCAGAATGCCGAGGACGCGTTCAAGATCGGCCGGGTACTTTTTGCCTTCGGGCGTCTTCATCGCCACTTTGATCTGAGCGTTGACGGCGTACGGAGCAATCACTGCCAGGTCACGGTACGGGTCATCGGTGCTGAAGTTTCCGCTGTCAAAGTTAACGCCGAACCACTCAGACGACTTTACTTTATCAATGATCTTCATCATCTGAGCCGGTGTGGCGGTGATGCCGCCGTGGTCTTCCAGAGCCAGAAAGATGCCCTTGGTGGCGGCATAGTCCAGGCTTTGATTGATGCCGTCGACGCAGCGTTCAATCGCTGCTTCTTCCGTGTCGCCCTTCGGGACTCTGCCGGCAAAGATTCGGATCACCGGAGCTCCCATGACAGCGGCGTAGTCAATCCACTGCCGGCACTCGGCCAGCTGGCGTTCACGCGCTTCACCTTCCGGCAGACAGAAGTCATTCCCGATCGCCGTGCCGGAAATATCCAGTCCCAGCACGTGAGCCTGCCGACGAATGCTCAGCAGGTATTCGGTGGTCACGTCTTTGGGGAAGTAATACCCCGTCAGCTCGGTGGCTCCCAGGTTCTGCGAAGCGCAGTATTCCATGAACTTTTCCAGCGTCATTTCCGCCGCCGCAATCTGTTCGGGAGTCCCGCGTCGCGCGAACAGACGGTTGAAGCTGTAGGCCGCAAGACTAAGTTTCAGCAGCGGCTGGCCGCTGCGGGCCGGTGGCTCTGCCGCGGCAGCGACCTTAGAGACAGCCGTTCCGCCAGCCAGCGGCATGGCCGCGGCGGCACTCAGTCCGGCAAGAAATGTTCGACGAGAATGAATCATGGCAATATCGAGGCTGAGGGGTGATAAAAACATCAGTATCCCGGCAGTCATCTCTGCCGGCAGAACGGTCTGCCGTTCGGCAGAAACCGCAGTTGATCGCGGCTGTCCTGATTTGTCCAGCAATCAGCTGATGTTGTGTCATTGAAACCCAAAATCCTGAAAGAACTCAGGTGTTGCCAAAACGAATTCGAGGTTAAACTTCGGCGTATCCGGACGATACGTGTGTCAGCGGCGTGCCTGACCGGTTCCGGATTGTGAAACAGCAGCCGACGGACCGGAACTGTCTCAGCATTTCAAAATCAGGCGTTGCGCAGGTATCCATGAAGCAGCATGATGTTGTTGTATTGGGCGGAGGTCCCGCCGGAAGTACGGTTGCCACATTGCTGGCATCCGCTGGCATGGACGTGGTCGTTCTCGAAAAAGAGCATTTCCCTCGTTTTCACATCGGCGAATCACTGCTGCCCGCCACCGTTGAGATCTTTGAACGCCTTGGTGTGCACAATCAGATTCGGGAAGCCTTCATCCGCAAGCCCGGTGGCAAGTGGCTGTACGGAGAACGCGAGGTCCCCGGTGACTTTGCCCACTCAGACCGTCATGCCACCTTCAAGGAACATCCCTATTCGTACCTGGTTGAACGATCTGTCTTCGACAAGATTCTGATCGACCGATCCGCGGCGGCCGGCGCGGACGTTCGCTTTGGCCACGAAGTGACGGAACTGCTGACCGACGACGGTCGAATTCGTGGAGTCCGCTGTCGGAGCGACCGCGGTGACGAGTCAGAAGTCCGCGGACGTCTGGTCGTCGATGCCACGGGGCTGCGAGCCCTGATTCCGTCGCGGCTGCGTCTGCGCAGACTGACAGAACCGCATCGCATGGGCATTTATGCTCAGTACGACGCGCTGCCGACCCGAGATGACGTGAAGGCCGGGTGGTTCATCGGACAGATGTTCTATGACGGCTGGACGTGGCTGCTGCGTCTGCCTCAGGATCGTTTTTCGGTCGGAGCGGTGATGACCGTCGATCGATTCCGGAAAAGCGGCCTGTCGCCGACTCAGATGCTGGAAAAGCTGGTCGCCGAAAACTCACTGCTGAATCAGGGCATGACCGCCGGCCGGCGAAGAATCTCGGATGTCATGGTCACCGGCAACATGGGCAATTCTTCAGAGTCACTGGCAGGAGATGGGTGGGTCGCCGTCGGTGATGCGGCCTATTTCATTGATCCCTGTTATTCCTCCGGAGTTCACCTCGCCATGAAGTCGGCCCGGATGGTGGCTGACGTGATCGCGGCACAGCCGTTCGGCCGGGATCTGCCGAAATCTCTGTTCCGGAAGTACGAACAGGACATGCGGCAGCACGAAAAAACGGTGCACCGCATGGTCGATTCGTTTTACATCGCCAGTCGAAACACGTCTGTTCAGAAAATGGTCACCAACCTGCAGGGCGGATATTTCAGCCGGCGTTTTGTGACCTTTGTCGGCGGAGATTTCGACCAGAATTCATCCTACATCACGCGGATCCGACTGTACTCAAAAGTGGCCGCCACTCTGTTCGGCAATGACCGTTCGAGTGCCCCGGAAAACCGTCCTGATTACCTGCATGCCTCAGCGCCGCCCGGGCACTCAGGCGACTTACCGGCGCTGCCGGCTGAGGAAATGGCAGCCTGATCCCTTTTCACAATTGACAGCCGCTGGTAAAGTCCACGTCCTGGCCGGGCAGCCCCCCGGCCCGAAGCTCCGGGTGATCCGGCGTTTCCAGCAACCAACGTAACCGGGGCTTCAGGCCCGGCAACAACCGTAACCGGGGCTTCCAGCCCCGGCAACAAACATAACCGGGGCTTCCAGCCCCGGCAACAAACATTGCCGGTGCGCCCAGCTGCGGCTGGAAGTTCCAGCTACGGAAAGCCGGCGTCGTCCGGTTTCAGTCCGCCGTGAAAATTCGCCCGTGAAAGAGCGATCTGAATGCAACGCTTCATCCTTATCCTAAGTGCACTGCTCATCGGTACCAGTACTGCCGATGCTCATCCGGGACACGGCAGCCCGGCTGCTCAGGATGGCCTTTGGCACTACCTGACTTCCCCGGTTCACGCCGGCCCGATCGTACTGGCCGCGATCATCGCCCTTGTTGCGGCCGGCCGGGTTATTCGCTGGCGAAATCGCGATCGAAAATGACCGAACCGCGATGAACCTACTTCAATGCTTCCAGCAGCAGGTCAATCACGTTCTTCAACGGTGGTGGTTGAGCCAGTGGCTGCTGATAGTTGTCAGCCGCAATCTCGAATGTTTTCAGGCGGACCGTCGAGTATCGCTCGGGACCGCCCGTGTGCAGCAGAACGCGGACGACTGAGATCGGCTGATCGTTTACGTCCGTGACACTCAGAATCCGTTCCTGCTCAGAGTCTATCGGCTTGACCACAGCTGTCACCCGCTGACCACGACGCGCCACGCGCAAAGCCGTCACCGCCGCGCCGTCCAGCGCCCCCTTGAGTTGGTAGTCCACGCTTCCGTCTGTCTGTGTCCGGCGTAGCTGACTGACCGCTCTTAGCTGCCCGGTCTCTGTTCGAGCGCAAAACACACGCAGCTGACTTTGAACGGCGTCCATCGTATCCACCTGTACCAGCAGATACGTCTGAGCGCCAGATGGCGGCGTCGCCAGGTTCAACAAATCAAAATCTACGCGAATATCAAAATCGCCGGATATCGGATGCAGCGTGCCGACGCCGCTGGAAGTCCAGGCGTCCTGTCCGGTGGCCGCGATCAGCAACCCGTCATCGTTCGCATTCCACGGCGATACTTCTCCCCAGCGTTGCAGCTGATTGGGATCCGGCGGCTGCTTCGTAAAGTCATGAACCACATTTACGGCAAGCCGAGACCGTTGCTCGTTCAGCCTGGTCAGGCGCGCGTCTGCAGCGTCGATTGCGAGTCCGGACAGTTTCTCTGCCCGGACCGTCACGGACTTCCAGGTCACGCTGGAAAAGCCGGGCTGATGCATCTGATTCACCAGACGTAGTCCGTTCAGCGCCACCGGATCTGTCGCACATTCTCGCGACGCCAGCAGGCGAAAATTTTCAGAATCACCTTCCGCCGACAGAAAGAAAATCTGATCGCCCCGGCGAGCCAGCCGCAGACGACCGGCGGTCTGCTCTGAAGGCGTGGTGCCGAAGTATTCCCGCTTCTCGCCCTCCGGGGGACGCCGGACCAAAGCACATTGAATACACTGTTCGATCACGTCCTTCGCACGATGGACCTGCCGCCGGCTGACGAAGAATTCGTCGGCGGTTTCGTTCTGCAGGCCGACAATCAACATCACGGAATTGTTGCCGTCCACGATCGTTTCCGCCTGAAACTGGCTGTACGCCACGGTGACGTCGAAGTCTCCGTGAATTTCCGCCGCCGGAGCAATCGTGGTGTTGTGATATCCGACCGCTCCCGGCCGTCGCGTCAGCAGCCCTGCACTGCCGAACTGCAGATGATCGGCCGCGCTTCCACGAATCACAGAAAAGGATTCCCGAAAACTGTCTTCGGCAGCACTGTCCGTGAAGTCATAGTGAAATTGTTCTGTCAGGTGCTGTGTGTTCTGTTCCAGAAACAGGGCCTCATCGGTCGCGAGCGGCTGCGCGGTCACCAACGGAAGTTCACGCGGCCAGTCTCCGGACCAGACCATGTTGCGCACCCGAACTTCACTGCGATCAGCAAAATGAAAAATCCCGAAGCGGCGCTGATTGTGCGGGTCAAGGTCCCGTTCGTAAACCAGTTCCCGGTTCAGCATCAGGCTCAGCCGGTTACCCGTCAGACTTACCGTGACGCGATTCCATGCGTCCGGCCGCAACGGAAGCTGCGACGGACCACGCCGATTCTCTGGTTCGTCCGTCTGATTGTCCGGCGAAATGCCCGTCCGATCAAAGGCCCCATCCGTCAGCCAGTGCACCCGAACTCCCTGCTTTGTCATCAGCAGACACAGACGATCAATGGCCGGATGGGCCGTCAGCTGCCCTTCACGATAATAGAACTCATATTCGATCGTTCCATCTTCCAGGATCGGGCGGTGGTAAAAGATGGCCTGTTCACAGTGAGTTCCGGCCAGGTCCGGTCTCCGGACACCAAACAGACCTCCACCGAGCCTGACTTCCGGCGACACCTCAGCCTCACGGTCGCCTCGGTACAGTCCCTGCCACGCCGAATCTGACCATCCCACGCTGCCGCCGAAATACGGCAACCAGCCGCCAAGACGTTCATCCGCCGCCATCAGAATCTGCTCGGGAATCACAGGATTGCCGGTGACTCGCACGTTGAAGGCACTGCCCTCGTTCTTATAGTCATTGCGGATGGCGACCCACGGATCATGGTGCGGCTGCAGCGGATGCACATGCAGCGGCCGACCGTTGACAAAGGTCGTCGCCTGAAACAGCGGTGCACTCAGCGGCGCCGTGGACCGTGTTTCCTGATCGATCACGGCGTTCGTGGCCGAGAACACATCCGAGCGAGATTCCTCTGGCAACAACGCCCTCTTTGTGGGATCTGCTTCCTGAGTCTGCACAAGCGGCGCCACGACAGTCCGATAGTGAAACCGGTCGCGGATCTTCGACAATCTTGGAGACAGCGGCAGTCGCCGATAATTATTTCGCACATCGCCCACATCATAAGCTTCGTGCGTATACACGGGAGACACCCAGGTTCCGCCCACCATCAGCTCGGTGTCCGTCCATGAAAACGACGTGAAATCACATTCCACCTGAAATCGTCCGCGCAATGGTGACTGAAAATACAGGTAGTCGTCTCCATGACTCACCAGGTTGTCTGCCTGACCGGGGCGCAGCAGCCACTGAGATTCCGGAATTCCGCTGCCACGTGATGCGGCGGTAAGCGTGCTGACCGATTGCCACTGACTGAAATTCTTCAGAGAGGCCTTCGCATCATCGTCACTGCGGCGGTGGCTGCGTGTGGACAGCGTCTTGAACCGGCGAGTGAACAGATCCCAGGAATTGGCGCGGCGAGTCTCCTGAACGATTCGGTCCACGGTATCCCGCAGCACCTCCTGAACGCCTGGCTGATGTCGGCTGAAAACGAACAAGACGGCTTCTGCAGAACGATGATCAGCACTATTGGGCACAGGGTCAAGACACAGTTCGGTAAAGCGTTCCGCCACCGCCAACCCCTCGTCCTGCTGCCCCTGCTGCAACAGAATCATCGCCTGCAGCGCCAGTGACTTTTTCAGTGAAAGGCGGTTCGTTGCGGGCACCTGAGTCACCTGCTGAAGCAGCGGCGTCAATCTGTTCAGTTCCGCGGCCGTCCGGACCAGATCGATGGCCGGAGAAACCAGTTGGCCGCCGGCATCGGTGCCATCGACTGAACCGGAAATCGGATGAGTCGGTGTAAAGGCAACCTGCAGACGCACGGTCGCATGGTCGTCGGTGGGAAGAACCCAGCGTGTCAGAAACTCCAGCCGTTTCTCGGGCGGCATCATGACTGCCCGTTTGTGAATCTGCAGAGCGGATTCAGCAATATGGCCGTCCGCGAAAATTGCTCCGGTGGCTCGGCGAAGATCGGCGGGCGGCTCGGCACCGGCATTCGGACCGAAAGCGACGCTGAGCAGCAGTGATGCCGCCACTGGCGCCACCAGTGGCGTCTCCAGTAACGTCAACAGTATTCCCTGTACTGATACCAGCATCTGACCGAGCGTGCGAAAACAGTGGTTCCGCAGCAGGGCAGGACGGATAGGTTTCAGAATCGTCATGGCAATTCAATTCCGAGGACGCCGTTTCAACGATCCGGGTCACAGTGAATCCGCAGCCCGCGCAGCCAGACCCGGGACTGCCGATTTGGTCCGCCGGTATGTACGATCGTGCGCAGGTTTGCCGGAAGCACCGCCGCAGCTCCGGTTCTCAGCCCCGTCAGCAGCTTCCAGTCCGTTGCCGACGGTTCGCGGTACAATAGATAGGAAAACTCACCGTGCCGGACAATTCTTAAACCGTCAACAATATCCACCGGCGCGGTCCGGAGACTCCGGAAAACGGGGCGACCGGCTTCATCATTCACGCGGCGCATCGCTTCCAGCAGACAATTGCCTTCCGATGCCCGGATATACTTGATTTCAATCGCCGTCCGTTGCGGATCACTGAACTCAGTCTGCAGAATCACGGCCGTTTCATCGCCGGCACGCGGCAACGCCAGAGACTCGGGATGTACATCCAGCGTAACGTCAAAGTCGCCACGCAGGCGTTCAAGCGAAGCCAGCCCGTCTGCGGTCCAGTTTGCAGCGCCGTTGGAAACGATCAGAAATCCTTTCGGCTTTGGTGCCGTCACGCGCGTCGCCCCCCACAGCTGGAAGCTGTCGGTCCTGACCGGATCCGTTGAGAAGTCGACCAGTGATCGAAGCGGCAGATCTGCCCGGCGACTGTTCAGCTGTACTACACTGACTTCGGGAGCCAGCGTGTTGTCCTGCAGCATCTGTTCCGCCTGGACGGTCAGGTTCTTCCAGACAACGGCAGAACGACCGGCCCCCTGAGTTTCAAGCACCAGACGGATTCCACCTTCTGTGGTGAGGTCCGATCCCACGTCCTGCGTATCGATCAGGCGGAAGACATTCGAGTCTTCTTCAGCAAACAGATAGTGCAGCTGACGTCCGGTACGAATCATCCTCAGGCAGCCGGACGTTGATTCTTCCGCAGTCCGTTGCGGAAACAGATAACGAGTCTCGTTTTCATGACGCCTGAAGATCGCGGACCAGACAGCCTGAGTGCCGGGTTCATGACGCCGATAAATGCGACAGGAACTGCGGACCTCGTCGGCGATGTCCAGCACCAGTTGACAGTTTGCGTTGCCTCCGGCTGAGGGTGATGTCTGCAACTGATCAAACGTGACAGACACATCAAAATTGCCACCGATCTGCAGACGCGGACCAACGCCATATTTCAGGTAGCCCTCGCCGCCGGGTCTGACCACCGACAGGCCGTCCGGATTTTCCACGATGTCCGTCCCGAGTCCTCCGTCGAACACAAAAAAACGATCCGCCGGCAGGCCAGACGAAAAGTCGTGGCGGAATACTTCGGGTAGGTTCTGTACTTCAGCCAGCATCGGACTCAGCGGGTCCCCGACCAGTTCCTGATCGGCCACCGCAGGGATCTGCCGAGGCCAGGCTCCGGTCCAGCGGATGTTCCTGATCCGGGCTTCCGTGCTGTCAGCGAACAGAAACAGCCCGAATGTCCGCTGGTTGTCCGGCTCCAGCGGACGCGACCAGATGTGCTGTCCGTTTAGCCTTAGATCCACCACGTCGCCGGTCAGCTGCAGCCGCAGGCGATTCCACGCATTTTCCTTCAGCGGCAATCTGTCCGGCCCGCGACGGGACGGCTCTTCATCGGACGAATTGGCCGCGTCCAGCGGAAAGCGTTCAAATTTTCCGTCGGTCACCCAGTGAATTCGGACACCGTCCGGATCCAGCAACATGGCCAGCCTGTCCAGACACGGATGTACCACGCACCGGCCGGGCTCATAAAAAAACTCGTAGTCAATGACACCGTCTTCCACCATCGGGCGATGATAGCGCAACAGGCTTTCAAACCTGATTCCCGACAGATGAGTCAGGTGACGCCGCACGATAACCCCGCTGCCGGTCGACGGTTCCTCCTCTACGATCGGGTTGTTCGGAATGCTGTCGGCCGCGGCGGCGGCGTCCTTGCCAGATTCGGGATCGGCGACCCATCGCCAGTCGCTGTCAGCCTGTCCTGTTGATTCATCGAAGTACGGCAGCCACCCGGGCAGCTTCAGACGACTCGCCAGAAGGATCGTTTCGGGAACGACGGCCTCACCGGTGACGGACAGATTTCGGACGGTCCCGCCGGTATACCAGCCGCTGTGAACTGCCAGCCACGGATCGCCGCCGGAATCCTGTTCGGCTTCAAAAACAATGCGTCCGTTGATCAGGCTGCGGCGACGCCCGTCCTGCACCACCAGCCGGGCACGCATCCAGTCACCCGTCTGAGTCAGTGGCGGATCAATTTTCCGTGAAGCAAAGTCGCGGCGAAAATTTCCATTCAGACACGATTTGTGATCGTATCCCGGTCCTGCCCAGAGATTGCCGAAGCCAAGGTGAATATCCTTGTAGCCGAATGTGGTCAGGTCTGCTTCAACCGTGAAGTCTCCGGTCAGCGGAATCGACCAGACCAGGTAATCCTGATCATGTCCCGCGACATGCTGAACTTCTCCGGTTCGAAGTCGCCACGCCGCCTCCGGATATCCAACCCCACGCGTTTCTGCCGTCGTGCGACTCATCGGATGCCAGTGTAAGAGACTCCCGGATCGCACTTTGGCGGTTCCTGCCTCAGAGACGTCTTCAACGCCTTCAGCAGTCTTCGCCATATCGCCGTCGATTTCCGTTTCCAGATGCTGCTTCAGAGCATACACGTGACGGTGCCAGCGTTCACTGCGAGGTCCCTGGCCATTTCGAGCCTGTTCGTATAACAGAAATGCGAGGTCTCGAGCCACGGCGCGAGTCTGCGGATGGATGCTGGCTTGCCACACGGCAATCGCCTCGGGCCAGCGTTCGGCAAACACCACGGCGTTCGTGGCGGCCAGCTGACGCAGCTGATTCATCGCCGTTTCCGCTGCTGCAAAGTCGTTCTGCTGCACCGCGATCGCAGCTCGAAACGCTGCCACGGCCTTCTGCTGCCCGATGTCGGTGATGTCCGGCTCGGGAACGGCATCCTGCAGCTGTTCGAGACGATTCAACCGGCCGGCCACTGAAATCAATTCCAGCGCCGGAGAAATCAGAGGTCCGTCTTCCTCACGTGCCCGGCGCAGCATTGCCGCCACGGGCGGCGCCGGATTGACCGGGGCGAAATCCGAGTGCAGTCGCAGCGTCCGGCGAGCGGCATTCGGCATGACCCAGCGGCTTAAGAACTCGAATCGTTCCGCGGGCGGCAGCTCGGCGGCGCGGCGACTGATTGCCAGTACATTCTGCCGCAGTATCTGCTCGCTGAAAATCGAGTGCAGCACACGCTGGTGAGCAGTCGCCTGCGGTGACTCGGCCATGCCGGTCACGGCGAAGTTACTGGCTACAGCGGCACTGCCGGCCACTGCAGCGCTGCGGCTCACAGCGGCGTCACCAGCCACAGCCGACGTGCCTGCCAGTACAGTCCACAGACAAAACAGCAAAGACACACAAGGCAGCAGAGAATGCTGCGCCGCTCTGGAAATCCAGCATGCACGTGCCGGCCCTGTACCGGCCCCGAGTTCGTTCCGGACGCGGAATCCGGGGCGGGATCGGACGCCGCTTGCGCCGCCGGCTTTCATCGGGTCCGGAAACGCGGTCGACAATGAGGCCGGCTGTCCTGGTGATATTGGCGCTGATGCTGTTCTTGACACAGCTGCCACTCGAAACACCGTTGCTTTGATCGGAACAGCCGCCCATCGAATGACGGGCGGATCCGAACGCTCGGGAAACAGTCTGAAAACATGGCTGCTCATATCAGCATCTGTCGTCACCTCTGAGAGTTTCCCGCTCGGCATTCCGGAGTACGCCGGATTTCTTACGAAATTTCTGACCGGCCCGGTGCCGCACGCTAACGCAGCGTCTGCAACCACGCCATCAGATCGGCAATCTGTCCGGCAGTCAGCGTTTCGTCCAGCCCTTTCGGCATAATGGATACCGTTGCCGGTACAAGTTCCTCAATGTCCTCGCGTTTGACGGTCACCGGGTCACCCGTACTTTGCTGAATGGTGACGACTTCGGACGTGTCTTTGATTACCAGGCCGGACCAGGTCCGTCCTTCCGTGTTGACCAGCGTGTAGGGTTCGTACTGCCGCACAATGGTGGCGGACGGGAAAATGATTGATTCCAGCAGGTCTTGGGGAGCTCGGTTGGCCCCGATCGTGGTCAGGTCCGGCCCGACTCGTTTTCCCAGAAGTTCCCCGGAATCCTGTCGGCCCACCACATGACACGTGGCACATTTCGCCTTTTCACTGAAAAAGACCTCTCGACCTCGGGCGGCATCCCCGGCCTTCAACTGTCCGATAAGCGAATCCAGCTTCAGCAGCTTTTCCTGCTCGATCGTCTTCATCTGATCCAGCAGCGCGTTGGACCGCTCATGCAGTTCCTGGGGAAAGCTCTTCACCACCTCAGACACTTCAATCATCGGCAGGCTGTTAAGACTTCGCGCACCTTCCAGACTGTTGAGAAAGGCTGTGGCCAGCGGAACGGACCGCGTGCGTCGGAACAGCGGAACAATGTCCAGCAACTGCTGCGGCCCGGTCAGCGGCAACAGCCCGGTCACCTGCTCAAGCTGCGGCTCGGTCAGAGCGGCTGAACCCAGCACGCGTGCGGCCTGGACCGACTCTGCGGGGGAACCGTCCCGCACCAGTGTCATGAGCGTTGCCAACGACTGCGTCGACAGCTTTCGATCAAAGGCGAGCAGAGCTTCCATCGCAGCAAGCCGCAGCAGGGCTGTCTGCTGGTCGCTGCCGGCAATCGCGGCCAGCTGCGGCGCGAATCGAGGTGATCGGATGGTGGCCACGGAAGCCACGGCCTGCGCCACCTGCTCGGGATTGTCTGATGTCAGATCATCGATCAGCGGGCTGGTCCAGCTGTCATGCAGCGGCACACCGCTGCGGGCAATTCCTGCCAGGATCGCGGTCTTCTGTTCAGACGACGTGGCCGCATCTGCAAGCAGCTGGCCAACGCGATTCGCGACCGATTCAACTCTGGCAAAGTCAGCCACGAAGTCCGACAGCACATCCGACGCAATCGTTTGCTGTCGATCAGCTGCCAGCACCGCCGCAAATAACTGGCTTATCTCTGCCGACAGCTGATCATCGGAATCTGCTTTCCGGCGGTTCAGATTCTTCAGCAGCTCACGATAATAGCCCAGCAGTTCACGCTGCAGAACGGGGGCTTCCGGCCAGTCGCAGACCAGAGTGCCGTCAGCGGCAGGCGGCTGGTCGCTGCTCTGCAGAACCGCCATGGCCGCGCGAATCAGAATCGCCGGATCCGTCTGCCCGGCCGTGGCCTTTCGCAGGTCTTCGGAACCGCCGATTTCGATCAGCGCGTAGGTCGCAGCGTGCACCAGTTCCCGATCTGCTTCAGCCAGTGTCTTCACCAGCGCCGGTATGGCGCGGCGATCCGCCGCCCGTCCCAGCGCTTCGGCTGCCTTGCGACGGACGGCCGAATCACGGTCCTGCAGACGCCCGATCAGTTCAGTCACGGAGTCGGCATCCGGAGTGACCGTCAGCGAATGACAGGCGACCTGACGAATGCCGGCATCGCGATCGTTTAACGCCGCACGAATGGCAGAACGAGACCTGCCAGCGGCCTGGTCCGGCAGTTCGCCGGATACAATCCGTGTCAACGCCCAGAGCGCACCTCGTCTGGCCAGAATGTCCGCGTTCTTTGCGGTCGCCGCAAGGCGGTCGATAATTGATTCTCTGCGGCGCACGCATTCATGAATGGCTTTTTCCCGGACGACAAAACGTGTGTCTTTCAGGTCCTGCATCAGCTGCGCACCGGTCCGAACGGCCCAGTCGATGCGTTCGCCCCGCGGATCAGGAACCGTGGTCATGTGGTCACGCCGGATTCGGTAGATTCCTCCCAGTACGTCTGGTCGCGATACCTGAGACGTCGGGCAGCCTCGATAGAACCAGCCGCCCGTATCCACCACCAACAGACTGCCGTCCGCATCCTCCATAATGTCCGTCGGATGGAAGTCTCGATTATTACAGGACAGAAACTGCCGCTCGGTACAGGTGTAGGTGCTGCCGCTTCGTTCCAGTTCCACCCGCACGACTTTGCCCAGATTGAACTCGGTGGCAAAATAATTGTCTCGCCAGTTGTGATTCATCACGCCACTGCGGTAACGCGTCGTCCCGGAAATTGCCACGTGTCCGAAGTGATGAATGGGCCCCAGCAGTTCACCCGTAATCTGCAGTTCATCCAACACAGCTTCGCGGTGCGGATAAGCTCCGCCATACTGCCAGTGCACCAGACAGTCAATGCGGGGGCGGGTGTACAGGATATTGACCGTGCCGATCACATCGCCTTCTTCGGTGAAGTCAACTTCGACCGGGTTGTCCATGCCACCGCCGCAGTGAATACGGATGTCGCTGCCATCGGGTCGGCTGCTGAAGATATAGGAGCCCTTTCGCTGACTGACCACATTGCCATCCGCGTCCGTGAATTCATGCCCGTGATAGCCATCGCACCAGTACAGTCGACCGTCCGGACTGAAGAAGCATCCGTGGATGCTGGCTGCGTTTCCGGTGTAGCCGAACTTGTCAACAATAATGTCGCGTCGATCAGCGACGCCGTCGCCCGTGGTATCCTCCAGTCGCCAGATATTCGGCGGCGAGGCCACGTACAGGGCTCCGTCGTGCCAGACACCGCCCATCGGAAAGGTCATTTTGTCTGCAAAGACCGTGGACCGGTCGAAGTGCCCGTCGCCGTCCTGATCTTCCAGCAGATTGATGCGATTCGGCAGGTTCTTTTCCAGTTCTTCCGCTGACATGTTGACGCCCGCACCGTCGCAGATGAACAGCCGTCCCTGATCGTCGAAACATCCCATGGTCGGATGATTCACAAGCGGAGGACCGGCCACCAGTTCCGCGCTGAAGCCGTCCGGCAACGTAAACTGCTGCGGCTTGAATCCCGCGGGCAACTCCGGCGGAGCCACGGGTTCCTCCTGAGCGATTTCTTCTTCGACACCGTCATAGATGACCGTCTGTGATCCGCCTCCGTTGTACAGGTCATACTTCGGCGATGCATATTCAGCAAAGAAGGCGTCGAGACGCTGCTTCAGCTCTGTTCGTGTGGTCGCGTATTGAGCGTCGTCCACCAGATTTTCGAACTCCTCCGGATCAGTCTTCAGGTGATACAGTTCATCCGGACCGTTCGGATGACGATGCACGTACTTCCATTGATCCGTCCGAATGCAGCGCAGCCCTTCGAACTCGTAATAGACGGCGTCATCTGTGGGCGTGCGGCCTGCACTCTTTTCAACGCTCTTCCCGGCGACTCCGGCTGTGTCGGGCTCATCAACGAACTCAGAAGCGAAGCTGGTCCCCGGTGACGCCGGCTGCCGAGGCATCTTGTCTTCCAGTTCGAGAAGTTCCAGCAGCGTGGGCATGACGTCGTAGTTGGCGACCAGCTTCTTACTGCGGTGGCCGGCCGCAATCTGATCAGGTTGACGCCAGATCATGGGAATCTTCATCATCCCGTCCCGCGCCGTCACGGGACGCGTGTGGTCGCCCATGCCGAAGAAGCCGCCATGTCCGCCAACCCATCCCTGATCGGCCAGAAAAATTACAATCGTATTCTGATCCAGCCCCCGCTGTTGCAGAGTTGCCAGAACAGTGCCGACCCCGTCGTCCACGCCACTGACTTCAGTCGCCACGCGACTGATCGACACCGGATTGTTCTGATAGTCCAGGTTGTGCAGCTGCCATGGATGAGGCGTTTCGCGAGGGAACGACAGCAGCGGCTGGTCACGGTAGAACTCGGCGTGACGGTTCTGTCCTTCGCGCAACAGCAGTCGGCTGAGTGCATACGGACCGTTGTAGGCCAGAAACAGAAAGAATGGCTGATCCTTCTTTTCGGCCTGTTGATTGATGTAGTTGACGGCGTGACGTGTCCAGAAATCGGTCAGGTATTCCGGTTCTGTTCTGAGTCGCCCCTGTTCAATGATCTGAGCGTCGTAGAAGGTGCTGGTACCGCCGTGCGGCATGGTGATCCAGTAGTCATCCAGCCCTTCCTGTGGCTGCATGTTGCCGCCCAGATGCCATTCGCCGACCAGGCCACAGCTGTAGCCGGCGGATTTCAGAACTTCCGGCAGCGAGGTGAATTCGTCCAGCGTACACCGAGCCTCAGGCCCCGTCTGCAGCCGGCCTCCCCGCAGAAAACAGTGAACGCCGTGCTGAGACGGCAGTAGTCCCGTGAGCACCGTGGCACGCGTCGGTGAGCACACCGGATTGCTGGCAAAGGCATTGTCAAACAGGGTGCCTTCGGCCGCAAGGCGATTGATGTTCGGCGTACGAATATCCTGATTCCCATAACACCCCAGCGTCCATGCACCGTGGTTGTCGGTCATGATCATCACGACATTGGGAGAACGTGTGTTATTTGACTCAGCATCTTCCGCTGCCTGCCCGCAGACGGCAGTGATGATGACGGTAACTGCCCCGATCAGACGAACCGTCAGTGAGCGGCCGAACATTCAAAACTCCTTCATGGCACGAGTCGCAAAACCGGAATTCTACGGACGTCACCCCCGACTTCGCAAACCAGGTAGCCCCGCAGCCCCACAGCCTCGTAGACCGGACATTCCTGTCCGGTCCCGGCCTTCTTTTCCCAGGCGGCGGACAGGAATGTCCGCCGTACGTTTCGCTTCCAGTTTTCTGTTTTCGTGGCTCAGACCACCAGACTCAGCAGTTTGGTCAGGCCGACGATTCCGAAGACCAGCAGCCATGCGATGACGAAACCACCGACACCCAGTCGTGTTGGCCTGGGAAACTGAAATCCCGCGAACTCAATTACCGGTTCTCGCACGGGATTGTTTTCCGGAACCGTGCACGGGCTCAGCACGATTTCGCCTTCCTGCACTGGGGTTCGCAGCAGCGTGAAGAATTCATCCAGCTGCTGCGTCGGCTCGGGCCGTGTGACCAGAGCAGTGATCAGCCCGGCGATGACGCCGGCACTCAGGTAGCAGATGCTCTGCCACATATCCAGCATGACGACCCCGGAGTCGGTTGTGCGGAACATACCGTCCAGCGCCGGGAACAGTCCGTGGATTTCCTCAGGTCGGTAGCTGACGAGAAACCACGCAGCTCCGGCAGCCAGCGTGGCGGTCCACACAGAGGCCGTGTTCCAGCGTCTCCAGAAGATTCCGATCCACATACTGATTCCGATTGCCGCGGGTGTCTTGATCACGACCTTCATGGCATGGATCACGTCGGTGAACGTCGCCTGCAGCACCAGCGCCGCGGCGACGATTGCCAGACCGGCGAATCGGCCGACCCACACATAGTGTCGTTCAGAACGACGCGGCGCCAGGTGTCGTTTATAGATATTTTCTGTGAACAGACCGCTGGACACGACCATCTGCGCATCACAGGTGCTCATCACGGCCGCCAGCAGCGATGCCATCAGCAGTCCGACCAGTCCCGGAGCGATTGTCGGAAGAATGTCGTACGCTGCGCGTCCAAACAGCTCATCCGCAAATTTACTGTCCGCCTCGTCCATGGCCGCCTGTTCGGCGGCCGACAGTCCGGCGGTATCTGCTGCGGCTTTCTGATGCAGTGTCTGGTACAACGCCTGATCATCGGGATTGCCGGACTGCAGCAGCGGGCTGTTTGT
Organism: Fuerstiella sp.; assembly: GCA_040222735.1. GTDB lineage: Bacteria > Planctomycetota > Planctomycetia > Planctomycetales > Planctomycetaceae > Fuerstiella. The sequence goes on along the minus strand of JAVKCM010000132.1, from coordinate 62,864 downwards.
TCCCAGATACCATGCGATACAGGCCAGGCCGGTAAACGTCCAGGCGACCGTACAGAATCGTTTCAGAAAATTACCGACGGTAAAGCCGAAGCGACCTTCGTATTCTGTTTTGCCGGCGCCGCAGACCCCCATGATGTGCGGCTGAACAATAATGCCGGCTAAAGCCGTGATGGACAGCACACAGACGTAAAAGAACGTGATCGGTTCACGCCCCAGTTGTCTGGCAAGGTCTGCGGTGGCAACAAAATCGAACATGCCCGGCTTCAGATCGGCCGAATCATGCAGCGAACCGAATCCGCCAATCTGATGAAAGACAAACGGAAGCAGCAGTATCGAAAACGCAATCGTCAGAATACCCTGAATAAAGTCGGTGATAATGGCCGCTCCCAGCCCGCCCGCCATGCCATAGGCGACAAACAGAACGGTCATCGCCAGAATCGCGTACTCATACCCTTCCAGTATTCTCCATCGCACGGAAATCGTGAGGCGGGATTTTGAAGCCTCTCCTGCCAGGTCTTCCTTTGGTGGCGCCACCGACACCATCGAAATACTGGGAACCTTGATGTCCCTCCGTTCGGCCATCTGGTCCAGAGAACCGCCCGTCAGGGCATTGATCATCTTCCCGCTGCTGAACAATCCTCCGGCAATGAACACGATGGAAATGAAGATTCCGTAGAACGAATACAGCACGGCCGTCGCCGGACTGAACCGTACGCCGAAGAAATCAGCCGTTGTGAGGGCACGGATTCGCCGCAGAATCGGAGCGATGACCCAGTAGAACGGAGTCGCCGGCAGCCACAGAAACTGCCACCAGATTCCCGCCAGCCCGGTCCGCCAGGTGCCGGCCACGACCGTAATCGCCTGATCGCTGCTGGTCCCCGAGCCGAAGGCAAAGAACATCATGAAGATCTTGCCGAAGCGCCGACCGCCCATGAAATAATCGGTCGCATCCTTGACCCGCCGAGCAGACCACAGTCCGATTCCCAGAATGGCGATGAAATAAACGGCCAGCACAATCCAGTCTGCGGCGTGCATTCCGAGAATGGAGTCAGCCATCAGTTGCCTTTTTCAGAAGAAGTACCTGCTATCATCCCGAAACTGTATCGGCAGATACACGATTTCCGCCCGCTGGGCGAGGGTCCGACATCAGGGCCCGGGGTCGCAGAACCATACCCGGAGTTTCAACGAATGACAATCAGCCCGGCCACTCACAATTCTGCAATGCCGCGGATACGGACGCTTAGTCGCCGCGTGGAGTTCTGATGTCGGATGCAACTGCTCACACAGGCTCGTACCAGGGACGGCGCGTCACCGTGATGGGGCTGGGATCGTTTGGCGGCGGAGTGGCGGCGGCCCGGTTTCTGGCCGCCCGAGGCGCCGAGGTGACGATCACGGATCTGAAACAGGAAGCTGATCTGACTCCGTCGCTTCAGACGCTGGACGACGTGAAGATCCGAGCGTTCTATCTCGGCGGCCACCCCGACGCGGCCTTTGCAGACTGCGAGCTGCTGGTTGTCAATCCTGCCGTTAAACCCGGTGCGCCGCCGATCCCACGCTGCCAGGCCGCCGGCGCGATGATCACCACTGAGATCGAACTGTTTCTGCGTCATTGTCACGGTCAGATTGTGGCCATTACCGGCAGCAACGGTAAGTCGACGACCGCCGCACTCGTGCATCATCTGCTGCGAACCAACAGTGCGCTGAACGGCCGCACAGTCGTACTCGGAGGCAACATCGGCACCAGTCTGCTGCCCGTCGTGGATCAGCTCACGGATGACGACCTGATCGTGCTGGAACTCAGCAGTTTTCAGCTGGAACGCCTGCGCGAAGCCGCTCCACGACCGGCGGTTGCCGTCATCACCGGCTTTTCAGCCAATCATCTGGACTGGCATGGAGATCTGACATCGTATCAGGCCGCCAAACAGGTGATTCTGAACAGTCAGCGTCGCGACGATGTGGCAGTACTGCCGGACGAATGGCTGGTGAACCAGTCTCTGCCCGCCGCCGGCCCCGGCCCTTCCGGCTGCGGCCCGTCCGGCTCTGCCGTCGAACCGACGTGGCGTGTGCGGGGCAAATGCCTGAGGTTTGGCTGTCATGATTCCGGCGACGACGGTGTGTTTGCGGACGACGGCCAGCTGATTCTTCGCGATAGAGGCCGCGAGGACGCCATTCGTTTTCAGCAGCCCCCGCAGCTTCCTGGTGAACATAATGCTCGGAATATTGCGGCAGCGACCTGCGCCGCGTGGCAGATGGGCGCTGATCCGACAGAATTTCCGGACTCGTTGCGCAGCTTTCAGCCGTTGCCCCATCGGCTGCAATGTGTCGCTGCAGGAAAAGGCCTGAGCTTCTGGAATGATTCGCTCGCAACGACGCCTGAGTCTGCCATTGCGGCATTGCACACCTTTCGACAGCCGGTCGTGATCATGGCGGGGGGATCCGACAAGGGTTCCGACCTGATCTCTTTCGCGGACGCCATCTGTCAACATTCCGTGGGTGCTGTGCTGATGGGCGACACAGCCGACGTTCTGGAGACCCTCATCCGCCAGAACTCGGGTTTTCGCCATCTGTCGCTGCTGGTCGCCCGGGACTTTCATCAGGCCTTCACTCAGGCAGTTGCACTGACGCCGCAAGCCGGTATTGTGCTGCTGTCACCGGGATGTGCCAGTTATGACTGGTTTCGGGACTACCGGGACCGAGGCGAACAGTTCACAAAACTGGCTCTTGACTGGATCAAGAGCTGAGACTGCCACCCTGGTCGCGGCAGAACGGATTGAAGCGGACGGATTGAAGCGGAACAGATCAGACCGTCCTCTGCCCTGCGACATCAAGTTCCGGGACGATCGTCTCAGCGTTTTGTTCTTGCTGAGTACCGGTCGGCGGTTCAACCGGCGGTTCCGTTGATGGATCGCTTTGTTATTTTTACCAACAGGATTTCCAATGTCAGAATGCTGCCGACTGCTTCTGTGTCTTCCCGTGACGGCCTGTCTGCTGCTGGTGTCCGCCGGGTGTGCTCAGCAGGCATCACCGACGGCCACGGAAGCCCCGCCGGTCCGCCGTGCCGAGGCCTCTGACCAGCCTCAGGTGCTGCTGCCGCGAGAGCTGCGGCGCAAGCTGAAGGCAAACGAAAACGCTCAGTTTGAACGCAGCGGCAACGACATCGTCGAGGCTCGCCTGTTCCAGTCCGGCGTCAAGTCGATCGATGCGCTGAAGGGGCTGCCGCTCAGAGCGCTCGATCTGGGGATGACGGAAGTTTCCGATCTGTCGGTGATCAAAGGCATGCCGCTGCAGACGTTGATTCTGGAAAACGCACCGGTCGACAACATCAGCGTCGTGAGGGGCATGCAGCTGGAAGTGCTGCACCTGCAGAATACAACCGTCACCGATCTGTCGCCGCTGGCCGGCATGCCACTGCGTGAACTGAACCTGATGGGTGTTCCCGTGGAAGATCTGTCCGTGGTCGCAGAACTGCCCCTGACCACTCTGTGGATTCCTCAGACCAGAATCAGTGACATCTCAGCTCTGCAGGGAAAGGCCATGGTCAGCCTGGATGTCGAGGGGACTCAGGTCAGCAGCCTTGAGCCGCTGTCAGGCATGTCTACACTGAAACGCCTGAATATCGCCGACACGCCGATTCAGGACCTGACACCGCTGCAGGGCCTGAAACTGGAACGCATCACGCTGACTCCGGACAATATTCAGTCGGGAATACAGGTGTTGCGTGACATGCCGTCGCTGACCCAGATCCTGACCTCCATGCAGGGCCCGGGACAATCCGCTGCAGATTTCTGGCAGAAATACGACGCCGGCGTCTGGGACAAAACACCTGAAGAACCACCTGCGGCAGACTCAGAGGCAGCACCAGAGACTGCACCGGAAGCAGCAGCAGCCGATCCGAAAACCAAAGCCAGCCCGGACCAACAGTCGCCACCGGCCTCAGGCGAAGCCAAACCGGCCCCGGAGCCCCCAAAACCCAAAAGTCCGGCAACTGAAAGTCCGGCAACCGAGAGTCCGACAGCCGAAGGCGACACCCCGATGCCGTCCGACGGTTCAGCTGCGACGGACGCGAAGCGAACCGAATCCGGCAGCGAACCGGCGGCTTCTGCACAGAACAGTCAGACATCTTAAGGAAGTCAGCAGAACGGCCGGTTGTTCAGACATCTGAAATCGGTCGGGTACTGATCAATCCAAAGCACCACGGTGGATCGGCGGCAATCTTCAGCACTGATGCGCCTCTGCAGTATCGGAGTTCCGAGTGACAGACAACGCGATCGCAGGTATTCGTTCGAATGTGGAATCGGCCGTCCTGGGCAAGGAAGAAACCGTGCGACTGTGCGTGGTGGCTCTGCTGGCCGGCGGGCATGTGCTGCTGGAAGATGCTCCAGGCTTGGGTAAGACATCGCTGGCACGGGCGCTGGCCAGGTCGCTGGGATGTGAATTCAACAGACTACAGTTCACTCCCGACCTGCTGCCCAGTGACATCGTGGGCGGCAACGTGTATCGCCCCAACACCGGCGATTTTGAATTTCGTCCCGGGCCGGTATTCACCAACGTGCTGCTGGCGGATGAAATCAACCGGACGACTCCCCGGACGCAGAGTGCCCTGCTGGAAGCGATGAGCGAGACTCAGGTGTCCATCGAAGGCGTCACCCTGCCCCTGCCTCAGCCGTTTCTGGTCATCGCCACTCAGAACCCGTTCGAATTTGAAGGCACCTATCCACTGCCCGAAAACCAGCTGGACCGGTTCATGGTCTGTCTTGACCTGGGCTATCCGGACCGCGATACAGAACGAGAAATCTTTCGGCGGCACCGACATGGAGAACCGACCAGCAGCCTGGAGGCGGTCACCGACGCTGATCAGATCATCGCGCTGCAGAAAAGCGTCGGAGATGTGCGTGTTGACGAGTCACTGGCTGACTATATTCTGGATATTGTCGAGGCGACTCGCAGTCATGCCGACCTGGCCCTCGGCGTCAGTACGCGCGGAGCGCTGACCCTGTACCGGGCCGCTCAGGCGATGGCGCTGGTCGAAGGACGCAACTTCGTCATTCCGGACGATGTCAAGCAGTTGTGTCTGCCCGTGCTCGCTCACCGCGTCGTCTGTCGCGGTGCTGCCCGCGATGGAAACCGACGTCGAGCCGGGCAGATCCTGAACGCACTCATGGACGGACTGCCCGTGCCTGCCTAGCGGCCTGTGCGGATACCTGGATTTGCTCGGCCGAGCTCGGACGGTATGCTGCGACCAGAGGCGTCTGTCAAGAACGTCTGGCCATTCTTTTTCTGCCTCTCTGTTGAGCTGATCCTGATGAGACTGCTGACACTCTTGCTGTTTCTGTCCCTGTTGAACGATTCCATCACCATGGCTGCTGAGCATCGCCTGTACATCGGAACCTACACCCGCGGAGACAGTGCCAGCGACGGCATCTACACGTGCGTGTTTGACGATGCGTCGGGTGTTCTGAGCAAACCGGAGCTGGCAGCGGTATCCGATAACCCCTCGTTTCTGGCCGTGCATCCGACAAAGGATCTGGTCTTCGCGTGTAATGAGAGCAACGACTTCGGCAACGCGCCCACCGGAGCCGCCAGTGCGTTTCGTGTCGACCGTCCGTCCGGTCAGCTGACGCTGATCAACCAGCAGCCGGCCGGCGGTGGAGCCACGTGTCACTGCGTGGTCGACAGAACCGGACGGTTTCTTCTGGTGGCAAACTACCTTGGAGGTAATGTTGCAGTCCTTCCCATCAATGACGACGGTTCTCTGTCAGAACGCAGCTGCCTGATCAACCACATCGGTTCCGGTCCGAACAAGGATCGTCAGGAAAAGCCTCACGCACATTCCGTCAATCTGTCATCGGACAACCGCTTCGCCTGGGTCGCCGATCTGGGGATCGACCGCATCATGATCTACCGCTTTGATCCTCAGAACGGACTGCTGGCGCCGTCCGCGGCCGATTCAGTGGCCGTCAATCCCGGCGGAGGACCGCGTCATTTCAGCCTGCATCCGTCCGGGAAATTTGCCTACGCCAACAATGAACTCACCAGCGAAGTCACCGCGTTCTCGGTGGACGGTACGACCGGAGCACTGTCAACAATTCACCGAGTCTCGACGCTTCCCCCTGAATTTGAAGGCCGTCGAAGCACGGCTGAATGCCTGGTCCACCCCAGCGGAAAATTCGTCTACGTCAGCAATCGAGGTCACGACAGCATTGCCGTCTATCAGGTGAACGCGGATTCCGGTCGACTCACGCCGGTCGAGATCGAAAAGACGAACGGGCAGGAGCCACGTAATTTTGTGATCGATCCATCCGGCCGGTGGCTGCTGGCCGAGAACCAGAACTCGGACAACGTCACGGTCTTTGCAATCGCTCCGAATAACGGCGCGCTGGCTCCCACCAATCACCGCATCGACGTACCTCGGCCCGTCTGCATCCGCATCCTCCCCCCCGGCCCCTGACGCTGCCCCGGCCGCTGCCCCTGACGCTCAGTAGTGAGCACCGCAAACACCGAAGCCGTTCCTGAGCGTACGTTTCTCCCACCGTCAGACCATCGTTGCCCGGCAGGATAAAGGGTTGAGTATCATCGTACAGATAAGTCGGAAAATACGAATGCGCGTGCCGCTGGCAGTTGTATCCGAAGAAATGATCAATGCCCTGCCGGAACGGACTGCCGGTGGAATCAAAGAAGCCCATGCCTGTCAGGCACGGATGTTGTACGAACTGCCGGATTCCTGAGCCGGCCCGTAATCGGCGGTCTGCGGACAGCTTCGCAAAGGCCGGCCGCATCCGCAAACGACTCACGCCGCGATATGGCGCATCGCGGCATGTCATATCGTTTCGGAACGGCCCGTTCCCCTGCCCATGAATTCAGGTATCATCAGCGAGCGGGCTCGCGACGGTCGGTCCATGAAAGATTGAGCAATTGCCTGCACGCACCGGGCAAAACCGGACCGTGCCAGGCGACTGCGGGCACGCTGATTGTTTAGGACCGAGCGGAAAATAAGTGGCGTAAGCTTCCAGCTTGCGATGCAGATAAACGCAGGCTGGAAACCCACGCCACGTTTCGACGCGACAGTAATCTTCCGTTTGATCCTTACTGACTAAGCAAGAGTGATATCTATGTTGACGATGCCGCAGCCAATCGCATTACTTGGCCTGATCGGGCTGTTGACGATTTCCGATCAGCCCGATGACTGTGTCGCCGGCGATCTGATCACGCCCGTGATGACCGACAAGAAACCGGCGGCGGGAAGACGTGTTCGCCAGGTGGCTCCGGAATACGTCGGCACCGATGTCTACCACTCGCTGTACCTGCCCCTCGACTGGAAACCGGGCCGCACCTACCCGGTGCTTGTCGAATACACCGGCAACAGGTTTCCTCCAGGCAAAGGATCCGGCGAAGTCAGGGACGCGAACCTTGGCTTTGGCATGAGTGGCGGACGAGACTTCATCTGGATCTGCATGCCCTATATCGAACAGGGACGCCAGAAAAACGCCGTCACGTGGTGGGGTGACACGCAGGCGACCACGGATTACTGCAAGGTCAACCTGCCTCGTATCTGCCAGGAGTTCGGCGGTGATCTCGACAACGTGTTCATTTGCGGCTTTTCCCGCGGCGCCATCGGGGCCAGCTACATCGGCCTGGCTGACGACGAAATTGCAGCCTTCTGGAAGGGCATGTTTACTCACGATCACTTCGATGGTCAGAGAACGTGGCCGTATCCCGACAGCGACCGGGCAGCGGCACTGGTCCGGCTGAGTCGACTGAAAGGCCGTCCGGTGCTGATCTGCGGACAACACGCCACGAAAGTGCGGGACGACTATCTGAAGGAACACCTGCATTTGGCGAGGTTTACCTTTCTTGATGTGCCGACCACGAAAATCTTCAGCATTCCCGAAGGTCCCTACATCCATCCACACACCGATCTGTGGATGCACCGGGAAAGTACCTGGCGACGTGACGCCCGGGCATGGCTGCAGCAGGTATTGAACGAACCACGCCGCAAACCGTAACTGGTCACGAATTCTGCTCCGGCCAATCTGTCGCTTTGCACTGACCGCTGGCGCTATCGACGTTACGCCGAACCATGGCCGTTGAGTGCACGCAGCCAGGTTCCGGCCGCAGATCATCCACCGCTATGAACAGAATATTCGGCCTCTCTGCGACCCGGCCCGCGAACCTCGACAGCAGCAGACACACGGCCGCTGCCTGCTGGATTATCAAACGCATACGTTCATGCTCAAACAAATCGGTCTCGCCGTCTCGACGGCTTCCCTGCAGCGGTGGAGCGGCCGCTTGACACAGGCGGTTCTGCCATAAATGCGGTCTCCCGCGCCTCGTTCAGTTACGCAGCTTCGTCTTCAGGAAATCAAACTCCGGAGCGGTCACTTTTCCTTTGGCCTCCCGGTAGACGCGCTCCAGCGACGCCCTGCTTTCGGGGTAACGCCCCTGGTCGTCTGTTTCGTCTTCCCATTTCTTCAGGTATCCACGATGTCGCTTCAACTCGGCTTCATAGGCGGGGTCATCTGCCAGGTTCACAATCTGATGCGGGTCGCTGCTGAGTTCGTAGAGTTCTTCAGCCGGCCGCTGGTCTTTGTCAAAATCCGACGACTGCAGCGGGCTGAGTAGACCTTCCTCCAGCAGATCTCTGAGCTTGCGGAAGGTTGCGTAGCCGTCCCGGTATTGCGACTGATACAGCGCCCGGTCCGTGTGGTAGTTGCGAATATAGCGGAATTCAGTGGTACGCACGGCACGCATCCGGTCCACCGCAATGCCCAGTCGATCGCGAGCTGAAATCACGTACGGACGCGGCTCAAAGTTCTCAGCAAACAGGTCACGTCCCTCCATCACCGACGGGACCTCAATGCCTGCCAGCGCCAGTGAGGTGGCCGCGATATCAATTCCGCTCACCAGATCCGAACGCACCGCACCTCGTTCCCGATCCGTTGCCTCACTCTGCGGCCAGCGCACAATCAGCGGCACCTTCGTTCCGTCCTCGTAAAGAAACTGTTTCGAACGCGGCAGAGGACAACCGTGGTCCGTAAAGAAGAAGACGACCGTGCTGTCCCACAGTTCGTACTGTTTCAGTGCTGCGATGATCGCTCCGACCTGAGCATCGGTTTCCAGAATCTGTTCATAATGCCGCGCCATCGCATTGCGGATCACGGGGTCATCCGGATACTGCGGCGGAACTGTCACCTGACTCGCCGCGACCCGGCTGCTGGCAGGATACTTCGATCCGGTTTCGCCGCCGAATTTTCCACCGGCCAGCTGAATCTGACCGAAGAAGGTCCTGCCCTGAAGCTGGCTGAGCCACGAAACATCACGTCCTTTCAGATGACTTCGGTAGCCCGGCCGTCTGAATTCCGGTGAATACATTCTGTCACGGTCGCGCACAAAGTTGTAGTCGTCCTTCGCTTCATTGAAGGTCAGGTATCCGGCCGCGCGAAACAGTTCGGGTACGGTCAGCAGTTCGTCGGACAGCGGTTTTTTGATCATGGTCCGGTGCTGGTGCAGTCCGTGAGTTGTCTGCATCGAACCGGTGATCAGAGCGGACCGTGTCGTGGAACAGACGGGTGCCGGCATAAAAGCGGCATCGAATCTGACGCCTTCGGCAGCCAGACTGTCAATATGTGGTGTCTGCACGATCGGATCACCATAGCAGCCCACCCAGTCGCTCATGTCGTCCACGTAGATCCAAAGCACGCTGGGGCGATCCGCCACGGCCACGGACATCAGGCCCCACAGCAACACCATCAGAATTCCGCGCGTCCTGGTCATCTCGTTCTCAAACCATGAATCAGAAGCTACAGGAAAAGATAAATCACAATCTGAATCAGAACCGCCGCCGACGCTCCCACTTTCAGATTTTCGTCCCACCGCTGCGGGCCATCGGCTGGCGTGGTGGCGGATCGAGGCAATCTAAGCACCCAGATCAGCAGGCCCACCAGAGTGCCGACAAACAGCACCCGCACCGCCGCCAGCGGAACCACATCCAGACTTTCTCTTAGAAATTCACCCAGCTGATGAAGCGGCGTCATGCATCTGTCCCTGCTGCTGTGGCGGAAGGCGTTGCCGAACTGGTTGTGTTTTCGTGGGATCCGAAGACGTACCGCAGTTTTTCCTCAGGCACCGGACCACTCAGCAGGCTGATAACAACCAGCACGACGGCGGTGACAACAAACGCCCAGATGGAAAAATACAGGAACGGTTCCTGAATGCGAAACAAGGGTTGCCACCCGAAGGCCGTATAAACAGCGGGTTGATTCAGTGCGTACAGACAAACGGAGGTGCTGATACCGCACAGAAGTCCGATCAGCGCCGCGTTCCCGGTCGCCCGCCGCCACAGGATTCCGATCAGCAGGATGGCAAATGCCGGCCCCTGAAAAAATGCCATCAGCGTCTGAAAAATGGCATAAATGCCCGAGTTTTCATTCATCAGTGTCAGCAGAAACGCAAACACCACCGCCCACGACACCAGAGCGACCGTGGTCAGCCGGCCGACCTTCAGCAACTTTTCATCCGTGACGTTTCGGTCGATAAACCGCTTGTAGATGTCACTCGACACAATGGTCGCTGCCGAATTCAGATAGGAATCGATACTGGACATCAGGGCTGCCAGAAACGCGGCCACAAACAGTCCGCGCAGACCGGGCGGCAGCAGCACTCCCACCAGATTCGGAATGGCAACATCGCCATCCTTCAGATCCGGCAGAATGGCCACCGCGATCAGTCCGGGAACGGCAACGATCAAAGGAATAATATTCTTCAGCAAAGCTCCCCACACATACGACGCTTTGGCTTCGAATTCGCTTCGTGCCCCCAGTGACCGCTGGACGATGGCCTGATTACCGATCCAGTACGCGGGACTAAGAATCAGCGCCAGCCCGAAGTAGATTCCCGGCCAGGGAAACGGAGACTGAGTATCGACGGGAAGAATCAGCGACGTGCGTTCCGTCGCCGGTCGCTGTGCCGTCATGCCCGTCGACGCCCCGATGTCCGCTGCATCCGAATTTTCGGCCAGCGTCGCGGCGGCATCGGCCGCGGCCAGACGCTGCCGCAGTTCACCGACACCTCCGACTTCCACAAGCCCCAGCACCAGAATCAGCAGACATCCGGTGATCATCACCACACACTGAATCATGTCGGTATACACAACGGCCGCCAGGCCGCCAACGATGGTGTAGCCACCCACCAGCACGGCAGTCACGATGATGCAGGCCGGTTCGTTCCAGCCGAAAACCGCAGACATCATCTTCGCCGACGCCAGCAGCATAATGCCCAGGTTGCAGGCCATAAACAACAGCCAGCACACCGCCATCACCGAACGCACGCCCGCGTTGTACCGGCGTTCCAGAAACTCGGGAACGGTATAAACCCCGGCCCGATAGAAAAACGGGATGAACACGAAGGCACCGACAATCATCGCCGGAACGCAGCCGATCCACTCAAAGTTCGCCACCGCCAGCCCGTGCGTATATGCGGCTCCGCCGACTCCGATGATGTCCGTGCCCCCGATATCAGTCGCTACCAGCGACATTCCGATCGCCCACCACGGCAGCCGGCGTCCGCCCAGAAAGAAATCCTTCCCGGTCTTCATCCGCATTCCGATCACGGTGCCCAGAGCGATCGTTCCGACCAGATAAACCGCGATGACCACATAGTCGGGCAGCGTCAGCGGATTGGTGGCGGCAAACTGCAGGGCGGATCGGTTCATGCTGCAACGACAAAGGTTCGTGGTGGCGGAAAATGTTATGCCGGCCTCCGCTTTTAATGTCTGCCGCCATTCGACACAATCGAACACCGCCCGCTGCACCACGCACACTGACTGTTCAGGCTTTAAAATCTGCTGCGAAATCACCGGAGATACGAATGTGCCGACGCCCTGCGTTTCTGACACGCTTTCAATGGACTTACCGTCCGATTCAATTGTTCGTCGCCTGCCTGCTGCTGACAGGCTTAACAGCGGCTGACGAAAGCGATGCGACGAATCTTCCGAAGCTGATCATTCCCAGATGCGAAGACTTCGACATCAGCGGCAAAGGAGACGCCGCTGCGTGGAACTTGACTGACTGGGTGGCGTTGAATCGTCGCAACGAGGGAAACCATAACTACACGGCACGTTTCAAAATGCTGTATTCAGACAAAGGCGTCTATGTGCTGTTTGACGGAACTGATCAGCAGTTGACCGCCACCATGCAACAGGATTTTCTCGACCTGTGGAACGAAGACGTCTACGAGTGCTTCTTCTGGACCAGTGAAGATCACCCGGTGTACTTCGAATACGAAATCTCGCCGCTGGGATTTGAGCTGCCGATTCTGGTCCCCAACCTGAACGGGAAATTTCTGGGCTGGCGGCCATGGCACTACGAAGGTGCAAAGAAGATTCAGAAGAAGGTCTCGGCCACCGGAGGCCCGAATCAGTCCATGGCGGCCGTCACCGGCTGGCGTGCTGAGATCTTCTTTCCCTATGAGGTGCTGGAACCGCTGCAGAATGTGCCTCCCAAACCGGGCACAGAATGGCGAGCCAACTTCTACCGAGTGGACTACGACGGCGGCAAAGTCACCGGGTGGGACTGGGCGCGCGTCGGTCCCAGCTTTCATGAATTCAAAAAGTACGGCACCCTGGTTTTCGACCGCGTCGTGGAAGCGGAACCGCCAAAGCTCGATATTCGTGAATTGAAACTCGCCGACTGGCAGCCGCAATCCATGCTGAAGACAAAAGTGACCCACGTCAACACACCCGCGTTTCCGGTCATCGACGTACATAACCATCTCGGCGGCGGAGCGAAGACGCTCACCAACGAACGTGTCAGACGCTATCTGCAGGAAATGGACAACGCCGGTGTCAGAACAGTTGTGAACCTGGATGGAGGCTGGGACAGCAAACTGCAGGAAACGGTTGCCGCACTGGATGCCGCTCACCCCGGAAGATTTCTGACATTCGCCCTGATCAACCTGAATGGCTTTGACCAGGACGGCTGGGCAGAGCGTGAAACTCAGCGCCTGCGGAAAAGCTTTGACGCCGGCGCAAAAGGACTGAAGTTCCACAAATCACTGGGCCTGTCGTACCGCGACGGCGATGGCAGACTGCTCGGCATCGATGACCCGAGACTCGACCCGATCTGGGCATTGTGCGGCGAAATGAAACGACCGGTCATGATTCATACCGCCGACCCGGCAGCTTTCTTCACTCCGCTCGACCGCTACAACGAACGCTGGCATGAACTGAACGATCACCCGAACTGGCTGTTCTACGGCGATGACTTTCCATCCCGCGATGAACTGCTCGAACAACGCAATCGAGCCATCGCCAGACACCCCGAAACCACATTCATCGGAGCCCACTTCGGCAATAACCCCGAAGACCTGGAAGCCGTGGGCGGTTGGCTGGACAGGTATCCGAACTTCTTTGTCGATATCGACGCGCGGATCTCAGAACTCGGCCGACAACCGTACAGCTGCCGTCGCTTCTTCATCAAATATCAGGACCGGATTCTGTTTGGCACCGATACCACTCCGAAGGCAGAAGCGTACCGCCTGTATTACCGTTTTCTGGAAACAGACGATGAATACTTCGACACGGCCGAGTCTCATCACCGTCAGGGATTCTGGAACATCTACGGCATTTTTCTGGCGGAACCTGTGCTGGAGAAAATCTACTATTCCAATGCCGCTCGCCTACTCGGCATCGATTAGACACCGACCCCGGCGTGGGGCGGTCGGGAGACCGCCCCACAACAAGGGGGGAAACCCCGGTTGTGGGGAAACCCCGGTTGTGGGAAAGCCCCGGTTGTGGCCGGGTCTCCCGACCCGACCACCCCACCGACCGAAGGTCTCCACTACCACGCCACGCCCACAACAACGCGACACCGTCCCCAAACAACAGTCGTCTCCCGCCCTGCCCGCACCTCCGACCAAGGTTATGGCTTCAGCCGCGACGTGGAGACCTGCGGTCCGAACGGGTGGGGCGGTCGGGAGACCGCCCCACAACAGAGACCGCCCCACAACAGAGACCGCCCCACAACAGAGACCGCCTCACTCGGTTGTGGCCGGGTCTCCCGACCCGACCACCCCGCCGACCGAAGGTCTCCACTGCCACGCCACGCCCACAACAACGCGACACCGCCCGACAACAAGCGCCCCCTAACCGGTTCCGGCACCGGCCGACGGCAGTTGCAGCAGTGAGCGAATGGCCGTCTGCACATCGTCAGCGGGCAACGTCCCGTCGACATTCAAGACCAGTTCCTTGCGAGCAAACAGCTCCAGCACGGGCTCGGTTTTCGTGTGGTACGTCTGCAGTCGCTGTCGGATCGAATGCTCGCTGTCGTCCGGGCGAGTGACAAGTTCTCCGCCGCAGACGTCACACAGGTTTTTCCTGGCCGGCCGGTGATGAATCAGGTTGTAGTCGAGACCGCACTGACGGCAAAGTCGGCGCGAAAGCACGCGTGTCAGCACTACGTCGTCGGGCACGGCAATGTGAATCACCGCATCAATGTCATAGCTTTCGAGAAAGAACTGCGCCTGAGGACCGTTGCGAGGAAAGCCGTCCAGAATGAACCCGAAGTTCCAGTCGTGTTCTTCCAGTCGCTTACGGACGATCTCTTCCACGATCTCGTCAGGCACCAGCTGACCGTCGGCGATAATTCGCCTGATCCGGGCGGCCAGCTTCGTGTGGTTCTGAATATTCCAGCGAAACAGATCCCCCACACTGATATGAACCAGATCAAAGGCATCGGCCAGCATCCTGGCCTGCGTCCCCTTGCCACAACCCTGAACTCCCATCACCACATACTTGCGCATTCTGTTTCTCCGTCGGCGGTTATGAATGACTTCGCCCAGGGGACAGCGGAATAAGTTCAGCTTTCCAGCTCAGGGCCCTTCGTTTCAGCTGTTCCCGTCAGAACAGATCAGCCGCAGATTGGTGGCATGCCGCTCTGAGTCAGAATCGACGATCGTGTTGAACCTGCTGAGAGACCTGATGTACGAGACCGGCAGTCGATGTTGTCTTGCGCCGTAGATTACAAAGTTGTGATACCAGGAATAGGGCTGCAGCTCCGGAGCACCAAACGGACGCTGCCCGGTCGTCGTTTTCTTTGTGGCAAATTCCATCGTCAGGTCAGAATCTCCTTCACCACCTGTCCATGAACATCCGTCAGCCGAAAATCGCGTCCGGAGAAGCGATAGGTCAGCTGCTTATGATCAAACCCCAGCAGCGATCGGCTGATCAGATTCCCCAGCCAGCCGAGTGATGTTGCGCACAATTGAACCGTGGGTTGTCCCATGGCTGTCCGCCACCGTGGTAACATTGTACATACCGGACGCCGCGCTCGGCCAGACGACGGGCGATCAGCATATTGCGTCCCTGAGTTGTGTCGCCATACATGCTGATGATGTGTTCCGGTTCGCCGGACAGATCAAATGCATCCGTGCCGGCTGTCTGCATTCGGAACGCCAGTTCCATCGTGCTGTGCAGCTCGCAGCGCTTTGTATTGCCGGGTCAACCGAATTTCGTGAGCTGATCCGACCAACACCCGGAACGGCACCGCCTGCGCCGGACGCGAGCATCTGTCGGCGATTGATCTGATCGATGGTCAGCCTCAGCTGCTATCCGGAATCTTGATTTTTCAACTTGAGAAGATGCGAAACGACATCGACAATCGAAACCGTGAAAACAGAACCCGGGTTCCGGGCTGAGTCGTGTTTTCCAGAGGGGCGTCGGTTTACGAATCATCAACGTTGACGACGCCCAATAACGGGCAGGGCCATGAACTGTAAAGCGAGCATACTTTTTGTTCTGCTGTTGATCACCGGGACGGTCGCCGACGGCCAGGTGGGCCGGCGTTCGGGGCCGGTCACCGGAGAACGTGTGACGATCACACACGGCGACCAACTGCGAAACTACCGAATTCATGTGCCGGACAGCGGCCTCGGCCGTGGACCGGTTCCGCTGGTGTTGGTGCTGCACGGCGGCGGCGGTAACTCAGCTCAGGCGTCGGCGATGGGCATGACGGCCGTGGCTGACACCCATGGATTCATTGTGGTTTATCCGAATGCGGTCAGCAGCCACTGGAACGACGGACGGATTTCGGATCGGTTTGCCGCCCAGGATACTCAGGCAGACGACGTGGCATTCTTATCGGCTGTTGTTGAGAGCGTCAGTGAAGACCACAACATTGATATTGATCCTCGGCGAGTATTCATCACAGGACTGTCCAACGGCGGCTTCATGAGTCAGCGAATGGCGATGGAACGATCAGATCTGTTTGCGGCCGCGGCGGTGGTGATCGCCACCATGAGTGAACCGCTGAGCAGAAAGTTTCAACCCGAATATCCGGTGTCGATGTTGTTCATGAACGGGACCGCTGATCCGCTGGTTCCCTATCAGGGGGGGGAGGTCGTCGTGGATCTGTTTCCGCAGCTCTCACAGCTGCTCAGGAAGCCGCCTCCCGGCCGCGGTCGTTGTATTGCTACTGGCGACGCCGTCCTGCTGTGGCTGCAGCGAAACGGTCTGAAGCCGCAGGATGGACACTCTGTCATGCTCCCGGACCGCGACCCGACCGATGGCTCGCGGATTGAATTCACTTTGTGGAGCGGAGGAGAAAGCGGCACTGCGGTGGCTCTGTACCGCGTCGACGGCGGTGGCCACACGATTCCCGGCGGAGCTCAGTATCTGCCCGCCAGAATCATCGGCAGCGTCAACCGCGACATCGACGGCATGACCACAATCTGGAAGTTCTTTGAAGAACACGGCCGAAAGTGAAGACCAGACATGCCTGCACGTTTTCCGCGCTGCCCTGCTGCATTTCCGCAGCCGGGGCTTCCAGCCGCAGCGACACCGGATACCGGGCGGGACTGGAAACCACGCATGAACCGCGGCTGGAAGCCCCAGTTACGTTTTTCCGTGGTCCCGTCGCTCCGCAGGCCACAAGCTTACGCCGCGGGGTGCTGAATGGGGGTCAGGGCTGAGGTGGCGCGGCGGCGTGCCAGCGGTCGTCCTGCAGCCCGAGATTCATTTTCGTTTCCATGTACCCACAGAACAGCACCGGAACCACGAACAGTGACACCAGTTCGAAGAACATCCCGGAGAAGACGGGCAATGCCATCGCGCGAGCGACATCCGCCCCGCGCCCCGTGGCCAGCATCACGGGCAGCAGCGCCGCGAAGGTGGTGAAAGCGGTCATCAGACACGGCCGAATACGCCTTTGCCCGGCCTGGATCGTGGCTGCCCGCACGTCATCAACGCTGGTCAGCTGTTCGCGTCTGAAGATCTGTTGCATATACGTGGCGATCACGATGCCGTCGTCGACCGAGATCCCGAACAGGGCGATAAAGCCAACCCAGATCGCAGTATTCATTTCCACGTGAAGCAGCCCCAGCCCGATCATCCCGCCGGCGAAGGCAACAGGAATCTGCAGAAAGATGATCAGTGCGACGCTCAGGTTCCGGAATTCCAGGTAGATCAGCATCAGGTTCGTCAGAATCACCAGCGGCACGATGATCATCAGACGCTGGTTGGCTTCGATCTGATTCTGAAACGATCCGACCGGCAGCACCGAATAGCCGGCGGGCAGATTCAGATCACCGGACGTCTGAGCCGAGTGCAGCGCCTGTTCGACATCCTGAACCGTTTCCAGGTCACCGGTCACACCGGACGGGGAAAACGACACGTGAGCCACCAGGCGAGCATCTTCGCTGCTGATCATTCCCGGGCCCCACGTGGTCTGCATGGAGGCAAGCAGTCCCAGCGGCACCACTTCGCCGGTCGGGGTGACGACCGGCAGGTCGGGCAGTTCATCAAATCGCTCTCTCAGATCCCGCTGATAACGCAGCCGGATCGGATACCGTTCACGGCCTTCGACGGTGGTTGTCAGATTCATCCCACCGAGTGCCATTTCGACGATCTGATTGACCATCACCGTGGACATTCCGAACCGCGCCGACGTTTCTCGATCGACCTCGAATTCAATATACGGCTTCCCCATCACGATATCAGGATTCACCGTGGAGGCATTGACGTACGGGTTCTGTCTCAGCTGGTCGGCGACCTGCAGAGCGGCGTCGGCCAGACCTTCCAGACTGTCACCATAGATGCGAATCGCCATCGGCGCCTTGATCCCGCTCTGCAGCATCACCACGCGTCCTTCGATCGGCTGCAGCGGCGAGGCCGGTGTGACTCCGGGCAGTGTGGCAACCGCGTTCACCTGAGACCAGATGTCCGCCGCCGTCACCCCCGGTCTCCACTGATCCTTCGGTTTCAGCATCACGTAGGTTTCGATCATGGCGGCCGGAGCCGGGTCCAGAGCGGATTCCACGCGTCCGATCTTTCCCAGCACGTTTTCCACCTCCGGAATCTCTGCGATCAGCGCATCCTGAGTCTGCAGTACCTGCATCGCTTCAGTAAAACTGGCGGCCGGAAACAGCGTCGGCATGTAGAACCAGCTGCCTTCATCCAGAGCGATCCAGTCGTCGGTGCGGAGCCCCGGTAACAGGTGCTTGAATTCTACATATCCCGGAATTTCGTTCGGTTCCGCACCCAGCGTCCGGCTGGCGGATTCCAGCGGCTGCATCACGGTCGGCAGCCCGACCCATGCTCCCAGCCCCAGCACCAGAATCGCCGCCGGCAGCGACGCAAAGGCCAGCTTGTGGTTCAGAAAGAATCTCAGCGTCGGCGTGTAAAAATACAGCAGCAGACGACTGGCGGGATTCTTTTCAATCGGCCGCAGTCGTTCTCGGGACAGCAGCCAGACAAGTCCGCCGACAGCCACCGAGACCAGCCCCGCGATCAGCCATCGGCCGGCCGGCAGACGCATCCCCGGGAAGTACTGCCAGCCCACTGCAACCACCGTGAAAGAACCGATCGCGGCAAGACTGACGGCCGTGACTCTCAGCCACCGCTTCCACCGCGAGGTCCGCAGCAGCAGTCGGCACAGCAAAGGTACCAGGAACAGGGCCACCAGAATGGCGGCCACCATCGCAAAGGTCTTGGTCCATGCCAGCGGGGCAAACAGTTTGTAGTCGCGACCGGTCAGAAAAAAGATGGGCAGAAAACTGATAATCGTGGTCGCGACTCCGGTCAGCACCGCCGACGCAACCTCCTCAGTCGCCGCCGTCACGACCTGCTCACGCTGCGGTCGAGGTTCTTCAGCCGCTTCCCATTCCACCAGATGCTGATAGATGTTCTCGGAAATGATGATTCCCAGATCAGCGACCTCGCCCACCGCAATGGCAATGCCGGCCAGTGACATGATGTTGGCATCAATGCCAAAGATCTTCATGCCGATGAACGACATCAATACGGCCAGTGGCATCGTCACCGCCACCACGATGCTGGCGCGCACGTGCAGCAGGAATAACACGATGACAACCAGCGTGATGACCAGTTCTTCCTGCAGCGCTTTGGTCAGGGTTCCGACGGTTTCGTCGATCAGCCCGGTGCGGTCGTAGATGCCGCGTACACGCACGCCCTTCAGACTGGGTTCAATCTGGCGAATCTTTTCCTGAACGCGAGCAATAACCTCACGCGGATTTTCGCCGAACCGCATGACCACCACACCGCCCACCGCTTCGGCCCCGTTCAGATCGATGGCCCCCCGCCGGAATTCCGGCCCCAGCTGTACGCGTGCCAGATCCCGGATCCGCACGGGAAGCCCTTCCCGCGACAGAACCACCGTATCTTCGATGTCCTGAACGGCTTCTTCGGTTCCCTGACCGGCACCGATGAAGCCGCGTCCGCGGACAATGTATTCCATCCCGCCGGATTCGATGGTTTTGGCTCCGACATCGATATTGGAATCACGCACCGCCTTCACCAGCTGGTCCAGCGGAACATTGTGAAACCGAAGCTTGTCCGGATCGACTTCAATCTGATACTGCCGGACGTATCCCCCGACACTGGCCACTTCACTGACGCCTTCCACTGCCTGCAGGTCATACTTGACCACAAAATCCTGCAGGCTGCGAAGTTCCGCCAGATTCATTCCCGGCGGCGGTTCCAGCACGTAATAGAAGACCTGACCCAGACCGGTGGCATCGGGCCCGAGTGTCGGCACGACGCCCTCGGGAAGGATCGAGGTGACCGTGCCCAGCTGTTCGGCCACTCGGGAACGAGCCCAGTAGAAGTCCGTATCGTCGGAAAAGGTGACCTGCACAAAGCTGTAACCAAACATGCTGCGTCCCCGCACATGCTCGGCCTTCGGCACGGCCAGCAGACGAACAGACAGCGGATACGTGACCTGATCTTCAATATCCCGCGGCGATCGTCCGGGCCACGCCGTCAGCACGATCACCTGGTTCTCACCGATGTTGGGAATAGCATCCACGGAGACGGTCTGCACACACCACAACCCGTAGGCCACCACCACACCGGTGAGGATCAGCACCACCAGTCGTTCGCGAATACAGAATCGAATCAAAGAATGAAGCATAAGCAGGATCTGCCCATCAGTCGGCAGTGCGCCGGAAACCGGCTTTCGGGACAGAAATCATTCATCGCCTTCGGGACGGACTTTGCCCGGCCCCAGTTCACGAACCACGTCTCCACACTCAAGCATCTGAGCTCCCCAGTATGGATTCTGCAGCCTGTTGTCAGACTGCAGCCAGTCGCCGGCACCTCCTTTCACCATGGGACAGAACATCTGGTAGTACGGTTTGTCATCCGTGGTGCCTCGCACCAGCGCCGCCAGCTGTACCACCGCATGACTGATCGGGCGAAAAGCGTCGTGACGAGCTTCCTTCAGTTCCAGGTGATGCAGATGCTCACTGGCCGTGACGATGTCCGACAGCAGAGACCCCGCCGATCCCGGAATCTCTGGCCGATCAGCCAGAGCCTCTGCCAGCTGATGCAGTTCCGTACTGTCCTGTTCAGACGGTCGCTGATCCCGAGCAAGGTTGTTCTGGATTCGGAAATAGGTCTGGAACAGAGCTTCCAGCTGCAGCCCAGCGTCTCCGCCAATCACCGCCACCGACTCACTGTCGACCAGCAACGGTACGTTTCGCTGCTTTGATTCCTGCATCCGTGCGACAGCCAGCGAAGGATCGATCAGACTGGGTTTTCCGGCCAGCTGCATCTGTGAATCAATCAGGAAATTGCCGGCCGTGGCCACCGCTTCTCCTTCCTGCAGCCCGTCAATGATGATTGCCTGTTCGCGCAGGATCGGCCCCAGCGTCACCGGCCGAATCTCAAACCGCCCCGGTTCCTCTTCCACATACACCACGCTGTTGTTGCCGGCCAGCAGGACGGCAGAACGAGGAACCACCAGCGACGGCGGCTGCGCGACCGGCTCATTTGAATACCCGTATCGCGAGGTGGGAACCAGATCCATTCCGCAGATCGGACAGGCACCGGACTGGTCCCGGATGATCTGAGGGTGCATGGGGCTGATCCACTTTCCCGCCAGTTCCTCGTCGTAGACTTCGCCCTGCTGGCCGATCGGCAGAAAGATCGTGGCATCGGCGTAGTCACCCGGACGCAGCCGACCGAATTCGTTCAGAAACTCCACCCGCACGGCCACCGAACGTTTCTTTTCATTCACGGTCGGCGCAATAAACGCGACGCGGCCGTGAAACACTTCTCCGGGCAGCGACGTCAGGTGCGATTCCACACGCTGCCCGAAGCGGATCCGTGCCGCGTCTTCCGGATATAATTCCAGCATCAGCCAGACCGTCGACAGATCAGCCACCTGATAAATGGGATCTCCGGCCCGGATATATTTGCCTTCCACCGCCAGTTTGTTGATTACCGTGCCGCCGATGGGCGTGTAGATCGTCAGCCGGGACCGGGCCTGATTGCTCGTCTCCAGTTCAAGAATCTGATCCTCCTGCATGCCCAGTTCCACCAGCTTTCGGCGGGCACCCACCGCCAGCTTCTGTTGCGCCTGACGGACGGCCTCAAGGGTGGAGGACGATGCGGCCAGTGTCGCCCGACTCTCCAGATACTCGATCTGAGCTGTATACAGTTCCGGGCTGTAAACGACCGCCAGATGGTCACCCTTCGCAACGGACACTCCGGTGTAGTCAGCAAACAGCCGTTCCAGCCGGCCGTCAATATAAGACGCAATCGTCGCCATCCGGCTTTCGTCAATCGCAATCGAACCCACCGTCTGAATTCTTGCCTGCACCGGCTTCAGTTCGACGGTCGCTGTTTCGATATTGGCCAGCCGCCTTTGAGCAGGCTCGATCCGCACCGACAGTTCATCCAGCTCAGATCCCTCTGACGCCGCCGCCGGAACCAGTGGCATACCACAGATCGGACACCGTCCCGGTCCCGGCTGTCGAATCTGAGGATGCATCGGACACGTGTGAACCTCCGGCTCCGTTTCGCTCGAAACCGAGGAACCAGCAGTACCTGAAGAAATCCAGCCCAGACGCTGAGCCAGCCCGATCCCGAAAACCAGAGTCGCTCCCACAACAAGGTATATCAGCGGTGTCACCAGCACAGACAACCAGCCGCGCAGCGAGCGACGCGCCGCAGTCGGCGCAGCAGTCGACGCCGCGCCGGGTGCGACCGCCGGTGCTCCGGGATCGTTGCGATCGCCTTCACCAGGTTCCTTCGTCGATGTTGCACGCACCATGGTCACTTCATCCTTTTCGGCTTCCGTACGCCTGCCTGTGAATCACCAGGCTTCGAGTACCACACCGGCGGCTTCTGCGAGTTCCGGAGGCCACGGCAACACCGAGCCAGGAGTCTGTCCGGATACCGAACTTTTCGTACGCCGGCCGGCCAGGCGCGTTGAAAAGATGGTCGTTTTCGACAATGCCGGACTTGGAAGTCCGGCATACAGAAGGATCCGGACAGGCTGCTAGCCGGCCGCGGTTTCGCTGTTCTCAGGCCCGGATTCCCCGGCATCTGCCTCGCCGTGATCGTGTTCCGCACCGCCCTTGCCGGCTGCGGCCAGCCTGGCTTCTTTTTCTTCCCGGGTGGCAGAGGCTGAACGCCGTTGAAGCGACGTCCCTCTCGCGCTGTGGGAAGACAAAGCCTTCACGCGTCCTGACGCATCGCCAGCCGTGCGTCAGAGCTGCGCGCAATGCCGCCGCTGATCGGCTAGGTTCGCCAGATACACAACAGAACCTGTGCCGCAACGGCGGGCGTTCGGTGCGGTTCTGTCACTGTCGTCAGCACAACAGGACACTCACTACCGACATCACTGCCACCGGCTGCCGCACAGTCAGCCACCCAGATCCTGATCTGGTCGTCAGATCGCTGCTGGTTCTGGTTCAGAGGAACCTGCTGTTGTTCTTGCCGGCTGCAGCCGCAGCGGCACTCACTGTGCCGAGGGCTGGCGTTGTTTGCGCCGGCACCAGGCATCTGATGGCAGCAGACACGTGATTCAGCCGGACGCGGCGGCGCTGTGTGTTCGGACGGTGCACGGCAGACGTGTCCGGACGCGACAGCACAGTTGCACGCGCGCGGTACCCCCGCGAACGATTGCACAACCAGGGTGCAGACCGTCAGCAGAATCATGGATTTTCGCGTCAGCCGTAACAACATGGGTTCGACAGCGGGATGCCTCTGAACGGGGTGTGAAATATAGTATTCTCCACCAGCCTCGCTTCGTCCAGCCATGTTCTGAACTTCGTGAGATTTTGAATTCAAGCCCGCAGCCTTTCCGAAGGTCCTGAAGGAAGGCACCAAAGCCCGGGCGGATTCTGCGACCGATTGCTGCCGTCGCGTCATTCGCCGGAATTTCGGCATCCGACCAATACGGCTTCAACCATTCAATACGGCTTCAACCATCAGGTGCCGGTGGCCTGTCGTATTCTGGCCACGGCCGTTGCCAGCTGTCCCAGAGCACGATGGTACCCGAGTTCCAGCGTCAGCACGTTGCGGAAGTCATTCACAATGCGATCGAACTCAACATCACCGTTCGAATAGGCCCCCTGATCGGCTGCCAGTGTCTGCCGTGCCTGGGGCAGAATCGTCATCTGGTAAAGACGTGCTGTTTCGTCGGCCGCCCGAGCCTGTTCCCAGAGATCGCGCAGTGCCGCGTCATAACGCTGAATCACAGCATCGACGGAAGAAGCGGCGGCAGAATGCTTCCAGCCGGCTTCAAATTCCATGGCGTCATTCTTGTCCTGCCACAGTGGAATATTCACCATGGCACCGACCGACCACGCATCCTGCCCCACATCCACAATCATCGACGTCGGACGATTGTCATCGATCGCAAACCACGTCGTGTTCAGCGAAACATCGGGGCGACGCTTCAGGCGGGCCACTTCCAGCCCCCAGCGCGCTGCCTGCACGCGGATCCTGGCCGCGGCAATTTCAGGCTGACGTTCAACCGCCAGTTGCTTCAGCATACCATGCGTCCAGTCCGGCAGTCGCACGTCCAGTTCGCCCGGTTGCGGCACTTCGGTCTCGGCAGCACGTCCGATCAGGCGGTTAATATCCGCCTTTGTCGACACCACCTGCTGCTGCAGAGTCACCAGTTGTTCTTCCAGCCGACTGTACTCGAGCGTGCCGATCAGCACATCACCCTGCGATGCCCGGCCGACCGCGACGCGAGAATTCGCCACATCGGTCAGAGACGTCAGCAGTTCCTGATTGGCGACGGTCGTGTCGATCTGCTTCTGCAGGACATACAGGCGATACCATCGGGCACGCAGTTCACCGATTACCTTCAGTCGTTCCGCCGCCCAGATCTGCTGCAGAGCCAGTGATTCAAAACAGGCCTGCTGTTCCTGAGCATTCAGTCGCGCCAATGAGGGCAGCATCTGTGTCAGGGACACGTTGGCCCGTTGTGATCCGGCCGCCGTTTCAATCGGACTGGCAAAGATGTTGGCACCGACCGTCGGATCCGGCAGCCTGCCGATATAACAGACTCTTGCCTTCGCGGCCTGGTATTCCTGTTCCAGTCGCCGCAGCCCGGGATTGCCGGAGATGGCGGCCTGCTCAAGCTGACTCAGCGTGTCTGACGAAGTCCGGTGGCCGGTCGGTAAGGCCGGATCTGGAGACCCAACGTCGTTGGTCGCGATCGCTTCGCTGGTTCCCTGAACATGTGAGACCTGGTGAATCGCTTCGGCCTCGACCTGAACATCACCGACCTGAACATCACCGACCGGAGCGTGATCCTCCGGCACACCGGCCACAGCACGTGTGGCCACGGACCGGGATGTCGCGATCTGCTGCTGGGTGGCGCAGCCGCCACCAGCGCACAGCAACAGGCACCACAGACCTGCCAGCCGAAGCTGCACGTCGGTTCGCCGTCCTCCCTGACGGTTTTTACATCGTTCCATCGGCGTCACTGATCGTTGTCAGGCGAAAGACCGGGACGTTCGTCCCGGATAGTACGGTGACGGCGCGGACGCAGATGATTGCGCAAGGCCGGCCGCCGCTGATCAAAGCGACTTTTCCTGAAGCCACTCACTCATCAGTAAATTTATCGGCGTCTGGCCAACCGACAATCGGTGAAAGAGTCGAGGGGCCGATTGTGCGGCCTTTTCGGAACAAACGGGTTGCCGGAAGTGACCAGTTGTGATGCTGTTGCCGAATGAACAGGCACACGTTCCGGCCACTCCAGAACTTCCCGCTTTCCGTTTTCCCGGACCGTGCAGGGGATTCAGATCTGCCATCCGGCGGCGTATTCGCGCTGCACGTATTTCTGCAGGTCCGGGCGTCCGAGTATCTTCAGCTGCTCAGCGTCCCACTTCAGCGGGGTGTCCGGGACGCGCTGAGCAATGACGCCCAGCAGCACGGTTTCCGTCAGCGGTCCGGAGTTGCCGAAGTGCGACTGGGCCTGATCGATCTTTCCGGTGATGGCATCCAGCCACTCGGTGTAGTTGTTCCCGCCCGCTCGATGCAGATACGGAGCGGGTGGTTTGAAATCGGCAGCCAGCGTGGACGGTTTTACCATCCATCGGCCACCGCGATTGAAGAACAGCTTACCCTGTTCTCCGATGATCACGCTGCCGAAGTCTTTGAAGCTTTCGCCCGCCAGGATGTCCTGATCCGGGTGATTGTACTCGTCGCCCGCCTTGACCAGACTCCAGCTGTCCCGATCAAACTTCGCGTTGATGTAGCCGTCATACCAGTAATACTGAAAGCCATCGGCGGCCGAGTATTCGTTGGGCGCAAACGTCCACTGAATTTTTGAATTGATGGGCGGTGACAGTTCCGTGGCACCGTCCTGTTCTGCCCTGACGCCGACCGGTGCGGGCAGACCCATCGCCCAGTAGCCCATGTCCATGATATGACACGCCATGTCGCCCAGCGCGCCGGTGCCGTAGTCCCACCAGCCGCGCCAGGAAAACGGAGCAATCCGTGGGCTGTAGTCCACCCACGGCGCCGGACCGATCCACTGTTTCCAGTCAATCGCCGGAGGAACTTCTTCGGCCGCAGGTGGTGCGGCAAAGCCCTGAGGCCAGATCGGGCGATTGGTCCACGCATGAATCTGCTGCACCCTGCCGATGATGCCGGCCCGAATGGCTTCCACACAGTCACGCATGTGATCGTTGGCGTGAGCCTGATTGCCCATCTGTGTCTTCACGCCGGTCTGAGCCGCCACCTGCGCCAGCGTCCTCGCTTCGTGAATGCTGTGAGTCAGTGGCTTCTGACAGTACACATGTTTGCCGGCCTGCATCGCCTGCAGCGACGCATGGAAATGATGATGGTCCGGCGTCGACACGGTCACCGCATCCACGCGATCCCCCAGCTCCGTCAGCATTTCCCGGTAGTCAGAGAAGAAATGCGCCTGCGGATAGGACTTCCGCACGGCCGCCATGGATTTCAGTTTACGACTGTCCAGATTTTTCAGTCTGGGAGCGTCCACGACGTCAACCAGCGACACAATCTGAAAGCCGGCTTTTTCCGACTGTTCGATATCCGTGCGTCCCTTGCCGCCCGCTCCGATGCCCGCCAGCGCAGGCTTCTCAAGTTTTCCGAAGGCGTGAGCCGGAATGAAGGCGGCTCCGAACTGAGCCGCGAAGGCACCAAGAGCAGCCCTTCTGCCGAATGACCGCCGCGTTATTCTGTTCTGTTCGCTCTGAGCTGGCCGCTGCGTCATTGTTCCGGTCCCGTTCTGAAGCTGGCTGATTAACGTCGGCGGTGAAGCCTTCTTCCACAGCAATGACTGTGGCAGGAACAACCGGAATCTTCAAGTCAGCGCAGTAATCCAGCCAAGTTGCCAACCCACCCGTAGCGGAAGCCGCGCAGGCTTTCGGTCTTTCGGGGTTCGGCGTAGCTGCAATCCGTCGGGACGCAATCTCGGCCGGGGTTTTTGAAGCCGGCAATGGATGGGACCGTAACCTCTCAGACCGAAACTCTGGCGAGTTCCGCTACCGGGGTGTCAGGTCTATAAAAGAAGGTGGCCGCCCGGCGGGAGCCGGGCGGCCTGGGAGGAGTGATGCTCAGGCATATGCCAAAGCATCAGCAGTGACCCCCGAAAAACCCTCTACACACAGAAACTTGCCTGCGTTTTGAAGCCAGTGTGCTTAGACCGCCCCCTTGACGGTGCGAATGATTTGAGCGGCTACCTTGTAAGGATCCGCATTCGAAGCCGGACGGCGGTCTTCCAGCCATCCCTTCCAGCCAGACTCAACCGTCGCGACGGGAATTCGAATCGAAGCCCCGCGGTCAGAGACGCCGTAGCTGAACTTGTCGATGGACTGAGTTTCGTGAAGGCCGGTCAGACGCTTTTCATTTTCGTGACCGTACACGTCGATGTGCGCCTTGATGCGAGGTTCAAAAGCCTTGCAGATCGTGTCGTAGACTTCCTTGTCGCCAGCCGTTCGCAGCGTGGTGTTGGAGAAGTTCGCATGCATGCCCGAACCGTTCCAGTCGGTCGGCCCCAGCGGCTTCGGATGCCAGTTGATGGCCAGACCGTACTTCTCTCCCGTTCGCTCAAGCAGGAAGCGAGCAATCCAGGTTTCATCCCCGGCACGCTGAGCACCCTTGGCGAATGTCTGGAATTCCCACTGTCCGGCAGCCACCTCGCCGTTGATGCCTTCCACGTTGATGCCGGCTTCAAGACACAGCTCAAGATGTTCTTCAATCACCTCGCGACCAAAGGCATTCTTGGCGCCGACAGAACAGTAGTAGGGGCCCTGAGGAGCCGGGTAACCACCCTGAGGAAAGCCCAGAGGCAGGTTGTGGGCCGGATCCCACAGAAAATATTCCTGCTCAAAACCAAACCAGAAATCGTCGTCGTCGTCGTCGATCGTGGCGCGACCATTCGAAATATGAGCGGAACCATCGGCGTTCAGCACTTCCGTCATGACAAGCCAGCCTTCACCCAGACGGGCCGGATCCGGAAACAGGGCCACTGGTTTCAGCAGACAGTCTGATGAACCACCTTCAGCCTGCTGTGTGGAACTACCGTCAAAGGACCACATCGGACAGTCTTCCAGAGTGCCACCGAAGTCGCTGACAATCTTCGTCTTGCACCGCAAACTCTGAGTGGGCCGGTAACCGTCCAGCCAGATGTACTCCAGTTTCGCTTTCGCCATGTTCTTGAAACTCCTACGCTTTCACTTGTCACAACGTTTCCACGCAGATCGCATCGAAACCGATACGATGTTGCTCTGCCGACTGCGCGACCGGCCAGTCCGTTGATGGGGCCTGTGAGTGCCGTCGCACACCGACGACAATCAAATCTAAAATTCTCACACAACCCCGGGCAGGCTTTCCATTACGAAGTCAATCTCCGTACGACTGCCTGCCACATGAGCACAACTGCTGACTCCTTCAGCAGTATCAGGGCTTCGATCACCCGAATCACTGACGAAACCGGAATAACGCATACCCCGTGCCAATCACGTTAGCCTGTTGAGTTTGATCTGTAAAGGACCAGCGGAAGTCTGGAGTGCAGGGTGCCTAAAGAACGAACAATTTGCAGGATTATGCGGCATGGTCACTAAACCTGATCAGAATCCCTGACATGCCCGCCCCTCGCCCGGCAGAAAGAATGACTTCGGCCGCACCGCCGCGCAGCAGATCTGGTCGGCCTGCCACATGGCTGTTCCACCGTTAGATAACCCCTACCTCCGCAGCAGCTCCAGACTTCAGAACCTGCACATATGTCCAGTGCGTGTTCGGCATAGCGCCCGCGAAGCTTTTGGCAGACAGCCGAACGTGGCAGACAGCCGAACCCGGCCGGACCGCCTATCTCAGCAGTTGTCGGACAACATTGCCGGACACATCGGTCAGCCGGAAATCACGGCCCTGAAAGCGGTAGGTCAGCTTTTTGTGTTCCAGGCCGAACAAATACAGCAATGTCGCATGCAGGTCATGCACATGGACCGGGTCTTTCGCGACGCCCCAGCCGATTTCATCCGTTTCTCCAATCACCTGGCCCCCCCGGACGCCGCCTCCGGCCAGCCACATACTGAACGAGTACGGATGGTGATCGCGACCGGTGACCGTCTTGAAGTTCGCGCGATTTTCCCCCAGCGGCGTCCGTCCGAATTCGCCCCCCCAGACAACCAGCGTTTCATCCAGCAGCCCGCGCTGTTTCAGGTCCCTGAGCAAAGCCGTCACCGGTTGATCGGAAATCTGAGTGTATCTTTTCAGGCCGCTGTCCAGATAGCTGTGGTGATCCCACGTCGACAGAAACAGCGTGACGAAGCGCACACCTCGTTCAATCATCCGGCGCGCCAGCAGACAGTTTCTGGCGTACGATGACATAAATCCGGCGGTGCTGTCCTTTGCATGGTCCGGGCGGTCGAGACCGTAAGCCTCCAGTGTCGCTTTCGATTCGCCGGACAGATCCAGCAGTTCCGGCGCGGTCTGCTGCATCCGGAACGCCAGTTCGTAAGCCTGAATACGACTGGCCACTTCCGGGTTGCCCACCTGATTCAGACGTACACGGTTCAGTTCATTGATGGTCTGCAGACTGCGGGCCTGCGCGTCACGTGATATTCCGGGCGGATTGGCCAGGTTCAGCACGGGGCTTCCCTGGTTGCGAAACAGCGTCCCCGAATACTGCGACGGCAGAAAACCGCTCGACCAGCTGGATGCTCCTCCCGGCAGTCCTCGTCCGAGTGTCGTCATGGCCACATAAGCGGGCAGATCCTGCGATTCACTGCCCAGCCCGTAAGTCAGCCATGAACCCAGTGTCGGCCAGCCCTGCAGGGCAGATCCGGTCAGCATCATCAGCTGTCCGGGAAGATGATTGAACTGCTCACCGTGCATGGACCGCACAAAGGCAATGTCGTCCACACAGGTACTCAGGTGCGGCAGCAGGTCCGAGAGTTCCATGCCGCATTCTCCGTGTTGCCGGAATCGACGCGGGCTGCCCATCAGACGAGCGCTTTCCTTCTGGATGAAGGCAAACTTGATCTCATTCAGCAGCGACTCAGGCATCGGCTGCCCGTCCAGTTCATTCAGCTTCGGCTTCGGATCAAACAGATCCATCTGACTGGGGCCACCTTCCATGAACAGATAGATGCAGCGCTTTGCCTTTGGTGCGAGATGCGTCAACGGCAGCTGCGATTCGCCGGCCAGCAGACCGTCCTGCTGCAGCAGTGACGCCAGCGCCAGCGATCCCAGCCCGCTGGACGCGGACGTAAAAAACTGTCGCCGCTGGTGATCGCATTCATTGTGATTGGTGGTCGTCATGTTGATTAATCGCGCGTCACAAATTCATCAAGATTCATCACAATCCGGGCAACCGCCGTCATGGCGGCCAGCGGTGGATCATGCCCATCGTCTGCCGGCCTTTCTTCCGCATTCAGCTGCCGTAAATCTTCGTACGCAGCGATCAGATAATCCCGTTCCCGGTCGGTGGGAGCCCGTCCCAGGCAACGCCGAAAAATCGCCGAGACAGCGTCTTTTGGCTGTTCCGGGAATTCCTGAGCGACCTGCCGGCCCAGCATCTGAGCACATTCGAAGAACACCGGATCGTTCAGCAGGGTCAGCGCCTGCAGCGGCGTGTTGGATCGTTCGCGTCGGCTGCACGAAATCGCGGCATCAGGAGCGTCGAAGGTCATCAACATCGGATACGGAACCGTGCGTTTGAAAAAGATGTACATGCCGCGACGATAACGCTCCGGCGCTTCACTCAGCGGCCATTTCACGCTGCGCCCAACCTCCGTCACAAACGCAGGCAGCGGAGGGCGAATGCCGCGGCGTCCGATGGTTCGATCCAGCAACCCGCTGGCCGCCAGATGCAGATCTCGAACAGATTCAGCGTTGACGCGATAACTGTTCTGCCGCCACAGCAGCAGGTTGTCAGTCAGTTTCTGCCCCGGCACCGATTTTGAAGCGGACGCCAACCGGTAGGTCGAAGACATCACGATCAGGCGAATCATTTTCCTGCGGCTCCAGCCCAGCCGCCGATATTCAGTCGCCAGCCAGTCCAGCAGTTGCGGGTGCGTGGGGACTGCTCCTTTGGTACCGAAATCGTTGGGAGTCGACACCAGCCCCACGCCAAACAGCTGCTGCCAGATTCGGTTCACCGCCACGCGGGCGGTCAGCGGGTTGTCAGCATGGAACAGCCATCGTGCAAGGTCAAATCGATCGGGTACCGCACCGCGGGGCTGCAACGGCGGAAGCACGGCCGGCGTCCCGGGACTGGTCTTCTCACCACGACGATTATACACGCCGCGGACATGCACGAACGTTTCCCGTCGATTCTCGCGCCGCTCTGCAAAAGCACGCGCTTTGGTTACCGGTTTCGCAGGCTTTTTCTTCAGGTGTGCATCCAGTCTGCTCTGCAGGTCCGCAAAGCCTTCCTGCTGCATGCGGTAGTGCTCAAGCAGGGCCTTCAAATCTGCCGAGGCGGCGCTGGACTTCAGTTTCGTCAACAGCTCAGCGGTCTCAGCAGACTGTTGGTCGTCCACTTCAAAAGACTGCAGCCGCTGCAGCAGTTGATCCCACGTTGTCTGCCATGATTGCAGCGAGGTGCTGTATTCTGCCAGCTCCCACGGTCTGGTCGCCGTCACACCAACGTCGTCCGTGTTGTTGAAAAAGGCATACAGCTGGTAGAACTCTTTTTGACTGATCGGATCATTCTTGTGGTCGTGACATTCGGCACAGCCCAGCGTCAGCCCCAGCCAGACCATTCCCGTCGTGTTGACCCGATCGACAATTTCCTTGGTGCGATACAGCTCCAGATCGACTCCGGCTTCCGTGTTTCGCAGCGTGTTACGGTGAAAACCCGTGGCGACACGCTGTTCAACCGTTGGTTCGGCCAGCAGGTCGCCCGCCAGCTGTTCAATAGTGAACTGATCAAACGGCAGATCGTTGTTGATGGCGTTGATGACCCATTCTCGGTACACCCAGGCATGAGGTCGTTCGCTGTCGCCCAGATAACCCTCGCTGTCGGCGTACCGAGCCAGGTCCAGCCAGTATCGGCCCCAGTGTTCTCCAAAATGCGGTGAATTCAGCAGTTCATCCACCAGTTGTTCATAAGCCGTGTCCGCCGCAGCGTGGACAAACCGTTCAACGGCCTCTGCTGTCGGCGGTAATCCGGTCAGGTCCAGATACAGGCGGCGAATCAGCGTCCGGCGGTCAGCCTGCGGGGCGACGGTGAGTTTCGCGGCGCGATGTCGCGCGGCGACAAAGGCATCGATCGGACTGCGAACTGGAAACGATTCCGGAACATTCATCTCGGCAGGAACAGGCGGCCGCTGAATCGGCTGCAGCGACCACAGCACGGGCGGTTTCAGAACGACGTCTGCAGGCCACGCAGCACCAGATCGAACCCAGTTTCGCAGAGTGTCAATCTCAACGTCTGACAGTGGCTCTCCATCCGGAGGCATTTCTGCTGAACCGTCCTCCGGCACAATCAGATCCAGCAGGTAGCTGGCATCGGTCTCACCCGGCACCACGACCTGCCCGCTCTGACCGCCGGCCTGCAGAGCATTGTTCGACTGCATGGACAACCCGCCGCGATGGTCTCGATCGTTGTGACACCTCAGGCAGCGCGTCTGCAGAATCGGAGCCACATCGCGTCTGAAGTCAACCGGGTCTGCCAGAACCGTTCGGTCAGGACTGATCATCAGAATCAGTACGGGTGCGATCAGCAGGAAACGGAAAGCGATATTCAGCATTGTTATCTGCGGGTCTGGTCTGCCAACGCCGAAAGTACGTTCTTTCGGAACCGAGGCTTCTGAGAGTAACAGGACAGGACGTTCGATTCCAACCCTTGTTCAGAGCTCCGAAGGATGTTGTGCGCCGACCAGGCAGATGTTCACGGACAAAAAAGTCAACGTCCGACCGTGAACAACACGATCGCGCCAGAAGACACCAGACCAGTAAGAAGCGTTCAATCAATAACTGACCGGTTGGTCGCCTTTCGCTCCGCGAAAGGCGACAATAATTGACCGGACGCTCCTAACCCGGTGTCAGCGCCGACAGGTTTCAGACAGATTTTTCGGATGATCTCACTCAGCGAAAATCACCGTCAACGACAGACAAAACCGGGCCGACCAGAAACTGAACGAAGTTAAGGAAGTGCGGCAATTGCCATTCGCCGGACACATGGCGTCGCAGGTGAGTTAATCCGCCGGTGCTCCGCTGTTAGCATATCTACAGTGACTCACTGATCCGTGTCCGGAACGAAGTCGATGATACCCGTCCGATTCATCACCTGTGCCTTGACCGTCATCGCGCTGCTGATGTCGGCACAGCCCGCCGGCGTCGCTGACGATGCAGCGGTGCAATACAACCGAGACGTGCGCCCGATTCTTGCGGATCGCTGCCTTCAATGTCACGGTCCCGATGCAGCGGCCCGCCAGGCAGACCTGCGGCTGGATCAGCGAAATGATGTCGTCGCTCCGCGAGAGGAATATCGGGTGATCGATCCGGGGCACCCCGAACGCAGCGAACTGCTGCGACGGATTCTGTCGACCGATCCCGCTGAACGAATGCCGCCACCCGAATCCGGACCAGCGTTGAAGGATCGGGAAATACGAATTCTGCAACAGTGGATTCAGGCCGGCGCCGTTTTTCAGCAGCACTGGTCGTTCATCCCCGCCAGTCGACCAACTCCACCGCTGCCGCAGGACAGCCGCCCGGCCGTCAGTGACATTGATCGGTTTATTCTGGCTCGACTTCAGCATGAGGGACTAAGTCTGTCGTCGGAAGCCGCTCCGACGACCCTGATTCGACGGGTCACTCTGGACCTGACCGGACTGCCGCCGACGTTGAACGAAATTGATGCATTCATGGAAGACCGGGCCACCGACCCGGAGCGGGCCTATGAACGACTGGTCGATCGACTGCTGGCGTCAGAACGATATGGCGAACGGATGGCCGGTATCTGGCTCGACGCCGCACGGTATGCCGACACCAACGGCTATTTCACCGATGAAGAACGCACCATGTGGCCCTGGCGGGACTGGGTGATCAAAGCCTTCAACGACAACATGCCCTTCGATCAGTTTACCATTGAACAGCTGGCCGGTGATCTGCTGCCGGACGCCACCATCGACCAGCAGATCGCCACCGGCTTCAATCGTAATCATATGGTCAATAACGAAACGGGGATCATTGAAGAAGAATTTCGAGTCGAATACGTCGCCGACCGGGTCGACACCACCGCGACCGTGTGGCTGGGACTGACCGTCGGCTGTGCGAGATGCCACGACCATAAGTATGACCCGGTTTCTCAGCAGGACTTCTATCGGTTTTTCGCCATCTTCAACAACGTACCGGAAAGGGGCCTGAGTGGCAGCAGCGGCAATTCAGCTCCGTATCTGAAGGTGCTTTCCTCTGCTCAACAGGCTCAGCTGGACTCAATCCGAACAGAAGTCGTCGCGGCTGAGGCGACGCTGGCATCCTACAACGATCAGCTGTACGCGGCTCAGACTCAGTGGGAAACCAACGCTCTGCAGACACTTCCCCGCGCGCCGATCGACGG
Organism: Fuerstiella sp.; assembly: GCA_040222735.1. GTDB lineage: Bacteria > Planctomycetota > Planctomycetia > Planctomycetales > Planctomycetaceae > Fuerstiella. Next base: position 28,074 of record JAVKCM010000132.1, on the reverse strand, counting down.
ACTGGTCACCCATCTGACCTTCGAAAAAAATGACGGTGCGACAACCGGTGTCGGTGCTGTAGAGACCTCGGAAGGCATGTTTGGAAACGCGATCCGCCTGAACGGCGAATCGTACGTGACCGTTTCAGACATCCCTGACTTTGACGGATCAGACGCATTTTCGTTTGGTGTCTGGGTGCGGCCGTCAGGGGCGGGCTGCGTGCTTTCAAAAATGGACGACTCCGATGGCATGCGAGGTTACGACCTGACGCTGCGCAAGGGCAAAGCCGTCGTGAATCTGGTACATCGGTGGAATCAGGATGCGATTCGATTATCCACCATCGAGTCGATCCCGTCCGGGCAATGGCAGCACCTGTTCGTGACCTGCGACGGTTCCATGGCAGCCTCTGGCGTCCGCATCTATCGCAACGGCCAGCCACTGCAGGTGGACGTGGAAGAAGACAGCCTGAGCGGATCGCTGACCAACCGGGAACCGCTGCGACTTGGACGCCGAAAATCCAGCGCGTCCTACAGCGGACAGATCGACAACGTGCGATTTTACGATCGTGAACTGATACCACCGGAAGTGCAGAATCTTTTCACCGACGAACAGATACGAACGATCGTGACCTGTCTGCCAGAGAGACGCAGCGACGAACAGAAAAAGCTGCTGACGGATTGGTTTGTTCAAAACCTGGCCGAGCGACAGATTGCGGAGGCGGCGGTAACCCTGAAACAGCTGAAAAGTCGGGAGCGACAGATGCTGAAGGCCGTGCCGACCACCATGGTGATGCAGGAATCAGACCAGCCGCGTCCGGCCTTTCTGCTGGTCCGCGGCGAATATGATCAGCAGGGTCAGGAAGTACGGCCGGGCATTCCGGCCTTTCTGCAGCCGAAGACGTCCTCGGACGCCGCGAACCAGGAATCACCGGCGAGAACAGTTCGCAATCGTCTGGAGCTGGCCGAATGGCTGGTTGATTCGTCAAACCCGCTGACCGCCCGGGTAACGGTCAATCGGTTGTGGCTGCAGTTTTTCGGCACCGGACTGGTTTCGACAATCGATGATTTCGGATTGCAGGGTGAATGGCCCAGTCATCCGGAGCTGCTGGACTGGCTGGCCGTCGAGCTGGTAGAGAGCGGATGGAACATCAAACACATGCTGCGAACGATTGTGATGTCGCGCACGTATCGACAGAGTGCAGATTGTTCGTCGGCGCTGCTGCAGGCCGATCCGGAAAACCGACTATTGGCTCGAGGCCCCCGCTTTCGCCTGAGTGCCGAAGCGATTCGCGACAATGCTCTGGCGATCAGCGGCCTTCTGCAGGATCACATTGGAGGACCACCGGTCAGACCATACCAGCCGGCCGGACTGTGGGAAGAAGTTACCTACGACGGCGGCGCCGTGTATCAGCAGGGAACCGGTCGCTCACTGTATCGACGCAGTCTGTACACTTTCTGGAAACGTCAGGTACCGCCTCCCAACATGGCGGCCTTCGATGCTCCGACGCGCGAAACATGTGTGGTTCAGCGTTCCCGGACCAATACGCCGCTGCAGGCCCTGGTACTGATGAACGATCCCACGTTCGTCGAAGCGGCTCGAAAACTGGCCGAGCGGGTCATGAAACCCAGCGGCGTCACGGTCAGCGACCGCGCAGCAACGGCGTTTCGCACAGCAACTGCCCGGCCCCCCACGGCACAGGAACTTGAGATACTGGTGCTCACCTTTCAACAGCAGCAGACAGCCTTTGCCCGAAGACCGGAAGCCGCTCAGGATCTGCTGAACGTCGGAGAATCCCCACGCGACAGAACGCTGAATGTCGTGGATCTGGCCGCATGGACGACCGTCTGCAATATGATTCTGTGTCTGGACGAAACCATCACCAAGCCATGACTCGACACTCGGACTCAGACTTCTCGTTGTCTCGCCGTCAGGCACTTCACCGCGGTGGCGTCTGCTTAGGCGCGGCTGCGATGGCAACTTTGTGCCATCCGGATCTGCAGGCCGGCCAGACACATTTTCCACCGCGCGCCCGGCGGATTATTTATCTGTTCATGCATGGCGGTCCGTCACAGATGGATCTGTTTGACGACAAGCCGGCGCTGCAGCGACAGCGGGGAATGGAACTGCCGGCGGCGGTCCGAGGCAACCAGCGTCTGACCGGCATGACGTCCGGCCAGGATTCGTTTCCGGTCACACCTTCCGTGTTTCGCTTTGCCCGGCACGGACAGTCGGGAGCAACCGTCAGTGAACTGCTGCCTCATATCGGTTCCGTGGCGGACGAGCTGTGCCTGATCCGGTCGATGCACACGGAAGCCATTAATCACGATCCGGCAGTGACCTTTCTGCAGACCGGGCATCAGCAGCCGGGTCGTCCGAGTCTGGGAGCATGGCTGAGCTACGGACTGGGCAGTGAAAATCAGAACCTGCCCGCCTTTGTTGTGCTGCTGTCACGCGGCAGTGCGGCGCGTCCCGATGATCCGCTCCACGCCCGACTGTGGGGTTCCGCCTTTCTTCCTTCTGATCACCAGGGAGTCAGCTTTCGATCTTCCGGCGACCCGGTGCTGTACCTTTCGAATCCACCGGGTCTGGATGCGGCCATGCGCGGCCGGCTGCTGGACGGACTGCAGTCCCTGAACCGGCAGCTGCTGCAGGCCACCGGCGATCCGGAAATCCGGACGCGAATGGCTCAGTTCGAACTGGCCGCCCGCATGCAGATGTCTGTTCCGGAGCTGACGGATCTGAGCAGCGAATCCGAATCCACGTTTGACCTGTACGGGCCCGATTCACGACGGCCTGGCACATTTGCGGCCAACTGCATTCTGGCCCGCCGGATGCTGGAACGCGACGTCCGCTTTGTTCAGCTGTATCACCGCGGCTGGGACCAGCACTACAATCTTCCCAGCGATCTGCGACTGCAGTGCCGGGATGTGGACCAGCCCTGCGCCGCCCTGGTACGAGATCTTCGGCAACGAGGACTGCTGGAAGACACACTGATCGTGTGGGGCGGTGAATTCGGACGGACCATCTACAGCCAGGGAAGGCCACAGCCGGATAACTACGGGCGGGATCATCATGGACGGTGCTTCACGATGTGGCTGGCCGGCGGCGGCATCAGGCCGGGGTTGACGTACGGCAGTACCGACGACTTTTCCTACAACGTTGCTGAGAACCCGGTGCATGTTCACGACCTGAATGCCACGCTGCTGCACTGTCTGGGAATCGACCACACCCGCCTGACGTTCAGACACAAGGGGCGTCAGTTCCGCCTGACCGATGTTCATGGCAGCGTGGTCAGTGACGTGCTGCTTTGATGATCGGTTCAACTCTCCGATAAGGGAGTTCACGGACTCTACGATCCTGCCCCCCGACATCGCGACCGATATCAGGACGTGGTTGTCGAGCCACCAGCCACCATGGCCGACACGCCGGCAAACAGGGCGGGTAAGCCGATGTGGGTTCAGGATCAGCGGAACAGCTGGCACGGCGTCGAATTTGCCTACCACGGTCGTGCCAGACAGTCGCTGGCGGAAATGTACCGGCACTACTGTGAAATGATTCTGTCCATCGACGACAGTGTCGGCGCGGTGAGAAAGACGCTGCGGCAGAAGGGGCTTGATCAGAACACACTGATTGTGTTCACCAGCGATGGAGGACATCTGTGGGGAGAACACGGACTGATCGATAAACGCTGCGTCTATAAGGAATCGATCCGTATACCGCTGCTGGCTTATTATCCGGGGTTGATTGCCTCAGGCAGTCGCTGCCCGGCCGTGGTGGCCAATATCGATCTGGCCCCCACGTTTATGGAACTCGCAGGAATCCGTCCGCCTTCATGGATGGATGGCCGCAGCCTGGTCCGTCTGTTCAAAATAGCCGCAACCGAGCACCACCGCGTTGTTTGTGGTTTGAGTGTTCAGCCGTCACGTGTGTCAGTGCCGGCTGTCCCCGAACGGCGCGACCGAGTGCCAGAGCTGCGAATAAGTGCCACCTGGTGCAGCAGCGGCAGTCTGGTAAGGCCTGAATTTTCAGGACAATTCGCACCACATTGGCCTGCCGTTTGCTTCACGGTGCTGTTGACTATCCGTGGATTTTTACCTGGAGAGCAACATGCCGCGAGCAAACCTGCGTATCATTGGACGTCCCGAATACAACGCCGGAATCGGAAGCGGCGGACATCCGTATGCGATTCTGGATATTGACGGCGGTTCGGTGTACGTCCTGCCATCTCTGTACACGTCCATCGACCCGCAGGTCAACATTCACACCACGTTTGAAATTAACCCGGATGCCGTTGAACGGTTCACGGACCTGTACGGGCGGTCGCTGGAAATTGTGGTCAACGACAACGACCTGCAGTTTCATTTCACAACTCCGCGCCCCGGCAGCTGGGGATTTTCCGGCGGTGTGGAATGGCAGGGGCAGCGTGCCCGGCAGCATACGATTCTGGTCCGAGGCATTGTCGAACCCCGGCCGCGAACGGGCGAACAGATCGAAGACCATATTGTCACGCACCACTGACAGTCGGGGCAGCAGCCCCCGTCGGATGTGCGTTTACGCGCAATGCGCGCCACCGCAGGTCAAAAACGGCGGGCATCACTGCCGACACTCAATGGCGTCCGTGAAAAAAAACGGAGGCCCGTTTCCATAAATAACGCGGAAAGCGCTGCCTCCATTCTGCGGCCGCCCGTTCCAACAAGTGTCTGACTGAACGGCCGCTGATGGTTTCTTTGCCCGGTTTACAGCAACGCCCTGATCGGATTGCCGGGGCTGGCCGGAATCGTAAAACCGTCGGGGCTGAGCCGGGAAGCGGGATTGATGCCCATGGCCGTAAACAGCGTGGCCGTAAAGTCTTCCAGCGTGACCGGATTGGATTTGACGTAGGCCGCCTGCCCGTCGGATTCGCCGTAGACAGCTCCACGATGAATGCCGGCACCGGCGACCAGAGCCGAATAGCACTGAGGCCAGTGGTCCCGGCCGATGCGTCGAGCTCCTTTGCTGATGACCGGCGTTCTTCCGAATTCACCGATCAGCACCACCAATGTGGAATCCAGCAGACCGCGATCCGCCAGATCCTGTAACAGCGTCGCCACAGCCTGGTCTGTTCGGGGCAGCGCGAACGGCAGACCGTTCCAGCCGTGTTCAAAGATCCCGACGTCGGCGTTGCCGTGCATGTCCCAGGTTTCCAGGCTGACAAATTTTTCACCGGCCGCCAGGCCTGTCCAGGCTACCACATTGACCAGCCGGACGCCGGATTCGATCAGCCGCCGGGCGAGCAGCAGGTTCTGGCCCAGCGGATTTCTGCCGTAACGGTCTCGCAGCGGGGCTGGTTCTCTGTTGACATCAAAGGCACGGCGTGCGTCATGGCCGTGCAGCAGATCAAAGGACTGCTGCTGGTACACGTTCAGTGATTCAAACTCAGCCGTGCTTCCGGTGGCCGACAGCGACTGCAGATGCTGCGACAGCTGCCAGCGCTGTTCCAGCCGCTGCAGTGAAACTTCCTGATTAGTGTCAAAGGCCCGGACGCGGAAATCTTCGGCCGCCGGATTTTCATCATGCTGTTCGCCGATCAGCATGGGAGCATAGGTCATTCCCAGATGTCCGCCGGTCAGATAGGTATGCTCGGGCGGCGCCGATCCGCCGCCATATTTCTGCAGCCAGACATGAGGCGGAATGCGGGCCGTTGACGGACTTAGCCTGGTCACCATGGCGCCAAACGACGGGGCATCAGCAGCCGGTTTTGTCCGGCCTGCCAGCAGCATGGAATTCGCTCGGTCATGCTGCGCCATGTGATGCGTCATCGAACGGATCACGGCATACTGATCGGAAATCCTGGCCAGCTGCGGCATCAGTTCACAGATTCGAACACCCGGGGTGGCCGTTTCGATCGATTGATACGGTCCGCGGATTTCACGCGGGGCATCGGGCTTCATGTCCCATGAATCCAGCTGACTGAGTCCGCCGTATTGATGAATGAAGATACAGGATCTGGGCGTGCCCGCAGGTCGCGCCCGGTCGCCGCCGCGTTGCTCAGCCTGCAGCAGCGTCGGCAACGTCAGCCCCAGCGACGCGATGCCGCCAGTCTGCAGCAGGCGGCGTCTGGAACAGCGGTCCGTCTTCCGGCGTCGCAAGTTGTCAGCATCGTCACTCATAAGTCCGGATCAATTCAGTTTCCAGCGTGCAACCCCGGTGGCGCAAGCTTCCAGCTTGCGGACAATCCACCTCAAGCCTCAGCCTGCAAACAAAGTGCAAGTCGCAGGCTGGAAGCCTGCGTCACGGATTGTCTATTTTTCTTTGAGGGTTGAAACCAGTTTTTGGTTCAGTTCGTGCACTTTCGACACAATCTGTTCCTCGACTGTCGGACTGAACGGGCCGTGTTGCAGCACGGTGGTCATGTAGCGCATCGCACCGCCGGCTTCGTAGCCACCTTCCAGCAGCACACGGCGGCTGGGGATGTAGGCAAAAACATCGTTACTGTAGCCGGCAACCCAGACGGCCGGTCCGGTACCGTCCACGTTCGTCAGTTCGTGCTTCAGACGCAGCGAATAGTCAACGACGGTTTCACCGGGCAGTGCCACCAGAATCAATTCGTCACCAAAGCGAACCACCTGAACCGGACAGTCATACTGGTTTCGCAGGCTGCCTTCCGTGTCCAGCTGGTGCAGCAGCCGCTCGGCATGTCGCCGATCGTATTTGTTGCCTGAACTGGCTCGCTGTTCCAGTTCTTCGCGGGACGGAGCGCTCTGATACTCGACCGTAGCCATTGCATAGGCCGACCTGAGTTTCGGGGACAGCGGGGTTGAATTGGTCCCAAGCGCTGCTTCCACAGCATTTGCCAGCGAACGGCCGTGCTGCCGGGCCAGATCCTCAGTGCGGCGAGGATATGGATTCTGGTCACCCCCGCATCCCAACACAAACAGAGCCGTGACGCCGGGATGAGCTTCCTGCAGATACTGCTGTGCAAAACCCGCGTAGTCTCCGCAGAACTTGTAATAGCCGAGCGTAGTGTTGTGGCAGGCATAGCCGAACATCACAGCTCGCAGTTTGCCTTCCGGAGTATCGATTCGCAGCACCGGCACGTCATGGTCCACCGGCCCCTCCGGATTTGGAAAGTTGCGAAACCCGGTCGGCCCCGGAGTACGTCGATTCATCGCAAACCCACACCTGGCCCGGCAATAACTGACTCGGGCCGGCTGCAGATCGTTGATCGCGTGCTCAACAAGTTTCACCAGTGTCTGCTGCAGAAAATCCACATATTCCGTGGCCAGCGTCAGGCGATCCGGTGGCAGGCCATCCAGCGACCACCGCGTCGTGCGGATCTCCGGTCCGCAGTGTGTATGAGAACAGTTGATCATCAGACTTTCGGGCGGCAGTCCGAAACGTTCCTGCAACTGCTGCTCAAGCCTATCGCGAATCGGCCGCGGCACGCTGATCAGGTCGCTGGTGACAAAAACCATGCGAGTGCCGTCCGTGCTTTCCATCGCCAGCGCTTTGACGAACAGATCGTGCGTCTTTCCTTCGGACGGTTTGTTGCGACTGGCATATCCCGCCATCCACATCGGCCGATCCGGTGTTACGATTTCGGATGCCACTCCCACTTTCCAGCCGGTGGTTTCCTGAGCCGACAGCAACGGGGGGAACAGTAAGACAACCAGACCGACAGGAAAGAGGCGAAGAGCATTCATGCGAGAACTCACGAATTATAGGGGCAGGATTGATCAGCTGGACGATTCCAACTTCACTTTAGCGGCGGGCGAACGAACGGCACAGCATTCGGGTGCTGTACCGTAGAGCCATTGGAAAACGCTCGCAGACTATTGTGGATCACCTGCGAGTCATACGATTCCCGTACTGTCGAATTCTGCTGGCAGCTTCGATCTTATCCGATCATCCCGGCGTCTTGAACCGTAGACGTGTTGTCTGCTCAGTCTGTTCAATCCAATGCACGTCGAGAACTACGGCGTCGGATCATACCCGCTCGATCTCGATCCGCATCTGCAGACTGCGTCGGTCAGAATCAGCACTGCAAACTGAACGGTGCACGCATCTGAATACCGGTACACTTTGCGCGTCGAGGTGAAGTCGATAGGCTTTGTCATCAACAGACAATTCCTGAAATTGTCGCACCTGAGAACGCTGCCGGTTATCTTCAGAATCGACCTTCCGTTCGGCAGCGTTTCAAACCGTCCTGCTGCCGTTCCCGACGGTGCTGGACTGCCTCAAAAATCAACCCTGCCAGCCGTTTGCTCGGCCCATCCCTCCCCACAAAAGAATCTCTTATGCTTGCTCTGCGTTATCTATTCTGTCGTCCCGTTGTGCTGGCAATGTTTCTTTGCGCATCGTTGCCCGCCTCGGTCATGGCTCAGGCGCCGTACTCGGTGAAAGTTCAGACAGACCGGGACAGTGCGATCTACGACGTCGGTGAACAGGCCACGTTCAGAATTACGGTCTGGCAGGGCGATCAGCAGGTTTCCGGCGAGGGCACGCTGAAATTCTCGGTTGATGATTTCCTGAACACGAAAGGATTTCCCGGTGGTGAAGAACAGCCGGGCAGCGAGCCGGTGGTGGTGACCAGCAGCCTGTCTGAGCCAGGTTTTCTACGCTGCCAGGTCACCTACTCGCCGAAGACCGGAAAACCCGTGCGAGCGGCCGCGGGCGCCGCATTCTCTCCGGAAAAGATTGGTCTCAGCCTGCCGGTGCCGGACGACTTCGACGAATACTGGGCCGAACAGAAACGTCAACTGGCAGAGATTCCTCTGGAACCGGTTCTGACGCCTGTCGCGCATGCAGATGAGTCGCTGGAATGCCACGACGTCCAGACACCGTGTCTGGGCGGAGCTCCGGTGTCCGGTTATTTTGCCCGACCGAAAAACGCCACCGCGAAAAGTCTGCCCGCCATTCTGTGGGTGCACGGTGCCGGAGTTCGCAGCTCAAGCCTGGCCAATGCCGTCAAAGGGGCTCAGGCCGGCATGCTGTCAATGGATATCAACGCCCACGGAATTCCGAACGGCAAACCGGCCTCGTTCTATTCAGAACTGAGTTCCGGTCGTTTGAAAGATTACCGACAGGCCGGCCGGGAAAGTCGCGACACAGTCTATTTTCGAGGCATGTATCTGCGGCTGGTTCGAGCGATCGATTTTCTGACGGCCCAGCCGGAATGGGACGGCAAACACGTGGTGGTCATCGGCCACAGCCAGGGAGGCGGACAGTCGCTGGTCGCCGGCGGACTGGATGATCGCGTGACCATGATTGCTCCCGGAGTACCGGCGATCTGCGATCACTCCGGCCAGGCAGCCGGACGAATCAATGGCTGGCCCAAACTTGTCCCCAACGGTCCTGACGGAAAACCTGATCCACAGATTCTGCAGGCCGCCCGCTACGTGGATGCGGTCAACTTTGCCACTCGCTGCCGGGCAGAGGCAATTATGAGTGTCGGTTTTATCGACAGCGTCTGTCCACCGTCCAGCTGCTACGCGGCCTACAATGCGTTGTCCGGCCCCAGGACGGTCATCAACGAACCTCTGATGGGACACGCCGCTCCGGCACATATTCACAATGCCTTCTTCGCCCGCGTGCTGCAGCATACCGGCCGGCAGCCTGCTGAACTGGCTAAATAGAATTTGCTTTCAGCACACGGCCACTAAGAAACGTTCGATCAACAACTGACTGGTTGGTCACCTATCGCTCCGAGAAAGGGCGATCTTTCGCGGAGCGATAGGCATCAAGAACGGACCGGACACTCCTACGAACCGAGCGAAAAATTAGTGGCGTAAGCTTCCAGCTTGCGATGCAGAAAAACGCAGGCTGGAAGCCTACGCCACGTTTCGACGCGACAGTAATTTTCCGTTTGCTCCTAAGCAGAATTTCACCTTCCAACGGCAGAATGATGACTGTTTTTCAGACAATACAGAACTTTACGCGGCTGGTTCCCTTGTTCTGCGCGTTGCTGGTGACTCTGCTGATTCCCGGCGCCCCGGCTGAATCCGCAGAGCCGGCTGAATCCGCAGAGCCGGCTGCATCCATAAAGCCGACTCCGCTGATCGCGTCGGTTTCCAGGGAAGTTCTGTGGCGCAACCGTGACGGCAGCGGCCGCACCTGGTTTCATCCGCGTGTTTGTATGATGCCGGGAGAAGACGGCCAGCCGATCGCGCTGATGAATCTGCAGGAAATCGGCGGCTCAGACTACTTCGGGCCCGTCCACTGGTCGGTATCAAGGGATCTAGGCCGCTCGTGGAGCGAACCGGAACCGATTGCGGCGTTCGGCCGTGATCCTGTTCCAGGTCGCAGCGATGATCTGAAGGCCGCCGTCTGCGATGTGACCCCCCAGTATCATCCGCAGACCAACACGGTCATCGCCCTGGGACACGTTGTGTTCTACAAGGGTGCCTACTTTGCCCGAAAAGAGCAGCTGGCACGCTATCCGGTTTATGCAACGCGTTCAGCAGACGGCGTCTGGTCAGAAAGAAAGATCATGGAATGGAATGATCCTCGGGGCGCGAACATTTACACAAACAACTGCGGTCAGCGAGTTGTGCTGCCGAACGGCGACGTGCAGATGTCCTTCACCTTCGGTCCGCAGGCCACGAACAGAATGGTGGCCGGTGTTCACGCCACCTTCGACGGACAGCAGCTGAAGATCAAAGAGGTGGGCCCGGCCCTTCATAATCCTGTCGGCCGGGGACTGCTGGAACCAAGCGTCACGCAGCTGGATGGCCGATTCTGGATGACCATCCGAGCCGAAGATAATCGCGGCTACGTGACGGTCAGCGATGATGGACTGAACTGGGCAGAAAAAAAGCCATGGACATGGGACGACGGCACGCCTCTGGAAATGTCCACCACTCAGCAGCACTGGCTGACTCACAGCGACGGTCTGTTTCTGGTCTATACCCGGAAAGACACATCCAATGCAAATGTGATTCGCTGGCGTTCTCCACTTTGGGTGGCGCAGGTGGATGTCCGCAAACGCTGCCTGATCAGATCCACCGAGCAGGTCGTCCTGCCTCTGGTCGGCGACGGCGTCAACGATCCGGATAAAGTCGCTTTAATGGGCAACTTCAGCGTGACCAGTGTCAGCCCTGAAGAATCCTGGGTAACGGTCGGGGAATGGATGCCTCGAAATGGCTATCGCGGCGACGTGCTTCTGGGCCGCATTCACTGGTCGCGGCCCAATCGGCTGCCGCTGTGGTGATCAGTTCTGAGGTGCTGGTGCAGTAGCAGATACTGGCAGCAAATGCCGGCAGTGTTGCGACCTCGGGACGGCAATGTGACGCCCACGCCGCCAGCAAGGTCGAGCCTGCAACCACAACACACGTGGTCACAGGCTCGCATCGTTGCGTCAGTGTGACAGGCCGGTTGCTGTCGACGCGGCACCGTGTTCCGACACAACGCAGTCGCGTCTTCTGATCGCGATACGATCCGGTTTCGTCTACTTTAGCCTCGGGTCAGCTGATCCGCTTCCACCAGCATCAGAATGGCGGCACGTGTCTGTTCGCTGAGATGCGGCCATGAATTCGTGAGCTGTTCAGCCTGCGAAAGATCTTTTTGCTGAATGACGTCGCAAGCTGCTGCTGCGTCAGTTGCTACAGCTTTAACCGCAGCAGCTTCCACTTCCGCAGCTTCTACTTCCGCAACTTCCACTTCCGCAGCTTCTACTTCAGCAGCTTCCACTTCCACAGCTTCTACTTCCGCAACTTCTACTTCAGCAACTTCTACTTCAGCAACTTCCACTTCAGCAACTTCCACTTCAGCAGCTTCCACTTCAGCAGCTTCCACTTCAGCAGCTTCCACTTCCACAGCTTCCACTTCCACAGCTTCCACTTCCACAGCTTCCACTTCCACAGCTTCCACTTCCGCAGCTTCTACTTCCGCAACTTCTACTTCCGCAACTTCCACTTCCACAGCTTCCACTTCCGCAACTTCTACTTCAGCAGCTTCTGCTTCCGCAGCTTCCATTTCTACGACCTCGGCAGGCTCTGATGTCGTTACATCGGTCGTTGCAACTTCTGATTCCACCGCGATGGGATCGGCGGCATCGCTCGAGTCTGACGTGGCAACTTCTGCGGTCTCGCTTTCGGTTGTCTCTGATTTCGGAGATTTGATGAGCGGCACAGCTGATTCGATCAGGCCGCTGTCTTCACTGACGACAACCGGTTCGGACGGCGTCTGATCAGCGGCGGACACGACAATGGAAACGATTTCTGATTCAACAACCGCAGCGGTATCAAGAGCCTGCTCGGCATTCATCAGAAGCGTCGTGGCGATGGCGCAGAAGACAATATTCATCATAGGATTCTCCTTGGTACTGGGTGGGCGGCTGCATCGGCCGAAGCGAGTGGTGGGAAAGCGATGTTTTTCGTCGCTACTGCAGAAGCATCGACATTATTGATGAGGTGACTTGGGAAAGAAGACGCGACCTGAACTGTTAGGGAATGCGGGCGTTTTCTGTATCGGTCGAACGGGTCATGCCGTCCTGTCGCGAACAGCAGCGACGCGTGATCAGCGCGGCTTCATGCACAGTTGCCGGAAGCCAGAGATCAGCGTCCGCTGACGTAATGAAAACTGCGTCACCCCGTCTGCAGCTTTACACTTCAAGCCGCGTGATCCACACAACATCGGCGAACTTCAAACGACTCTGTTGCCTATCACGGCAACGACATCACACCCGGTGATTCCGCCGCGGCACCGATGTTCCGTGAATCAAAACGATGCGGCATCAGCGATGCAACCCGGGGACTGACGTCGTTCCGTCCGCAGGAAACAAACGTACCGAACATCCCAACCGGCGCCGCGGGCGAGCCATGACAGTGTCATGGCTCTGGTGCAAAGAAGATCGAATTCCGCGGCGTCCCGGCACGCATAACTGTCACAGACGACTTCTGCGTTACCGGCAGAATTGTGCGCACCCGATGCTGCTACTCCGGTAGATTCTGCCAGGACGGTGCAAGTTTCGGCACAGATCGGGCGAAAATCATCTTCCATACGGACAAATCCATAGCCGGCCGCTTATGAAAAGCGGTGCCGGATCACCTAAGAACGGAAGTCGATTTCATGAAATTGCTGCACTGTGCACTGCTGGCCTGCGTAACGTTGTTTCTTGCTGCCGGTTGCGCCGCCGGTCCCTCATCGTCCCTGAAATCCAAAGCGGACAGGGGAACCGATGTATCCGACCGGTCTCGCGGATCGAGCAGTTCGGCCGCCTTTGCACCGCCGATGGTTCCGCCGGCTTATTAGAATCCGGAGCCTCCCGGGAAGTCGGAAGGCGTCGGAAAGAATCAATCGGCCCGGACCAGCTGGCCGGTCCGGGCAGGCTGAATTGAGTCCGCCACGTTGCGGCATCCACAGCTTGTGGCGGCGGTTGGTTCGTGGCAGCGGGTTGTATGAAGTGGCGTGGGTGTAGCAACCACGGTCGCGGCTTTGCCGCGAAGTGCCGCCCGGCAGGCGGCACCTAGTGCAGGTGCCCGAACTGTTGGTACTCTTTCGCGAGGGAGAAACGATCGAGTCACTCCGAATGCTGGCCAGTAATTGTCGTCACATCCCCCGCAAAAGGGCGCTATGTCGGGGAGCGAAAGGCGACAATAATTGAGCCGGACACTCCTTATCTGCACCGGAGAGCGTAGCGTGCCCCTGTCCATGCCCCCGAACGGGGCCATGCCCCCCTTCTCGCCTGCGATCGTCGCTTTGAGGCTTTCGTTTCGGTGTCAGGCGTTCATGTGACTGCCCGTCGGCGGTGCCCGCTGCCACTACCACAATTTCGACCCGCTGCCCACGGTTGTCGGTTACTGCGTAGCACGGGCGATAGCCGAAGGTTATGCTCTTGTTCAGGTCGGGGACCGCGGTCCGTGATGCGGACAGCGTCCTGTCGATCCGGCGAGCATCATCAGCAGGAGACCATTCATGTCGAAACAGGCCCCCCAGGTTCCTCGGCGTCGTTTTTTGCAGACCACCGTCGGTGCGGCAGCCACTGCCGTGGCCGCACCGACCATCATTCCGGCTTCGGCGCTTGGACGGGACGGAGCGGTGGCTCCCAGCGAGCGTGTCGTGGTCGGCGGCATCGGCATCGGACGGCGGGGCGGCTACGACCTGGGCTGCTTTCTGGAACAGAAGGATGTTCAGTTTGTGGCGGTCTGCGACGTGAAGCAGAAACGCCGCGGCGAAGTCAAAAATATCGCGGACAAACACTATGGCAACGACAAGTGTGCGACCTATCGCGACTTTCGCAACCTGCTGGACCGCAGTGACATTGATGCCGTTCTGATTGCCACCGGACCGAACTGGCATGCGACCGCTGCCATGACCGCCGCCAAAGCCGGCAAGGACATGTACTGCGAAAAGCCGGTCACCAAGAACATCAGTCAGAGCCTGATACTGTCTGACACGATGCGTCGCACGGGGCGGGTTTTTCAGGCCGGCACGCAGCGCCGCAACCTGCCGCATTTCGCCTTCGCCTGTGAACTGGCACGGACCGGCAGGCTGGGCCCGCTGAAAAAAGTTTATGCTCACCCGGCCGGTATGCAGGCCATGATGAGCGGCTGGCTGGTGCCGGAGCCGGAACCGGAAAAGGAGGTCGTCGACTGGGACATGTACCTGGGGCCGGCGGCATGGCGACCGTTCAATGCAAAGCTGCTGGACGGATTCAACTTTGAAAAAGGAGGCGGTCTGGTGGGCGGCGGTGTCCTTGAATGGGGCTCGCATTGCGTGGATCTGTGTCAGTGGGCGGTCGGAGACTGTCCGCCTCCGGTTGAATACAATGCTCCCAAAGACGGAGAACTTGTCGCTCGTTATGAAAACGGCACCGAACTGATTTTCCGTGAAAAGGGATGGATTCCGCTGGGCTCGTGTCCGGTGCGCTTCGAAGGCGAAACCGGCTGGGTCGAAGCCGGCGACAGCGGCCGAATGGTCCTGAGTTCGCCTGAGCTGCTGGCCGGCCGCAAGGTTGAAGAAATCGGCGGCTACCCGGCGACCTTTCACGTTCGCGACTTTCTTGACTGCGTCAAGACCCGAAGCCAGCCAAAGGGCAACGCTGACGCGGCCTGCAATGCTCATATTGCGTGCCACGCCGCCAACATCGCCCTGCACCTGAATCGACAGGTGAGATACGACAACGCGACCCACACATTCATCGACGATGTTCAGGCCAATCGACTGCGATCCGAAGCACTTAGAGAACCGTGGAGACTGTGATGCGGCGGCTTATGGCACGCAGGTGCCTGAGTACCCGTTGTTCTTTCCACTCCACCGTCTTCTCATCTCCGGAAACAAATCATGAATACAATTCGTTGCTCAATTCGTTGCTCGATTCGCACTGTAGTTCTTCTGGCGGTTGTCACATTCATCATTGTCAGCCCGGCTCGCGCCGTCGACGACGTGTCCGCCACGGAACAGGAACTGCTGGCCGTTCTGCGTTCTGACGCACCTGCGTCTGAAAAGGCGCTCACCTGCAAGAAGCTGGCCATCCACGGAACCGACGCTGCCGTGCCTGAGCTGGCAAAGCTGCTGCCGGATCCGCAATTGTCGTCGTGGGCCCGGATCGCACTGGAAGCAGTTCCCGGAGCGGCCGCCGACGATGCTCTGCATTCGGCCGCCGAGACACTACAGGGCCGACTGCTGGTAGGAATGATCAATTCGCTTGGTGTTCGCCGCCATGCCGAATCTGTTCCGCTGCTGGCCACGCGACTGAAAGACGATGACCTTGAAGTCGCCTCGGCCTCGGCAGTGGCTCTTGGACACATCGGAAATGCAGCAGCTACCAGAACCCTGCGCACCGCGCTTGCGACCGTTCCGGAAGAGGCTCGATCAGCCGTGGCCGAGGGCTGTGTGCTGTGTGCTGAGCGACTGCACTCGGAAGGCAACGCCGCGGCGGCAACCGAGATTTATGACCAGGTGCGAGAGGCCGATGTGCCGATGCAACGAATCATCGAAGCCACCCGCGGGGCGATCCTGGCACGAGGTCAGGACGGCATTCCACTGCTGTTGGAAACGTTTGAGTCACCGAATCACAAACTGTTTCAGCTGGCACTGGGGACCGTGCGAGAATTCCCGGGCGGCGCTGTCGACCGTCTGCTGGCAGATACCATGATGAAAGCCCCGCCTGAGCGGGCAGCGCTGATGATTCAGGCCATGGCAGACCGGCCGGATACCGTAATTCTGGCCGCGGTGCTGCAAGCCGCAGAACAGGGTGACAGGCGCGTACGGCTGTCGGCCGTCGACGCGCTGCGACGCGTCGGAAACGAATCCTGCCTGCCATCGCTGCTGAAAATCGCCGTCGAAGACGACGCTGCACTTGCTGATACAGCTCAGACCACACTCGCTGCTCTGCCCGGTGAAAATGTGGATGCGCAGATCGTGGAGCGTCTGCAGCAGGCCGATGGAAAAAATTACGTGTTGCTGCTGCAGCTGGTCGGCCAGCGACGCATCGATGCCGTGTCAGATGTTCTGGAGGCCGTGGATCATGCTGATCCGGCCGTTCGCCATGCCGCGCTGCTCGCGCTGGGTGAAACGGTCAGCCTGCAGCGGCTGTCCGTACTGATCTCGCAGGTGGTGGCACCCAGATTTCGTGACGACGCACCGGTCGCGCAACAGGCCCTGCGGACGGCCAGTATCCGAATGCCGGACCGGGATGCGTGCGCGACAGAACTGGCGCATGCCCTGAACAGTGCTCCTGCAGGAGCGAAAACGACACTGCTTGAAATTCTGAGCGACGTGGGGGGCACACGAGCCCTGCAGACGCTGGCCACCGCGGCCGCGAGCGACGACGATGAACTGCAGGATGCCGGCAGCCGGCTGCTGGGCCGATGGAACAGTGTCGAAGCGGCTCCCGTGCTGCTGGACCTGGCCGAAAACGGCCCGGCAGAAAAATACCGCGTGCGGGCCCTGCGAGGTTATATCGGTCTGGCACGCAAATTTGCCATGCCGGATCCGCAGCGTGCCCGGATGTGTGAACAGGCACTCAACGCCACCCGCCGCACGGCCGAACATCAGCTGGTGCTGGATGTGCTGCAGCTTCATCCCAGCACTGACGGGCTGAAACTGGCCATCGCTGCCATGAAGCGGCCCGGGCTGAAAGACGACGCCACCAGGGCCGCGCTGATTATTGCTCAGAAGATCGGCGGCAAGGGCGTCGACGTGAGCGAACTGCTGGCCGGTGCCGGCCTGGACAAAGTGAAGCTGGAAATCGTCAAGGCGGAATACGGGGCCGGAGCTGCTCAGAAGGACGTGACCGACGTGATTCGAAAACAGGCCGGCGACCTGCCGGTGATTACGCTGGTATCCGCCAGTTACAACGCCAGTTTTGGCGGCGACCCGTCGCCGGGAGTTGTGAAGAAACTCAGAATCCAGTATCGCATCAATGATCAGCCCGCCGAGGCGTCGTTCGCCGAAAACGCCCTGATTATTCTTCCTCCGCCGAAGTAAGACACCAATTATCCTCACGTGGCTATCGAATCGAGAAAAACATGACTCAGGAAAAACGCAAAGTGGTCAGTGAGCTGCTCAGCAGCCTGAAGCAGGATCGGGACGAACTGCGTCTCAGGCTGCACCTTGGCAAAGAAGAGGTCAAACAAGAGTTCCAGGATCTGGAGAAACGGCTGACTGAACTGAATGACCGCTTCCAGCCGACCAGGGATGCCGCTGGTGAAACGGCGGAACAAATCTGGGAATCACTGAAACTGGTGGGTGAAGAAATCCGCGACGGTTATCAAAGAATCCGCAAGTCACTGTGAACAAAGCAAACCAGTGTACCGGCACTCACCTGCGGCCGGTACACTCTACGGCCCCGCTACGCCCCCCTCCTCAGTACTTCCCACCTGTCAGATATCGGTCGCCGCTGTCATGAAATGGCATGCTCTCCAACGTGTCGCGCTGCTGCTGCTCGGACTGCTGCCCGCTGTCGGCACGGCCGCGGATTATTTAACCGACGTCAAGCCGCTGCTGGCACACAAATGCTACGCCTGTCACGGAGCTTTGAAGCAAAGCGGCGGGCTGCGAGTCGACACCGCAAAGGCGCTGCTTGCAGGCGGAGAATCCGGTGTCACGGCGACGGCGGGCCACACCGACGACAGTCTGTTGCTGGATGTGCTGACCGGCGATGCCGGCTTCACCATGCCTCCGGCCAATGAAGGAGCTCCGCTGACCGCAGCAGAAATCGCCACGGTACGGGAATGGATCGCTGAGGGAGCTGTCGCTCCGGGCGATGAACAGCCTCAGGCCGATCCCCGGGAATGGTGGTCTTACCGTCCGCTGCAGCGTCCGGCGCCGCCACAATTACCAGTCACAGAAGCCAACTGGTGCCGTACCGGCATCGACCCGTTCATCGCCGCGATGCGTATAAAACAACAGTTACCGCATGCCTCACCGGCAGCGAAAGCCGTGTGGCTGCGGCGCGTTTATCTGGACCTGATCGGGTTGCCTCCCACGCGTGCCGAACAGCAGCAGTTTCTGTCTGACACATCGTCCCTGGCCTTCGAAACTGTCGTTGACGACTTACTGAATCGCCCGGCCTATGGCGAACGCTGGGGGCGGCACTGGATGGATGTCTGGCGGTACAGTGACTGGTATGGCAGCCGAGGCGGCAACGAAATCCGCTATAGTCAGCGACACATCTGGCGCTGGCGCGACTGGATCGTGAATTCTCTGAACGCCGACAAAGGCTACGACCAGATGATCCGCGAAATGCTGGCCGCTGACGAAATCGCAGGCGACGACCCGGACATCCTGCCGGCCACCGGTTACCTGGGACGCAGCTGGTACAAATTTGATCGCGATGTGTGGCTGTTCGAAACGGTGGAACGGACGGGCGAAGCCTTTCTGGGACTCACGTTTCGCTGCTGCCGCTGCCACGATCATAAGTTCGATCCCATCTCACAGGAAGAATACTATCGCTTCAGAGCATTCTTCGAACCACACGATGTTCGCACCGATCCGATTTCTGCTCTGACCGGAACTCAGAAAGATCCCACGCTGGGCGACGTCCTGAACGACGGGATCGCGCTGGTCTACGACAAACATCCGGACACCAGCACCTATCGCTTTGAACGTGGTGACAGCCGGTATCCGGACGAATCGCGTCCGCTGAAACCCGGCATTCCGGAATCGCTGGGAGGCACCGTCGCGGTGCATCCCGTCGAACTGCCGCCGACCGCATGGTATCCACTGCTGCGACCCTCCGTCCGGGAAACGCTGATCGAAAAAGCTCAGGCCCAGGTGACGAGTGCCCGGCAGACGCTGGCCGCTGCCCGCGAAACCGCGGCCGAAGCCGCCCAGCGTCTGACCGCTGTGCACCAGTCGCCTCAACAGTCAACGCAGCCGGAAATACTGCTGCACGACGATTTTTCTGTGGCCCGTCCGGACACGTGGGAAGTCGTCAACGGCACCTGGGAGTTCAGGGACGGAGCACTGCTTCAGTCATCGGTGGAAAACTTCGCAACGATGGTCAGCAGGACGCCCTTGACCGGCGACTTTCACGTCACGCTGCGTTATCGCCCGTTAGCCGCAGGCAGTTATCGTTCTGTGGGTTTCAGCTTCGATTACCTGGACAAAGGCAATTCGCAGGACGTCTACACCAGTACCAATGATACGCGTCAAAGCGTCCAGGCCTTTCATCGCACGGGCGGCCGGCAGGTGTATCCGACGCCAGGCATCGTCTACACGCCATTGCAGGTTGACACAGAAGCCGTGCTGGATGTGTCAATTACCGGATCCCGTCTGACCATCGATCTGAACGGGAAACGGGAACTGGATTACGCCATGCCGGTGCCGCGCCGTGACGGAAAATTCGCATTGTGGGTCCATCAGGGAACCGCTCAGTTTCTGGAGCTGAAAATCACGCGTCAAATCGATTCCCCGGAAACTCTCGAACGCCGAAAACGCGATGCAGACAATGCCGTCGTGGTTGCTCAGGCTCAGCTTGATGCAGCCACAGCAGAAGCAGCGGCCGTGGCTGCTCGCATTGCTGCCGACGTGGAGAAATATCTGCGTCCCGAATCAACTCGCCTTGCAGAGCTTGCCGACGCTGCTATTGCCAGCGAACGGCAACAGGACGTAATGCAGGCCCGAGCGGACGTCGCAGCTGCCACAGATTCGCCCGACGCGTTCGCCGCAGCTCAGAAGAAACTTGCCGCCGCCCTTCAGGCTGCCGCGGCCCCGACGGGCAGCTACACACCGATCGGAGAACAGTTTCCTGAAACCAGCACGGGCCGACGCTCGGCGCTGGCAGAATGGATTGTCGATGAAAGCAATCCTCGCACAGCTCGCGTCGCGGCAAATCACATCTGGAATCGACACTTCGGCCAGCCGCTGGTTGCCACTCCGGAAAACTTCGGCCTGAACGGACGCCAGCCGACTCACCCGCAACTTCTGGACTGGCTGGCGACCGAACTGATCGCCCACAACTGGAAAATGAAGCCTCTGCACCGCCAGATTGTGCTGTCCGCCACCTACCGCATGGCCAGCGATACGTCGGTCATGGCAAGCACCGACCCCGTCCCGGACAACCGCTACTTCTGGCGAATGAATGCGCGAAGAATGGAAGCGGAAGTCGTCCGCGACAGCACTCTTTACCTTGCTGAGCGGCTTGATCGCACCATGGGCGGCCCGGAAATTCCGGAAACTCTGGGAGAAACAAATCTGCGTCGCAGCCTGTACTTCCGAAATACTCCCAACGAAAAAATGCTGCTGCTGGAAGTCTTCGATGTGGCCGACCCCAACGCCTGTTACCGCCGCAAGGAAAGCATCGTGCCACACCAGTCGCTGGCCCTGATGAACAGCGGGCTGACGCTGGATTCAGCTCGTCTGCTGGCCGGTCAGCTGGCCACCGAAGAAGACTTCGTCACCGCCGCATTTCAAACGGTTCTGGCACGGTCCCCGACCGCGGACGAAGCGGCTCGCTGCCGCACCTTTCTGCAACAGCATGCCGAGCTGCTGCAACAATCGACTGAGCCGCGTTTTGCTGCCGGAGGTACTGCCAGACAGGCGGCCTCCACAGACCCACAACGGCGAGCGAAAGAAAACCTGGTGCACGTTCTGTTTCTTCACAACGACTTCGTGACAATCCGATGACCAGATCCGCCGTTCACCCCGACTTCCCCTGCCACCGAACCCGGCGACGCCAGATGCTGGCCGACTGTGGCATGGGTTTCACCGGCCTGGCTTTGAACGCCATGCTGCAACGCGACGCCGCGGCGGCCGAAACAACGGCTGATACCCTGCAGCTGCCTCGCTTCGCTCCGAAAGCCAAAAGCGTCATCTGGTTCTTCATGAATGGTGGCACCAGTCATTTGGAATCGTTCGACTACAAGCCGGAAATCAATCGCCACGCCGGAAGTACAATCGACGAATCGCCGTTTGGCCCCGCCATTCTGGAATCGCCGTTCTACCGCAAAAATGTGCGTGACTTCGCGGGTAAACCGCGAGCTCTCATGGCCAGACTCTATCCACTGCAGGTGGGATTTCAGCGGCGGGGGCAAAGTGGGCTGCATGTGAGTGACTGGTGGCCGCACGTGGGCGACTGTATCGATGACATCGCCGTGATTCGTTCCATGTGGACCACCGACAACGACCACGCTGCTCAACTGCAGTTCCACACCGGCCGACACATCTTTGATGGCTTTTATCCGTCGATCGGATCCTGGGTTCATTACGGCCTGGGCACGCTGAATGAAAACCTGCCGCAGTTTGTCGTGATGGGGCCGCCTCCCGGCGACTGTTGTGGCGGCACGGGAGCTCACGATGGCAGCTATCTGGGGCCCGAACATGCGGGCGTTCGCATGACGCTGGATCCGGGCAATCCACTGCCGTTCGGAAGTCCCGGCAACGGAGTCGGAATTCGCGAACGCCGCGATCAGCTCTCGCTGTTGAGCGACCTGAATCACATGACCGCGGTGCAGTATCCTGATGACGCCAATCTGCAGGCCCGCATCAAAGCCTATGAACTGGCCTTCCGGATGCAGATGTCGGTTCCGGAAATCGTGAATCTGGCCCAGGAACCACAACACATCCAGAACCTATACGGGCTGGATCAGAAACCAACCGAAACCATGGGCCGGCAGGCTCTGGCGGCTCGCCGTCTGGTCGAAGGCGGAGTTCGCTTTGTGCAGATTTATGATGGCGGTGGTGGCGGCGGCGGCTGGGATGCTCACACCAAACTTCGCGAAAACCACTCCACCAACTGCGGCCGTGTCGACAAACCCATCGCCGGGCTTCTGAAAGACCTGAAACAGCGAGGCCTGCTGGAAGAAACGCTGGTGGTGTGGGCCACGGAATTCGGACGCACTCCCGGAGCCGAACGATCGGACGGTCGAGATCATCATCCGTACGGCTTTTCGGTATGGATGGCGGGCGGCGGCTTAAAAGGTGGCATCGCTCACGGTGCCACCGACGAAATCGGTTTTCACGCCGTTGAGGACCGACACTACGTTACCGACATTCATGCCACCATCCTGCACCAGATGGGCCTGGATCCGCGGCGGATGGACGTCCCCGGTCAAAAACGCCTGGAAATTGATTACGGCGCACCGATTCAGGACGTGATCGCTTAGGATCAAACGGAAAATTACTGTCGCGTCGAAACGTGGCGTAGGCTTCCAGCCTGCGTTTTTCTGCATCGCAGGCTGGAAGCTTACGCCATTTATTTTCCGGTCGATCCTTAGGAGTGTCCGGTCACTTTTTGATCGACCGTTTCCTGGCGTGATCGATGAAGAAGCTTGCTGGTCTTCGTGAGCCGTCATCGCTTACCTCCGCTCTGACCTGCGGAAAAGCGGGCGTATTTTTTGATCAACGCATTTCCGTAGCTGGGGGCTTCCAGCCGCAGCAGGACCTGATATCGAGTGGGACTCAATGGCGGCAGAAACTGCGGCTGGAAGCCCCAGTTACGTAAGGCCGCAGTCTTTCGACTCAGCGCGTATCGGGAAGGCTGGCTCTGAAGGACGGAACGCGTGCGACGAATCGGCGGCAAACCGCCAGAAAAACGGCGAAAGAACCGTGGATTCCAGACATTTCCCTGCGGTCGGCCGGGCAGAATGCAAAACAGCCTGGCATGTGAACGGTGCTGGCGGGTATCATGGAAACAGCCATTCCGACTGAATCACAACCGATCTCCCACCGCGTTTCTCCCCCCGCCTGTTGAGTATGCTCATGTTGTTTCGAACGACCGCTGCCGTTCTGCTGCTGACGATCCGTTTCGCGCCTCTGGCCCCCGCGGCTGACGCTCAGGTGAACTTCAGCCGGGATATTCTGCCACTGCTGTCCGACAACTGCTTTACGTGTCATGGGCCGGACGAAGCCAATCGACAGTCCGGGCTGAGGCTGGACAAACAGAATTCGGCCCTGGCGGAGCTGGATTCCGGACAGGCTGCCATTGTGCCGGGCCACAGCGACCAGAGTGAACTGTTTCGCCGGATCGTTTCGCCCGATCCCGATCTGAAGATGCCTCCGTCGGATTCCGGAAAGAAGCTGACCGATGCACAGATCGCGAAGGTGAAACAGTGGATTGATGAAGGTGCCGCATGGTCGGGCCACTGGGCGTTTCAACCTCCACAGAAACCGGAAATCGCCCCGGCGGAGGAAGGCTGGCCGGTGCACAACCCGATCGACAACTTTATTCATGCCAGACTGAAGACCGCCGGCCTTGCACCTCAGGAACGAGCCGCCAGGGAAACCCTGATCCGTCGGGCGACCCTGGATCTGACCGGTCTGCCCGCCACCATTCAGGACGTCGATCAGTTTCTGGCGGACACCTCGGATCAGGCCTGGGAACGCGTCGTTGACCGGCTGCTGAGTTCTCAGCAGTACGGCGAGCACATGGCACGCATCTGGCTGGATGCCGCCCGCTACGGCGACACTCACGGGCTGCATCTGGACAATGAACGATCGATCTGGCCGTATCGCGACTGGGTGATCGAATCGTTCAACCGCAATCAGCCGTTTGATCAGTTCACCGTCGAGCAGATTGCCGGCGACCTGCTTCCTGATCCGACCTTGAGTCAGCGTGTCGCCACCGGATTCAACCGCTGCAACGTGACGACCAGTGAAGGAGGATCCATCGACGACGAGTATTACATGCGATACGCCGTCGACCGGGTGGAAACCACGTCCACCGTCTGGCTGGGCCTGACGGCCGGATGTGCAGCCTGCCATGACCACAAATTTGACCCGCTGACTCAGAAGGAATTCTATCAGCTGTTTTCCTACTACTTCAGCCTGACGGAACGAGCGATGGATGGCAATGCGCTGCTGCCGCCGCCATCCGTGAAGGTGCCCAGCGGTCCTCAGCGGGACCAGAAGAATCAGTACACTCAGCAGCTGGCCGCTGTTGAGGCTCAGATAGAAACCCTGCTTGCCGAATTCCAGTACACCGATCCGCAGCCGACAGAACCTCTGGGAGCTCTGAGCGAGGAAGAATTTGTCTGGATCGATGACGATATTCCGGCCGGCGCGAAGCCCGAGGGCAACAGCCCCTGGAAGTTTGTGGAAGCGCCCGATCACCCGGTGCACAGCGGCAAACGGGCGACCGTCCGGACCGGGCAGGGCGATGCCATCACCCAGCACTTTTTTACCGGCGCGACGGACAAACTGAAGATCGGCGAAAACTCACGCCTGTTTGCGTGGGCCTGGCTGGATCCGGCCAACCCGCCCCAGACCCTGCAGCTGCAGTTCAATGACGGCAAGTGGGATCATCGCGCCACGTGGGGAGCTGACAAGGCGTTTCTGGCGGGTCGCAATGATGCTCTGAACCGACAGAAGGGACCGCTGCCGGAAACAGGAAAGTGGGTGCGGCTGGAAGTGAGTGCCGCGGACGTGGGCCTCGCACCGGGCTCCGAACTGAATGGCTGGGCCTTCACCCAGGTCGGCGGCACCGTCTACTGGGACACAGCCGGAATTGTTTCCGAGTCACTTTCAGACACTCAGAAGCGTTCGCTGTTCGCATGGGAACAGTTCTGTGCGAAGGTGAAGCAGCCTGCGCTGCCGGAAGAGATTCAGAAGCTGCTGGACACTGACCGAGCCGCACGCACTCCGGAACAGACGACCCAACTGACTCGCTACTACCTGCAGCACGTGCATCCCGATTCCCGAGCACAGCTGGCGGAACCAATGGCGCAGCAGGCAGCGCTGAAGAAGCAGCTGGAAGATCTGGAGAAAACCATTCCGGCCACGCTGGTGATGGAAGACCGTCCCGAGCCGCGGCAGGCCTATGTGCTGGAACGTGGTCAGTACACGGAAAAACGAGAACCAGTGGCGTCCGCCGTTCCTGAGTGGCTCGCCCCCCCTGTCCCCAATGCTCCCGCCAATCGACTCGGTCTGGCACAGTGGCTGGTACAGCCCGGTCACCCGCTCACGGCGCGCGTTACCGTCAACCGCTTCTGGCAGCAGCTGTTCGGAACCGGACTGGTGAAGACTTCAGAAGACTTCGGCGTTCAGGGCCAGCAGCCGTCACACCCGGAACTGCTGGACTGGCTTGCGATTGACTTTGTCGAATCCGGCTGGGACGTGAAGCGCTGTCTGAAACAGATGGTGATGTCCGCCACCTATCAGCAGTCGTCCGCCGTCACACCCGAAAAGCTAACCGCAGATCCTGAGAACCGTCTGCTGGCGCGCGGCCCCCGTTTTCGTCTGGATGCCGAAGTCATCCGCGACCAGGCGCTGGCCGTCAGCGGTCTGCTGATCGAAACCATCGGCGGCAAAAGTGTCAAACCCTATCAACCGGCCGGATTGTGGAAACCCGTGGGCTTCGGTGGCAGCAATACCGCCACGTTTGTGCAGGACAAGGGCGACAAACTGTTTCGTCGCAGCATGTACACGTTCTGGAAACGCACGGTGCCGCCGCCATCGATGTCCACCTTCGACGCACCGGATCGTGAAACCTGCCAGGTACGGCGTGCCCGCACCAATACTCCGCTGCAGGCCCTGGTGCTGATGAACGATGTGCAGTACGTCGAAGCCGCTCGCAAGTTTGCAGAACGCGTGATGACCGAAGGTGGAATCAGCGTCGACGAACGAATTACGTTTGCTTTTCGAGCCGTCGTGAATCGCCGGCCCGGCGAAACCGAACGCCAGTCGCTGGCAAATCTGTTTGAGGAATATCACAGCCTGTTCCGCAATGACCCGGAATCAGCCACGAAACTGCTGTCCGCCGGCGAATCTCCCCGCAACGAACTACTGGCTCCTGCCGAGCTGGCGGCATGGTCCATGGTGACTCACCTGCTGCTGAATCTAAGCGAAACCGTCACCAGAGGTTAGCGTCGGAGGCGTCTGTCCGCCGTTACATCCGGTGAAGTTCAGTCCGCCCGGCGGACGTTACAAATTCAGAGACACGAGATGAATCCGATCCGAGAATCCAAACTGATTGAAACCCGTCGACACTTCTTCGGCCGAATGTCCACCGGCATCGGCACGGCGGCCCTCGCGTCGCTGGTGAATCCGCAGCTGTTCGCGGACCGCACCGCAGAACCGACCACTGCCACCGGCGGACTGCCGGGACTGCCGCATTTTGCGCCGAAGGCCAAAAGAGTCATTTATCTGTTTATGTCCGGAGCTCCCTCGCAGCTGGACATGTGGGATTACAAACCGAAGATGAATGACTGGTTCGACAAGGACCTGCCTGATTCCGTTCGAAACGGCCAGCGCATCACGACGATGACGTCGGGACAGAAGCGCTTTCCGATCGCGCCATCGATCTTCAACTTCAAACAACACGGTTCAAGCGGGATTCACGTCAGCGAGCTGCTGCCCTGCACCGCAAAAATGGTCGACGATCTGGCCGTGATCAAGACGGTTCATACCGAAGCCATCAACCACGACCCGGCCATTACCTATATTCAGACCGGCAGCCAGCTGCCCGGTCGCCCCAGTACCGGCGCCTGGTTTTCGTACGGGCTGGGCAGTATGAATCAGAACCTGCCGGCGTTTATCGTGCTGCACTCGACAGTCAATGGCGGATTCGGCGGACAGGCCCTGTATTCACGCCTGTGGGGGTCCGGGTTTCTGTCGACGCGTCACCAGGGAGTCAGCCTGCGTTCAACCGGCGACCCCGTGCTGTATCTGTCCAATCCGGAAGGCCTGTCCTCCACAATGCGACGACGGATGCTGGACGAACTGAGCCGACTGAATGCCGAACGATTCAACGAAGTGGGTGACCCGGAAATTCAGTCCCGGATCGCTCAGTACGAAATGGCCTACCGAATGCAGACCTCGGTACCCGAACTGACGGACATTTCCGATGAATCAAAGGAAACACTGGACATGTACGGGCCGGATGTTTCGACTCCGGGAACCTTCGCCGCCAACTGTCTGCTCGCACGCCGCATGGCCGAACGCGGCGTGCGATTCACTCAGGTCTTTATTCGCCAGTGGGACCAGCACGGCAACCTGCCCAATGATATTCGACGCCAATGCGGCATCATTGACCAGCCATGTTACGCGCTGGTGCAGGACCTGAAACAGCGGGGACTGCTGGAAGACACACTGGTGATCTGGGGCGGTGAATTCGGTCGTACGATTTATTGTCAGGGCGGTCTGACCAGAACGAACTACGGCCGCGACCACCATCCTCGATGTTATACCAAATGGATGGCCGGAGCCGGCATCCGCGGCGGGACGGATTACGGAAAGACAGACGACTTCAGCTACAACATCATCGAAAACCCCGTGCATATTCATGACCTGAACGCGACGATTCTGCATCAGCTGGGAATCGATCACGAACGGCTGACCTATCGACATCAGGGCCGCGACTTCCGGCTGACGGATGTGCACGGCAAGGTGGTCACCGGCATTCTGTAACCGGTACCCGCCCGGCACCCCCGCCAATCCGGCGTCGGCCTTACCAACCGTGCGGTTGATCATTGACTCAGCAGGTCGTGTTGTCCGTTGTGCCGAGTGATTCGAACCGGTTGCGGGTTTCTGGTTTTCGGTTTTCGGCGGTTCTCCTGTGGCTTGTGGGCGGGTCTCCTTTCGTTGTGGTCGGGTCTCCCGACCCGCCCTGGGTTGTGGTCGGGTCTCCCGACCCGCCCTGGGTTGGGGGCTGGTCTCCCGACCTGCCCTCGGTGTGGACGGGTGTCCCCTACCGTCCACACCACCCACCGACGGTCTCCCGCTCCACGTTTATA
>JAVKCM010000131.1:0-38142 GCA_040222735.1 Fuerstiella sp. | reverse complement strand
GACCATGACCACGTACCGGCCACGTCATTCTGAGTCACCGTGCCGATCGACGCGGTGACGACCACCGTGTCATCACCGACGTCACCAAATGTACCACTGTTACCGGCGGTGGAACCTTCCGCGGCCGTGATCGTGGCGTTGTCCGCCGCCACAGTGGGAGCTTCATTGGTGACGGTCAGGGCGAAGGTTGTTGCAGTGGCAGCTCCATCGCTGTCTGTCGCCGTGATCGTGACGGTCTGCGAATCATCCGGCCCGTCGCTGGTATCCCACGACCATGACCACGTGCCAGCCACGTCATTCTGAGTCACCGTGCCGATCGACGCGGTGATGACCACGGTGTCATCACCGACGTCACCGAACACGCCACTGTTGCCGGCGGTTGAACCTTCTGCCACGGTGATCGTGGCGTTGTCCGCTGCCACCGTGGGAGCTTCATTGGTGACGGTCAGGGCGAACGTCGTCGCTGTGGCCGCTCCGTCGCTGTCTGTCGCCGTGATCGTGACGGTCTGCGAATCGTCCGGGCCGTCGCTGGTGTCCCATGACCATGACCACGTACCAGCCACGTCATTTTGAGTCACCGTCCCAATCGAAGCAGTGACCGCGACCGTGTCGGCACCAACATCGCCAAACGTACCGCTGTTCACCGCCGTTGAACCTTCGTCAACCGTCACGGAAGCGGTGCCGGCGGCCGCCGTCGGAACGACATTCAGCACCGTAATCGTGAAATCGGCCGTTGAAAATTCTGCCAGCGGATCGGTGGCCCGCACCGTAATCACATGCAGGTCAGGCCCGTCCAGCAGGCTTCCGTCGTCGACCGTGACTACTCCCGAAGAAGCATCGATTCGGAATCGCCCTCCGGCAGAATCATCAAGGCTGTAGGTCAGAGTGTCGCCATCGGCATCGAAGGCGTCGGCCGTGACGCCCACGGCCTTACCGGTCGCGGCAGCTTCCGCAACTTCGTTGGCTGCCGGATCGCTGTCCGTTGCCGCCTCGGGAGCAGTATTCAGCACGACATCGACGACAAACGAATCGGTCGCCACGTCGTCGTCGTCGTCGCTGACAGTCACGTTGACGACAAACTGCCCTTCCGTACTGTAAGTGTGACCAAGATCAAATGATCTGGCCCCCGAAGCCAGAGTCACCGTCTGGTCTCCGGTGTTGTCACCAAAGTTGACAGTCACGGTGTGGACATCCGCCAGCCCCGGATCCGTGAAGGCGACGTTCGTTCGACTGAAGACCCCGCTGTCCGCCGGTACAAGATTTTCATTCGGCCCGGCCTCAAACGCCGGAACAACATTGGTCACGGAAACAGTGACGGTATTTTCGCCGACAGCTCCGAAACTGTCCGTTACTCGCAACTTCACGGTCCGGCTGTCGGGACCATCCAGTAAGGAGGCATCAAACTCGGGCGAGAGGCCCACCTCGTCGCCGAGGGTCGCGTTGACCCCGGTCTCTCCGAAGACATTGTCCCCGTCCAGATCCCACAGATACGACACGATGTCGTCACCCGGGTCGCTGCTGCCGGAAGCATCCAGCACCCGTGTGCCGCCCTCGGAAACGTCCACGTTGCCGCCGGCATGGGCCGTCGGTGCGATATTGGCGACAACGATCTCGGTCGCGACGATTGCTTCATTTCCCGCCGCATCCAGTACGCGAAGCCGGACGGGGACGTTCAGCGGTCCGTCCGGTGCCACGTATTCGGGCGTGGCTCCATCGTCGTACAGGCCGTCGCCGTCGAGTGCCCATTGAATATCGGCAATTCCGGACAAGGTATCAGTGGACCCGGTGCCGTCCAACGTGATCGAATCACCTTCGTCCACGGAATACGCCCCGCCGTGCACAGCAACGGGCGCCGTTTTATCAATCCGCACCGTCAGAGTCTGCAGCGATTCTGTATTCTGAGCGAAGTCCACCGCCTGCCAGGCAATGTTGTGAATGCCTTCTGCTGAGAAGGCAATGGTCTGAGTATCGCCGAATGTTTGCTGCAGCGGACCGCCGTCAACAGAATACCGCAGATAGGCCACGCCACTGCCGCCCGTGTTGTCGGTAGCGGACAAAACCACATCAACATTGGTGTTATTCCAGCCAGCCGCATTTGCGGCAACTGAAGCCGTGGCCACGGTTGTCGGAGCAACGGCATCGGCAGCAGTGACCGTCAGATTCCGAGTGATGAGATTGTCGCCTTCGTTGAATTCGGTAATCAGGTTACCGGGATCCGCGATCACCTGAATCAATCGCAGCCCGGTGCGCCCTGTTGTGTCGAACGGGATACTGATGACTTCGCTGCCGCCGACCGCCAGCCCCGCCACCGTCACCTCGCCGATCGGCTGTGAGCCATCAAGAACACGCACAAGAAATTCTCCGACCGCCGCATCACCGTCATTCGTGACCGTGGCAGAAATGGTAATCACGTCACCTTCCACCGGACCGGCATTGGAGAAAGTGATGCCGCTGGGAACAAGGTCCGGATGGTCTCCTACCAGAAACTGCAGGAAGTCCCGGTTGTTGTTTTCGTTCGATTCACCGATCAGATTGTCCTGGTCGACCACGATCTCCAGCAGATGGAATCCGTCGCCGGCGGGAGCGACAAAATCAAACGTCCAGTCGCCGCTCTGGCCGGCCGGAATATCAGCCGGACTGCTGGCGGCGCTGCCAGCGATCACGCCGTCGATCCGCAGTTCCGCCGTCACACCGTTCGCTGTCGCGTGGCCGATGTTTCGAATCGGCACGGTTACCGTCACCGTCTCGCCGGCGCCGGGATTGGGATCGGACAAAGCGATCTCGGCACCGTTGATTCTGAGATCTGACAGCGGCGTGGCCAGCACCTGCAGTCCCCGGGAGGCCGTGTTGTTGGACTCGGAAAGCTCAATAATTTCCTCAGCAGCGTCCAGCAGGATGCTCACCGCATGAGCCCCCACTGTACTGAATGATGTCGACAGAGTGACCACCGTGGTGCTGCCGGCGGCCAGCCCGGGCACGCGAACAGTTCCGAAAGACGTACCGTCTTTGAAGAAGGCAGCGTCGAAGGCACCGGCTGCCAGTTCTCCCCGGTTGCTGATGGTCATGGACACATCGATCGTGTCACCGGCGACCGGTGTGGGATCGGAAAGTCCGATGACTGAGGCAACCAGATCCGGTGCGGGGTCGTGCACCAGAATCGATTCGATTCGCAGGTTATTGGTCTCATCTGTTTCAGCGATCGCTCCCTCCGGATCAACCACGACCGAAATATCATGCTGCCCGGCCGGAGGCAGTACCGCCTGAATTGAAACAAACTCCGTTCCGCCATCGGCAGCGACAGCAGGAATCACGGCGGCTCCCAGCGCGTTTGTTCCGTCGAAGAACCGCACCACCACGTCCGTGGCTCCGGCTCCGCCGTCATTCAGAACACGTGCGGTGATGGTGACCGTATCCGTCGTGGCCGGCGTCAGATCAGAGAACAGAATGTCGATCGGCGAAAGATCCGGGACATTGTCCAGCACCGTGATGGTACGCGACCCGGCATTGTTGGATTCGTTGTTTTCCACCGTCAGGTTGTCTTCATCAACCACGGCCGTAATCACATGTGGCCCGGCCGAAGTGAAGGTATGGGAAAACGAAACCACCGTGGAAGCCTGTGACGCCAGCCCGGTAATGGGCTGAGTGCTGATCAGCGTGCCGCCATCGTAAAAACGTACATTCGTGGCTGACGTGAAGTCATCGCCGCCCACGTTGTGGACGCGGGCGTTTAACGTGACCGACGTGTTGATCACGGGAGTCACGTCGGACGCTCCGATTCTCGCATCGTTGGTGAAGAAGTCGATGCCGCCGACAGGCGCCGTGACGGTGAAGGGCAGCGCCAGCAGCGACTGCGTCGTCACATCAGAAACGGTGACATTTGCCACGTAATCGCCGGGCACGACCGGAGCGTCAAACAGCAGCGAGAACTCGCCGTTGCTGTTGGTGAATGCCGTTCCGCTGATGAATGTTCCCGGCACACTCAGACTCACCAGGCCGCCCGCGACGGCTCCGGCCGGATTCAGACCGGCCAGCCATGAGGCTGAGCCGCTGACGGTCACGTCGGCTCCCGGAACCACGCTGGTCAGCGACAAGGACCCGCTCACGTCGATGACAGTGCTTTCCGCGCTGTCAACGATCAGAGACCGCGTGGCCACATTATCCAGCTCCCTGATTTCAGGAATCAGATTGTCCGGATCGACCTGCAGACGGAACACGTGGACTCCGCCCGTCGCGAGATCAATATCTGTGGCCACTGCGGCGGTGCTGCCGGCAGCGATCAACGGCACCACGGTCTCTGACAGCAGGATTTCATCGCCATCCGGTTCAATCAGCGTCAGACGAACCGGGACATTCGACACATCGTAAAGTCCGCTGTTGTGAATCTGGCTGCTGGCCGTGACCGTTTGTCCGACCGCAGGATGATCGTCACTGAGGTCAATGCCGGTGACATTGACGTCGAATCCGCCACTGACGATCAGCACCTGTTCGGTGGTGGAACTTGTGTTGCCGGCGAGGTCCACGGCAGCGACTTCGACCGTCACCTGCCCAAGTCCCTCATCGCCGGTCAGCAGCCGGGTGTAGGTGGTTGGACTGATACGATTGGCCGGCTGTCCGCCGATCAGCACTTCGGTGCTGTTGTTGAGTGCTTCTGACGCATTGAACGTGATCGTCAACACCGTCCCCACATCGGCGGGGATCTGGTCCGGCGTGATGGCGGTGATCACCGGCGCGGTAAAATCAAGCTCCGTGGAAACGGTTTCGGTGCCGACACCGCCATCCAGACTGGTGGCAGTCATCACGACGTCGACAAAGCCTTCGGGTTCGGTGCCGGCCACGGTGTAGGTAAACGTGTACAGTGAACCATTCTGGGAGGCGAGCGTAGCCGCATTGCCGGCCACCGTCACCTGAGGTGTGTTCAGCAGCGCCACATCGACCTCAAACGTAACCGACAGGTCATCACCAATCTTCGCCGGGTCGGGCCCGACATCTACGTTTGTCAGCACAGGAATGGTCTGACACTGCTGACCGGAATCCGGCGTCATGCCGGCATTCAGCGTCATGGAAGTCAGATCAAACGCCGCCGCCAGATACAGTCCACCGCCCAGATCGAGGCCGTTCTTCGTCAGGAAATCACAGACCCGACTGTCAAACTGCAGAATTTGAAAGCTGTCACCGATGGCGGGGGTGAAGCCGTTGGTTAGACTGACGTTCAATCTGCCGTCAAGAATGGCAGTTCCGAGGACCTGGACCGTATCGTAGTCGGTTACGGCCTGAGTGCCGCCGAGTTCAACAGTCACCTGTCCGTTCGCGGAGTTCTCAAAATTACCGGTCACCGTCAGTATTCCAATGGTGTTGCCCGGTCGAATGTGCCCAGCCGTGTTCAACAGATCCCCGTCGATTGTGCCGTCGCCGTCGAGGCTCGCACCGGACAGCAGTTCCAGTTTGGGTACAGATATCGCCCCTTGAGTTCTGACATGAATTGGAATCGAATGAATGCTGAGGTCCCCGTCAGCTACGGCAATTCCTCCGTCTTCGACCAGAAGCTGACTGGGCATCCACTGAGTGCCGCCGATCGACCACTGCTGCAGGTTGTTGATTTCCAATTTGCTTCCGTTACCACGGACGCTGATGTTCGTCGGCCCGCCCGTAATGGAAGTCACTTCCGGAATGGATACGACGCCGCCATCATAAGCTCTGATCCAAATGCCGCCGCGATTTGTGCTGTATCGAATGGCTGTTGCAATAGGAAGTTCAACACGGCTTCCAGGCCCGGTTGCCTGAATCGTCGACTGCACATTAAAACCGCGGTCATACGCATTCAACGCTGGCAGCCGTACTGTATCGCCGTCCGTTGCGTAGATGCTGACACCAATCAATGTCGTCAGTGCAGACAGGTCCGCGTGACCACTGCGACCATAACGCAGATATGATTGCCTGTTGTCATTGTTATTGTTCCAGGACACCAGTGATGGCATGCTGACAATGCTTCCAGATCCGGATGCGTCTGAGTCGAATGCGGACACATTGACCGAACCGTGTTGAATCTCCGTCAAGACAGACAGACTCACAACGCCGCCGTTTTCTGCGCGGAACGTCACACTCCCGTGGCGCTCCGGTCCATCCGCTGCCGTCACCGACGGAAACTCGAGTCGGCTGCCGGCGCCGTCCGCCATAATGTCTGCGGAGGAATCGCCGACTCCGCCAATTCTTTCGAGTGCTGGAAACGACAGTACATTGCCATTTTCTGCGGTAAGGCTGACGCTGTTGATCGTCTGCAGGCTGTCAACGGACACGGTACCACCGTCGCCCCAGGTCAACAAGGAGCCGCGCTGTCGGTTGTTGTCTGTCCACGACTGCAGGGACGACAGATCGATCTGGCTCCCCGTATCGAACGCAGTAATGACTGTTGTGCCGTTCAAATTCGTCACCAATCCGGACAGATCGATGGCCCCGCCGTCTCTGGCCTGTATGTTTAACTGACCGTGGCGGTCCGGACCGTCCATGGTGAGTACGCCTGGCATCTCAATTTGGCTTCCGACACCGTTTGCGATGATTGTGGCCGAGGAATCGCCGATACCGCCAATATGTGTCAGTGACGGAAAGCTAAGCACGTCGCCGGTATCAGCAGTGATACCGACACTCGTCAGCGTATCGAGGACATTAACGCGAACCGCGCCACCGTCCCCCCACCGGACGAACGACGAACGTTGGCGATTGTTATCAGTCCATGACGTCAGCGACGAAACATCCACAACGCTGTCCGCGTCCAGCGATTGTATTTGTGTCGTTCCTTGTGGAATTTCCGTCAGGCTACTGAGATCGACCAACCCGCCGCCGCGGGCTTCGATCAGGAGTTGACCGTGGCGTCCATATCCGTAGAGCGATGTCATCCCGCGGAGCAGCAGCTGGCTTCCTGCTCCATGAGCTCGCAGCGATGTTCCACCGTCGCCAGGCGATGAGTACGCGGCGGCGGCGGGAAGGTCAATGGTGCCACCGTTCGTCGCGAACAGATTGCTGACGCCGAGGTCCACGGGCCCTGTGGCGAGCAGGACGGCGTGTGGGCCATTCGCAGAGAGCGTGGCATTTGTGCCCGTTGAGAGCGTCCCGGAAATTTCTGACGCGCCCGTGACAGTCAGCGAACCGCCCGCAAGTATCAATGACTCATAGCTGTGAAGACTGCCGATTGTTGTATGCCAGTAAGGATGTGTCACCGTAATTTCGCCGGTAATGTTGATGACGACATCGTCGGTGGATTGGGGGACAACATCGCCGCTCCAGTTTTGTGCGTTGTGCCAGGAGAAATCGCCTCCACCTCCGTCCCAGTAAACGGCTGGCGCAACATCAACGATGGCCGAGACCACGTTGCTGAAGTTGTCGGTGGTGTCTTCGGCCTGTGCCAGAAAGGTGTGCGTGCCGGAACTGAAGGTGGCCGGGGCGGTGATTGTCCAGCCATCGGTGCCATCTGCATCCGAGCCGTACAGTTCATCCACGTTCGTGTCCAGCAATCCGTTGCCGTCCACATCACGATAAAAGTGCACGGCGGCCACGTTGACGTTGGGATCGTCCACCCCATTGGCCGTCAGCATCAGATCGGCACTCTGCAGCACCGGATCGGGACTGGCCGACAACGATGCGATCACGGGCGGGTCGTCACCGATCGCGCCCAGCACCATGTTGCCCGGTCCATAGTTGGTGAACAGTACCTGGTTGCCGGGCAGATCCAGCCCGTTTTTCGTATCAAAATCGCCTGTCCGAGAGGCGAACGTCAGTACCTCGAATTCGTCGCCATCGGCCGGTGAGAAGCCATTGATGAGCGATACATTCAGCGTGCCGGCCAGTGTTGCCGTCCCAAGGATGTTCAGTCGATCGTGCTCAGTGCCGGGAACCAGACCACCAAGTTCCACATCCACAGTTCCGCCAGGCAGATTTTCGAAGTCACCGTTGATCGTCAGATCGCCCGGGCTGGAACCAGGTCGGATATGTCCGGAAATATTTCGTAGATTGCCATCAACAGTGCCTGACCCGGAAAGAATTCCGTTTGATCCCAGTTCCAGTACGCCGCCTTCCAGCACACCGTTAGACTGGACGTCAATCGGAATCGCCAGCGTGGCGGTGCCCCCCGTGACTCTTAGTGCGGAGTTCTCACCGATGACTGCGGTTGTGCTGCCGGTCACGGCATTCAGGCTGGGGATATCAATCATCCCTCCGTCGATGGCCTGAATACGCACCTGATTGGCCTGCGTACAGCACTGCGTGCCGGTCGCTCCATCAATCGTCGTCAGATTCGGCAGCGAGATTCGACTGCCGGTACCAGTCGCACGCAGATAGGTGTGCGCGTTCGTCCCCTCATAGGTCGTTGCGGCCGGCAACTCCAGCGTCAATCCGTCGTTGGCAAACAGCGACACGCCGCGCAGCGTTGTGACCGACGGCAACAGCACGGAGCCCTGATCGGAAACCGTCACGCTGATGGGGTCGTGAGGAAATGCGGGGGCGCTACCGTCCATGATGGTGACGGCTGAAAAATCAACCACGCTGTTTGCTCCGGTCGCCGAAATCAACGACTGGTCCGTTATCTGTGAAGCGCCGCTCAGATCAACGAATCCACCGTCGATGGCCTGCACTCTGACCTGATTCGCCTGCGTGCAGCACTGGGTCCCGACGGCGCCGTCAATCGATGTGACATTCGGCAACAGCACTCGGCTGCCGGCCCCGGTAGCCCGAATTGACGTTCTGGCATTCACGCCTTCGTAGCTGGTTGCACTCGACACATCCAGCGTCAATCCGTCATTCGCGTATAGAGATACTCCGCGCAGAGTGGTGACCGACGGCAGCAGCACGGAACCCCCGTCAGAAATCGTCACGCTGACGGGATCGTGAGGAAAAGCAGGGGAAGACCCATCCATCGTCGTCACTGAAGACAGATCGACCAGGCTGTTCGCGCCGGTCGCGGAAATCGTGACCTGCCGGGTGACTTGTGTTGCGCCGCTGATATCAACGACAGCTCCATCGATGGCCTGAATACGCACATCACTGGCCTGTGAGCAGCAGACGGTCCCGGTCCCCCCCACAATTTCGGACAAACTGGGCAGCTCGATGCGACTTCCCAAACCAGAGGCCTGAATATGCATTCTGGAATTGGCAGCTCCGGAATACGTTGTGGCGGATGGCAGCAGAAGCTGCCCTCCGCCCGAAGCATACAGCTGAGTGTCGTTGATAGAGGCGATATTCGAGACGTTGACCTCGGCCGGCCCGGCTACTGAAATGGACTGTGCGCCCGGCAGGTCCGTCACATCGCGCAGGTCCAGACGGCTGCCATTGGCCTGGCTGTCGGCCCCCTGCACGGAAATATTGATCTGACTGGTGAGCGCCAAGGGGGTGTCCAGCGGTGCTTCGGACAAATTCGTCAGCCGAATTTCTCCGCCGCTGGCGACCACAATATCCAGATCGAACAGACCGTAGCGATCCCCACCGACACCGCCGTCGATGGATGTGATGTTGGACAGATCAACCAGACTGCCTTCTCCATCCGCGCGGATTTCATTCCGTGTGTTGAACCCGGTACGCGTATATGTCGTCACGGACGGCAGCAGCAGTTGACCGCCGTCGTAAGCCCGCAGTGTGGCGGCATTCACTGTCGCGATGTTCGGAGTGTTCAGTACGCCGGTGTTGTACACAGTAATATTCTGTAGTCCCGGCAGTTCGGTGACATCCCGCAGATTGATCCGACTGCCGTTTCCGAGGCTGTCGGCACCATGGATCGAGAAATTAATCTGATTCGCCAGCGTGAGCGGCGTGTCGAGGGCCGCTTCGGTCGTATTCGTGAGCCCAACCTCTCCACCGTTAGCCGCCACAATGTCCAGGTCAAACAGACCGTAGCGGTCGCCACCGACACCTCCGTCGATGGACGCGATGTTCGGCAGATCAACGAAGCTGCCTTCGCCGTCCGCTCGGATCTCGTTGCGCGTGTTCCAGCCGGTTCGCGTGTAACTGGTGACTGCCGGCAGCACAAGCTGACCACCACCGTAAGCCTGCAGCGTCGCCGCAT
Organism: Fuerstiella sp.; assembly: GCA_040222735.1. Taxonomy (GTDB): domain Bacteria; phylum Planctomycetota; class Planctomycetia; order Planctomycetales; family Planctomycetaceae; genus Fuerstiella. The sequence continues at coordinate 28,097 of JAVKCM010000131.1, read as the reverse complement.
TGACCGTTGTGATGTTCGGGGCGTTCAGAACGCCCGTGTTGTGCACCGCAAGATTCTGAAGTCCGGGCAGTTCGGTGACATCCCGCAGGTCAATCCGACTGGCGTTGCCGAGGCTGTCGGCCCCGGAGATTGAGAAATTGATCTGATTCGCCAGCGTGAGCGGCGTGTCGAGGGCCGCTTCGGTCGTATTTGTGAGTCCAACTTCCCCACCGTTGGCCGCCACGATGTCCAGGTCAAACAGACCGTAGCGGTCGCCACCGACACCTCCGTCGATGGAAGCGATGTTTGGCAGATCAACGATGCTGCCTTCGCCATCTGCTCGGATCTCGTTGCGCGTGTTCCAGCCGGTTCGCGTGTAACTGGTGACTGCCGGCAGCACAAGCTGACCACCACCGTAAGCCTGCAGCGTCGCCGCATTGACCGTCGTGATGTTCGGGGCGTTCAAAACGCCCGTGTTGTGCACCGCAAGATTCTGAAGTCCGGGCAGGTCGGTAATGCCCGAAATGTCGATTCGACTCGGGTTTCCAGAGCCGTCCTGACCGCTCGCCGCGAAATTAATCTGTTCTGCTACCGCCGATGAACTGCTCAGATCGACTTCACCGCCATTGCGAGCTTCGACATCAACGTCGAAAGCACCATATCTGTCTCCGCTCACACCACCGATAAAGGTGGGAAGGTTATCGAAAACAATCCGGCTTCCCTCACCGTCAGCCCGTATCGTGTTCCGATAATATTGAGCTCCCGTGTAACTCGCCGCGCCACTGAACCTGAGAATTCCACCACCCGCCGCAAACAGATTCGTCGTTTCCAGAGTGGCGGTGCCAGATATCGCAAGAGAGGCGCCGGTACCGGACACGGTCACAGTGGATGTTCCGGTCGCGGAGAAATCGCCGACGTTTACAGACGCTGAGTAGATGGTCAGTGTGCCGTTGACCAGGCTCAACGATTCCTGGTTGACGATGCTATTGACGGCCGCAGCCCCGGCAAGTTCCACATCAATCTGGCTGCCCGGCACATCAATCGTCACGTCATCGGCTGTACCTGGCAGCACGTCGCCGTCCCAGTTCAGCGGGTTGGTCCACTGAAAGTCTCCGGCGTCGCCGTCCCACACGACCGCCGCCAGCAACGTGCGGTCTTCAAGCGTTTCCAGAGAGGCGGCGGTTGGTGAGATTTGTGTGCGACGTGAATCGTAGACAAGTCTGTCTGAACGCCGACGTCGCTGCGGTTCTGTGCCAAACGGACGGGTGAGCTTCCGAAGGAATTGCGTGAGCGACATCGTTGTTTCCAGCCTGAAAGTTAAAAATCGACCGACTGAATCTCGGCCCTATCTCATTAACGATTGACGTCACACCCTTCCAAAATTCCCAAAGTTGTCAAACTAAAGCCGTAGAATCCACGCCCCTGAACGAGGACAAATGTTCAGTTAACCGCAACATGTGTTCAGTATTCCACCCGGCAGTCCGGATGCGCCGCTCGGTACTCCTGAATGGCGGTCGCCGAGATCTTTGTCTCTCTCACATCCAGCTCCACAAGCTCTATCGACGCCAGTTGCGTAAGGTCTTCATCGATCAAAGGCAGGTGACGGCACTTCAGTTTCGTCAGCGCCTTGCAGTCCGCCAGCGCTCCGATGCCTGATCCGGTCACCTGCGTATACGAAATGTCCAGTGACACCAGCGACGGATATTCCGCAAAAAACGGCACGGCCGCATCCGTCACAGCCGTGTTCCCCATGAACAACCCTCGCAACGACGGAAAGACCCTCAGCAGTCGCACGGATTCATCGGTCACCCGAGTATGAGAGATATTCAGCGTCAGCAGCGTTTCGCGATACACATCCAGCGCAGCCACGCCACGATCAGTGACATCAAGCCCGGTCAGGTACAGCCATTTCAGTTGCCAGCGTGGGTTCAGGCTGAAAATGAGTTCATCGGAGACAGACTTGTCATATAGATGCAGTCCCTGAAGTCCGTAGAGACTTCCGAGCCGCTGATGTTCAGCTTCTGTCAACACCCCGCTCGGCAGATCAAGCACCTGAATCAGAAACGGTTGCTGTGGCACCCTGTCAGCTGATTTGACCTGGCGTCCCGTCCAGCCGTCGACGGTCCTGAAGTTGACGGTCACCGTGCCGCCGTTTTCCAGTACCCAGAGCGCCACCATTCGTTCATTGACAAACATGTCCGCGGAAATCTCAGACGTCCCGGATTCCGGGATGCTGTCTCCGCCGTCGGAACTCCGGTCGCCCACTGAGGCTGCTTCCGATGCCGGTTTCACCGACGATGACTCTGTGCTGACCTCCGGACCGGATGATGGTTTACGAAACGGCAGCAGGTCACTGCTGTACAGTCCGACGGCAGTCGCCACGGCTGCCATCAACCCGAGAGCCGGCAATGACCTGTGAAGATACGCCGGTCGCTCCCCGAACGTCGTCACCTTTGAGCCTGAACGGCTGCCTGCTGTTTCGGCCGGCTGTCCGGTCGAGGATATTCCAAAGGCAACCGCTGTGATGGTGCCGGAATCAACACGGCCGGACAGTCCCGCCAGTCGTTCGGCCACCGTCGCCGCCGAACTCAGACGTTGCTCCCGATTCTCCGCCATCATTTCCCGAATCAACGCTGCCAGTGGACGGTAATTCGCGCGACGCGACGAACTGCCGGAACCGGATTCTTCGGAAACATCCCACCTCAGCAGACGCTGCAGCGTCCGACCCAGACTGTAGATGTCCGAACGATGATCGATATCCGGCAGTCCCAGAATCTGTTCCGGTGACATAAATCGCTCGGTGCCAACGGCATACAGCGGCCCGGTCAGATCGGATCCTTCGTCGACCAGTCTGGCGAGACCCAGATCCAGAATCTTGACAATCCCCTGGCGCGTCAGCATCAGATTGGAAGGCTTGATGTCTCGGTGGACGATGCCCGCGTCATGCAGAGCACCCAGTCCGAGTGCCGCCTGACGAATCAGGTCACAGACAACTTCCAGCGACAGATCCGACTGCTGGCGATACAACTGCTTCAGATTAATTCCCTCCACAAGTTCCATGGCCAGATAAACCATTCCATCGTACACATCTCCGTCGTAGGCACACACGACGTGCGGATGGTGAAGAGCTGCCAGGGCTCGCATTTCACGATGGAATCGTTCCAGCGGCCCGGGCATCACCGATCGTTCCGGCTTCAACAGCTTCAGAGCAACCTTGCGATCGAGAACGATATGACGAGCGACGTAGACATCCCCCATGCCCCCCGATCCAAGCGGTCCCAGAATCTGATAATGCCCGACCTGCTTTAATGAAGCATCAGCATCAAATTCGCGTTGTTCCTCTGAGTGCTGCTGCCATGCAATCCGCTGAATCTCAGCCGTCAATTCTGCTCGGGGCGACTCTGTCTCGGCATCCGCGGACTGATCCAGAAACCGGGCCAGCAGATCGTCCAGCTTTGCATTCTGCCGCACGGTCGCGTCCCAGTCGTTCGGTTCAGACTGGTCGCCCGAATGATTGTCAGAATCGATGGGCATTCACTGCTCCATTCATCTATCGCCCCTGAATCTATTGAGCTGTCGATTTAGTGATGGTTGCTTTTCGCTCCGAGCAATGACGCTGCAAAGAACGCTCTTTCGCGGAGCGAAAGGCGACCATCTGTCGGCCACGGTTTATTCAATTGACAGCCCGATCGATCCGGTGGCCATTAAGGATCAAACGGAAAATTACTGTCGTGTCGACACGTGGCGCAAGCTTCCAGCTTGCGCTCTTCTGCAGCGCAAGCTGGAAGCTTACGCCACTTATTCTCCGCTTGGTCCTAAGTCGACGGTTTGTTTCATCCAGTGGTTCTGGCGATTCTGCACGACCACGCTATCACGGTCACTGCACGACGCTTGTGCAAAATTCTTTGGGATTTCGGCATAAATCCGCTGGCGACGCCGTTGTCTGTTCTGTTTCACTGGCAGCCTCAGTCTGTACAACGAAATGCCTTCACAAAGGCATTTCTTGTTCCTTCCAGAACCACCCGTCACGTCACGCTTCTGATTCCGGCAGCAACGCCGATTGCTCGGTTCCTGCCACCAGACGTCCTGCCTGATCGATCAGGATATCTTCCTGTTCCAGCTGCAGAATGCACTGTTCGCGGATTTTCTGAAACACGCGGCTGGCCGTCGTGGAAACGTTGGAAACGCTCATGCCCAGTGTTTCGGCGATTTCTGCATGCGGCAGACGGGCAAAACGCACCAGCCGAAAACATTCCCATGCCCGGTCGGAACATTCGTTTTCGACGATCCCCAAAGCCCGCCACAGCGCGAGCCAGACGGCTGACGGACAGGCGTTGCCACTCGAATCCGACGACGCCGGTGCCGTCAGCTGGTCCGCCTGGGAACCCAGTTCATAGGGCTGGCCGGCACGTCGCTTCAGCAGATCGAGGGCTGTGTTCTGAGTAATTCGGTTGATCCATGCCCCCAGACTCTGTCCGGCCTGGCCGCGGGAAAAATCGTCCAGGCGCTGCCAGACCTTGCGAAAGACCTCGATCGTGACGTCTTCGGCATCCGCGGTACTGATGCTGAATCGCAGCGCCTGTCGGAACACGCGGCTTGAGTAGCGAGCCCAGATGCTTCGCCACGCCTCGTCGTCACCGTCGCGTGCCTTCAACAGCGTGGCCGACGAAACAGTGCTGTATTCTTCGTTGCCTGCCATGTTTTCCCACATCAGTCATGCCGGCCCCCGCTGTCCCCGTCCATCGACTTCCCTGCTGACTGGAATACGCAGCAGCTGAATTCTCTGGTCTTCTCGCGAAATCCCGTCCGAAGAACGTTCGCGGATTGAGCCAGCACCTGAACGAATCTTCAGCGAATCAGACCGAAGCCTGTTTGCTTCGAACAACGATGGGTGTCCTGCCGTTCAATTCCGCCATCAAACAACGCTGCTGTGCGTAACTCCTTCTGACGGAACCACTTCCCGCATAAGAAATCATCCAGAACCTGAACTCAGAAACTTACCACCCTGGCGTGGCCAAACGCAATCTTTGTGGTTGATTTTGATGTGGCAATCCACATACCCGCGCGGGTGGTAAGATGTCCAGTTCCTCCCTTGAAGTCGTCGTCATTCAATCACGAAGACCAGCGGCAGACTCCATGGAGCGCTTGTTCCGTCGGCGCCGATGGCTCGCACCCAGACTCGATAGCGGCCGGCGGGCAGGGGCGACAACGGAGTGTACGAAGCGTCCGCCAGCTGATCTTCGCGGATGATCGCCTGCTGCTCGCTGGTGGTATTGTCGGCATGGAGCGAATATCGAACCGCATCCGCGACCGGTGTCCATTTGATTGTGGGCGTGTTGTTGCCCGTGGTATTCGTTGGAGCCAGCAGCATGGCGCGGCCGGTCATGTCGATGGCGGATTCACGGCTCCACGGCCCCGTTTCGCCGGAAGCATTCACTGCCTGCACATACCATGTCCACGTCTCCGGACTCAGCGGCGTTGAAGGTGTCCACGTCGTGGCAGTGATTCCGGACACTTCCCGAAGATTCGTCCCGTCCGTCAGATACAGATACAGATACTGACCTCACCTGCATGCCGTCGCCCGTTTTCCGACGAGTCCGCCCATGACGAGCCGTAAATGATATCGTTGAGCCCATCTCCGTTAAGGTCGGCCGCCCCGGCGAGCCACGACCAGCCTTTGGCGATTCCGTCGCCGGCGTCGGCGCCGTAAATGGGTATGACATCGGCAGTGGGATCTGACAGATCGACGACGGCTGGAAGGGCGGCGCTGCCGAACAGAATGTAGGCTTCACCGCCGAGTTCTCGTGAATCATCAGGTCCGTCGCCGGCACAAGCGCCGATCAGAAAGTCGTCGATCTCATCACCGTTTACGTCGCCAAGCGGCGAGATCGCCGATCCCAGCGCCGATGCAGAAAGCCATGGTGAAGCAGGGGCGAATCGTGAGCTATGGCGGACGACTGGCGCATTACGATCACAAGCTGGCGGGGATCGCCGGAAATCTGGTGACTTTCACAAAGGTCTGGGGCTACGTGTCTGGCGCGCTCACGGATTACCAGAAGCTGAAACGACACGACATGGAGGCGTTCGTCCCGCTGAAATTTGCCCTCAGATTCATCCCGATTCTCAGTGATTTTTATGGTCGCGCGATTGATGCCATTCCGGGCATGAAGAAATGGTTCACCGCGTTCATGCAGCAGTACATCCGGCGAGTTGACCGCCTGAGCTCGGACACGGATCTGAAAAAGAAACGCCATGCCCCGATCCACCCGCGCTGAGCCGGGGATCCTGTATTGACATCGCCATGCCGTCGTGGCCACGACGGCATCGCCAGGTGTGCCAGCAGCCGTCGCGAAACGACGATGGCTATTCTTCTGACGACAGCTTCCCCTGCCAGACGGCAAGCTCCACGGATCTGCTCCGCCGTTTATACAGATCGACCAGGCGTGTCACGGCCGCCCGCCGCTGTTCCCAACGCTGCGGCATTTGAATCTGCCGCCGCTGCGCATCCATCCCGGCATAGCCGTCCAGTAACTCTTCTGCTTTTTCAGATCTTTCCGGGCCAGCGATGACCGCTCTCACTATGCTCGCTACATCCGCCGCACCAAGGAAGGTTACCAAAGATTGAAGACTCGGCGCCAAGGCATGCGTGCTCGACGGTATCGCCAAGACCGTTGTGACCGCGGCAGGGGAACAAACTTCCCGCGTGTGGACAACGGTGGGCATGATCCGTCCGGGCATCTTTGTTAGATTGCCGGGGTCAGCACTTGTAGCCCTCAATCTCACAGCTTTCTTTGCCCGGTTCGCGGCGTTTATCAGAACAGGACCGTCATGACGTCACTGGTTTTGCTGATCCTGACGTTTCTGGCCGTGTCCGGACTGCTGGCCGCCGTGGACGCGGCGATTCTGAGCGTCACCGCGCCGGAAATTCATGAACTCAGACTGCACGGAAAACGCGGAGCCGACGCGCTTTATCGCGTCCGCAAAGAACTGACGCGGGCCGTGGTGGTCGTGGTGATCGTGACGAATACCGTCAATGTCGTCGGACCGATCCTTGTCAGCCAGCAGGCCGTGGCTACCTATGGACCCGGAATTCTGGGAGTCATCTCTGTGGTGCTGACGCTGGGGACGATCGTGTTTTCGGAAATCATCCCGAAGTCCCTCGGGACTCATTATGCGACAGACATCGGCCGAACGGCGGCGCTGCCCATTCGGTTTCTTCAGACCATGCTGCATCCGCTGGTGGTTTCGCTGGAATGGCTGTCAAAACAGTTTACCCGCGGCACCAGGCACATCGGAACCGAAGAACAGATCCGGTCCCTGACGGCGATCGGCCGTCGCGCCGGATATATCGAACAGGACGAACACCATCTGATCAACCGCGTGTTCGTGCTCAACGATATGACGGCCGCCGACATCATGACGCCGTTAAAGGAAGTGGTGTCGATTCACCATTCAACCACCATTGGCGAGGCCGCTCGACAGGTCAGGTCGACCGCCTTTTCGCGATATCCTGTCTTCGGCGATTCAACGGATGATGTCGTGGGAATTGCCCTCATCCGCGATATTCTGGAAGCCGTGGCTGACGGAAGGGGAACCGAATCGATCTGCGAGGTGACTCGGCCGGCGTTCTCCGTGGCAGCGCGCACGGGAACGGACGAACTGCTGCCGCGTTTTCGCGGGCGACACATACATCTGGCCGTCGTGAAGAACGGTGCTGAAACAGTCGGCGTTGTTTCTCTGGAGGACGTACTGGAACAACTGGTGGGAAACATCGAAGATGAGCGGGACGCCGAATTGCGTTGAAACGCGTCCCTTTGATGCCACTGGAATTCTGCCTTCGGACATCCGCCTGAATCAGGTCTCTTCCGGTCGCAGCGTTCAATCAACAGGTCAATCGAACCGTCTGAGCAGACTTCAGACGTTGGTGGACGAACGGCAGAAAATCTGATCCAGCATCCGGTACAACATCTTCGGCCGCACCGGCTTGCTCATGTACTGGTCCATGCCGGCTTCCAGGCAGGCCTTCCGATCGACTCCGGCCGTGAGCCCGATAATCACAGTGTGCCTGGTTGTCCCCTGTTCATGCTCTCGAATCAGGCCGGTCGCCGTCAGACCGTCCATCACCGGCATCTGCACGTCCATCAGCACAACATCAAAGTCCTGCACCGCCAGGCTCTCCATTGCCTCCTGACCGTTGTTGGCGACAGTCAGTTGGCAGCTCACACGTTCAAGCAGTCCGCCTATCAACTTCTGATTGATCGGACTGTCGTCAACCAGCAGTACTCGGGGACTCGGCGTAGAGTTTGAATCAGACATTGGTGATGGCAGGGCTGAGGGACCGGGGCAGGATAAGTCGAGGGGCAGCAGGCGGGGGTGGGATCATACTAACCGACCTGGGCAATCAGGTCACACCTGGTTTTGTAACAATGTGTACGAATTGAAAATGTCCCATGACGACAAACAATCGCTGGACGCCGCACCTGGACGTCAGCAGCCAGCCATGGCTGGTTTTCCCTGTGTTTTCGCAGAAATCGTCCAGCGATAGTGGATATCGTGCAAGTGTCCGACCGGACGCCTCGTGAGCCGCGACGCGTCAGCGGCCGGGCCTCGGGGCGACGGTTCCATGGGTTGCAACGTCACCCGGGGAAGCCGCGCGGTAGACGGCCCGGTGCCTCACGGCACTCGGCTCACGGAACGGCGACCATGTACCTCGTGAGCCGCGACGCGTCAGCGGCCGGGCCTCGGGGCGACGGTTCCATGGATTTCAGCGTCACCCGGGGAAGCCCCACCAGCAAACGCAATCGGTCCGGAATTGCCTTCGCCTGCGCTCGGTCATCGATTGAAGGCAGGTGGTGCTCGGAGATGACAGCCGATCACCGCCACGGTAGACTCAGCCGCACTGCTGCAGGAGTCACGTCCGGCGTCCATGTCTGTTCATCCGGACGATGCCCTCAGGCTCTGCGAAAGTTCGTGAATCTGACCAACAACGGAAAAGCTCAGTCGATGAATGTGCCCCGTTTCGTGATCTGTCGCATTTTTCTTTTTGGACTGTTTCTGGCGACCACCGTCCGATTCGCGGACGCTGGCGAGGACTGGCCGCTGTGGCGTTATGATGCATCGCGGTCGGCCGCTTCGCCGAACCGGCTGCCGTCTTCGTTCCAGCCGCTGTGGAGACACGACTTTTCTGCGCGCACGCAGGCCTGGGACGATCCTCTGAATCTTGACCTGATGCCCTATGACCGGATTTTCGAACCGATCGTCATGGACGGGCGACTGTACGTGGGATTCAACGATCAGGACAAGCTGCTGGCCATTGATGCGGACACCGGCCGGAAGCTGTGGACTTTTTTCGCCGACGCTCCGATCCGCCTGCCGCCGGCGGGGTGGCAGGGACGTGTCTTTGTCTGCAGTGATGACGGCTGTCTGTACTGTCTTGATGCGGCAACCGGTCAGACAGAATGGAAATTCAGCGGAGCGCCAAATTCTCAGCATGTGATCGGCAATCGACGTCTCACGTCCGCCTGGCCGGCCCGTGGAGCACCGGTGGTTCGGGACGACACGGTCTATTTTGCGGCCAGCGTGTGGCCGTTCATGGGAACGTTTATTTACGCGCTGGATGCCGAGTCCGGTCGCATTCGCTGGGTCAATGACAGCACAGGCTCGCAGTACATCAAACAGCCCCACAGCGCGCCGTCTTTTGCCGGAGTAGCTCCGCAGGGGGCGCTGGTGGCAACCGATGATCTGCTGATCGTTCCCGGAGGCCGCAGCGTTCCCGCCGTTTTCAGCCGGGCAGACGGCCAGCTTCGATATTTCGAAATAAATGCCGGAGGCAAAGGAACGGGCGGATCATTTGTCGCCGCGGATCAGCACCATTTTTACGTTCATACCCGTGAGAAGGGAACTCGGGCGTTTCAGCTGGAATCAGGATCCAAGACGGCCTTCATGCCCAACGAGCCGGTGCTGTCGACCGAGCTGATTTATTATGCGGAAACAAAGGACGGGCGGCACTACGTGCGAGCCTGCGATGCCGGGACGACCGACGGGCGGGACCGGCCGTCGTTGTGGTCTGTTGAAGCGGACGGATCAGGCGATCTGATTCAGGCTGGTGATCATCTGGTCGCCGCAGGAAAAGATTCGCTGACGATCATCAAACTGGCAGAGCCGGCCAGCCGCCGCACCGAAGCCGGCCAGGTGGTGGCCCAGGTTCCCGTCGACCTGGTGGTTGCCAGATTGCTTGTCGCCGATCAGAAATTGTTTGCCGTGACCGACGCCGGAAGCATCATGGCCTTCGGAGAAGCGTCACCTGCGACGGCTCAGCCGACACCAGAACACGCCTCACCGACTCTGGTGACATCAAACGACGACGCAGAGACGTCAGTGACGGGTACGGCGACTGCCAGCGCCGCCCGAATGGTTTCGCAACTGCTGGAGGCCGGAGATCCGGCCGGCTACGCCTTCTGGTTCGGAGAGTGTCCGGCCGACGTGGCGAGCGGCTTTGTGGAACGTCTGCCGTTTGTCCAGCTGGCCATCGTCGACCAGAACTCTGATCGTGTTGCGGCCCTGCGTCGACAGCTGGACAAGACGGGGCATTATGGCCGGATCACAGCCCATGTTTCGGCACCGGCCGAGTTTCGGCCGCCTCAGTTTGTGGGCAATATGGTGTTTGTGGCGGAAGAACTTTCGACCCGAGCCACGGCTGGGAACCTGAGTGCCATGTACGCCGCCGTGCGGCCCTACGGCGGTGTGATGTATCTGCTGGCCCGCAACAATTTGTCGGCCCTGGCTGATCGGGTCCGATCGCTGAACCTGGAACAGGCTCAGGTCGAGATCGGGACGCACGGTGTGATCGTGCGACGCGTCGGAGCTCTGCCGGGTTCGGCCGACTGGACGCATCAGTACGGCGATATTGCCAATACGATCAAGTCGAATGATCAGCGAGTCAAACTGCCGCTGGGCGTGCTGTGGTTCGGTGGCAGTTCCAACATGGACGTGTTGCCGCGGCATGGCCACGGGCCGCCGGAGCAGGTGGTTGGCGGCCGGCTGTTTATCGAAGGCATCAATATGCTGAGTGCCCGGGATGTCTATACCGGGCGAATTCTGTGGAAGCGGGAGTTCGAGGATCTGGGCACGTACGACGTGTATTTTGATGCGACGTATGAGAACACACCATTGAATCCGAAATACAACCAGGTCCACATTCCGGGAGCCAACGGGCGCGGGACCAACTATGTCGTGACCGAAGACCGGATCTATCTGGTTGCCGGAAACGTGTGTCACCTGCTTGATCCGGCCACGGGGCAGGACGTCGGTGAAATCAGACTGCCCGCCGATGAATCGGGGAACACGCCAGAGTGGGGTTATCTGGGTGTTTACGAAGACGTGCTGATTGGCGGCCTGGGTTTTGCCAATTACCGCGAACGGCATCAGCTTGAGTTCGAAAGCGACAAGGAGCTGAAAAGTTCAAAGGCCGGATTCGGTTCCAAGAGCCTGGATCGGGCCGCCAGTCGGGCGCTGGTCGGATTCGACCGGCACAGCGGCCAAAAGCTCTGGCAGGTGGATGCAAGGCACAGCTTCTGGCACAACGGCATCGTGGCCGGTGGCAACAGGATTTACTGCCTGGACAGAAATCCTGAATTGGTGGAAGCGGCCATGCGACGGCGCGGCCGGCCGAAGCCCGAGACCTACCGGATTCTGGCATTCGACCCACAGTCTGGCCAGCCGCACTGGGAAGTGACCGAAGGAATCTTCGGGACGTGGCTGGGTTATTCAGAGCAGCATGATGTCCTTCTGCAGGCCGGAGCCCGGGCCAGCGACCGTCTGACCGCTGAGGTCGGGCAGGGGATGCGCGTCTATCACGCAAAAGATGGTTCTCTGCGCTGGAAACACGACTCACTGAAGTATTCGGGGCCCTGCATTCTGCACAACGATCTGATCATCACCAACGCCAATTCGTACGCGGATTCCGCTGGAGCCTTCGACATCCTGACCGGTGATCAGAAGATGATCAGGAATCCTGTGACCGGAGCCCTGCAGCCGTGGAAGATCAGTCGGGCCTATGGCTGCAACAGTATCATCGCCAGTGAAAACCTGCTGACGTTCCGCTCCGGAGCCGCGGGCTACTACGACCTGCTGACGGATTCCGGTACCGGAAATCTGGGCGGCTTCAAGTCCGGATGTACGTCCAATCTGGTTGTGGCCAATGGTGTCCTGAACGCGCCCGACTACACGCGCACCTGCAGCTGTGCCTATCAGAACCAGACTTCTCTGGCCCTGGTTCATATGCCCGAAGTCGAAATGTGGAGCGTGAGTGCTCTGACGGAGGCATCGGGACAGCCGGCGGTCGAATCCATCGGCATTAACTTTGGTGCTCCGGGAGACCGCCGCGACGCAGAGGGCACGTTGTGGGTGGAGTATCCGACGGTGTCCGGCGACGCGCCACCACTGGAATTGCAGGTCAATAAGGACTCACGCCCGTTTCAGCGACATTCGTCGGCGATCACGGCCGGCGACCTGCCATGGGTTCTGGCCTCAGGGCTGGAAAACGTGACAGAACTGAGTCTGCGTCTGACCGACGACGCGTCGGCGAACAAGGACTCAGGCCGCAACCCGTCGGCCGAACAATACGATGTGCAGATGTATTTCGCTCTGCCAACCGGAGTGCAGCAGACGGACGCTCGCATCTTTGATGTCTATGTGCAGGGACAGCGGGCAGAAGAATCCGTGACATTGTCCACAACAACAGCCGACGGCCGTTCCACAGAAACGTCCGTCGTCCGCAGATCGTGGACCGGGGTTGCGGTGGATGAACAGCTGAAGATTGAGCTCAGACCCGCACAGGGGCAGCCGGTCCTGTCCGGCCTGAGAATTCGTCGCTCAGCTTCTGCGACATTGCCGTAACGCGGCAGCCACAGCTACGGAAACACAGCGCGGCACCATGGAAAGCGGACCTCGGAAAGGGACAGGTACAAACCGAGGGTGACCTACCGTAACTGGGGCTTCCAGCCGCAGTTCATGCCGGGTTTCGAGTCCCGACTGCTATCCGGACGTGCTGCGGCTGGAAGCCACAGTGACGGAAACCTCAGGATCCTATCTTTGAGGCACGCGGCGGCGATTGTCGAAGACGTTCTGCTTCAGCCCGGTTGGCGGCACGCGGCCGGCTTTGATCCGTTCGTGCAGCAGAGTGGCCAGTTGTGCGATGGTGTCCCGGTGATCGGCCGACGAGGCCAGATTGTGCAGTTCGTTTGGATCGGCATCATGGTCGTAGAGTTCAGCTCCCAGTTCACCGTTGGGGCCCCATTCCGTATAGCGAAATCGGCGAGTCCGGATGCTGTAGCCGCTGTCGTATTGCGTGAAGGCGGAGGTTCTTGGCATGGCCGAGGGATCTCGCAGGGCAGGAACCAGGCTGACGCCGGCAAGGAACGCAGGTGCTTCCAGACCGGCCAGTTCGGCCAGCGTGGGATAGAAGTCGACCATTTCGGCAAAGGACGATGACGTCCGGCCGACCGCACTGACGCCGGGGCCAGCGATGATCAGGGGGACGCGGGTCGCATTTTCGAACAAAGTCGTCTTCTGATAATGGTCGTGTTCGCCCATGTGATAGCCGTGATCACTGGTGAACACCACGATCGTATTGTCAGCCAGTCCGGTTTCGTCCAGCGCGTTAAGAATTTTTCCGAGCTGTGCGTCTGCGAAGCTGATCGACGCGTAGTATGCCTGAATGGCCTGTCGAGCCACGTCCGGAGCCAGCTGGTTCTGTTTTTTACGAGTGATCGACTTCACGGCAGGTCGGGGCAGCGTGTCGTGGTAGCCGGTCGGAACGGTGGGCACGCGAATCTGGTCCGGCGGGTACATTTCGAAATAGCGTTTCGGCGCCACAAAGGGCGTATGGGGCCGGTACAGGCCGACCGCCAGAAAGAACGGCGTCTGCCGGTCGGCGAAACGTCGCAGCACACGTTCGGCTTCAATGGCCGCGATGCCGTCAGTCTGCTCTTCGTCCGTTCCGTCGGCGGCCAGCCAGCTGAGTGTTCCGCCGAAGGATCCCGGAATCAGGCTGAAGATCTTGTCTTCGTCATGGACGTCCCGACCCTCGGGATTGATGGTGTTGTTCCAGGAATACGGGTCATCGTGGCCGCTCGTCCCGATGTGCTTCGGCACGTTGTAATGGAAGATCTTGCCGATCCGGGTGGCCATATAGCCGGCGTCGCGAAACATCTGAGACATGGTATTCACGTTCGGCAGGTGCTCGCGAATATAGATGGAATTCCGCCGGATCAGGGTCTGGTCAGGGTACAGCCCGGTCATAAAGGAAGCTCGACTTGGCCCGCACAGCGGATACTGGCAGTGAGCCTGGTCGAAGCGAACGCCGCGCGCCGCCAGACGGTCGATATGCGGAGTCCTGACCAGCGGGTGGCCATAGCAGCCGATGTCGCAGTTCAGGTCGTCGCAGATCAGAAACAGAACATTGGGGCGTTCGGCTCCGCTGGCCATTGCCGCTGATGGACTCAGTACAGGAACCAGGATCAGAAATCGGGCGATCAAGTGGAACATTGGGACCCCGCTGCCGGAACAAAGGACACAGGAAAATGGGACGGACCAAGTGTCTGTACCATGGCTGTTCAAGGCTGCCGATTCAACTCAGCCAGCCATTTATCGCTGCTGTGACGACCGCGAAGAGGACGCGGGTAAACGCCCAATTCCGGGACTTCTGCAGGATTCCGCAGACCCAACGTTGAGGTCCGGAACAGAAACGTTCTAATGCGGGGCAGTTCGCCGGAGCGTCCAGGAAGCCACTGGAATCACGGGCGACTGGAATCACGCGGCCGGATTCGGGCAACGGGCGAAATTACAATTCGGGAACAGGCATCGCGTGCCGGTCGGCTGAGGCCTCAGGCGTGACTGTGCGAGCGTCGGTGGTCTCCACGTTCGGCAGCACACCATGGATGCGGAAATAGGTAATTGATCTGCAATTACCTGCGATTGAAGGAATTGAGGATCGGTATGACTCGGCATATTTTCGTGACCGGCGGCGTCGTCAGTTCGCTTGGCAAGGGGCTGACATCCGCCTCCATCGGGATGCTGCTGGAACGTCGCGGACTGACGGTTCGCATGCAGAAGCTGGACCCGTACATCAACGTGGATCCGGGCACGATGAGCCCTTACCAGCACGGTGAAGTCTACGTGCTGGATGACGGTTCCGAGACGGACCTGGACCTCGGTCATTACGAACGATTCACGTCGAGTCCGCTGAACCGGGATTCCAACTACACCACCGGACAGATCTATCAGACGGTCATCAACAAGGAACGCCGCGGCGAATATCTCGGGCGAACCGTTCAGGTCGTGCCGCATATCACCGACGAAATCAAGAAGTGCATTCGTCGGCTGGCCGCTCCGGACGTGGATGTGGTGATCACTGAACTGGGCGGCACGGTCGGTGATATTGAAGGGCTGCCTTTTCTGGAAGCCATTCGGCAGATTCCGCTGGATATCGGCAAGGAAAACTGCCTGTTCATTCACCTGACGCTGGTGCCCTACCTGAAAGCCGCTCGGGAGGCGAAAACGAAGCCGACGCAGCACAGCGTGCAACAGCTGCGGACGATCGGTATTCAGCCGGACATTCTGGTCTGTCGGACAGAACGGGCCATCGGCCGCGAACACACGGACAAGATCGCGCTGTTCTGTAATGTGGAAAAGCGGGCCGTGATCGAGGAAGTGGATAAGGAGTACTCGATCTATGAAGTGCCGATGGGGCTGGTCGAACACAAGCTGGATGAACTGATCATCGAGAAACTGGGGCTGGAAGCCGGTCCTCTGCAGCTGGATGACTACCGCGACCTGATTCATCGAATCCGCAACCCGAGGCACGAAATCACCATCGCTGTGGTGGGCAAGTACATCGACCACCGGGATGCGTACAAGTCAATCTACGAATCGCTGGACCACGCGGGTTTCTTTCATGCGACCCGCATCATTGCCAGGCGAGTGGAGGCGGAAGATCTGGAACGGCAGGGAGCTGAATCTCTGCTGGACGGCGTGGACGGTGTGCTGGTTCCCGGCGGATTCGGGATGCGGGGTGTCGAAGGCAAGATTCAGGCCGTGCGTTACGCCCGGGAAAACAAAATTCCCTACCTTGGCATCTGCCTTGGGATGCAGGTCGCCGTGGTCGAATTTGCCCGTAATGTGATGGGGCTGAGCGACGCCAACAGCAGCGAGTTTCAGGCCGACACGCAGCACCCGGTGATCTGCCTGCTGGAAGAACAGACCGGCGTGGAAAACAAGGGAGGCACCATGCGACTGGGCAGCCAGCCTTGCGTCCTGGCCGAAGGCTCTCGATCACTGGCGGCGTACGGTACTGCCGAGGTCAATGAACGCCACCGCCACCGCTACGAATTCAACCCTCAGTACCGCGAGCAGTTCGTGCACGCCGGTATGGTGCCGGTCGGTACCAGCCCGGATGGCAGCCTGGTGGAAGTGGTCGAAGTCACGGACCATCCCTGGTATGTGGCGGTGCAGTACCATCCGGAATTCAAGTCGCAGCCAAACCGGCCTCACCCGCTGTTTACCGGATTTATCGGGGCGGCACTGGAACAGCGGCAGTCGCGGCCGAAGCCGAAACAGCTGGTCTGACAGCCGGCTGGTTGTGGGGCGGTCTCCTTTGTTGTGGGGTGGTCTCCCAACCGCCTCGTTGTGGGGCGGTCGATCTTGTGGTCGGGTCGGGAGACCCGACCACAACCCCTGACCCGACCACAACCCCTGACCCGACCACAACCCGTGACCCGACCACAACCGGAGCCCCGACCACACCGGTGACCCGACCACACCGGTGACCAAGAGATGGGCCTCACGTCCCGTCGTCTGCGGCCGCCGCCGAGGCAATCAGCTGCCCGACCTGAGCGTTAAACTGTCCTCGGCTCATCACCTGGCCGAACCCGCACTGGCGGGCTGCCTCCAGCTTTTCTCGATGTACGTGAGGACCGTAGGCAATGGCGGTCTGCAGGGTGGCTGCGGGCACGGCGTCGGCCAGTTGGCGAATGTCCAGGCCAGGTGTCCCCAGATCCACCAGCAGCAGAAAGTTGGTGGCCGCGGAAACCACGGCTTTCAGCCCCGAAATGTCCGCCGTTGTGTGACAGGCCAGCCCGTGTGATGCGGCATGCCCGCCCACAGTACTGCCCAGCATCAGGTCGGTGGCGAACAGAATTACCTGACTGTGTTTCATCTGGTCTGACTTTCTGTGGAAGATTGGCGCGTTGAAAAGCTATGCGGACGGCCGAAAAGAATATCCGGCGCATTGCCGACTTTTTCTGCGGCATCGATTTATGTGTTCGGAGTTCATGACGATAGAATCCAGAGGCTTCTGAATTGCCGGGGAAGAAGGGATGTCTGTTTCGGCCCGCCTGCAGCCGCCATCTCACTCCGCCGGCCGGTTCGAAGTCTTCGCTGCGGATCATCGCTCCATCCTTGTCCTCACACAGCACTGTCGGCCCTGTCCGGCTGAAACGAATGGGGCATCAGAAAAACTGAAAATCCGTTACGGTAGGTCCTGACCGTTGTTGTCGCCGGTACAATCTGACGCAACGTGAACAGGTTTGAGCAACAGGCAATTCTCACCCCAGCAGTAAGTCTCAATCATATGGCCACAACAACTCCGTCCCGGCTGCGTATTCGCCAGAAACTTGGAAAGTACCGAATCGAAAAACGTCTGGGTGAAGGCGGCTTCGCGGCGGTGTATCAGGCCATGGATACGGTCATGGGCACCCGTGTGGCCCTGAAAGTGCCGCACAGCCCGCTGGTGGACAGCGAGCTGCTGGAAACCTTCAAGCGCGAAGCCCGCCTGCTGGCCACGATCGACCATCCGGGCATTCTGCAGATCAAGGACGCCAGCGTCGTGGACGGACGTCTGGTGATCGCATTTCCGCTGGGACTGGAAACATTGTTCGACCGCCTGTCCCGGCGAATGTCGTTCGATACCACTCTGCAGCTGATCGATCAGCTGCTTGAGGCGGTAGCGTTCGCTCATGAGCGACGTGTGATCCACTGCGACATCAAACCCGAAAACATCATTCTGTTTGCGGACGGTTCGGCAAGACTTGCCGATTTCGGCATCGCCAAGATCGCTCGTGAGTCGCTGCGAGGCTGCGGCACGGGAACCGTCGGCTATATGGCCCCGGAACAGGCTATGGGACGGCCGTCCTGCCGCTCAGACGTGTTTTCTCTGGGACTGGTCTTCTACCGGATGCTGGCAGGTGAGTGGCCGGAATGGCCGTATGCGTGGCCGTTCCCGGGACACCAGAAACTCAAGACGCGCGTACCGACCTCCATGATCAACTGGCTGCGAAAATCGATCGAAGTGACGCCGTCCAAACGCTATCAGGACGGTACTCAGATGCGGAATTCGTTCAGCCGGCTGCGTGCCGAAGCCGTTCGCTTTTTCGCACGGTCTCGCGGAAAGACCAAACGAGGCGATACCAGCCGACCGGGACGAACCCGTCGGGCGGCGTAGCCTGCCTTCCCATATCGTCCTGTTTGCCTGTTTGCCTGGTTCCGCCAGCCGACCGTACCGCCGGTGGGCCGGTGGTGACCGGCCCAAAGCCGTTCAGCGGCCCGGTTCCATCATCATCCCGCCCGGCTGGCCGTCCTTCATCGCAGAGGACGCCGCGGCTGGTCGCTCGATGCTCATGCCGTCGCCCGTTGCCGGCGGCTCCATCGCCGGAGCGTCCGGGTCAGACGACTGGGTTTCTGCCCCTGAGTCCTCTGGCGAACCGTCTTCGGCGTTTGCGTCGGCGTCGGTGGCCGGAGCGTCTGAAACGCCGATGGCAGCCACGTTAACCCTGTATTCGCCGGGAAACAGAGGTGGGGCCGCTCCCTGACTTCGCCCTCTCAGACTAAATGTCGTGGTGTCCTGAGGCAGCACGAAGTACAGCACTCCGTTGGCATCTTCGTGCACGCACGGCGACCGCGTATTGCCGGTCACGGCTTCCACCAGAAATCCAAACGCCTTCACCTGAGCGTTTAATGCGAAATTGTCGCGGTATCGAGCCGCGTCGAACACCACCGGGACTCCGGATTCCTTCAGCATCTTGTCATTGCACAGGTCGCGCCCGGCGGCTGCGATCTGCTGCCGCCGCTGCTGGTCAGCTTCGACTCGATGTTCGCGAATCCACTGGGCCAGGTTCTGATCGGTTTCCGGATTGATGGCAAACAATGCGAAACCGGTCCCGCTTCGCAGACGCACCATCAGAGCTTCCGCGTCAAGCGACACGTCACAGGTCATCTGGGAACTGACAAAGGATTCCGGCGACGATTCAAAGGCCTCAGCCGCCACCGCCAGACGATCACTGCTGAGCCCCAGATCGGTCAGCGGCACTCGAGCCGGCGGAATTTCCATGTTCACGGGCATCGTGCCGCGCAGCGTGCCCTTCAGCTCCGGCGATCTCATTACCACAATCAGACCTACCACACCGAAAAACAGCACAAAGCAGACAACCGGTACGGCCACTGCATACAGACGCTGTGACTTGCGGCGGCCGGTCTTTCGTTTCAGACGCCTGGACAGCGAACCCGTCTCGGCGGGCGGAACGAAATTCGGGAAATCTGCCGACGGTCCCTGCTGAGTCGGCAGGGGGGAACCAGAGGCGGGAACATCCGCCCCGGCGGCGTCGGGCAGCCGAGAGGCCGCAGACGCTTCAGATTCTGACAACGGCGGTGATAACGGCGACGGCGGTGCCTGCGGCGGCGATACCGGCGACGGATTCGATACGAAAGGTGCAGGGGCCGGCGCCGCAGAGCCCACAGTTGCCGGGGCACTGTCCTCGGTCGCCGCCGGCACTGGCGGCGACGTTTCTGACGGAATCCCACTGGATGAACTTGCAGCCTGCCCCGCATCACGGCCGCCGGCCGGCGGTGCGGCGTGCGGGGGAACGACGTCGGGGACAATCAGCCTGGTGCCGCACTTCGGACAGGTGCCCCGTTTACCGGAGTACTGATCGGGGACACGGATTCGGGCAGTGCAGTACGGGCAGTGAAACTCAACAGCCATGACAGCTACCGGGCTCGTTCAAAGACCGCCAGGCTGGCTGTACTGTTCCCTTCCGGGTCAAAGCTGGTCGGCCGCGGCTGACCGAAGGCCGCCTGACAGTTTTCCAGTCGCCCGTCGACGATTCTGAAGATGCCCAGATGCGATTTTCCGGAATCGGGACCTTCAGAAAGCTTCTGATCCAGATGCGGCGGGTCCTGTGCGAGATCGATCGCCACGGTGCCCTGTTCCTGAATACTGTCGCCGGCTTTCACGGTGTATTTCTCACCGTCGATCGTGAACAGAATTCCAGCCTGACTCATGTCATTGGGCCTGGCAAAGTTTCCGTTGGGGCCGAGGCTGACCATTTTCCATTCGCCCTGGAGGCTTTCGGCCGTTACGCCGGGTGAGTTCTTTTCTGCGGCTGCGGCCGGTGCTTTGGCGGGTTGGGCCTTCAAAACTTCGCTGACGTCTTCTTCTTCCTGCTTCTTCGCGTCGTCGTCAGGAGTCTTCGTCAGCTGCCATGCTTTCTGGTCCCCGAACTTATTTGAACATTTGGGGCATTTCGCTTTGGCGATTCCTTTGCCGGCGGCACCGCCCAGCTTCTTCTTCGCACGAGCTTCTTCTGAAATGGCGATCCCACAGGTTCCGCAGATGTAACCGGCCAGTTCGACGGTAAAGGCGGGATCTGCCTGATAGTACTGGACATTCTTCAGGGATTTGACCGGAACTTCGCTCAGATGGCACAGCAGCGTTTCGTATTCCTCGGTGGCCGGAACACCATTTTCTGCGGCGCCGATGTCCACGCTGAACAAAGTCTGCAGCTGTTCTGAGATCTGACGGCAGACATGGAGCGGGAAAGACAGAAAGGCCTGCTGGTTGTCGCCGAGTTCCAGTGGCAGATAAACGGCAATCAGCCCTTCGCCGAAGACCGGCACCCCGGCAAACATACTGGCATGAGCTTCCGCCACCGGCTGAATCAGGCGAATTCCGCGCACCTGATCGGCCTCAATCGACTGCAGTTCGCCGAACGGGATGTCTGCAATCTTACCGGTCTTCCGGATGTGCTCGCCGGCCAGTCGTCGCTGTTCTTCGACCGCCGGAGGCCCGTCGGCCGACTTGCCAAACAGACTCTTCTTCGCAGGCGCAGCGTATTTGACCAGATGGACGCCTGATTCGTGGAACAGCACATCGACCGGTTCGAATGTCTTTTCCAGACTGCCCGGCTTCAGGACGACATCCGTGGGAGTGATTACATGGCGATGAACATCTTCCAGCCACGTGATTTTGATCTCGGCTGACTGCTTCGTGGCCGCTGCAGTCTCTTTATCCTTTTTCTTCATGACCGGCACCACGACCGGCTTCTTGCACTGTCGACATCGCACCACGCGACCGGCCTGGTCCTGATGCACGCGAATCCACGCTCCGCAGGAACAGGGCATCAGAATCCGCTGCCGCCGAGCTTCCTCCAGTTTTTCTCTTTTCCTGCGACGCGTTTCGCGTTGATCCTGCAATGCGATGTCCAACAAATCGTCGGCCTCGGCACCTTCGCCGGACGTTGTCGCACCGGTCGCCCTCCCTGAATCTGCCTTCCGCTTCCCGACCGCTTCCGTATCTTTGCCGGCGGAACCTGCGTCGGCCGGCGGCGCCGCGGACGAGCCTGACGGGGCGGCAGTTGAGGACGCTCCAGACGCGGCCTTCGGAGAATCAAGTTCGAAATCGTCCTCGCCTGAATCGGCGGCTGGTGTCGTGGCTGGCGGCTGAGGCGGAGCTTTCGTGGCAGCCTGTGGTGTCTTCTGGGTTGACTGCAGCGTGAATTCGGTGTCGTCCTCGTCGGCATCGAAAATCTGCGCTCGATCCGGCATCTTGTCGGCGCCATCACGAGCCGGAATGAATTCGGTGCGTTCGTGCTTCGGAATATCGCTGAAGATGATGGGCTGAGGATTCGACGTCATCTTGCGATAACTGGCTTCCACATCCTGCCGCATAAAGGCATTGCAGTTCCAGCAGCGTACCAGTCCGGTGCGTACCGACTCACCGCATTCGCGGCAGGTGTCGTACATCTCCAGACTCTTCATCCGTTCCGCATCACGAGCGATGCGGCTGGCTTCGGCCCGGGTTTCATCAAAAACATGGCCGCATTCCGGGCACTCAAACGTGTCCGAAAGGATGAAGCTTTTACACTTAGGACAGGACTGAAACGATGTGGACATGGCGTTGAGACGGAAGAACGGGCGGTGCCATTCCACCGTATGTACTGAATTGCTGAAGCGGCAACAGTCAGTGGAATCGAATAATTAAGTTTACATCAAAAAATCAGTCGCAGGGTTTTCCGAAAACAGCAATTGGCCCTGAATCTTCTGACTCTGCACAGCAGGCCTTTTTCAGATCCCGAGACCAGCCACGGAATCCGGCGGCTCCTCATCGATCCAACAAAACCTGATGCGGACCGCTGACCGTTCGATCGACCCTACGCTGACATCTTCGCTACAAACCGCGTGTGATGCAAACGGTCTCTGCCGGGAACGCAGGCCATCAGGCAATTCGCAGCTCGAATTCGTGAAAATTGCGGGTACTGACGTTCATTCCGTGCCTGTACACGCCGGGTCTGCCCGGAACAGTCGGTCCGACCCGCCAAATCGCCAGAACGCTGCCACACGATCGCCCCGGACAGCACCACACCGATTGTTGTGCACGGCAGGGACAAAATCTGCGGTGGCAGCACGCTTTCCGCCGCCGTCCGGTTCAGCTGGCCGCGACATCAAAAAATGAACAGAGTGGCTCCCGAAAGAGCCACTCTGTCTGGAGCTCCTGACAACTCCGGGTAGTGTTACCGCGTCAGGAAACTTCCACTTGAATCTTCAGCAGACCGATAGGTGTCTCGATCAGTCAGTTTCAGTTCCAGAGCCTGCCGCCGTCCGCCGCGGAAGACTTCAATCTGCACGGAACGCCCGACATCGGCCAGACTGACCAGATTGATCAGATGATTTTCGTCCAGCACCGGCACGCCGTTGAAGCTGATGATCACGTCGTCCGGGCGAACGCCGGCCACGGCGGCGGGCGTCGGTGTCCGGCTCTTGTAGACTCGTGTGACGCGGGCCCCCTGAGCTCGTTCAAGCCCCAGTCGCCGAGCCGCTTCGTTGTCGAAATTGTTGTCCAGTTCCACGCCCAGATAGCCTCGGCGAACTCGACCATATCCGATCAGCTGCTCAAACACGTGCCGCGCCAGATTGCTGGGAATACTGAAACCGATCCCTTCGTTGCCGCCGCTGTTGGATGCAATGGCGGTGTTGATGCCCACCACATGGCCGTGCATATCGATCAGCGGCCCGCCGCTGTTGCCCGGGTTGATCGCCGCGTCTGTCTGAATGAAGTCCTGGTTCGTGACCGAACGCTCTTCCGTCAGCGTCAGATCGCGACGGCTTTTGGCGCTGACAATGCCCATGGTGACGGACTGGCTGAGTCCGAACGGGCTGCCGACCGCCAGCACAAAATTACCGATGCCGACCTGATCGCTGTCTCCCCATTCGCCGACCGTTGTGGCGAAGTCTGAGATCTGCAGAACGGCAATATCCGTTTCCACGTCACGATAGACGCGGATCGGATTGAATTCACGACCGTCCGACGTGGTGAGTGCAATCGCAGACAGCTCTGCACCACGAATGACATGATTATTGGTAACGACAAAAAGGCCCTTCACCCGGGCACTTCGCATCAGCACGCCCGACCCCGTTTCTTCCACACGACGGCCGTCAGACTCACGCCGCGTGGCCTGAATATGCACTGAGGCCGGCATGACACGACTGGCCACCGCCGAAATATGCTGACCACTCTGAATCAGTGGATCCGGACTGCCATAAGGCTGAGCCATGGCGCCAGCCGGCACCGCGGTCGCCGATTCAGAAAGCCTGAAAGTACTGAGATGTCCGCCCACCGCCAGTCCCAGACTGAGCATGAAGGTGGAAAGCAAGAAAGTGTTCGATCGTCGCGCCATCAACGTACTCTCCATGGGAAAGTGGACATCCTGAGGCACGGCTCCATCCGCAAACGGGGAAATTCAGGAAGCCGAAGACTTCGGCGTAGAAAGGTTTTTGATGCGTCCTGCACAGACCGCGGTCTTCGCCACCACAACAGGTTTAAACATCCGGTCTGAAGTTGTTGATCGAACGCGGAAGCTCGGCAGGACAACCCGATTTCGGCAAAAAGTGCCACTGCGGGGCGTCGACCGCCGGTCCCGCCGAAACAGCCCGCACTTTCGGACCCGACACGTTCACGTTGTTCACGTTGCAACGATCAGGTCGGAACGGGCCGGGACGGGGCGAAACGTCATGGGCTGGAACGCGACGGGCTGGAACGCGACGGGCCGGAACACGACGGGCCGGAACGCGATGGGCCGGAACGCAGTGCGGTTCGGGGCGGCCGCGACGAGCGGGGGCAGCCGTGTTGGGCGAACGCAGCGCCGCTAAACGACCGCGATTACAGTGGCTGGGCCATCATGCGCCAATGGCCCAAGAGCGAGCGGGGGTAAAAAGGACGACGGGGGCCAGCACTGTGTTCCGGCCCCCGCGGGATTCACCCGGCTGCGCTGCTCGCCGGACAGGAGCGTCCCCCTGCTTTTCCGCGGGCGGTGCGAATCGTCGTCGACCGATGGCTGATTCGTTGTCAGGACTGCGTTTTACTGCGGACCGGAGACTACGGTGTCAGGATATGACGACCATCTTCAAACTGACGGTGACACGCATTGCAGCTGGTCAGCATACTGGTCCACGCTTCGCGAGCCGCCTTGAACTTCTTCCCGCGCGCGGCCTGATACAGCGCCGCTCCGGTGTCACGTGAGGCGGCGGCATGTCGAGTCCAGTCGGCGGCGTCTTCTTCCGGCTGCCGCAGAAACAGCAGGTTGCAGCTTTCTGCCAGGATCAGAGCGTCCGATTTGATGGCTTTCCAGCCGGCGTTGTCGGTTGGCTCTTCGGCCATTGACACTTTCAGGCGGCGATAGGTCGGCTGAAAAACGTATTCCATGAATTCATGCATGCTGTCTTCGATCACCTTCTGACCGTCGGCTGCCCCCGCATCCGCATCCTTCTGCGACACCGGCACAGCGGCATTGCTGGCTCGGGCTGTGGTGGGAGCATGCTGCCACAGAATGGCGGCACCAACGGAAACAAACACAACAAACAACGTGGCGGGCAGATTCATAAGACTCTTCTTATTCGCAGACGGTTAAGGATCCTGAATTTAAAGCGACGGCGTCAGGGCACATGGCCGGCCGCCTGAACAAACTATAACCAACAAAAGAATCGGGTTCACCCCGACTGTTTCTCTGTTTTCTGCAGGCCCATAACCGGAATCAATCACCATCGAATTCCAGCTGCAGCGCTGTGATTTCCGGCAGACAGTTCCACCGCAGCGGATCCTTGGCCCCGATACCCCGCGACACGTGCATCATAAGCTGACCGTGTTCAAACACTCCAGCCGCGTATTTCACACCATAGATGCTGGGGGAATACACGGGGCCAATCAGCGGCAGAACCACCTGGCCCCCGTGATTGTGACCACACAACACCAGGTCAAAGGAATTCCGGACCGCATAATCACGCTGGTCCGGAGAATGACTCAGCAGCAGGCGCAGATCGACATTCATCGTTTCCGGAATATTCGGATTGCCGCCGATCCAGGGAGCTTCTGTGCCGGCGATCAGCAGCGTATGTTCGGCATGAGTGACGGCAAGGCAGCGATCGGCCACGCTGGTCCATCCGGTACGAATCAGTTCCCGCCGGATATACTCGTGATTCAAATGCCAGTCATGATTGCCCAGTATGAAATAACCAGGGGCAATCTCCCGCAGACGACGGAACATTTCGGTGGCCCGGGGCAGCAGGCCAAGTTCATCCAGCAGGTCTCCCGTAAAGACAAACAAATCCGGCTGCAGGCCACGCAGCTGTTCAACCACAAAATCGTGGTAACCGCGACCGGGGGTGCCCAGAAAATGCAGGTCCGAAAAATGGGCGATTCGCAGAGGCCGACGAGGCGTCTCACCGTTGCCCGCTGAGGCGCTGCCCGCTAAGTCGACACGATTCGGCATCCGCAGCCGTTTCTGGTTGACCTCGATCTGAAAGATCTGGTTACCCGGAAGGCGTGCCAGCCAGGAATCGCGGCAACCCAGCACCTGGGCTTGTGCCGTTTCCGAATCTGAAGTTTCTGACAGGCAGTCAATCGTTTGCGATGTGGTGGACAAATGACGCCTGGACGCCGGTCGCAGGTGCCACTGCAGACTGCCCATAAGCAGCGGTACCAGTCCGGTCAGGGAAATCGCCAGAACAACCTGCATCCACCGCGGCGCGTCCTGCAGCTGGCCGCCATACATCAGACTCTGCGGTCGCTGAGCATCAAACAGAAACAGAAACACCGGAAAAACAACGATGGCGATGTCGTGAAGCCGGCGAAAACGGCGCAGACGCTCTTCCCGAATCGGCAGCGCATGGGTCCGATTCACCAGAATAATCCACCATTCTGCGTTCCCGACGCAGGCCAGCAGAAGAATCAGCAGTCCAGTCAGCGAAATATTCACGTCGATGTGTCTGACCGGAATTCACAGGATGCGGCTGGCCATGGATGAGGCCGGGTTTTATCGACTCACCGATATCACTTCCATGGCAACCCATGCGGAAGCGAGCCATTTTCCGACGAAGACACGGCCCTTTCCAAAGTCTACGAGAACCGCCAATCTGTCTCTGAGCTGCCGGATCTGAGCTCAATCGGCGACCTCAGACCGACGTGATATGACACCATCGGCCCATCTGACTATCATTCGGGACGACAAATGCTGCGGTCCGCGGCCCGAGAACGGCAAACGGCAGCAGTGTCGATCAGACCTGCGGGGCCGCCTGCCACCGTCCGCAGTCCACTTCGGTTTCCCATCACCACCGCCGATCACAGAGGTCTTTCCCGTGCCCATCGTTTTGCAGATGAATCACGTCAGTCGCACTTTTCAGGGAAGTGGCCCGGCACTCACGATTCTGGACGACGTCAGCCTGACACTGTCGTCGGGTGATGCGGTGGCGCTGCGAGGACCTTCGGGGTGCGGCAAGAGCACCTTGCTGCACATCGCCGGAACGCTGGATCGCCCGACGTCGGGAACTGTCTCCGTGCTGAACGAAAATCCGTGGGCGATGTCGTCACGACGTCTGGCGGCCTTCCGAAATCAGCATATCGGTTTTGTGTTTCAGGAACACCAGCTGCTGCCGCAGTGCAGTGTGCTTGAGAATGTGCTGCTGCCGACGCTGGCTGGATTCGACAGCAGCCGACGGCAGCTGCGTGCCCGGGCAGAAGAACTGCTGAAACAGGTGGGCCTGCAGGATCGCAGTACACACCGCCCCGCGGCTCTGTCCGGCGGAGAACGACAGCGAGTGGCAGTCTGCCGGGCGCTGATCCACCAGCCGTCGTTGCTGCTGGCTGATGAGCCGACCGGAAATCTTGATCCGCAGACCGCGGACACCGTGGGACAACTGCTGCTGCGACTGGCCGCCGAATCCGATGCCGCCCTGCTGTGCGTGACGCACAGCGATGACCTGGCCGCCCGGTTTCCCAATGTCGTGCTGGTCGAAAACCGTACCGTCAGGTTTCAGACGCCCAGCAACGTCTAAGCATCAACCTGAGCAGCTGCTCGAGACGTGAAATGAATGTCGGACACCGTTTTTCGAACGCGGGTCCTGCGCACAGATCGGGCTCCGCCCGAAGGTCCAGCCCGGCAGGCACTCGTTGTGGGGAGGTCTCCCGACCTCGTTGTGGGGCGGTCTCCCGACCGCCCCACACCCACTCGTTGTGGGGAGGTCTCCCGACCGCCCCACTTTGTAGTTGCCGCCTGCCGGGCGGCACTTCGCGGCTTTGCCGCGACCGTGGTTGCAACACCCACGCCACTTCATACAACCCGCTGCCACGAACCAAACGCCCCCACAATTTGAACGCGGGTCCTGCGCACAGTTCGGACTCCGCCCGAAGGTCCAGCCCGGCAGGCACTCGTTGTGGGGCGGTCTCCCGACCTCGTTGTGGGGGGGGGTACCCACCCCCCCCCAATGTTGGTTGAGGCGGCCCGGCGGGACAAAGCCGC
>JAVKCM010000130.1:0-29053 GCA_040222735.1 Fuerstiella sp. | reverse complement strand
CAGGTTCTTCACCGCGTCGATCACCTGACCGTCGTGGCCGTCGACTCTGACGGCTTTCCAGACCCGGGCCACAATGCCGTTGGCATCGATCAGAAATGTGGAGCGTTTGATGCCCATGGACTTCTTTCCGTACATGTTTTTTTCGCGCCACGCTCCGTATTTTTCGGCCACCTTGTGATCGGTGTCCGCCAGCAGCGGAAAATTCAGATCGAACTTCTGTGTGAACTTTTCATGGCTGGCCACGTCGTCCGGACTGACGCCCAGTACCACGACATCCAGTTCCTGCAATTCTGACTGGCGGTCACGGAAGGCACACGCTTCTTTGGTGCATCCCGGTGTGTCATCTTTCGGATAGAAGTACAGCACGACCGGCTTGCCCTTCAGATCGGACAGTTTGACTTTGCTGCCGTCCGTTGCCTTCAGTGTGAACGCCGGTGCTTTCTGTCCAGCTTCAATCCAGTCCGTCATCGTTGTCTTTCCCTGAAATTGCCTGGTCCAAACGGCTGATTTGTCAGGCCGCGAGTGAAGTCCACCAGAGTCGGTGGCTGTTTCTGACACGCATGATAGCCGTGAACACAGAATTTCAAGTGTGTAATTCTGTGCAGAGATCGGGTGCCGGTCCGGGGTGAATTTATGCTTCAAGGCTGGTCTCGCTGGCCCGCGTTTCTTGGTGCAGAAAGGCCTTTACCAGGTGGTCTGCAAACTCCGGGTCATTGATATGATGCGGCAGGCGGATGATTCGTCGCTGATCGGTCTGATGAACCTGCACTTCAAGCTCCTCAAACAGAGCGGCATCCGCCTCGCGATCGAAAAACGGCTGGCCCGGCGCATCCAGCATCGACACTCCGTTTTCCGGGATCAGTACAGTGACGGGCCCTGTCGACTGATTCAGTTTTCGAGCGATCCAGCGGGCGATGCGGCGATTTTCTTCCGGTGTGGTGCGCATCAGCGTGACCTGTTCGTTGTGACCATGAAACAAGCGTCCGGCGTATCTTTCCGGGACGGTTTCCTTAGCACCAAAGTTGACCATGTCACAGGCACCGAGACTCATGACACACGGAATCTGCCGATCAAGAATCGTATCAAAGCGCGCCGGCCCGGCCGGGAACACGCCGCCGGCGATTTCGTCCGCCACTTCGGTGGTCGTGATGTCCAGCACGCCGCGGATCAGGCCGCTTTCCACCAGCTTTTCCATCGCACGTCCGCCGCTGCCCGTGGCGTGAAAAACAAGGGCGTCAAAACCTTCTGCTTCCAGTGATTCCCGCACCCGAGTCACGCAGGGCGTCGTCACGCCGAACATCGTCATGCCGAGTGCCGGCCGCGACGACTGTGTGCGTGTCATATGCCTGACCATTCCCGCCATAGCGTGTGCAGCATTGGCCAGCACACATCTGGAAACCACATTCAGGCCGGCCACATCCACGACCGGATACATCATGGTGATGTCGCTGCAGTCAACATAGGGAGCCGTGTTGCCACTGGCGACCGTCGATACAAGCAGCTTCGGCAGCCCGACCGGCAGAGCTCGCATGGCGGCGGAAATAAGCGACGTTCCGCCGCTGCCGCCGATCCCGATCACGCCGGACACCCGGCCGGCCGCGTGTTCCCGGCTCAGCCATGTCGTCAGAGAACGACTGATCGCCGCGATGGCTGCGCCACGGTCGGTGTATTTCTGAGGGGTGTCCTGACCGACGACTTCAGTTCGTGAAACGTCGGGGGCTACCGTCGGCGGGGCTGCTGTGCCCACGTCGACCATTCGGACCTGTATGCCGGCTGAGATCAGACAGTCTTTCACATAAGCCAGTTCGTCACCTTTGGTATCCATCGTGGCGATGGCATAAACACAGCTGGACATGCGTGCTTGTCTCCAGTATCGCTCAATTGTCAAAAACAGATTGTCGATTCAGGTCAGGTTCAGCGAACGCTGTTGCTGTCCGCCAGACACCGGACATCTGGTCGTTGGGTATCTTGTCGCCGGGCATCGTCTTGCCGGGCTTCTTTCGGGGCCTGGCCGGATACCGTAGCGGAGCTCGCCAGGAGCTTCGGTCGATCCCGGAGTCCGTAGTCGAAAGCCCTGGCGGCTTCCGCCACGGTCGGGTTTCCGGGCAGACTGCCAGCCGGACGCAACGCACCATCTGTCTGCTGCATGCATTCGGCGGAAGTCACAATCTGACAAAATCTCGGCGAAACGCAATTCGCACAGATGAACCAACAGACGGATCTCTGTCCGGCATCCGGCCGACTTGACTTTATCAGACACAGCTCGCCAGAATCAGCTCTGCCGTCGATGCCTGCACGATTCATCAGCCTGCGTTTCTCCTGCCCCGCCTCTCCTGCCTCGTCCATCAAAGGCCTGTCATGTCGTCTATTCAATCTCGTCGTTCCTTCTTTCAGACCTCTACGGCCGGCGTGCTGGGCGCGGCGATTGCTCAGCAATGGTGGCTGAATGAAGTTGTTGCTCAGCCGGCAGCGGCCGACAGAACACCGCTGAACCGCTTTCCGCGGATGATGCAGGAATATTATGTCGATCGCATGCGTGCCTTCCGGCAGCAGCGAATCGCACGGCTGGCGGCGCTGCAGTCGAAGGCGGATGCTGAAAACTACGTCACATCCTGTCGGACTCGGATTCGGACGTGTCTCGGCGACCACCCGGAACGAACGCCCCTGAATCCGCAGATTACGGCGATTCACGAACGAGACGGCTACCGCATTGAGAATCTGATATTTGAAAGTCGTCCCGGCTTCCCGGTCACGGCCAATCTGTATGTTCCCACCGGTGTGACGGGCCGCCGACCGGCGGTGGTGGGTACCTGCGGCCATTCCTCAAACGGAAAGGCCGAAAAAGCGTATCAGGGGTTCTCGCAGGGACTTGCCAAACAGGGGTATGTCTGCCTGATCTATGATCCGATCGGTCAGGGCGAACGTCTTCAGTATTTGGACGAGCACCTGAATTCACACGTCGGCGTCGGCGTGCGGGAACACCTGAAAGCGGGAAATCAGCAGTTTCTTGTCGGCGAATCGTTCAGCATGTGGCGAGCCTGGGACGGAATGCGGGCTCTTGACTATCTGTTGACGCGCGAAGAAGTCGATCCAGCGCAGATTGGCGTGACCGGTAACTCCGGCGGCGGCACGATGACGACGCTGCTCTGCGGTGTGGACCAGCGGTGGAGCATGGCTGCACCGTCCTGCTATGTCACGTCCTTTGTTCGCAATCTGGAGAATGAATTGCCGGCTGATACTGAGCAGTGTCCGCCGAAGGCGCTTGCGCTGGGGCTGGACCATGAAGATTTTCTGGCGGCCCTGGCACCCAAACCGATCATCATTCTGGCCAAGGAAAAGGATTTCTTCGACGTCCGTGGCAGCGAAGAAGCGTATGATCGCCTGAAACGGCTCTACACACTGCTGGGCGCCGAGGAACACATCAGCCTGTTTGTGGGCCCCACATTTCACGGCTTTACCCAGGAAAATCGTGAAGCCATGTACGGCTGGTTCAATCGTGTCACGGGCACGGCCGGCGATTCGAAGGAACCTGACCTGACAATCGAAGATGACCTGACGCTGCAGTGCACGCCGCAGGGACAGGTCAGCACGCTGGGAGCCCGGACGGTACAGGATCATACCCGGGAAAAGGCTGCTTTGCTGGCCCGGCGGCGGGGCGGTGTGTCTTCTGAACGTCTGCTGCCGATGCTTCGGAAGTGGCTCGGTGACCGCGGTTCGAAGACAGTTCCCGACTATCGTATCCTTCGAATTCGCAGCGGTCGGGATTTTCCGCTGAAGTATTTTCTGACGTACGTTATTGACACTGAGCCAGGCGTGCAGGCTGTGGTTTATCGTTTGTACCCCGAGCGCCATTACTCACGGCCGACTCACGGATCCAGCAGGGCGATCCTGTATGTGTCGCACGATTCAGCCGATGCAGAACTCCGCGACAATGACGTTCTGCGAACGCTGATCGCCGACAATCCCGCGGTCCCTGTGTATACGGTCGATGTGCGCGGGATGGGCGAGTCGCGACCGAATACCGCAGACGCCAATTCCTATTTCAAGGTGTACGGCAGCGATTTCCTGTACGCAATTCATGGCGTGATGTTTGACGATTGCTATGCCCGACAAAGAACGGGTGACCTTATGTCCGTCCTGAACTGGCTCAGTTCACTCGGTCATGAACAGGTGCATCTGTTCGCCAATGGCTGGGGCAGTGTGCCGGGCACCTTTGCGGCCACTCTTCACCCGAACGTCACGCAGGTGACGCTGCAGAATGCACTGACTTCATTCACGGATCTGGCATCTGCCGAGGACTACGACTGGCCGTTGTCCTCCATGATCCCAGGCGTGCTGAATCTGTTTGATCTGCCGGACTGTTATCGATTGCTTCAGTCAAAGAATCTGAACCAGATTACTCCGGCAGGACCGATCGGGCTGATGTCCGAATCCGGATCATAGAGTTCGACAACCAACGCCAGTGGCCATCATCAGTATTGAAGAGGTTTTTGATTCATGTGTATGTATCCGCAACGACGTTTCATCGTCGCACTTATACTGCTGGCCGCGACCTGCTTCGTCTGTCAGTCCAGGATTGCCAGTGCGGACGACAGTCTGCCGGCGATCCGGGTTCAGAATGTCCGTCGTGTATTCGACAACGGTGAACACAATGCGTTTACGGATCTGATTCGCTGGAAGGGGAAGTACTGGCTGACCTTCCGCAGCTGTCCGGATGGCCATATGGTGTTTTCCACCTCGTCGATCATCGTGTTGAGCAGTGACGATGCGAAGACGTGGGCCACCGTGCATCAGTTTTCCGTTCCGCTGCGTGACACGCGAGACCCGCACTTTCTGGTCTTCAAAGACAAACTGTTCATTTTCACCGGTACCTGGTACAGCGGTGAAGGAGAACTGCCCCGTGCGGATTATGACATCAACAAACATCTGGGTTTTGCGGTCTGCACAAAGGACGGCGAAACGTGGAGTCCACCGCAGCAGATGGAAGGCACCTATGGGCATTATATCTGGCGAGCTGTGACCGACGGAAACACGGCCTGGCTCTGCGGGCGACGCAAGCGAGGATATTCCGAAGCGGAATCCGGGGCCGGCGGTGCGGCAATTCTGGAAGGGGCTTTGCTGGAAAGCACAGACGGGCTGAACTGGAAATTCCGGTCCCTGTTCCAACCGCAGAAGGGAAACGAAACGGCGTTTCAGATTCTGCCGGACAGGACCCTGATCGCGCTGAGCCGCGAGCAGGGTTCGACCGCTCAGCTGGCGCGGGCACGACCTCCGTATCTGACGTGGCAACGCACCGAACTACCGCACTACATCGGCGGCCCTTTGCTGGCACAGTGGGGTGAGCATTGGCTGGTCGGCGGACGAAGGAGCACCGAGGCCGGGCCCAAAACGGCGATCTACTGGCTGGTCGACGATCAACTGACAGCAGCCGCAGAACTGCCCAGTGGAGGAGACAATTCGTATCCGGGTTTTGTCGCGCTTGATTCGGAACGCGGGTTGTTGTCCTGGTATTCAAGTCATGAAAAGAATGACCAGGGAAAAACAGTCACTGCCGTGTACCTTGCAGATCTGGTGAAGGACCGGAGTCGCTGAACAGTCATGGAGGCCGCCTCCACGTTTGGGGGCGGGGCCGAGAACCTTCACACAACGGGCCTGGCCGCCGACGCGTCGCGCCGCACGGGATTAGTGCCGGTCATCGGTTCAAGGCCGTTATTGTCCGACACGCGACAGACACCGGCCCCCAGTCCCGCCAGTTTGCGTTCCAGTCCCGCATATCCCCGATCCAGATGGTAAATGCGGTGAATCTGACTCTCACCATCCGCGGCCATGGCCGCGATCACCAGCGCCGCACTGGCACGCAGGTCCGACGCCATCACACTCGCCCCGGTCAATCGCTGACCTCCCTCCACGATAGCCGCGCCGGTTTCACGTCGAATCCGCGCGCCCATTCGCAGCAGTTCTGAAGCGTGCATGAAACGGTCCGGAAATACGGCATCTCGGATCACACTGGTACCCTCGACGGTGCTTAGCAGCGCCATAAACTGTGCCTGAGTATCTGTGGGGATACCTGGATAGGGAAGTGCGGTCAGGCTGACCGGTGACAACGATTCCGGCGCTGAAACGTGAAGCCCGGATTCCGTCGACGTCACCAGAACTCCCATGGTCTGCAGGACCTCAATAATACTGGCCAGATCTTCACGGCGGGCCTGGTGAATCCGAATCTCACCTCGCGTGGCAGCAGCCGCAATCGCAAACGTGGCGGCCTCAATCCGATCCGGCAGAATGCCATACGAGCAGCCGCACAGTTCCTCAACGCCGTTGATCTCCAGAACGGGCGTTCCCAGCCCGTCGATGTCTGCCCCTGACGCCATCAGAAACCGGCCCAGATCAACTACCTCAGGTTCGCAGGCGGCGCCGCGAATCACACTGCGTCCCTGCGCCAGACATGCGGCGACCATCACATTGCAGGTCCCCGTGACGGTGCTGCCGTGGGGGCCGCCAAGAAACATGTCGGCTCCGTGAAGCTGTCTGGCTTCTGCCACCACATAGCCCGCTTCCATCCGCAGATCGGCCCCGAGCGCTGCCAGTCCCTTCAGATGCAGATCAATCGGTCGATGCCCGATGTTACAGCCGCCCGGCAATGAGACACGCGCTTTTCCAAAGCGAGCCAGCAGCGGTCCCAGCACACAGATGCTGGCGCGCATCCGACGGACCAGTTCATAGTCCGCCACCCAGCGCTCCGCCTTGCCGGTAGTGATCAGGACCTCACCCGACACCGTACGATCGACATCCGCCCCCAGACTCTGCAGCAGCTGCGTCATCGTGGAAACATCCACCAGGTCCGGCACATTTCGAAGTCGTACATCGCCGCGCACCGCCAGCGTGGCGGCCATCGCCGGCAGAGCGGCATTCTTGGCACCATCAACGCAGACGTCACCGTGCAGCTGAGTTCCTCCCTGAATGACGAGCCTGTCCATGTGCCCCGTAGTCCTTTTCAGCCGGGTAAAGCGGCTTCCACGATGCGATCGCTGCCAGACAGATCCTGACGCGTGCGAATGTCGATGAACCCGGCTTCGGCCAGCAGATGCTGCACCGTTTCACACTGAGCAGGATCCAGTTCCACGGCCAGCCACCCTCCCGGACGCAGCATCCCGGGAGCCTCGGCGATGATCTGCCGCATCAGCGTCAGTCCATCGTCTCCGGAAACAAGTGCCTCCCGAGGTTCATGCACCGCCACCTCCGGATCAAGTCCGCTCAGCTCATGAACGCACACATACGGCGGGTTGCTGACCAGTCCGTCGAACAACTCCCCGGTGGTCGCACGAATCGCCTGAAGCCCGTCTCCGCTGACCAGCTGCACCTGCGCTGCGACACCGTGAGTCGCAACGTTCTGTGTGGCAAACTGCAGGGCGACCTCCGACGTATCGCTGGCGACGACTGAACACTGTGGCCGCTGGCGAGCCAGCGTCACGGCGATACAGCCCGAGCCGAATCCGACTTCGCAGATTCGTGAGGGTGTGTCCTGCGGAATTCTTTCCAGGCACACATCGACCAGGGTTTCGGTTTCCGGTCGCGGTACCAGGACGCCGGCGCCGACCGCGAAATCGCGTCCGTAGAACTCGCGGTGGCCGGTGATGTACGCCAGCGGCTCGCGCTGCGCGCGTCGCTTGACGTAGTCACGCATCCGCCTGCGTTCGGCGTCGGTCAGGGGCGTCTCCAGGTCGGTGTACAGCCGGATGCGGGGACAGTTCCGAGCATGAGCCAGCAACAGTTCAGCCTCACGCCGCGGCGATTCCACGTCCTTCTGCTTCAGAAAGTCCGTGGTCCACGTAAGGATTCTCTGGACGGTCCACACGTCGTCCGTTGATGCTGCGGAGTCTGCCATTTCGGTCTCAGAACCTGGTCGACAATTCGGGCGTCCGACAACTGTAACAGATTCTGATTCCGGGGAATACGATTGTTGAGGGACCGTCGTTCTGTCAACCGTCCGCCGACGTGCCTTTCAGACGTTCCTGCCGGTCGAATTCCAGCAGGCCGTCGATCAGCTCAGTCATCTCGCCCTGAATGATGCGGTCCAGCTTGTGAATCGTGAGGCCGCAGCGATGGTCCGTGACACGGTTCTGAGGAAAGTTGTACGTCCGGATCCGCTGGCTGCGGTCGCCGGAACCCACAAGCGTGCGGCGTGCCTGAGCCCGCTCGGCATCCGCCGCTTCCTGCTGAGCTTCCAGAATCCGGCTTTTGAGCACGCGAAGTGCCTTCGCGCGATTCTTGTGCTGACTTTTTTCATCCTGAATCTTCACGACGATACCTGTGGGCAGATGCGTCATCCGGACCGCACTTTCTGTCTTGTTGACCTTCTGACCACCCGGGCCGCCGGCCCGCATCGTGTCGATCTGCAGATCTTCCGGCTTGATGTCAACTTCAACATCCGTGGCTTCCGGAAGCACGGCCACCGTTGCCGCACTGGTGTGCACGCGGCCCTGCGTTTCCGTTTCCGGAACCCGCTGGACGCGATGTCCTCCACTTTCAAACTGCAGCTGGTGGTACGCTCCTTCACCGGAAATCGAACAAACAACCTCCTTCACGCCGCCCAGTTCGGTAGCGTTGAATTCCAGCAGTTCGACTTTCCATTCGTGAACTTCACAGTATCGCATGTACATGTCGTACAGATCGCGGGCGAACAGTGCCGCTTCGTCCCCCCCGGTCCCGGCCCGAATCTCCATAATCAGTGACCCGCGAGTAATGGAATCACCCGCCGTCGCAAGGTCCTCCAGCTGTTCCGACATCGCATCCCGCTGGCTGAGCATTCCATCCAGCTCTTCCTGCGCGTAGGCTTTTGAATCCGGGTCGGTTTCTTCGTCCACCATCATCTGAGCCGCTTCGATGTCGCCTTCCAGCTTGTGATAGGCGCGGACGGCGGTGGCAACTTTTGCCAGCCCCCCCATTTCTTTCTGAATTCCCAGCATCCTGTCGATGTCGGAAAGTACGGCGGGGTCTTCAAGCTTTTTTTCAAGCTCCTCGTAACGTGCCAGTTTCTGTTCAAGGCTCGGGAACATGGTCAGGGCGTATCCGTGAAATCAGGACGGGGCGACGGTGAAAAAACAATCGCAGGCAAAAACAAAGGACGCACACAGAATTCTGCGCACGTCCCCACTGATTATGTTCGGATTGAAGTCGCTACTTGCCGCTGTCGTCGGCCGCTTCTTCGGTCTTCTTGCCCCAGTTGTACTTCTTCTGAAACTTCTCAACACGGCCAGCCGAGTCCACGAATTTCATCTTGCCGGTGTAAAACGGATGAGAAGCCGACGAAATTTCCACCTTGTACAGCGGGTATTCGTTGCCGTCGTCCCACGTACCGGTTTCTTTGCACTTAATGGTGGACTTCAACAGGAATCGAGTTCCGTTGGACGTGTCCTGAAAAATGACATCCCGATATTCGGGGTGAATTCCCTGTTTCATGAAATTGTCGCCTTTTGACGTCTGCCGGTCGGTGGCTTCGTACACCGGACCATCGGGCAGCGTCAGATCTGAAGTTACAGTCGAAAAACACAAGTCGCGAAGTTTAAGAACGAAATCTGAAATCAGCAAGTAAAATCGGCCCGCTTCCGGAGCACATCCGCAGAGCTGCCAGCCGTGGGAATCAACGTCCTGCCACAGATCTGTGGGGGCAGGTCCCCGTCGTTCGCCACTGAGACCGGCCGCCGCCGGGTTCTGGTGCGGCCCGCGGCCGCTGTGTTCCGGTGCGGCCCGCGGCCGCTGTGTTCTGGTGCGGCCCGCGGCCGCTGTGTTCTGGTGCGGCCCGCGGCCGCTGTGTTCCGGTGGCGGCCCCTGGCCGCCGTGTTCCGGTGGCGGCCCCTGGCCGCCGTGTTCCGGTGGCGGCCCCTGGCCGCCGTGTTCTGTGTTCCGGCACCATTCTTTGTGTGAACAGCGTTCTTTGTACGGCCGGTGGCCGCACGTCTCCGTCACTCTATCGGCGAGATCACCGGCGTGGCTCAAGCGCTTCGCCGAACCCGGTGGTCTACGGCCTACGATCCGATCAGATACAGGTGATCCTGAGTTCTGAGCAGAATGCTGCCATCCACGAGGACCGGCGTTGCAATAGTGTGCTCCTGAGCAATCCGGTTGGTCGCCAGCACCTTGAATTCGGTTCCCGCCGCGTCCAGTACAAATACGGTTCCATCCTGACGAGTCACATACAGCCTGCCATCGGCATACACCGGGGACGACCGGTAGGTCATGCGGTGTTTTTCCAGCTGCCCCGACCAGATCGTCTTCCCGGTCTGCAGGTCCAGACAATCGACAATACCGCGGTCGTTTCCTTTGTCGCGGACCACAAAAATCCGACCGTTCGCAATGACAGGAGTTGGTACGTCGGCAGACGTGTCCTTATTGGTCCAGAGCACATGTGAATCGGTGACGTTGCCGCTGCCTCCCATCCGAATCGCGGTCAGCGTGCCTCCGCGAGCATACGGCGCCACAACAATCCCTTCGCTTTCAACTGAAGAACTGATGGATCGGAAGTATTCGTTGCCCTCCGGATTCAGTGTCCCCACGCGCCACAATTCGGTTCCGTCGGACGCATCGTGACAGGTCACATAATCTGCCCCGGTCACCACAATCACCTCACGGCCGTCCGGATTGGTCGTCACCACCGGAGTCGTGTAGCTTTGGGCCGCTTCTCGCGGGGCATCGGTCACGCGATCATGTTTCCATAACAGCTTCCCGTCGGTACGACGAAACGCGGCCAGATACGAGGGTCCGGAATGCATCATCGTGATAACGATGGCATCCTGCGTCAGCACGGGCGACGTCCCCAGATCCCACCACAGCGTGTCGCTGGTCACTTCGGCAAAACGGTCAAACACATTCGTCTGCCACTGCAGTTCTCCGGCCAGACTGAAGCACCCGAAGTCGCCGCTCTTGAAGTACACGAACACACGTTCGCCGTCCACGACAGGCGAAGGGTTGGCGCCTGTGCCGTCCTTGCCCTGTTTGCCTTCCTGAGATTCACCCAGTGTCTGCGCCCAGCGTTCAGCTCCATCCATGCCGATGCAGCTGATCCGGTTCTTCCCATCCAGCGTGGTGGTCACAAACACGGCATCGCCACTGACCGCCGGCGTGGAAGCTCCGATGCCCTGCAGCTTCACCTGCCACCGGACGTTACTCTTCGACCATTCGACGGGAAAGTCGGTACCGACGGCCACGCCGTCTCCGGTCGGACCTCGCCAGTTGGGCCAGTCTGCCGCCTCGGCGACGCTACAGGCGACCAGTGTCAGCAGCAATGGGCAGATAAGTTTCATGACGCGCATTTCCGAATGATTCAGATAACTCAGCTGTGCAGGCGTTTGAATTCTAATGACCGTGAACCGCGTGTCCGGCTTCAGCGCCTTCGGCCTCTTCGTCCGAAAAGTCAGCCAGTGACCCGAACGCTCCTGACATCTGAGCCGATCCGCAGAGCAGCGCGATGCAGGTCAGCATGGTCACGTAAATAAACTTGCCGGCATAGTTGCTGACAGTCAGACCAAACAACGTGTGGACTCCGTCCACCGGCGGTGCCGCCGCCCCCCAGACGATGACCGCCAGAAACATCAGCAGCAGCAGACCGATAAAGCCACCACGTCTGAGAATGTCGAAGGCCCTGACCCAGTTGACCGCCAGCGACCAGAAGGCAATCCACGCCAGCAGAGGCAGCCAGGGCAGAATGACATGGACCAGTGCGATCACCACATCCAGCACCGACCAAAAAACGTTCACCAGGCTCTGAAGCAATTCAATAACGGCATCCATGAGAATTCACGCAGGTTAGGGGACGAACAGGTTCACCAAAGACTATGCTTTCCTCCACTAGCTTAGCGACTTCCGTAGTCGTCCTGAATGCAGCGAGTTCGGATTCGTCCCAATTCCAGGAATTGGAATGCCGAGCCCTGTCCGTCTGCCTTTTCATCTGCCCGCCTGCCTCCGTCACTCAACACCGCCATGAATGTGTTTGCCAATCCCGCCAGCCTGACTGAAGTGGAAGCTGAATGCTGGCGACGGCTGCAGTTGTCCGTCGCTGACCGCGATTCCGGCTGGCGACTGCCGGTGCTGGCGACGGTGGATGCCCGTGGCCTTCGACAAAGAACCGTGGTCCTGCGGGGCGTAAACGCTGACGACCGCATCATCCGGGCCCATACGGACATCCGTTCTGACAAGATCGCATCACTCCGGTCGCACCCGAACGCCTCATGGCTGTTCTACGACCATCGCTGGAAATCACAGCTGCAGCTGACCGGTCACATCACCATCCACACAGACGATCCTGTCGCTGACCGGTTGTGGGATGAGGAATCTGAGCAAAGTCTCCGCGGCTTCCTGGCCCCGCTGCCCCCCGGCACCAGGTGCGACGGCCCCACGGTCAACCTGCCGGAAGAACTGCGAAACCGCTCGCCGGAACGAGACGAACTTGCCGTCGGCCGCCAGAATTTTGCCGTGCTGCAGTGTAACGTTCAATCGGCCGAATGGGTGCTGCTGAGATCAGACGGCAATCTGCGGGCCCGATTCGTCTATGTCGAACAAAACGACTGCCTTGCAGAATGGCTGGCCCCCTGACGGTCGCTGCATCTGACGGCCACGCCATGGAAAATGCGCGTCCCGAACGGTTACACTGCAGATCGAAGACCACGCCGATTCGCCGATGTCGGAGAACAAGCCATGCTGTCGATCATGCCGCGTCAGACAACCGGTCACGCGTCGCGACGCGAACTGCTGCGAGCCGGTGGATTATCGCTGCTGGGGCTCAATGCCTTCGATCTGCACCGGCTGCGGACCGCCAGCGCCGCTCAGACGACAAATTCTGATCAGCGTCGAAAGACGAATTCCTGCATCTTTGTGTTTCTGTTTGGCGGGCCCAGCCATATCGACCTGTGGGACATGAAGCCCGCCGCCCCGGTCGAAGTGCGCGGGGAGTTCAAACCGGTGTCCACACAGGTCCCGGACATTCAACTGTGCGAACATCTGCCGCACCTGGCAGCTCAAACCAGTCGCTTTGCCCTGCTGCGGTCGATGACTCACCATATGCCGGTACACGGGCCGGCCTGCAGCGAGATGTACACCGGCCGCGAGTACTTCGGTGCGCCGACGACCGATCAGGCTCGTCCGGAGGACTGGCCCAGCATCGCATCACTGGTGGCCCGCTATGGCAGGTCTGATCAACAGCTGCCGCCCTCAGTCGTGCTGCCGCTGTATTCCCATTTCATCGGCCAGGACAAACGAATTGCCGGACAGACCGGCGGACGCATGGGCTCGCGGTTTGATCCGCTGCTGATCGAATGCGACCCGACACCGGTTGACTTTCGATTTCCCGGATTCACCGCCCTGCCAGATTCGGGTCCACAGCGAACACTGCAGCGCCGCCGCCTGCTGCAGCAGCTGACCACACAGGCCAGTGAGACAACGTCACATTACGGAACCGACGCTGATTCCTACGCCGGCTACGCAGACATGGCCTGGGCAATGCTCAGCGACCAGAAGTTTCGGCGGGCGCTGGATCTGCAACAGGTGTCGCCAGCGGTCCGCCAGCGCTACGGCTATACCAAATTCGGTCAGAGTCTGCTGATGGCCCGGCAGCTTGTCGAAGCAGGAATCTCGCTGGTCACCGTGAATTTCGACCACGACAGCAAACACGATAAGCGCTCACCCATGTGGGATACTCACCATGACAATTTTGCCAAACTGAAGAACACCCTGTGCCCGTCGTTTGATCAGCCCTTTGCCGCCTTTCTGCAGGACCTGGACGATCGAGGTCTGCTGGACACGACGCTGGTGGTCGCCACCGGAGAATTCGGCCGCACGCCGCGCATCGGCCAGTTTTCTCAGAACGCCATGACACTGAGTACGGGGCGGGATCACTGGCCGCATGCGTTCACCGTGCTGCTGGCCGGAGGGGGCGTCCGTGGCGGCCAGACATACGGCGCCACCAGCCGCGACGGTGGACAGGTGGCTGACAAACCAGTCACTCCCGCCGACCTGAGCGCCACAATTCTGCATTATCTGGGCATCGATTTCCGGCAGGAGTACGCCGACG
Source organism: Fuerstiella sp. (assembly GCA_040222735.1). GTDB lineage: Bacteria > Planctomycetota > Planctomycetia > Planctomycetales > Planctomycetaceae > Fuerstiella. The sequence continues at coordinate 14,991 of JAVKCM010000130.1, read as the reverse complement.
AATTCCTGAAGATCCGCCAGCGCCTGAGCGAAGGTTCGCCGATTTCAGAGCTTGGTTGAATCAGCCTGAAACCTGTCGGCAGTCTGTCCGGACACCAAAGGTTTTCGTGCGGCGAGCTGCCGAGCGCGTTGAAAATATGGACGCTTCCACCAATGACGGACTTGAAAGTCCGTCAGACAGCAGAAGTATCCGGATGGCCTGCCAGGAGCCTCGCTGGCAGAAACTCTGCGCAGCAAACCTGTGGCCACGCCAGTCTGAACGCCAGTCTGTTTAAAACAGTGTCTTCGGTCGGTGCTACTGTTTGGTGTCAAAGATCGGCAGGTTATCAGCCGTCGCGGCGGGGCGTGACGTCACAATAATCTTTTTTGCCTCTTCGTCGACACTCATCACCATCGCGCCGCGATAATCCGGGTTGCTGAGAATGGCGTCGAACGCCCGCATCGCCGGCACGTCGCCCAGGTTGTGATTCTGTTTCATATTCTGCGTCAGGGCCGACTGTTTCAGACCTTCCCCGTTGATTTCAATCGGGACCTGAATCTCATCGCTGATGTATTCCAGCGCTTCCTGCAGCGGCGTGTTTCTGAAATCGACATAAACGGTGACCTGTTTCAGCCGGTCAACAATGCGGTCCGGCAGTCTGGTCTGTGAAGAAGCAACCGGAGACGGACCATCAAAATCGGTTCTTAAGGACTGATCCCAGGCATATAGCGACGCAGCGGCCAGATTCGGCCCCGCTTTTTCAGGCAGCAGAGTCACCAGTCGCACGTAGCCGGTTCCGACCTGGCTGCTGGTCCCCAGGATCACGGCCTGCATCATCACCGGCAGTCGTCCGATCATATCCCGATAACCAACCGTTTCCGGCTTCATGAAACGGACGGTTTCCAGCAGCAGCTCAGGCAGCTTTGTCAGTCGGTTCTGAAGATATCGCTGAACCCGCATCGGCGAACTTTCGTTGCTGCTGTGCAGCAGCGTTTCCATGAACAGAGTCTGCTCACCCAGATGCAGACTCCAGCTGATCGTGCGGATATCCTTACCCAGCCACACGATAAACCTGTCGGCAAAGGTTTCCATTTCCGCAAAGATGTATTCGCGGTGTGTATCGATATTCATCACATCAAAGATCAACGTGACCTGGCGCTGCCGGTCTGATTCGGCCAGCAACACTTCCGCTTCAACGGAAGGCTGTCGGGAATAGGTCTTCGCTTCGACCAGCTCGTCAGCCATGCCGACCGGAGCCACGGCAAACGTGTTTTCATCAATCGCAACGTAGCAGAATCCACCCGCTTCAAATACGTCCTGATTCAGGTCCTCAAGCAGTACTCGTCTGCCACTCTCAAACTTATGTCTGGAGGCCGCCGGTTCACTGCGCAGGCGGACAACTGCCGCAACATCCGGTACCGAGGTTCGCGGGCCGAAGTTCACTGCAAACGTCAGTTCCTCGATATCCTGAGGCGGATACATCGTCGTGTCTTCGACGACCTTGCCCAGCCAGATCGCAAGGTCCCCCAGCGTGGCCACAAACGTCTGCTTCGATCGATTCGAAGCCCAGATTTCGGCCGGCCGCAGGTGACAGATCAGATGAGGCGTAAACGGCATGTACTCCATCGGAATCGGCCCACCAGCGGTCGGACTCAGAGCCTTGGCGTCTTCATTAGAAATCGCCAGCTGCTGTTTCTGTTCGTTCCACGCGGTATTTTCCGCCGGAACCGCTGCAGCGGCTTCACGTTCGGCGGCCTGCCTGGCCTGCTGGTTGTGCTGCCACCACAGTCCCAGCATGCAGAACGCAAAGACCGCGGTGCCCACGCCGATCACAATCGGCCCGGTGCGTTTTTTCGTTCTTCTGCGGCTCAGACGATTCGTAATACTGCCGCCGTCGGCCGGGGCAGCCACGGCTGGCGAGTTCGCCGGATCGGGCGGACTGTCGACGGAAAACATCGGCGGCGCTGCCGCAGAACCGGCCACTTCGGTCGACGCGGAATTCCCCGGTGATGAAGCGGCGGCAAAATCGAACGGGTTGGCAGAGGCCGAAGCCGCCTGTGCAAAAGGATCCGCCGGCGCTGAAGAAACACTCGGCAAAGGCACATCAGCCAGCGGGAATACCGGATCGGCAGCCCCCGTCGGATCATCCGGAACCCATTTTGCCGACGTGCCCACCATCGGCTGCTGCGGAGGCAGGGGATTTTCCGGCGGATCAACCAGCTCCAGCTCGACTTCGTCGGGCTCTTCCAGAATAAACCGATGCGCACACTTCGGGCACTTGCCTTTGCGGCCAAGCAGACGGCGATCCGGCAGTTTTAATCCGGATGAACAGTTGGGACAGTTAATCGTGACCGACATGACAACACCGAAGACGGGAACGGGAACGTTTTCCGATTCTGGCGACCGAGCAGCGTTCCCTTCGCTGACTATCTGCAGTTTAACGCGCGAACCGCCTAGCGGAAACGTTCGTGTCCAAACGGGCGCAGATCCGGCAGTCCGCCCTCGACCGGCAGAGCCCCGATGAAGGCTTCCGCCAGCTCAAAGTCCTGCGGTGTGGTGATCTTGATGTTCATGGGCCACCCGGCATGCACAAATACCGTCTGCCCGCTGGCTTCCACCAGCGAAGATTCGTCCGTGAACACCGACGGATCCGGTGCCGCCTGATACGCCTGTTCCAGAATACGGCGGCGAAAGACCTGAGGCGTCTGAGCCAGCATCAGCTGATTTCTGTCAACGGTACCGGTGATCGCGCCCTCGGCATTGACCTTCTTGACCGTGCTGCTGACGGGCACACCGGGAATAACCGCATGTTTCTGGCGGGCCGCTTCAAAGATCTGCGAGATCCATGTCTTCGTCAGCAACGGTCGAGCCGCATCGTGCACCGCAATGAAATCGGAAGGCTTCGTCAACGCCCGCATGCCGTTTCGGACACTTTCTGCCCGGGAAGCTCCGCCCTTCGCAATCAGGATGTCCATAAAGGCCAGATTTGGACGAAACTGCTCCCGAAAATCGTTCAGATCCTCTTCCGCCAGCACCAGCACGACCTCAGTCACGTCATCACGATTCACAAAGTGCTCGACCGTCCGCAGCCAGATGGCGCGGCCTTTCAGGTCTACAAACGGTTTCTTTTTGCGGAAACCTGAGAATCGGCTGCTGGCTCCGGCCGCCGGAATGATCACGGCGAATTCTGACATAGACAAAAACCTGCACTACAGACCCATCGCGGAAAAACCATTGGCATCGCCGGCAACAACTTCGCCCTCCCATCGACGCTACCTGTATGGTCCGGGGACGCCTCTGGCCATTGCCGGGCTGGACACCTCAGCGATCAGTATGGCGGAAACAGGCGACGAAATCCATGAGCGAGCACGATCGATGCAAAGACCACATTTCGCAGCAGTTGCAGCGGCAGAAACGGCTGCAGCGGTCGTTGCGGAATTCCGGTTTCAGAAACCTGAGTCAGTTGTGCGCTCAGCCGACGAATCCAGCCTGTCGAACAGGGATAGTCCCGAATACCCTTAACAAGTTCGTCGCTGATGTCATTTTCAGCCCCAAAGATCCCGCCAGCCACAGCCGCCGTGGAATCGGTATCACCGCCGCATCGGATCAGACACCGCAGTCCCTCTGCGGGACGTCCGCGATGAGACAGCCAGGCATGCAGACAGACGGGCACGGTGTGCAGCGTATATCCGGTCACCCCGCGATTTCCGCACAGCGTGGCAGCAAACTGTTCTGTCTGTTCATTCGCCGCCAGACTCTTTTCTACCTGATCAATGGTCTGCAGAAATGCCTCGGCGTGCTCACCGACCAGTCGTTCACGCAGCAGTCTGAAGAACGAGGCCGTGTCGTCGCACTGCCCGCGGCTGGCGGCCCACGCCGCCAGCGCGACGGCAGCCGCTCCCTGCTCGGCAATCGGATCGGTGTGTGTGATTCGTGTCGACAGGTGATTCAGACGCAGCACCTGATCCGCACTGTCCACCGCCACGCCGATAATTGCCGCTCGCATTGACGGTCCGTTGCCGGCAGAAAATACGCCACTGCGGTGGGGCCCGGATCCCAGCCACAGATTCAGGCAGGCGCGGAGCGTCGCCAGTCCGATTCCCGCCGGAAGGGCCAGGAACCAGCGCTTGAGCCGCCTTGCCAGCTCTCGCTCGAACACCGCGTCGTCGCCGGCTGAGGCAATCAGACACTGCGCCACGATCGTGGCATGTTCCGTGTCATCCGAGACCATCCCGCGACCGAAGAAGAAACGAAAGCGGTCCGGATATCCCAGCAGTCGGATGGCCCGTGCCGGCGTCAGTCCTTCGTACGGCAGACCCAGTGCGTCGCCGACCGCCGTCCCCAGCAGACTGTTCTGAATGGACGTGTTGTTCATGGACGGATACCACAACCACGGCTCAGAAGTGTCCGGTCAGTTATTGACGCCTTTCGCGGAGCGAAAGGCAACCAACCAGTCAGTTATTGACCGAACGTTTTTAAGTCTGCCCGCGCGCCGGGTTCTTCCAGACGTAAATATCCTCTTCACGAATACGCAGGTAACTTTCATACCGAGCGGCAGCGATCAGGTGTTCGGACACAGCCCGTTTCACGCCACATTCGTCCTCATGAGTATGGCTGCAGTCGGCAAACCGACAGTGACGGACAAAGGGCCGAAATTCAATGAAGTAACCGTCGACTTCTTCAGGAAATACGTCCCATAGTTCAAACTGCCGGATTCCCGGTGTATCCGCGACCCAGCCGCCATCGTGCAGCGGCAGCAGCCTGGCACGCCGGGTGGTGTGGCGTCCCTTGGTGCTGGCATCGCTCACGTCGGATGTATCCAGATCCAGCGACGAATCGACACTGTTCAGAATCGAGGACTTCCCAACGCCACTCTGGCCGCCAACGGCCGTCTGCCGATCCTTCAGATACGTGCGCAACTGGTCAATGCCGCGGCCCTGAGCGACACTGGTCAGTACCACCGGGTAACCAAGCCGTCCGTACACAGCAGCCACTCGCTGCAGATCAGCACCGTCTGCCAGATCCGTCTTGTTGATGCAGATAATCGCCCCGACCTCATGGCGTTCTGCCATTACCAGATAGCGGTCAATCAGATTGGGTTTCAGTTCCGGGTCGGCGGCCGACGCCACAATCAGCACCTGATCGATATTGGCGACAATGACATGTTCACGGCCCTGACTGTTGCGGGACAGCACGCCATGTCTCGGCTCAACACGTTCGATCACCCCTTGATAGCTGTCACCTTCCTGGCGAAACAGAACCCGGTCGCCGGTGACAACGGCATTACGGCTGTCCCGGGCGAGCGTGCGCAGAACGCCGCGGATGGTACATTCGTAGATGCGACTGTCCGTATCAGACTGAACCTGACAGTTCAGTCCGACGAAACTGATCACGCGTCCTGCCAGACAGCCCGCACCATCCACTGACCGGATCACCTGTCCGTCCGCGGCCGCTTCACTCAAGACCGTCCGTCGGCGGCTTAGTGTCCCCTTGCCACTGAAGCGTTCACCGCTGGTGGCGTCTTCGGCGGCCACATCATCGTTCAGCAGTTCCTGAGTCAGATTCTGTTCGCGGGCCCGGGTCTGCTTGTTGCGGCGCAGATCGACCCGCACCTTTCTGCCGCGATTTCGCTGTTTGCCTTTGCCTGAGCGTTTAGCCATGGATTCAATCAGATGTGCGGCGGTCAGGCGATAATGTCTGAGACGACGGAACCGTGCACATCAGTCAGGCGAAAATCACGACCAGCCTGATGAAACGTCAGACGTTCGTGATCAAGTCCCAGCAGGTGCAGCCACGTGGCCTGCAGGTCATGCACGTGGACGGGAGATTCAACCACGTGAAAGCCGAATTCGTCGGTGGCGCCCAGCGTCATGCCGGGTTTGACGCCGCCGCCCGCCAGCCACATGGTAAAGGCCTGTGGATGATGATCCCGCCCCAGCGCCCGGCCGAGCGCCGGATTGGATTCCACCATCGGTGTCCGACCGAACTCGCCACCCCAGATGACCAGCGTTTCGTCCAGCAGGCCGTGAGCCGCCAGGTCCTTCACCAGCGCGGCCGATGCCTGATCCGTGGTGCGGCAGTTGTTGCGAATATTGCCTTCCACGTTACTGTGAGCATCCCAGCCGCTGTGATAGATGTTGATGAAGCGCACGCCGCGTTCCACCATCCGCCGTGCCAGCAGACACGCCCGGGCGAACGAAGGTTCATCCGGATCACAGCCGTACATTTCAAGCGTGGACCGGGATTCGCGTTTCAGATCCATCAGCTCGGGTGCCGACGTCTGCAGCCGAGCCGCCATTTCGAATGAGGCAATGCGGGTTGCAATTTCCGGATCCTGGACCACAGCCAGCCGCTGCCGATTCAACTGGTGGATCAATGAATAGGTTTCATGCTGCAGTTTGTCCGTGACACCTTCCGGACTGGCCACGTTCAGAATCGGGTCGCCCTGGCTGCGAAACGGCACACCAGTGTAAACCGACGGCAGAAAGCCACTGGACCACAAGGCCGCTCCACCACTCAGCCCGGCCCCGGTACTCATCACCACAAAAGCGGGCAGGTCCTGCGTTTCTGAGCCCAGTCCGTACAGCACCCAGGACCCGAAACACGGTCGCCCCGGCTGCGAAAACCCTGAATTCAGAAAGATCTGAGCCGGTGCGTGGTTGAACTGGTCCGTATGTAACGACCTGATCAGACAGATCTGATCAGAAATTTCGGCCAGATGCGGCAGCGCTTCGGAAATCTCGGCACCGGAATGCCCGTGCTTCCGGAATTTGAAACGCGGCCCCAGTACGGCGGCGTCGGGCTGAATGAACGCGTAACGCTGATCTCCGATAATCGACTTCGGCAGCGACTTGCCCTCCAGACGCGTCAGAGTGGGCTTATTGTCGAACAGTTCCAGCTGGCTGGGAGCTCCCGCCATGAACAGCTGAATCACCGCTCTGGCGCGGGCCGGAAAGTGAGGTTTTCGGCGGGCCAGCACATCGGCGGTCGCCGGAGTCGACTGCAGCAGTTCTGCCAGAGCGACGGAACCCAGTCCGACTCCGCACTGTGACAGAAACCAGCGTCGAGAATTTGAAGCATTCATCAGTTGAATCTTAGCAGCATCTTCTGACCGGCCTGAAATTTACCGTCGATGTCCCGGGTGCCGTGTCACAACGTGTTTCCGGTTCGTGATCACCGGCCGGGCAGGGTCAGGTTGTCCCGGACGTTGTTCACGACGTTCAGTCCGGCTTCGTCAGTTATCTCTGAATTGCGGACTGTACACCCGGCGTGTTGATTTTAGACCGTCGGTCACAGCATGTACAGCACCTTCGAGGCACCGGAGACAGCGACAGGTCCGCCGTCTTCGGCCCCCGAAAAAAGAAAAGGCACCTCGAAGCGAACTTCGAAGTGCCTTTCGATTCTGACTGTTCTGACGCCCGGCCCGGGCATTTGCCCTGAGCCGCTCGTCAATCAGCTGACTAGTTGCAGCATGCACCGCAGGCGCCACAGGCCGGTCGATAGACATTGTGAGTTACGGTTTTTTCCACCATACGGCAGACCTGAACCTGAACTTCACGCTGTTCCGGATGACAAACACAGACAGTGTAGGTGTACGGAACTTCTTCAGTTACCTGACGGCAGACGTTCACCGTACGAGTACGCTGTTCCTGACGAGTCTTCGTCACACAGTAAGTGTACTCAACCTGCTCCTGAACCTGACGAGGTACACAGCAGGTACGAGTCCGCTGTTCCTGACGGTACTTGCAGACGGTGTAGGTGTAAGGAACTTCTTCCTGAACCTGAACCGGGCAGCAGACCGTGCGAGTTCGCTGTTCCTGACGGTACTTGCAGACCGTGTAGGTGTAAGGAACTTGTTCCTGTACCTGACGGCAGACGTTGACCGTACGAGTCCGCTGTTCCTGACGATACTTGCAGACGGTGTAGGTGTAAGGAACTTCTTCCTGTACCAGTTCGCAGCAGGTGTAAGGAACTTCAACCTGAACCGGGTTGGAAACCCAGCGTCGGCAGGTGCAGCAGCATGATGCACAGGCACCACAGCAGGCAGCCGGTCCGCAGCCACCGCAGGCGCCACAGGCACCGACGACGACGTCTTCCCAGTGACCCTGATCCTGGCAGACGGTTCGAGTCTTCTGAACGGCTACACGTCGGCAGACCGTTCGAGTTCCCTGAACCTGTTCCGTGTAAGGAACACAGACCGTGTAGGTCTGCTCAACCGGCTCTGAGACAGTTCGGCAGACAGTTCGTGTACCCTGTACCTGCTCCTGATAAGGAACACATACAGTGTAAGGAACTTCCTTCTGCTCCATAACCGTTCGGCAGACAGTTCGTGTACCCTGTACCTGCTCATGGTAAGGGACACAGACAGTGTAAGCCTGCTCGACCTGCTCCATGACGGTCTTGCAGACAGTCCGAGTGCCGGTCATCTGCTCTGTGTAAGGAACACAGACAGTGTAGGTCTGCTCGACTGGTTCTGAAACCATTCGGCAAACCGTTCGCGTGCCCTGTCGTTCTTCCTGAACAGGCACATTGACGGTGATGGTACGGGTTTCCGTAACCATCTGCGGGCACATGACTGTTCGCTCAACAGTCTCCCACGTTCCACAGCTCCCACCGCAAGAAACACCGCAACTTGAACCGCAACAGCCAGCACCACAAGGGCTGCAACTGGAGGCGCAAGGGGCGGAGCAGCAAGAGCTGACGTTGCTGCCGCAGCAGCTACCAGCTTGAGCAGACGCAGACATTAAAGCTGCGGCTGCGAGTGTCAGAACATAACGCATGTTCGTTCAACTCCTCCTCGAATCGAAATGATTCAGAAACTTGAAACGTCACGAGGAACGCCCCCCGTGCACACAACAACAGATCCCAACTCACGTGTCAGGGCTTTTCCCTGGTCGCAGGCCCGCCTTTGGACGGTGGCCTCATGTCTGCTCCGGAATTATGACCCGCCACACTAATCAATCGGAAACATAACCTGGGAAGTTCTGGTCAAACAAGCAAAATGGGGCCTTTACTGCCATTACCGCCGAGATTGCCGGTCCGGCAAAGTCTGCCGATTGTTGCAGCATGCCTGCCGAATCGAGAGGTGTCAACGGTCCGAAAACCAATTGCTTCGGTTCACGGAACGCGTCGCACGGATCGTGCGGATCGACCGGAATACAGAAGACCTGTCAGGTCGACCGCCTGTGACTGGTCGTGAAACTGTGCTGCCGGCGGGGGCATCTGCCCGGGCAAACCAGGCGACGTCATCTTCCCGATGATTGTGACCGCTTCGAATCTCGGCTATATTCCGGTGGCGTGCGGCCTGCTGCAGATTAATTAGTGACGGCCTCGTGCCCGTCTTACTGCCCTTTCCTGGTTCCTCTTCTCTTCATCTGGCACGTTATGAAGTTCTGTCTGGTTGACCGCATCACGGAACTGACACCCGGTCAGTCCATCTCTACCATCAAGAACGTGAGTCTGGCTGAGGAGTACCTGCAGGACCATTTTCCCGGGTTTTCAGTGTTGCCCGGGGTGCTGATGGTCGAAGCAATGGTCCAGAGCTGCGCGTGGCTGTCCCGCGTCACCGATGATTTTCAGTACAGCACCGTGCTGTTGAAACAGGCCAGAGCGGTCAAGTTCAATAATTTTCTGAAGCCGGGTCAGACGCTGCACGTGACAGCGACGCTGAAGAAGAATGAAGACGAAACGGCCAGTTTTCAGGCTGCCGGCACTGTTGAAGACACCTCAGCGGTGAGTGCCCGGATCATCCTGTCCAAGCAGAACCTGCAGCGGCAAAACCCGGAAATGGCGTCGGCGGATGAACGCATTCTGGCCGCCATGCGAGAGCTTTACGGGCAGATCTGTCCGGAGCCACTCAACGCGGGCTGAATCGCTGCCCGGGCATCATTCGTGACGCCGGTCGAGCGTCGGGATGAACGGCCGAAGACGCTCATGAAACAAATTTTCAAGTACAGAACAAAGGTCAAATTCAGATGAGTCTTGCAGGACGTGTGGCCGTGGTCACAGGGGGAAGCCGGGGAATCGGACGGGCGATTGTCGAATCACTGGCAGCCGATGGCGCAAAAGTGGCGTTCGTCTACAATTCGAATACGGCCGCTGCTGAGGAAGTCGTGGCGAGCCAGAAAGAAGCCGGTCGCGAAGTCATGGCGATTCAGGCTGACGTCCGCTCTAAAGAAGCTGCCGACAAGGTCATCAACGACGTTGTCGAGGCCTGGGGATCCGTGGATATCCTGGTCAATAATGCGGGAATCATTCGTGACGGCCTGCTGGCGGTCATGGATGCGACTCAGTGGCAGGATGTGATAGACACCAACCTGACCAGTGTTTTCAACTTCTGTCAGGCCGTGACGCGACAGATGATGTCGCAGCGTTACGGCCGCATCATCAACATGTCCAGTGTGGCCGCGGACGTTTCCAATCCCGGTCAGGCCAACTACGCGGCCAGCAAAGGCGGGGTTGAAGGCTTCACGCGGTGCATTGCGACGGAACTGGCGCGGCGCGGCGTCACGGCCAATGCGGTGGCTCCGGGCTTTATTGAAACGGACATGACGGTGGCGGTCGTGGAAGCCGCCGGCAAGGAAATCAAGAAAAAGATTCCGGCCCGACGACTGGGACAGCCCGCAGATATCGCAAATGCCGTGCTGTTTTTCGCTCAGGAATCAAGTTCCTACGTCACCGGACAGGTGCTGAAAGTGGATGGCGGACTGACACTGGGCGGAATCAGCTGATCTGCCGCCGCCGAATAGTGAACAAAACTATCGTGCATTCCGGAAAGTCCCGCGTTCTGTCTCGAAACTGACGTTTCGGGCGACAGGCCGGAGAAGTTGGGTGTAATTGCGTGATTGTCAGCGTTTCGGTCGATTTCTGAAAGACCGGTGCGTAGACTTCGCGATCGATTCCTGCGGCGCTGGGGGCCGCAGAATCGCTGGGATTGCTGAACCAGTCACCATCGCCTGACTGGATTCAGCCAGCTGGGTTTGGCGATGATCCTCGTTTGCACTTTCGCGGTGCAACAAAAGGGAGACGATCTGAAAATGGCATCTGATGAAGAAATCTTCGAGAAGGTTCAGGAGACGCTGGTCGACGCACTGGGCGTGGACGACGACGAAGTTGAACGGAACGCAACGCTGATCGGGGACCTCGGCGCTGAATCCATCGACTTTCTGGACATCGTATTCCGTCTGGAAAAGAACTTTGATATCAAGATTCCTCGGGGCGAACTGTTTCCTGAGAATCTGGCAGCGGCCGATTCCGGGTTCGTCGCCGACGGTAAAGTGACGGACGAAGGAATTGCTCAGATGCGGCAGAAGATGCCTCATGCCGATATTGATTCCTTCGCCGATGATCCTCAGGTCAGCAAAATTCCCGATCTGTTCACGGTCGACATGATCTGCAAATTTGTGGCATCCCGACTAAGCTGACCTCATGGTCTCCTGCGTGGGTCGCGACCTGCAGTCATAAGCCGGTCCGTGCTGACCCGGCTGATGCCGGGTCGGTCGCGTCCCCCGGGGACGGGATTCGTCGGCAGGCAACATTCATCGATCGTCAGGCCGATCTGCCGCGTCTGATGAATACTGCTGCCTCAGGCAGCCGGTCTGTGGTCGTCCGTCGGCCATTCTTTCTGACAGGATTCTTCTGACGGGACCATTTCGAATGCGTTGGTACTGGGTCGACAAGTTCATTGAATTCAATTCCGGTCATTCCGCCAAAGCCGTCAAAAACGTCTCTCTGGCTGAAGAGCACCTGCACGATCATTTCCCGGGCTTTCCGGTGATGCCCGCTTCTCTGATGATTGAGGGAATGGCTCAGACCGGAGGAATTCTGCTCGGCGAAAAGAACAACTTTGAATACAATGTGATTCTGGCCAAGGTTCCAAAGGTGGAATTTCACAGCTGGGCCTGTCCCGGCGATCAGCTGATCTATTCCGCCACGCTGGAAGATGCCCGCGAAGAAGGCGGTTCGGTCACCGTCACGGCGACGGTGGGTGAACGACTGGTGGCAGAGGCAGAAATCGTGTTTGTGCATCTGTCATCCGACGATCCTCAGCTAAGCCGCATTGACCAGAAGAATTTTGTGTTCCGCATGAACCTGCTGGATATTCTGACCGTAGGCAAAGCGGGACACGGGACTGTTACCTGATACCTGACTGGATTCTGTGCGCCGGCAGGCGGCGCGACGCCGCTCTCACTCACCTGCACCCGCACCTCTGAAAACAAGAGCAGAAACATGAAACGTCGAGTGGTCGTCACCGGAATCGGATGCATCACACCGTTGGGTAATTCCGTGTCGGACATGTGGCAGGCACTGCTGGAAGGCCGCAGCGGAGTCGGGCCGATTACTCATTTTGACGCGACCAATTTTCCGACCCGCTTTGCGGCGGAAGTGAAGGACTACGACTTCGACTCCTGCGTCGATGATCCCTCACGTTTCGCGGACGCCGGCCGAAACATCCGCTTTGCCATCGGAGCCGCCTCGCAGGCGGTCCGGGATTCCGGCATCAACGATTCCGGCAAACTGAATCCCGGACGCTTCGGTGTGTATCTGGGGGCCGGCGAAGGTCAGCAGGATTTCATGCAGTTCATGACCCTGGTGGCCGATTCCTATAAGGATGGCGAAGCCGACCTGGAACGGTTCACGAAGGATTTTCTGACCGCCATGAACCCTCAGTTCGAACTGGAACTGGAGCCGAACATGCCGGCCGCTCATCTGGCCAGCCTGTTCAACGCTCAGGGGCCCAATCTGAATTGCCTGACCGCGTGTGCGGCTTCCAGTCAGGCCATCGGCGAAGCCAGCGAAATCATTCGACGTGGTGATGCCGACGTGATGCTCTCTGGCGGAGCTCACAGCATGATTCATCCGTTCGGGGTGACGGGATTCAATCTGCTGACGGCGCTGTCAGAACACAACGACGCTCCGCAGCGGGCGTCCCGCCCGTTCGACCTGAATCGTGACGGGTTTGTGCTTGGGGAAGGCGCCGGTATGCTGATTGTGGAAGAACTGGAACACGCCCGGGCACGCGGAGCTCACATCTACGCAGAAATCAAGGGCTACGGTTCCACCGCCGACGCTTACCGAATCACCGACATCCATCCGGAAGGGCGCGGAGCAATCGCCTGCATCAAAATGGCTCTTGACGATGCGGAAGTCAATCCCGAACAGGTTGGCTACGTCAACGCCCACGGCACCAGCACAAAGGTCAATGATCAGGTCGAAACCATGGCCATCAAGGGGGGCCTGGGCGAACACGCACCAGACACCCCGATCTCCAGCATCAAGAGCATGCTGGGGCATTTGATTGCCGCGGCCGGCAGCGTGGAAGCCATCGCCTGCATTCTGGCTATGCGGGATGGCGTGCTGCCCCCGACCATCAATTATGAAACACCAGACCCGGTCTGCAACCTGGATTACATTCCGAATCAACCTCGAGAAGTCAAAGTCGACACCTGCCTTTCCAACAGCTTCGGCTTCGGGGGACAGAATGTGTCGCTGATCATCACCGAATTTGCGGCGTAACGTTGGTGCACGGCGCGTTGTGTTCGCCGCACTCCACCGTCTGAATTCTCTGCTTGTGCTGCGACGGGGATGCGTCTGAGATTTCGATCACGATTCACAGAACACATTCACGTTGCTGGCGTTTCAGGTCGACAAGATGCCATGATCTGAAGTCGGGATTGATCTCACCAAGGTTACGGAGAATTGTCGTGTCAGCGTTAGGGATTACGTTTGGCGCAGTTCTGGCCGTCTTGACAGCAGACCTCGCCTACCGGCGGTTTGCGACCCGCCGGATTCAGGACATCATTGAAAACGTGCCGACGTTTGCGGCAATACCGGCACCCTCCCGTCCGGACCTCCGGGCTATCCGGATTCCCACCGAGGACGGCCTGACGCTGGAGGCTTCGCTGGACGCTCCGGCTCATCCCCCGGCGGGGCTGGTGATCTTCTGCCCGGAACTGAATGGGAATCGCTGGACGGCCCGACACTACGCCGAGGCTCTGGTCGATGCCGGCTTCGCCGTGCTGGCGTTTGACTTTCGCAACCAGGGAGCCAGCGATCACCAGCCCGGATACGCTCCAATCCACTGGGTCACGGAATTCGAGCTGACGGACGTACAGGCCGTTCTGAATTTCGTGGATTCTGATCCCGAGCTCAGCCGCCTTCCCCTGGGAATCTTCGGCGTCAGCCGTGGAGGAAGTGCGGCTTTGCTCAGCGCGTGCCGCTTTCCTCAGATTCAGGCCGTCGTCACCGACAGCGGTTTCAGCACAATGGCGATGATCCGCCATTTCATGAACAAGTTCTCCAGGTTTGTCGTCCCCGACTGGTTTTTTCGGCGGCTGCCGCGATGGCACATTGAACTTGTCCTGAGACAGACGCTGGCACGCAGCGAGCGATTCCGCCACTGCCGCTATGTGCATCTGGAACACGAAGCAAAACAGTTTGATCGCCCGGTCCTGCTGATTTCCGGCAGTCGTGATTCCTATGTCACGCCGAACGTGACCATGGAGATCGCCGAGACACTGAATTGCCTCGATCAGATATGGATTGTGGACAGGGCGAAGCACAACAAATCACGGCAGCGGGCAAAAATGGATTACGATCAGCGAATCGTGGCCCATTTCAGGAAACATCTCAGCCGCCAACAGATTCATCCGATCTCCAGCCCCCGGCCCGACAAGAAATCCTCACGGGTGGCCTGACAGCTCGCTGGCGTCTTCCAGAGACGCCAATCACTTTTGCGACTGATCGCACACTTGATCACGAAGTCGAGGCTAATCCTCCGGACGCACAAGGTTACAAAACTTCGGCAGCTGCCATCTCCGGCCGCGCGTGCCACAACGTTGGCGGGAGACCCGAGCTTGTTGTGGGGCGGTCTTGTTGTGGGGCGGTCTTGTTGTGGGGCGGTCTTGTTGTGGGGCGGTCTCCCGACCGCCCCACGCACCGGCTTAATTCGGGGCGGGAGACCTTCGGTCGGTCGCGGGGGGGGGGGGGGGGGGCCCGGCCCCCCGGGGGGGG
>JAVKCM010000129.1:0-5167 GCA_040222735.1 Fuerstiella sp. | reverse complement strand
CGGCCGCTGACGCGTCGCGGCTCACGGAAGGATGACCAGTCGCGGCTTCGCCGCGAAGTGCCGCCCGGCAGGCGGCACCTGTTTTTGCCGAGCGGAACGACCAATGGCTCGCATCGGTTGTTCGGCCCGCCGTCGCATTGGCGTTCCGGGTCCGGGCGCTACGTGGCAACAAAGGCCACGTAATAAAACAGCAGGCCGGTGACGGCGGTTAACGTGATGTCGACGGTGGAAAGCCAGCCCAGAATCCTGTGCACGCGACTATGAGCAGACGGCGTCGGCGGAGAAGGAAACCGTCGGAAGGCCAGCGTCAGCGTTGTGAACCACAGCACGGGCGTCGTGACAGCAAAGAACAGGTGCACCCACAGCCAAGGTTGCACCTGTCTGACTTTGGCCGCCAGCGCGGCGTCGTCGGGGTACGACTTGCGGACGATATTTTCCCAGCCGCCGTGCACCCACTGCAGATCAAATTCAAAGGCGCCGACGGCAACCAGCAGAATCAGTCCGAGCGTCAGCTGCAGCCACTTGTGCGCTGCATAGGCGTGGCGGACTTTCACCAGCCACAGGCTCCACGCCAGCAGCGGCACAATAATGACCAGCGCACACACGACAAAGTCGAGCATGAACGAAGTCTTGTAGCCCAGAAATCCGTCTTGCATGGGAACTCAGTGACTGCCGGAAGGCAACAAACGCTGCTCTCAGCCCAGCAGGTCCTTCATCGCTGACATGATTCCGTCCGAGTCGACTCCCTGGTAGCCCATCTGCTGCCAAAGCCCGCCGGAACCTTCCTTGTTGGTCCCGATATTGTTGTAGTTGCCCTTAAAGCCGCGTTTCAGCAGTTCGGTGCCGAAGCGGGAGCCCAGGCCGGTATTCACGTTGAACGATTCCGCGACCAGAACGGCCGGAGCCGCAGCCAGGCGGGCCATGACGTCTTCGTCATAGACGTTCAGCGTGGACTTGCAGATCAGACCAACATCCTGTCCGGCTTCCTTCAGGCGAATCACAGCATCGAGTGCTCGATAGGTGGTCTCGCCGAAGGAAACGATATAGCCGGCCGTGCCCGCCCGCAGCACGTCGTCTTTTCCGGAAACAAACTGGTAGTTGTCGTCGTAGAAGCGATTCCCGTTTTCGTCCAGCAGATCAGGAACTCCGGACCGTGTGGAGAAGATGAACCGCAGTCCTTCGTCGTGATAGATCTTTTCCAGGCACGCTTTGAACTGGTGCTGATCGGCTGGAAAATACAGGCGGGTCGTATCCGTTCCGCCATCGGGCAGCCCGTTGGCGGCGAACATGTTGTTCAGACCGAAGTGGCAGGTGTTGTCTGCCATGTCGTCACAGCCGGCGTGGCTGAAATGAGCCAGGACGTTGCTGCTGTTCAGCCGGGCCATCGTGATTTCGGAAACAACCATCTCAAGAAACGCCGAAAACGTGGCAAAAACGCCCTGTTTACCGGCCTCGGAACCAAATCCGGCGGCCGCCGAGAAGTTGCCTCGTTCCATAATACCGCCGCGTACGAAGACTTCCGGATGGGCGGCCCGAACATGATTCAGGCCGCAGCTGCCTTCCAGGTCGCAGTCAAATACCCGGACCGAAGCCACACGCTCGGCTTCCGGAATCCCATCCAGAATGCCGTTCAGAATTTTTCCGAAGGCGTCGCGATTCTTGCCCACGCTCTTGGGATCAGAGCCCTGCAGCGTCGGAGCACCGACTCCCTTGGTGACGGTGCCGAGATAGTCTGCTGCTTCCTGGCGGCCGTTGGCTTTCAGATAGTCAATCGCCACGGCCGTCTTGATCACATCATGGCCGTGAGCACTGCCTTCCAGACCATCCACACCGGGACACATTTTCCGCCGGTTGATCAGCGCGACCGGGCCGTCCGTGGTGACAGCATCACACATGCGGGCGTAGAGGCTGTCCAGGTCTTCGCCATCGCCGATGTCGACTTTCAGGCCGTGTCCCTGCAGCGTTCTGGAAACGTCAAAGCCCGGCAGATAGTCAGAAGGATGGCCGGCGATTGTGACGTCGTTGTCATCGACCAGAATCTTGACATTCAGGCCCTGAGCCACAGCAAGACGGGCCGCTTCGGCATCGTTGCCTTCCATCTGAGAGCCGTCCGACCCCAGCATGAACACAACCTTGTCCTGGTTGGCAATGGCCACGCCGTTGACATACGGCCACATATGACCCAGTCGGCCGGAACTGAATTTTACGCCCGGCGTGAACCCTTTTTCCGGATGGCCGGGAAGGTGTGACAGATACTCGCGGTAGTGGAACAGACGTTCCACATCCATTTCGCCTTCCAGCACTGCCATCAGATACTGCGTTGCCACGCGATGGCCGGCTTCGTCGAAGAAAATCGGCAGCACGTCCGGCGTCCCGCCCTGGCGAGCATGTTCCATGAAGCCGTGCATGATCACAACTTCGGGGACGGTGTCATAGGGTCCTCCGGTGTGGCCGCCCAGTCCCTTGGCATCCGCAATCGCCGTGAAAAAGATGATGGCGTCACGACACAGCTGAATATTGGTGGTCAGCTGCTGTTTCTGCTCAGGAGTCAGCGTGGGGTTGCCGGGATCGAGGGCAACAACCTTGTACTCACTCAGCGGGACTGGAAATTCCGTGGCCACAGACATTATCTTCCTCCAGCAGGTCGGTTCGGATACTTAGCAATTCGGTCCCGGGAACCTGCAATCACACCGGGCTGCCGCAGTCGGCGCAGAACATCATCGCTGTTGATGGGGTCAATCGGCGGACAGTATGAACGCCGGTCGCGGAATTGCAACGCTACTGGGCCGAATGGGCGCTTTTTCAGCATCTGGAAGAGATGATTCCGGAACGGTGGAGTCGTCCCTGAAGGGTCCTGCAGAATGGAACGGACACTTGATGAAAAACAAAGTCTTCATGCCTCTGGTGGTTTTCCTGACGGTCATCCCGCCCGGCTCCGGTTTCGCTCAGGAATCTGCCGTCCGCTGGTGGGAAGGTTATCAGGGCACCGACGCGACCGGCGACCGCGTACTCGGGTTCTGGAAGTTTGACGGGGACGCAGCAACATTCGCCGACGATTCTTCCTCCCATGACCATCCGGCCGTCGCCAGAGGCGCGGTGTGGCACTCAGCAGGCCGCTTCGGAGGATGCCTCGAAAGCTCAGCCGGATATCCCGTGGCGGATCAAAGTCACGGGCTGCACGTGGCTAAGTCCCCCGTACTGTCGCCGACCGGTGCGTTCACGGTGGAAATGTGGATTCGTCCAAAATCCCCGGACCAGTTTCCGGCGACCATGCAACCGGTCCTGCTGGATATGAAATACGTGCCCGGCAACCACACTGGCTTTATGCTGTCACTCACACGCGCGTCGGGCGACGGCCGCCGGCGTCTGGCGGTGGAAATCGGCTGCGGCAATGAATCTCATCACTGGTATTCTGATCCGCTGACGCTGTCCGAGGATCACTGGCAACACATTGCCTTTACCTATGATCGTCAGGGCACCGTGGCATTCTTCGTGGATGGCAGTGACGCGGGACGCAGCACTCAGCCGGCCGCAGGACCGATGGCAGCAGCCGCGCGTCCGCTTTCCATCGGTGACCGCATCGGCTCGCTGTACCGGGGCTTCCCCGGCTACATCGACGAGGTGCGTCTGACGCGGGGGATCCGCGAATTCCGCCCCGTCGGGTTCACTCCGGATCTGCAGCGTTTTGTGTTTGTGCGAATGAGTGACAACGCCGAGATTACAGCAGAGCTGATTAATCAGACGGGCGCGCCTCTCAGCGATGTCACGCTTTCCTTGAGCCTGCCCGACGACATCGTCCGGCAGGTCTCCATTCCCGATCTTGCCGCCGCCGAGCATTTTCCGGTTCGTGTCAATCTGAACACGTCGCTGAAACCTGGATCATATGCTGTTGTTCTGACTGTGAATCTGCCGGACTGGGCAGGAATGAAAAGCGGCTATCAGTCGACAACCCGAATTCCATTCGTAATCACTCGCAGATTGCCTCCGCGAATGCCGGTGGTGATGTGGGGAATCGGCGGCACGGACGGCGTCGTTCGAGAGATTCCACGACTGAAACAGATCGGGTTTACACATTGCCTGGGGCTGAGGGCCGACTACCAGAAAATCTGGGACGAAAAAGCGACCGCGCTGCCGGCTGCGGCAGCTGCTGTTCGCGAAGGCCGCGAGATGTTGAACGTCGCTCTGGAGCATGATCTTCAGATTGTGGCGTCACTGTCTCCGGGACGCTGGCTGAGAACGGCGGCGGCAGGGAAGCCGTTTCTGCGCGTCGACCGCGACGGACGTCATTATCAACGCGAGGACATCAGCGGACTTTTTCCGGCCGTGCAGGACTTCTGTTTCGATACCGGAGCAGCGATGGGACGCGCGTACGGTGATCATCCGGCGTTCGCGGCCGCGCTGCTGCACACCGAAGTGCGAGGCGAGTCTCAGGTGTCGTTTCATCAGCTGGAAATTGACGCCTTTCGTCAGGCCACCGGGGCTGAAATTCCGCCGGAAGTCAGCAGCAAGAACGGTGTGCAGTACCAGCGACTGAAGAATTTTCCGGACAACCGTGTGATCGCGGACGATCATCCGATTCTTCAGTATCTGCAGTGGTTCTGGACAGAAGGTGATGGCTGGAATCAGCTGAATACCCGACTGCACGAAGGCCTGCAGCAGCAGACCAGGCCGGGGGCGTTCTGGACCTTTCATGATCCGGCGGCGCGGGTGCCCAGTATCCGCGGCAGCGGAGGCCAGGCCGACGTGCTGGCACACTGGACGTACACCTACCCCGATCCGGTGCGCATCGGATTGTGCACCGATGAACTATTCGAAATGGCCCGGGTCAACGGGCATGATCAGAACGTCATGAAAATGACTCAGCTGATCTGGTACCGATCTCAGACGGCTCCCAAACGAGCGGCTGCCGAGGCGGATCCGTCGCCGTGGGTCGATCAGGATCCCGATGCGGATTACATCACCATAGCTCCGATGCATCTGCGCGAAGCCTTCTGGTGGAAGATTGCTCGCCCGATCAAGGGCATCATGTACCATGGCTGGCAGTCACTGGTCGAGTCGGATTCGCCGGGAGCCTATCGGTATACGAATCCGAATACGCGCCATGAACTGCAGCGGCTGATTGAAGATGTCGTTGTACCGCTGGGGCCGACTCTGCTTGAGATCCCTG
>JAVKCM010000128.1:0-121543 GCA_040222735.1 Fuerstiella sp. | reverse complement strand
GCTCCGTCGCCTAAAAACCCCTGGCTTTTCGCAACCCCCACGTTTCGACACGACAGTAATTTTCCGTTTGATCCTAACGGACTAGTCGCCTTTCGCGGAGCGAAAGGCGACAATATTTGACCGGACATTCCCTTAGGTGGTCTGCGGCAGTCCGAACGGCGAACGGTAGTCCTTTGTCAGCATCTGATTGGCGGTGTCGTTGTCCACAAATGTTTCTGTTTCAGGATCAAAGTCCAGGCGTCCGGTCGTGCGGTAGGCAATTTCGCCCAGATGCACCAGAGCGCAGGACCGATGAGCCACTTCGGCACGCGCTTTGGTATCGGGATTGCCGGTGCGGACCGCGTTCAGAAACTCAGCCATGTGTTCGGCATAACCGCGTTCGCCGCGGACATCGCCTTCGGTCGGTCCCGGCTTGCTTTTCGGCCCCAGAAACACGCTGAACGCACCTCGGCGTGAAAAGACCATGTAGCCTTCCGTGCCGTAAAACACGTTGCCGTTGTCAAAGCCGTGCATGCCGTACGCGGTAAACGGGTAGTTTTCGTAAACCATCACCCGGCCGTCGGGAAATTCCCAGGTCACATGCATGTTGTCCGGGTATTCGCTGGCATGACCGTGCAGCATCATGCGACTGCCGCGGGCCGTGATCTGCGTGGGAGCGGAATCGATGCCGAGTCCCCAGGCAGCCATGTCGATATCGTGAATTCCATCATCACCGATTTCTCCGTTGGCATAGTCCCGAAACATGCGCCAGGTCGAGTGAAACCGGAGCTTGTTGAATTGACGCTGAGGGGCGGGGCCCAGCCAGCGATCATAGTCCACGCCGACTGGCGGCTGACTGTCCGGAACCGGTTTGACGACGCTGCGTGTTTCAGCCGTCCACGCACGCGCGACTTTGATGTCGCCGATGATACCGTCGGCCAGCAGGCGGCCGGCGCGTTCGGTCACCGGACTGTTGCGCATCTGGCTGCCCTGCTGCACGACGCGACCATACTTTTTCGCGGCTTTGATGATCTCATGGCCTTCGTTGTACACGTGAGAGATCGGTTTTTCGATGTACACATCCTTGCCTGCCTGCATCGCCTGCAGGGCAATCGGAGCATGCCAGTGATGCGGTGTGGCGATAATCACGGCATCAACATCGGCGTCCTGCAGCGTGTCTTCGTAGCGCGAGGTTCGTTTGGGATCCTGTGACTGAAAACCGTCGAGATGTTTTGAAATTCGTTCGACCTGCCCGGGGTCGACATCACACAGCCAGGCAATGGATACGGCTTCCCGGCGGCTGACCAGTCCTTTCACATGGTGATTCATAATGCTGCCGCAGCCGATGATGGCCAGATTCAGCTTTTCCGGCTGTGATTCGCGGCCTCGGACTTCACCCGGCAGGGAAGCGGCGGCAATGACGGCGGTTGTGGTACCGGCGGTCTGCAGGAAATGGCGGCGGGAAGTCAGCATCAGATACCTCGATGGAAATCAAAGGGTGGGACAGGAACGAAGCAGATTCCCGCAGCGTAGCAGAGATGCCGACAAAGATCCTGTGTTCCGGAGACGCAGGCTTCCCCTCTGCGAGGCCGTCGGGCTGCGTGAGGACTGGAAGGCAGAGACTTCACCCGCTTGCAATTTTCTGAGGTCCCCCTGGCTTCACCGGCCGGTCACTTTTCGATGGCCTGAAAATCTGCAATGCTGTGGTTCCTCACCTGCTGGCTTACCCTTTCGAAAGCTCCTGCCATGTCGAAGTTGTCTGTCCATCGCTGTCTGCCCGCCCTTGTTCGCTGCTGCTGTCTGCTGGCGGTGCTGCCGCTGACGCAGGTCTTTGCCGCTGACCCCATTGATCTGGGCACGCGGCGCGAGCTGTTTGTTGATGACTATCTGGTGGATGGATTACCGGACAGCGTGTCGCTGGAAGTCCAGCGCCCGGAACCGGCTGAGGTGGTGTTTGTCACCGGTGAGCCATGGGAGGGGAACACCTGCGCCTACTATTCGATCTTTCAGGACGGTGATCGCTACCGGATGTACTACCGTGGTTCTCATGCGATCAACATGAAGTCTGCTCACGAGGAAGTCACCTGCTACGCCGAAAGCACGGACGGTATTCACTGGACGAAGCCGAAGCTGGGCCTGTTCGACTGGAAAGGGTCGAAGGACAACAACATCGTGTGGCGCGGCATTGGCACTCACTGTTTCACGCCGTTTCTGGATGAAAATCCGGAGTGTCCGCCGGAGGCGAAATACAAGGCGATTTCACGCGGCCGTCCGCAGGGAAAGAAGGGGCTGTATGTTTTCCAGTCGCCCGACGGAATCCTCTGGTCGCTGATCAAAGACGAGCCGGTGATCACCGAGGGCTATTTTGATTCTCAGAATCTGGCCTTCTGGGATCCGGTCACGAAGAAGTACGTGGACTACCACCGAACCTTTGTGAACGGTGTGCGGGCCATCATGACCTGCGAATCAGACGACTTCGTGAACTGGTCAAAGCCGGTGCTGCTGACTTACCCGGACACGCCGGATCAGCATTTGTATACCAACGCGATTCGACCTTATCCGGCCGCGCCTCATCTGCGGATTGGTTTTCCGACACGTTACCTGCCGAAGACTCAGCAGGTGGAACCAGTCTTTATGTCCAGCCGGGATGGTGTCACCTTTCATCGTTTCGACAAAGCCGTGATTCCTCAGACGGCTCCGGCTGATCGGGACGGCAACCGCAGCAATTATATGACCTGGGGCCTGCTGGAACTGCCCGACAAACCGGATGAACTGTCGGTCTATGCCACTGAGGCTTATTATTCGGGCCCGGACAGTCGAGTCCGTCGGTTTGTGTATCGCCGTGATGGTTTTGCCGCCCTGACTGGTTCGGGAGACGTGTTGACCAGGCCTCTCACGTTTTCAGGCCGTTCGCTGCAGCTGAATTACCGGTGTCGGCCGGGTGGATCGCTGCGGGTGGAAATCTGTGATGCGGGTGGCAGGCCGTTAAAAGGATTCGGTCGTGGCGACGTCACGCCGCTGACCGGCGATTCCACGGCCGCCGAAGTGACCTGGGACGACGATGCGGGACTTCAAGAGCTGGCTGGTTCGACGGTTCGCCTGCGATTTGTGCTGCAGGACGCCGATCTGTTTGCACTGCAGTTTATGGACGGTCAATGACCGGCCTGATGCGCAAAGCGGGAGATGAGAATCCGGGGCAGCCGCGCGCCGGCGACTTTGTGGCGGGCTATTGGGAGTGAGCGGACTTTAATTGTCGTAGTGGACGAGCTTACCAGTCCGTTCGTTCGGGACTCGTGAACTCGCCCACTAACCAAAGGCGACACTTATTTCCCGCTCATTCCCTGGTTCTGTCGTTTGATTGGCCTCGTTCAGGACGTCGATTCCGGGTCGCTCGCGGGCTGTTCAGTGATCGTGATCAGCATTTCGCGACCATAGTAGTCGCGTCGGAATTCCTGCGGAAACTGTCGGAACGTCAGGTCTTCCAGATAGATGTAGGCCAGCACTTTCACGATTGTGAGCAGTCCGACGATCGCCAGCAGCAGCAGGATCAGCATCTGCGGAGGACGGTCATAGATAATGAAGGCCAGAGCACTGCCGATCGCTGCCGGATGCATGGTATCGGTCAGCCGCATCAAACTGATGGGAACGCCGACCGCCAGAAAGCACTGTACTGGAACGGGCAGCCATCCATAGTGATGGACCGGGTACAGCGCCACACAAACGACGGAAGCGATCACGTAGGCGGCGACGATAGTCCGCAGGCTGTTGGCTTTGGCCAGCGGAGCAAAAACCACACTGGCGGCCGATGATCCCAGACAGGCAAACAGCAGCAGGTCACCTTCTTCCAGCGTGGTCAGCAGCCACGCCACCAGGGCCACGGCCGCGCCGGCGATGACACCATTGACCGCGGCGGCCTGCCAGCTGTTGGCCTGTTCAATGCGAAAAAAGGTCTGTTCCAGATCCCTGGCCAGCTTCGTGATCGGAGCGGCCATTACGTGACGTTCGTTCGATTTCATGGTACGGGTTGCTGCCGGTGAGAAGAAAATTGCAGAACCGTTCAGTGTAGCGAGAGCAGCATTGCGGGCGAAGCTGATGTCAGGGATCACGCAAACGGGACAGGCATAATCCGAAGGTGACCAAACGTAACTGGGGCTTCCAGCCGCAGTCCATGCCGGGTTTGGAGTCCCGACCTGTATCAGGGTCGCTGCGGCTGGAAGCCCCAGCTACGGCAACAACAAGGCCGCCCATTGGTCATCCTTCCGTGAGCCGCGACGCGTCAGCGGCCGGGCCCCGGTGCGAAGCTCGCATAGATCGCACGTCACACTGGGAAGCCACCCGGTGAACGGCCCGGTGCCTTACGGCACTCGGCTCACTCTTGAGTTCTCTGATAACGACCGGTGTTGACCCCCGAATTTGAGGGTAACGACAAGGCTGGAAGCCCCAGCTACGGGTCATGGGCGGCGGCTGGAGGGACCGGTGCAGATGGTGTGCGGCGGCTGGAAGCCCCCGCTACGGATTTGGACAGCGGCTGGAAGCCCCCGCTACTCGGGGTGCTGGCAGCGGACCAGTCGGATACCGTCGGGCAGATGGATCAGGGTGTCCGACCAGTCGTGGTTGTCATAGCGATAGCGAATCTGAACCGCCCGCACACTGTGACTCAGCAGACGCTGCTGTGCGGTGGCCAGGGTCAGCACTGTGTCTTCCGCGCAGCCCGTTTCTGATCCTTTTTCCTGCACGGATAAGATTGAAGTGCAACTGGCGAGGTCCTGAAACAGCGCGTCGACATCTCGTGGCGAAAGCAGTGCTTCGCACATCTCAGGCATCGGCGGGCCATCGGAAAGCAGACTGTTGTTCTGGTTGTCTCTGATGTTCATGAATTTTGCTTCTTCAAATCTGACAGGCTCTGTCTTCGTCAGGAGTCAATGTTGCGGTGATGCGCTGGAACCTTTTCCGCGTTTCCCGTCTGAATGCCGGGAAACAACGACGCTTCAAGCGGCGCCGGAAGGGTATTGACAGAATGCAACTTACAGTTGCACAGGTCATTCAGTCTGGTCTGGTGGCGAATGGCCCGCCTGCCGCTGCAGAACTCAGGTTTCCTTTCGGGGTAATGACCGGTTCGCCGGCAGCGGTGTCGGCCGGGCGGTCGATGGCAGTGGACATCCATAATCCCGTCTGATCCAGTTCGGCAGACGGGGCGTGACATTGAGTGCAGTTGGTGAACCAGGGATGCGTCGTTCGAAGTCCCTCGCGAGCGATCGTTCCGTGACAGCTCATGCAGTCTTCGCGCAGCCACGTCGTGTGCGGGATGGTCGGAGGAGCGCCCGCCAGAGCTCGGCTGCCGGGGCCGGCGCGGTACAGTCCGACGAACGTGTTTTCCGTGGCTTCAGGTACCGGAAAGGGTCCGCTGGATTCCGCTTCCACATGGCACTGTGTACAGCTGGTAAAGTGAGCATGACTGATTCGGGTGGCAATCCGGTCTCCCAGCTTCAGGCCTTCGCCGTGGCATACCAGGCAGCTGGCGGCGGTCTGCTGTTCGACTCTGTGAGGAATCACGGGAGGAGCGCCGTCGTAGGCTCGGTTTTTTGCCCGGTCGGCGATGGCCGCCAGCTTCATGTCGTCCGTCCGATTCACAGCCTGCAGCCGCGACGGGCGTTCGTATTTCAGGTTCTGAAGCTGGCTGGACCATCCGGCATTCGGACTGAAGTCTGTTTCCGGCATTGCCGCATAGGGCGCCGCCGCCCGGACGTCGTTGCGGTCGCCCGCGCCCCTGGCACGCGTCGCGATCGGGGTAATCGGTTTATTGCCCTCTGTGATTCCCAGCAGATAGCCGACCAGTGCGATTCCGACGACAATCGCACCGAACAGCGACAGACCTCGTTCGGGTGTACTCGTGACAGGTGTGGTTTCAGACGGTTCAGGTTGTGGCATATCAGTGGTCATGGTTGTGCCGGGGACGGGCTGTTCCGGGCTGCATGGTGACGATCAGGACTTGCGGAATCTGTTAACCCCGCCGTCAGGCCACAGCAGGGTGGCGGCGGCCGCTGCCTGCACACGTCAGGTGCTGATTTTTGAAAGGCGGGCCGCACATTTCTTGTAATCGGGCTCCTTGCTGAAGGGGCAGTGAGCTTCCAGGGTCAGGTGATTGATCAGCAGCTTTTCGTCAAAGAACGGGACAAACAGATGTCCCGGCGGACAGCTGCCGCGACCGTTGATCCATGCCGGCAGCTGCAGGGTGCCGCGGCGAGTGTCCAGCTGCACGGTTTCACCGGATCGAATCCCCAGTTCCCGAGCGTCTGATTCGTTGATTTCAACATACGCAGACGGCATGGCTCGCTGCAGCTGAGGAACACGCATGGTCATCGTGCCGGTATGCCAGTGTTCCAGCACGCGACCCGTATCCAGCCAGAACGGATATTCCTGATCCGGCATCTCCGGTGGCGCGACGTATGGGCGAAAGAAAATCTGGGCACGATCATCTTTGGTGGTGGAATGATAGAACTGGAAGTCCTTTCCCTGTTCAACAAACGGATCGGTACCTTCGACGAAGCGGTAGGTGGTTTCACGCCACGAACCGTCCGGCTGTTCGACCACCGGCCACCGCAGGCCGCGGTTCTTTACCAGTTCCTGATAGGGGGCGACGTTCTTGTGTTTGATGCCGGTGAAGCGGCGATATTCTTCAAACAGGTGCTCGTCCACATTCCGGTCGTAGTAACGATTCCAGTCCCATGCCGGAAACTCGTTGCCGTCGCTGTCTTCCTGATAGAACAGAAACTTTCCGTCCTTGTCCTTCATGCCCGGATGCCCGAGTTCCAGCAGGCGATGAGCAACGGCGATCGTCTGCCAGCAGTCGTCCCGGGCCAGACCGGGAGGCTGAACCATGCGAAACCACTGTTGTGTGCGTCGTTCGGAATTGCCGAAGACGCCGTTCTTTTCCACCCACAGGGCCGAGGGCAGAATCAGGTCCGCCAGTTCGGTCGTGGCCGTCGGATACACATCAGAAACAATCAGAAACTTGTCCGGATATTTTTCCTTGTCCCGAAACAGTTTCTGCAGGTTTGGCAGCGACTGTCCCGGATTTGTGACCTGAACCCACAGGGTGTCCAGGGCGCCCTCGGTATCAGACGGGCTGCAGAACTTTTCCCACATCAGCACCGTGTGATAGCCGGGTTGCGGATTGATGCGACCCTTTGGCAGGTTCCAGAGTTCTTCTGCCTTCTTTGCCATGTCCGGCTTGTCCACGCGCAGGCCGCCGGGCAGGGCGTGCGCCAGCGTACCGACTTCCCGGACCGTGCCGCAGGCCGATGGCTGGCCGGTCAGAGACTGAGGTCCGTCACCCGGGCGACCCCAGTGTCCGCTCAGCAGATGAATCGCATGTACCAGATTATTGATGGCGGTGCCCTGCGTGTGCTGATTCATGCCCATGCACCACAGGCTGGTGATTTTCTTCGATTTGTCGGCGAACAGACGCCCCAGCAGCTGCAGCTGGTCCGCACTGAGGCCGCTGATTTCAGAAACGGCTTCGACCGTGTAGGCAGAGACCGCATCGCGATACTGTTCGAAAGTGAAGGGAACGCCGGGCAGTGTCTGGGGCTCTCCTGGTCCGCGAAAATTACAGTGACGTTCGACAAATTCCTTTGACCATGCACCCGATTCGATCAGCTGCCAGGCAATACAGTTGGCAATCGCCAGGTCTGACTGCGGCTGCATGATCATGACATGATCGGCCTGCTGACTGGTTCTGGTGGTTCGCGTGGTCAGGTCGATCAGCACGACGTTGTCACCGCGGAGGCGGCGGTCGACGATCCGGCTGAACAGTACCGGGTGCATTTCGGCCAGATTGTTGCCCCACAGAATCAGAACGTTCAGATGGTCCAGGTCGTCGAAACAGTTGTATGGTTCGTCCACGCCATACGTGCTGATGTAACCGGTCACGGCAGATGCCATGCACAGCCGGGCATTCGGGTCGATGTGATTGTTCGCGAGGCCGCCTTTCATGAATTTATTGGCGGCGTATCCTTCGGGAATCGTCCATTGGCCGGAACCGTAAAAGGCAAACCGATCCGGGGCGGCATTGATGCGTGCGGCAATGGTGTCGAGGGCTTCCTCCCAGCTGATCGGTGTTAATTCTCCGTCTTTGCGCAGCAGCGGGGTGGTCAGTCGGTCTTTTCCGTACAGAATCATGCCGGTGTGGTAGCCCTTCACACACAGCAGTCCCTTGTTGACTTCTGCCTGACGGTCGCCAGTGACCGCAACCACCCGCCCGTCGCGGACACCGACCTGCACATGACAGCCGGTCCCGCAGAATCGGCAGGGCGCCTTGTTCCATTCGACGTCCGGCAGCACAGGCAGCAGATCGCCGCCCGGCGGAAGAGCCGTACTGCCGGGTGGCTGCGCACAGGCGCGATCAGCGGCGAGACTGGTGGCGGCCGCCATCGCACTGGCTTTCAGAAACGCACGTCGATCTGTAGTGCTGTCCATCACTGCATCTATTCCATATCGGGCAAAAACTGAACAACAGGCGGAGCATCGGCCTCAGAGGCGGTGTTTCTGCCGCAGGTCTCGGAAGAGTTTCGTGAACCGGGTTCCCGACACTCAGGTTCTTCAAAACTGACGAAGGCGACATCGACGCAAACCACGCCGGGCAGAGATTCCACCCAGTTGTGCCAGTCCCGTGCCGTCGCGCCATCGGACGCTTCCAGGACGACCGGCAGTCGGGTTCCGATCAGATCTCCGATGTCGAAGACCGGAACGGCCTTCAGCGCATCCATCACTGTCCGGACATGCTCCGGACCGGTTGAGAATGTGATCATGAAACTGCTGATCCACATGACGGCTGCGGGTTTCCGAAGTTCAGTGGCGGCGCACTGCTGTTGAGCAACGATTCGGACCCGGTCGACGACAACCGATTCCTGAGGCAGGTACCAACCCGTGGCGAATCACGTGCCCAACGCTGTTCAATGCAGTTTTGCACCGCTGTAGCCGCTTTGAGTTTGTGCCTGTGGTGTGCAGTATGTCACACGTGACCCACTTGTGAGCGAATCCGCTCACTTTTGCCCGGGTGTGCGATTCAACGTGGAGTGTTTCAGCAGCGGCACGGTGTTTGCCGAAGGCGGTCGTCGTACTGCTGTCGTTCAACGTCCTGCGGCAATGACCCGTTAAAGAAGGATCGTTCTGGTGTCGAAGCCTCGCTTCATTGTTTCGGTGTCGATCGGCGCGCTGATCACCATGGCCACCGCGTGGGCCATGCAGGTACGTCAGGCTGATATCGAATCGCCTGCTGCTGACGCTGCTGCCACGGCGTCCGTCCCGGCCAACGGTTCGGACCGTTTTGCGGTCGTGATTCGCGAGCCGCAGGCGCCGGCGGGTGTCGAAACCGGGCAGCTGGACCGTCTGGGCCAGCCGATTCGGCTGGCCTGCCGCAGCTGCCACGATGTGCTGCCGGCAAATGTCCGCAATGCGGCGACTGCTGACCTTGATACGTTTCATCAGGGACTTGCCGTGCAGCACGGCAAACTGGCGTGCGTGGCCTGTCACAATCAGCACGACGGTTATACCACGCTGCACCTGGCCGACGGAAGTTCGGTGGCTTATGCCGACACGATGGCTTTGTGCGCTCAGTGTCATGGCACTCAGCATCGCGATTATCAGCACGGAACTCATGGGGGCATGTCGGGCTACTGGGATCTGAGCCGCGGGCCTCGGCAGCGGAACCACTGTATTGACTGCCACGATCCTCACACACCCGCGTTTCCGAAAATGTATCCGGCTGAAGGGCCGAATGATCGCTTCCAGCCCGCTGCTCAGGAATCAGTACATTGAACCCGGACAACTCACCCCTTCCGATTCTGAACAACGAACCGTCCAGCCGGCGCGGCATGCTGAAGGCGTGCGGTGCGACGCTGGGGCTGGCCGCCTGGGCCACGGTGATGAAGCCGCTGGTGGAATGGTCGGAAGACCTGAACGTCGACGAATTTCTGCAGAAGCACTACCGGGAACTGACGCCGGAACAGAAGACCGCCGTCTTCAGGCGTCTGGAGCAGGATACAAAACGCGACTACGGCGCCGATGTCACCATCAGTGATCCTCAGCCCATGGACGGAGTGCAGTACGGATATGCTCTGAATCTGAGCGTCTGCATCGGCTGTCGCAAGTGTTCCGAAGCCTGCCACAAGGAAAACAACCACGACCGGGCCAGCAATAATTCCTATATCCGCGTGTTTGAGATGGAAAAGGGTGGCATTGATTTCGAAAAGGGTGATGCCACGTACGACCATCCGGTGCCTCAGCCTGACAAATATTACATGCCCGTGCAGTGTCAGCAGTGTGAGAACGCTCCCTGCGTGACCGCCTGTCCCATCGAAGCCACCTGGCAGGAACCCGACGGCATCGTGGTCGTGGATTACAACTGGTGCATCGGCTGCCGCTACTGCGAAGCAGCCTGTCCGTATCATGCGCGACGGTTCAACTGGGAAAAACCGACGATTCCGGCGGAAGAAATCAACCCGGATCAGGGCTATCTGTCGAACCGGGTGCGGCCTCAGGGCGTGATGGAAAAATGTACGTTCTGTCTGCACCGCACGCGTGAGGGGCGGATGCCGGCCTGTCTGGAAGCCTGCCCGACCGGTGCTCGTGTGTTCGGCAATCTGCTGGATCCGGAATCAGAGATCCGCTGGGTGATTGAAAACAAACGCACGTTTGTGCTGAAGGAAGAACTTGGTACCAGACCTCGGTTCTTTTACTTCTTTGATGAATAGCTGAACAGCCTGCGTAGAAATTGTGACAAGCCGGGACAGGTACCCTGCCGGGAAGGAACCTCGCATTCTTCCTCGACCAGATCCTGAGCCAGCCCCGGTTTTGTCCCAGCCATCTGAAAAAAAGGCGATACCAACCTTGTCTGCAGCGGCCGACCTGAACACTTCTCACTCACTGACCTATCGACGGTTTCTGGTTCGCTGTCTGTCGGTGGCAACCGATGGCCCGTGGCCGTACATCGTGTGGATGATTGCGCTGACGGCCGTGGCACTGGTGGGCGCCAATGCCTGGGCCGTTCAGGTTCGCGACGGCATGGTGCGCACCAATATGTCGGATCATGTCAGCTGGGGACTGTATATCGCCAACTTTACGTTCTGCGTGGGGCTGGCCGCGGGCGGCGTGATGATGGTGATTCCCGCTTACCTGTACGACGACGATGACATGCACGGCCTGGTGATCATCGGTGAAGCCGTCGCCATCGCTGCGATTGTGATGAGTACGCTGAGCGTGGTGGTGGATCTGGGGCGCCCGGATCGCTTCTGGCATATGATACCCGGGATCGGAAAGTTCAACTGGCCGATGTCGATGCTGACATGGGACGTGATTGTGCTGAACGGCTATCTGCTGATCAATCTGCATATTGTCGGGTATCTGCTGTACATGAGATATCTCGGACGGAAACCGAATCCGAAGTGGTATGTGCCGTTTGTGATGCTGTCGATCATCTGGGCCATCAGCATTCACACGGTGACCGCGTTTCTGTACTGCGGCCTCGGCGGGCGGCCGTTCTGGAATACAGCGCTGCTGGCTCCGCGGTTTCTGGCATCCGCGTTTGTCAGCGGTCCGGCCTTCATCATTCTGGCCCTGCGCGTGATGCGGCTGTCCACGAACTTTCAGTTCCCGCCCGGTCCGGCCATTACGCTGGTGCAGATTATCCGCGTGGCGATGTGTGCCAATCTGCTGATGCTGTTCAGCGAGTTATTCACGCTGTTCTACACTGGTGGCGGACACGGGGCGGCGGCTCAGTATCTGTTTTTCGGTTCCCACGGCAGCTATGGACTGGTGCCCTGGATCTGGACAGCGGTGGCGCTGAATCTGACGGGGGCTGTGCTGTTCTTTCTGCCGGCAGCGCTGGAACGTGGTTCGATCCGGATTGTGGCCTGTGTCCTGTGTATCGTGGGCATCTGGATCGAAAAAGGCATGGGCCTGATCATTCCCGGATTCATTCCGTCGACCCTGCATGAAGTGGTGGAATACACGCCGAGTCTGGTGGAATGGAAAGTCACAGCCGGCATCTGGGCCTTCGGCCTGCTGATTCTGTCGGCCTCGCTGAAGCTGATTGCCCGCGTCTTCACCACACCAACAGCGGCGTAAGCTTCCAGCCTGCGAATGCCACATTGTCCGTCAACAGTGGCGCAAGCTTCCAGCTTGCGAACGACATTGCGTCCGGCAAAAGTGGCGTAAGCTTCCAGCCTGCGAACGGCATCTCGTCCGGTAAAAGTGGCGTAAGCTTCCAGCTTGCGAAGAAACAGTTAACCCGTAGCCGCCCCCACGGTACACCTCGCCTGCCCGGCTATCTGATTCGGACGCCACCGGATCTGCCAGGCTGTCGATTCAATGAATCGTGGCCGGCAGATGGTCGCCTTTCGCTCCGCGAAAGAGCGTTCTTCACAGCGTTCTTTCACTGAGCGAATCACGACCTGCACGACATCGAACGCATGTTTACTCCGGTGGCACTCGGGATTCTGCAGGACACCGCAGCCCGCATGTTCCGTTGTGCAGAATCCCGAGAGCCACTGCAGCAGGTTCAGCGGCGATGGAATCAACGGGCTGGTGGCGAGTCCGGAACAGTGGTGTGCCGGCGCGAAGGCAGCGGGGCGGCGATGAGACATGTTCTGCGAGTATCTTTCGGGTCTCCGGGGCCCCTGCGGTTCGCTGCGCCTCTCACACCGGACGGTTCGCCTTCGATCAGACGCTGTTTTCGGGAAATGAGCGGACACAATTCACCCGGAGTTCATCGGG
This sequence comes from Fuerstiella sp., assembly GCA_040222735.1. Taxonomy (GTDB): domain Bacteria; phylum Planctomycetota; class Planctomycetia; order Planctomycetales; family Planctomycetaceae; genus Fuerstiella. The sequence continues at coordinate 108,790 of JAVKCM010000128.1, read as the reverse complement.
CTCGCCTGGCCAGATTGTCATACACCTGCAGCGCCTGTTCGAATTCAGCCAGCGCGTCGGCTGAGAGGACATTGCGGTTGCGTTCGATCTGCTGCTGCATCTGATGCACGAACCATGCGACCTGTTCCTGACGCGGAACGATGGGCGTGTTGTTGATCGAGAAGTGCCACGGAGCCGTGTGGGCGAATCGCTTCCGGCCATCCGGTTGGGGCTCGACGCTGCGAATTGCCAGCCATGAGGTTTCTGTAATTTCGATCTGCTCAGTGATCACTGCCTTCCATGCACCTTCCGGCGTGGCCACGCACTGCGGCTGAAGCGAACGCACCACGTCTCCGTTTAGAAGTACTTCGATGCCGGAAACCGGTTGTGCACTGACCGATTCAATCTCGACAGCTGCCATCTGTGGTTCACTGGTCTCAAAACGAAACGATTCTCCGGGCCGCCGGCCGTTGACTGTGGCGAACAGCATCGGGCCGGTGGTGACGAAACTGCGTCCCTGTTTCAGCCTCTTCAGCCAGGCCGTCGGGCCAAATGCATCACCGGTGTGAACGTAGACTCGGCTGTATCCCAGCGGAACGGGGTGCACACCCGACGCGGTGCCGGCGGTCGGCGTAATGTGAAAGCCGCAGTTCAGCAGCGCGTAATACACCTGAAAGCCGTAGTTCAGCCAGCCCCATTCGGTCAGTGTGGCGGGACTGTCGGTTTCGACAGTCATCCAGTCCGGCAGGTCTGCGGGCAGACTGCGGAAACCGAACTTCGTACGCCAGACGCTGTTGTTGGACAGTTCGAACAGGTCCACATTTGCGACGGGGATCAGCATCAGCGACCAGGGCCATGAGTGTTTGTCCAGATCCAGCAGAGCTCCTTCGGCATGTGCCTGTTCGGCGATCGGGCCGATCGGTGGCGCCGTGGCCGTGAATCGAGTGCGGTGATTCAGCAGAAAGATGGCTCCGAGTACGTGTCGCTGACCGTTCACGGAAAAGATTTCATATTCCGTGTTCCGCGGCAGAATCACGTGCGTTTCATCCACGGCAATGGGTTCGGTACCGGCGTCTTCTCGGGGGCCGAAGGGAGACGGTCCCTGACGACGGAGCGTGGAGGGCTGCAGGTCCGGAGCGGCATCAGAGGTGGTGGTCCAGAACGTCACGGGAAAGGCCACGTTCAGGTCTTCGGCCAGCATGACGTTGGGCAGTTCATGCAGCCGTCGGTGGACATGAGTTTCGCCGGAATACCAGCCGCGATCGGCCATGTTGATCCAGCGCTGCAGTCGGAAATCGATCAACCGGTCATCGGTGCCGATCGTGATCGTCTGTTGCAGCGGCAGATATTCCTTGCCTTTCTCGACGGTCAGCTGGTAGGTGCCGGCAGCGAGCTCGATGCGGAACGGATGAGCGGACACCGTGGTATGCCGTTCCACCGATTCCGGCATCGGTACCCATTGTTCGCGATAGGGCAGGGCGGTGCCCTCCGGGTGAGCCGATTCCACAAACAGCCATTCGTCCGCGGCATTTCGGAGATAGATTCGGGCGGCCAGCGGCTGACCGGAATCTGCGTCCAGGACGCGGGCTTTGAATTCTGCCGCCGGGCACAGACCCGGCAGGGCGGCAATCAGCAACAGCAGACGGCAGAAGCGGTTCATGGCGATCATGTTCCCGGGCGTGGTTGAAGGCAGCACATGCTGCGATTGTGCACTTCGACATCGGGAACTGGAAGCTGCGGTCGTTGTTTTTACAGGGTTGTGGCCACCCGGGAGGTCATTTTTAGGGCATTCGTCAGCGGCCGTGTTTCCAGTCGTGCTGTCTCAGCAGCCCGCGGCCGGCCCGTGAGCCGGGCCACTGGTCGGTCGGCCACTGCCCGGTCTGTTCATCCGGACGTTCGCTGTTGTAATAGGTCAGATGATCGGCCGACGTCCAGCCTCCGTCGTCATCGCAGGGCCGTTGTCCCAGACCAAACAGCCGTTTCAGCAGCTGGACCAGTTGCAGTGACGCGGCCAGCAGGACCACCATGAATACCAGCATCAGCACCAGAAACGGACCCATGTCAAAAAAACGCTTGGCCAGCGGCCATGACGACGGCCATGTCAGCAGCAGCAGCAGCGTCGCCAGGCTCAGGAACGGTCCATAGGGAATTTCGTTGTCGCGATGAGCCAGCCAGTTGATGACAGCGGCAAAGATGGCCAGCATGGGGGCGAAGACAAACACGGCCAGCACCGGCTGCCAGCCGATCACGCTGCCGATCATGGCCATCAGCACCACATCGCCGAATCCCATTGCTTCCTGCTTCAGCACCAGAAAACCGATCTGGCGGACCATCCAGACAGAACCAGCTCCGGCCAGAGCGCCGCAGGCGCTGACCAGAAAGCCGTGCAGGTGCGGGCTGGCCTGAATGAACGCTGTGGGATCCCAGGGCACGAACAGCGGCTGCAGCCATTCCGGCATCAGTGGCTGCAGAATGCGGACGGTACTGGCATCCTGAAACCAGATCGGGACGATATACAGCTGGGCGGCAATACCGCTGACGACCAGCGCCAGCAGCATCACGGGAATGGTACTGCCGTCCGGAATGATCCTCAGCCGCCGATCAATTTCTGTGGCCACGATCAGTCCGCAGATCATCAGCATGTGCAGCGCGTATCTCAGATGCAGCCACACCACCGGCGACCACAGGGTCTGAATGACTTCCGGACCCCTGGGACCTTCCGGCGATGTGAGTCCTGAATCCGACAGAACGGCGACGGCCCCCGTCGGAATCTCAAACCAGTACACCAGAACGAACAGAGCAGCGGTCAGCGTTTCAATCAGGGGACCGGAGCGTGACAGCCGGCTGCCGCAGGCGTGACAGCGACCGCCGCTCAGCAGCCAGCCGATGACGGGAATCCGTTCTGTCAGCGAGGCGCGGGTGGAACATCGGCGGCAGACAGTGCGCAGCTGAGTGGCGGCTTTCAGCTGAGCCATCAGGCGATCATGCAGCGGAAACGCGGTGATGCACCGATTCAGGAACCGCCCGACAAAGGCGCCCAGCACGGCCAGTGCCGTCAGGACCAGCGGCAGTGGCAGTTCATAACCGATCACGATGGTTCTCCGGCGGTGATCTGTCTGAAAATCCGTTCCGCCAGTTCCTCGGGCGTGTCCGTATCGGCACTCACCGTGATCGCAGCAGCGGCCTGATACAGCGGCAAACGCGTTTCCAGCACCTCAGCGACCTCGTCCTGAACGGACCGGCCGGTCAGGCTGGGGCGACGTTCATCGGAACTGAGATCGCCTTCGATGCGGGCGGCCAGAATGTCAGGATGGACGCTGAGCCAGACCACCGGTCCGGCGGCCTTCAGTCGCCGCCGGTTGGCTTCTGCCAGAATGGCGCCGCCACCGGCCGCGATCACCAGGTCGCCACGCTGTGTCAGTTCGGCCAGCACGTCGGCTTCCAGTTGCCGGAAGGCGGGTTCGCCGTCTTCGGCAAAGATCTGTCGGATGGATTTTCGGGCCCGGGATTCGATCAGGTCATCGCTGTCCACACACGGATATCCCAGGCGGTCGGCCAGCAGCGGGCCGACGGTGGATTTTCCACATCCGCGATATCCGATCAGGGTGACGATCATGAACCCAGGCAGCAAGTGTGAATAGTGTAAGTCAATCCCGGGCAGACCTGCAGGGTCTGCCGATACATTGTGAGCGACCGACGGCGGGGGCCGACGTGTGAATCGGGACCGTATGCCGCGATCCCCGGTCGCCGGAACTGATCAGGGCGATCGCCGCAGCGTTTCCATCATGTAGTCCAGAGGCGGTTCCCGTTCAGTGAACAGTTCAAACTGCCGGGCGGCCTGTCGGACAAACATTTCCACGCCGCTGGCGGTGGCACATCCGCGTGTGGCGGCATGCTTCAGCAGCAGTGTGTGTTCCGGCGTATAGACGGTATCGAACACCAGCATCGATTCGTGCAGCCAGTGCTGTTCGTAAGGGGATTCATCGACGTTCGGCGTCATCCCGACAGACGTGCAGTTGATCAGAATGTCGCAGGGTTCGGCACCGCGGTTGGCCCAGAGAGACGTCAGACAGCCCATTTCCTCGGCCAGATTTTTCGCCCGAGCCCGTGTGCGGTTGGTGACCGTGACGGACGCGTCCTGCTTCAACATGGCACAGATGGCCGCACGAGCCACACCGCCGGCACCCAGAATCAGCACGCGTTTTCCCCTGAGCTCCGGGGAGTGCTGAGGTGATTCTTCCAGAGCGGCCACGATGGTCTGAATGATGGCATCATAATCCGTATTGGTGGCGTGCCATTTTCCATCGCGCCTGAACAGCGTATTGGCCGCACCGATCGCGTCGGACTGCTCGTCCGGCACCTCGGCGAATTCCAGCACCTGTTCCTTATGAGGAATAGTGACGCTGTAACCGCTGATGCCCAGCTTCTCGAATTCTTCCAGCGATTCCTGCAGGTTGTCGGCCGGTATGCGCAGCGGCAGGTAAACTCCGTCGAAGCCCACTTTTCGAAAGGCCGCATTGTGCAGCAGAGGACTGCGGCTGTGTGAGATCGGGTCGCCGATGACTCCGAAGACCTTTGTCTGATCGGTGATCTTATTGAAGCGATACAGATGTTTGGTTTCGGCGAAGGTCAGCTGTCCCGGAGCCATCTCACGTTCGCTGCTGAAGCCTGCGTAGGTGAATGGAGCCCCGGCCCGGCCACACAGCACACGACTGATTGTGCCGAATTCGCCCATGCAGAAGGCAATTGTCGGGATCTCGGCACCCTGCAGAAGCTCCAGCACACGGACATTGTCTGACGGCCGGTTGGCCATGGTCACCATCTTGATGATATCCGGATCGCACCTGGCCATCCGCTGATGGATGCTCTGCAGTTCCGCCGGTGTTTCGTCAAAATTGTGGTAGCTGACGATCCGCTTTGTCTGACCGTATCGGCGGATGGATGCGGCAATGTCTTCCTCAAGATCAACGTACTCAGCCCCGGCGATAATCGCTTCTCGCAGCAGCGTCTGTCGCTGTTCCTCGGTGCCGGACCAGCGACCTCGGTCTTCCGGACGCCGGCAGGTGACGACCACCGGCGTGGGGCGGTCCTTCAGCAGTCGACCGATGTCGGGGCGTTTGCGGAGCCAATCCACGCGCAGCTCCACCAGTTCAGCCTTTTGTTCGGCCAGATGGCAGTGCCCTTCGATGAAGGCCGAGTGACGGGTTCTTCCCAGACTGACGCAGATCATTATTTGCCGAACAATAAACGAAGATCACAGGATGGCTGTCGAGCACACTGGCAAGACGGGATTCTAAGAATGAGGGGGGCCCGGCGAGAGTGAATCAGGGCCGGAAAATGGATCGGTGCCAAAGTTTATTGGTGGCCGGAACGGTGCTTCGGCACTATCCCAGCCGTCCGAACTGCCTGTCCAGCGTGCCACGCGACAGCATCAGGGACGTGGGACGACCATGAGGACAGTGGTGCGCATCGTCGACGGTGTGTCGCTGCTGCAGCAAATCCTGCATTTCTTCGGGGGTGAGCCGCTGACCGGCTTTGATGGCCGCCCGGCAGGCCATCGTGTGCATCATGTGGTCCAGCAGGTCCCGGCGGGACGTCTTGCCGTCGGATTCTTCCAGTTCGCCGGCCAGGTCACGCAGAATCCGGACCAGATTGCCTCGCGGCAACATCACCGGATGAGCCGTCAGCAGCACCGTGGTGCCGCCGAAGTCTTCGATCTGAAAGCCAATTTCGTTCAGCAGTTCAGTGTGTTCCAGCAGAATGGCCGCTTCGGCGGCGCTGCATTCAATGGCTTCGGGAAGCAGCAGCTTCTGACTTTCGACATGTCCTGCCAGCACCCGGTTCCGCAGATGTTCGTACAGAATGCGTTCGTGCAGGGCGTGCTGATCAATGACTTCCAGGCCCTCGTCGCCGGCCACCACCAGATAGCAGTCGTGAATCTGAAACGCTCGGAAGTCGTCGCCGTGCACGACCTGTCCGGAAGTCGCCGCGGCCGGGACCGCTGTGGACGCGGCCGCCGCTGCAAGAGCTGCCACGGTCGGTCCGCTGCCGCCCGAATCTGCGGCCGCCGCCGGAGACACGGCTGCGGAACCCGCTTCCGGAAAGGAATTCTGTGACGATTCGGATGCGGATTCAGACAGCGGACTCAGGGCTTCAGAAACGGCCGGGCGAAACGCGGCAGACTTCGGGCCGGGAGCACCCGGATGTTCGGTACGGTGTCGCGCAGAACTGTCGTGCTGCGGGCCGGGGCTGCCGAACGGAGCTGCAGCGGCCGTGCTTCGCGAAGCGTTCAGGGCGGACGAAGACCAGATTTCCAGTTCTTTCTGAACGCGCGTGGCGGTCGTGGAAGAACCACCTTCTGACGTCTGTCGCGCGGTGGGAATCTGGATCTCGGACTGAAAATTCAGTGACAGAAACTTGTCTCTGAGCGTATGCAGCAGCTGGCGGTACAGCGACTGGCTGTCCTGAAACCGGACTTCTGTCTTGGTGGGATGGACGTTGACATCGACCAGATGTGGCGGCAATTCCAGAAACAGAAAGCTGATCGGGTGTCGTCCGACCATCAGCAGGCCTCGATAGGCTTCGCCCAGGGCGTGCTGCAGACTGCGATCCAGAATGTGGCGGCCGTTCAGAAACAGGTACTGATCCTTGCGGGTGCCGCGGCTCAGCGACGGCTCACCCACATAGCCCCACAGGCGGATGCTTTCGCCGGTCTCCGTGGTCGATTCTGATTCCACAGCGATCAGCTTGTCACCGATATCGCTTCCGAAAAAGCGGCGGATGCGTTCCAGCTGATTGGCGGTTGCCGGCAGTTCGTAGACTTTTTTGTCGTTGTGACGCAGCACCAGGTGCAGGTTGGGATTCGCCAGTGCAATTTTGGCAAACTGCTCACTGATGCGGCCGAATTCAGTAGACGGTTTCTTCAGAAATTTCCGGCGGGCCGGGGTGTTGAAGAACAGGTTGTGAACTTCAATGACGGTCCCCTGAGGACATCCGCATTCCCGCAGAATAGAGATTTGACCGCCTTCAGCTTCCAGTTCTCGTCCGGTGTCCAGTCCTTCCCGCCGCGTGCGGATTCGAAACCGACTGACGGAAGCGATTGAGGCCAGTGCTTCGCCGCGAAAACCAAGCGTGGCAACCTGTGTCAGATCCGCGTCACTGCGGATCTTGCTGGTGGCATGACTGGTGACCGCCAGTTCCAGATCTTCCGGATGCATGCCTTCGCCGTTGTCGGAGATCCGAACCAGATCGATGCCTCCGGCCGCAATATCCACCTCGATCCGCGTGGACAATGCGTCCACGCTGTTTTCCAGCAGCTCCTTCACGACGCTGGCGGGTCGCTCAATCACTTCGCCGGCGGCGATGCGATTGATGACGTGAGGATCAAGCTGCTGGATACGAGACATGAAATGACCGGCGAAGTGTTACTGAAGAAGGAGGCTCACTTAAGTTTAGTATTCCGCCGGCAGTGATCCAACTCCGGTTATCCCGATGGCGTTGTGTCCCGGGGTTCAGAATCGCCTACCGATGCAGGCTGATCCTGCGATGGCTCGGGAGGCGGCGGCGGTGGTGGTGCCGACTGTGCTGAGGACAACGGTGGCGGCGGCGGCGGTGGCTCTTGCTGCTGCGGCTCCTGCGTCTGCGGCGACGCCAGTGCAGGGCTGCCATCCGCCGGCGGTTCCTCACCAGGCCCGATCTGGAACTCATCGATCAGTTGCTTACGGCGTTCGGCCACGGCGCGATCGAATTCCGACAGGACATCCATTGCGCGGTCCCGCGAGGTGACCAGACCGATGATCAGGTACTGAGTGATCGCCAGCAGGTAACAGACCCAGCCCACCAGCCACCGTTCACGATGCCGCCGAAAATCGTCGTGCATATGACCGACTTCCGCCAGATTGACACGCATTTCGTTCAGATTTCGATGGTAGACATGGGTGGAAGCCACCACCTGAATCGGGCTGACGACGACGACCTGCTGAGAAATGGTCCAGTCGACCATACTGGTACGCGCAATTTTGGCCCGGTCAATCTCGGATAATGTCAGCAATTCCGCTCCGACAATTGCCGCCATCATGGCCAGGACGGGAGACGAGCGGTTCAGGTGCTGGCAGACGAAGCCTTTGACGAAACGCCATTTCTGTGTCCAGAATTCTTTGAGAGCACTGCGGCCGGGGCGAATCTTCGGGGGACCCGGATGGATGACGGCAAATAATTCCTGATCCGGCATGGCTTCAATCACGCCGATCGCCAGCATCAGCCGCAGGCCCATGGTCAGCCAGTCCATGCGATCCATCCAGTCGAGTTTGTCCATCCAGCCGAACAGCAGATGTTCCATATTGGCGGTGGCGGCCAGCAGCAGCAGAGCTCCCCGGAACCATTGTTCCAGGTCCTTTTCCAGTTCATCATCCAGATCCTGCAGCCGAAACACGCGGCGCATGATGAAGCGGAAGACCGGAATCGCAATAATCCCGACCAGCACTCGCGTGATCGGGCGCAGCACCGACTTGAACAGCGGCAGATTCATGAGTGCTCGAAAAACGCCGCCCACGAGTGATGTTTCCTTGTCTGACGTATAAAGTGGTGTACGGTCGTGGCAGCACGCTGAGGCCGTCTGAGATCAGGTGACAGGCACACCGACCGGACCGGTGTCGGAGGCCGCGACGGCGTCTGTTTCGGCTGCGGATAAGAAGTTGGTTTCCGGTGAGAAGGCAAAATACCGGGGGAAACTGTATCCTCCCGGCCGCTGTTCGGCCAGAGGCGAAGAAAAGTGCCGAGTTGCGGTGCGGTCGACGGATCGTTGCACAGAAACCCCCAACGCAGTGAATACGACAAGGATCAAGATATGATCGGTCAGGCAGGTGAAACGGAGTTTGATCTGAGATTTCGTTTTTTCGGAATCCCGGTCCGCGTTCACCCCTTCTTCTGGTTGATGGCCGCTTTCGTGGTGTGGAGGTCGACTCCGGATCCCAGACTGAAGTTTCTGGGCGTGATCTGCGTCTTTGTGTCGATTCTGGTCCACGAAATGGGACACGCGCTGACGCTCAGACGCTACGGATATCCGTCGGAAATCGTGCTGTATGCGATGGGCGGCTATGCCACATCAACGCACCTGTCGACATGGAGGAATGTGCTGATGTCAGCGGCCGGGCCGGCCGCCGGTTTTCTGCTGTACGGACTGATCCGGCTGCTGATCTCTTTTCTGATCGGGTATTCGCCGGACGTGCTGCAAAACGACGCCACGATGTACTGCCTGAGTCTGTTGCTGTGGATCAATTTGTGGTGGGGAGTTCTGAATCTGGTGCCGTGTCTGCCGCTTGACGGCGGCCGCATCATGGAAGCTCTTGTGCTGCGATACGTCCGCCGACGGTCGCGGGAACGCGTGCTGCAGATTTCCATTCTGGCCTCCGGTGCCGTGGCCGTCTGGGCGCTGCAGCATCTGCCGTCCACGCAGTTCATGCTGTTTCTGTTCGGCTTTCTCTGCGCGAACAGCGTGATCGCCTACAACCAGCAGCAGGGACGGATGTAAGACGACCGCCGGCCTTGTGTCCGGTAAAATCGCAGGGTGTGACAAGCGAGGAGTCACATGGAAAACATTTCAGGCCACGTACACCGATGTTTCCACGCTGACGGGGCTGACGGACTTTGCCGTTGACGTTGATGTGAACGATCTGGACGACGGCGGCATCTGGCTCCGCAGCGATTACAACGGCGGATCGCTGAATGGTGTGCTGCTGGTCACCGGTGGAAACGGAGGTACGTATGACGGCCTGTACTGGCACGTTGTGACCAACGGCAGTGTCGCCGCTGCCACCGGGTTTGCGGCTCAGACCGGTCTGCAGGGGGCCGATGTACATATTCGTGTGGAAGTGATCGGGAACACGTATTCGGCATTTCTGAATGGCAGTGCGATGGCGTTCACGACGCTGACCGACAGCACGTTTTCGTCCGGAAGCGTCGGCCTGTACGACTATTCTCCCACCAGCGGTGCCGGTTCGCCACGGGGACAGACGTTCGACAATTTTCAGGTGGAAGACCTGACGACCGCCGTTCCGGAACCATCCGGTCTCGCGCTGTTCGGGCTGGGAGCGTTCGGGATGATCGGTTACCGGCGGCGTCAGCGTCGCCGCGATAATGTCTGAATCTGCCCTGGCGACAGCGCTGGTTCATGCCGGCACATGCGGCTCTTTCAGCAGGCGGTCCGGCCGGATCCCGCAGACGGTCAGCCCGACGGTGTACACGATCACGGCAGCGCAGACCGGCACGCAGACGCTGAGAAAGCGGAAGCTGAACGTTGCCAGCGAGGATTCCAGACGCGACATCAGCGACAGCATACCAAGGCTGCAACCGGTCATCACCAGCGTGCAGACAGCGACCCGCCACAACAGGGGCACGAATGCGGAACGGCCGAGGGTCAGAAATCGTTTGCGCAGCACTTCCAGGGCCAGTCCCAGCTGAAACAGCGTGGCCAGGACACTGGCCAGGGGCAGGGCGGGGCCGCCAAACACCGGCAGCATCAGAAAGTCGAACATCAGGTTCAGACCCACACAGATCAGGCCCTGACGCATCGGTGTGACCTGATCACCGGCCGCATAAAACACGCGATTGACAATCAACAGGCCGCTGAAGATCCAGACACCAGTGCTGTAGGCGGCAATCATGCGGTACGTCAGGTCGGCGGCGGTGGCATCAAACTGTCCGTAGCGAAACAGCAGATCTGTGATCGGCGCGGCCATGAACCAAAGTCCGACGCTGGCCGGGATGCCGACCACCAGTACCAGCTGCAGACCGTGAATCACATCGCGGTTCAGTTCTGCATGGTTACCGGTCTGAGCATGCTGTGCGAAGCGGGGAAACAGGACGGTTCCCAGCGCCACTGCAAAGACGCCCAGCGGAAACGTAAACAGCCGCTGGCCGAGGTACAGTGCCCCGGCGGTTCCTTCCGGCAGCTGAAACCGCAGCATGGACGGCACCTGGTTCAGGTTGTCCGACATCAGCACCCACGCCAGAAAACTGTCGACCAGGCTGTTGACCTGCGTGATGGACAGTCCCAGCAGGACGGGCGCCATGGCTCTGAACACCTTGTCGGCGTCCGTGTTCTTCGCGTTTCGGTCCGGCCCGGCCCGGGGCAGGCTGATACGGATGCCGTACTGAGACGTTTTGTAGATCAGGATGCCCAGCTGAGCAAAACCGGCCAGCAGGATGATGGCGGCGATCAGGCGGACTTCGTCGTATCCGGAGGCGAACACCCATGCCGCAAACAGTCCTCCTGTGAGCCACATCAGGTTCAGCAGAATCGGCGTGAGTGCCGGATACACAAAGTGCCGCATGCCGTGCAGGGCGGCGGAATAATGTCCGGCCATGCAGATCAGGACCAGATAGGGCGTCATGATCAGCGACAGTTCGCAAAGCAGGGCCGAGCGGTCACTCATCTCCACGCTCAGATAGGCAGTTGCCAGCAGCACTTCGAGAATCACGGTCAGGACCGCCAGAATCTTCAGCAGTCGCCATGCCACGTCGCTGAACAGAGCGGTGGCGGCCGCCGGTCCGTGACGTTCACCGGCCCGTACAAATTCAGGCAGAAATGCGGCCGTCATCACACCTTCGCCGAACAGGCGGCGAAACGTGTTGGGCAGGCGAAAGGCCACCGTAAACGCATCCAGAATCGGTCCGGCGCCGAAGATCGACGCCATCAGAGCATCACGTGCCAGCCCGGTGATTCGGCTGACCAGCGTCAGCAGGCTGACGGATGTCAGTCCCTTCAGTTTGTGGGTGCCCGGTTCGGATTCATCCATGACGTTGTCGTTTCGACTGTGTGGGAGGCCGTCGAGGAATTACGGGACGGCGGTTCCGGAACCCGCTGGTCCCCGACCTGCCGGCGGGATGAATTCACCGTGGCTGGCGGGCTGGTGTGTGTAGAAAAGGGGCATTCGGCCGACAGTTCCGCCGTCAGGTGCCCGCATGTCGGGCCTGCTGAATCGCGCGGCGCCGAGCGGCGAATCGTTTGACCAGTTCGTCCACGATCACACCGATCAGAATCACCAGACCGATGACGGCCGGCTCCAGCTGATCGTCGATGCCCAGCATACTGATGGAATTCATCAGCAGTCGCATCAGCGTCGCCCCCAGAATGATGCCGAACACGGAACCCTCGCCCCCGCGGAGACTGCAGCCTCCGAGAACTGCGGCGGCGATTGCATAAAGTTCGTAAAATCCGCCGAAACTGTCGGGCTGGATAGATCCGTAGTCCAGAGCGAACATCAGGCCACCAAGCCCGGTGATCAGCGAGCAGATCACGTAGGCCAGAATGATCATCGCCGACGTGTTGATGCCGCTCAGATGGGCGGCTTCCTCATTGCGACCCAGCGCCAGCAGATAGCGGCCGTAGATGGTCTTGTTCAGAAAAATGGCAGCGGCGATACCCAGAGCGAGCAGAATAAGAAATGCCACCGGAACATGTTTTGCCCACGCCAGTTCGCCGCAGCCGGGTATCTGAGCCACGCTGCCGACCAGCACCTTCAGCCCGGCAAAGGATTTGTTGCCGTAGCCCATCGTCTGATCACCCACCATCCATCGCGCAATACCGCGGTAGATCATCAGCCCGCATAACGTGACGACAAACGGCTGCAGTTTCAGACGCGTGATCAGCAGCCCGTGAATCAGTCCGGCGGTCAGCGCCAGACCGAACAGTCCCAGCAGTCCCACGATCAGCGGCATTTCGTGCGTGATCACCAGAAACGGAAACAGGACAGCGACCAGTCCGATCAATGAGCCGATGGACAGATCGATGCCGCCCGTGATGATGACAAAGGCGGCACCGATGCCGATGATCCCGTACAGAGAACTGCGTTCGACCAGGTTGAACAGATTGTAGGCTGTAAAGAAGCTGTCGCTGCCCATCGCCGTGGCGATAAACACCACCAGCAGGATGCCCAGAATTCCAAGGTTCTTTTTCATGTCGCCGACCTGATGGTCCGTACATCCCGTGTGCTGCGAGTGACGGCTGTGATGAAGTTTTGATCAGAAGCAGAATTTGTTTCAGCCGGTGCTGCTGTCTGCCAGGTTGCCCGTGGCCAGCTGCATGACGGATTCTTCGCTGAGTTCTTCGCGCGACAGTTCGCCGGTGATGCGACCTTCGTGCATCACCAGCGTCCGGTCGGACATGCCCAGAATTTCTTCCATTTCACTGCTGACAAACAGCACGGCGACTCCCTGTTCTGCCAGTTCCTCCATTAATCCATAAATTTCCTGCTTGGCTCCGATGTCGATGCCGCGAGTCGGTTCATCCAGCAGCAGAACCCTGGGTTTCATGGCCAGCCATTTTCCCAGCACCACCTTCTGCTGATTGCCGCCGGACAGATACTGCACCACCTGACGTTCATGCGGAGTCTTGATTCTGAGCCGCTGAATCATTTCGGCAGAATCGGCGGCCTCCTGCCGGCTGTTCAGAAAACCGCAGCAAAGCCGGTGCCGCCGCAGTCCGGCCAGCCCGATATTGGTGCGCACCGCCATCTCCAGAATTACGCCCTGCTGCTTGCGGTCTTCCGGTACCAGTGCCAGGCCCGCATTGATCGCATCCCGCGGCTGACGCAGACGGACCACTTTTCCGTTCACGGCCACTGTTCCGGAAACCGCCTGATCGACGCCGAACAGCACCTGCAACAGCTCTGTCCGACCAGCCCCCACCAGTCCGGCAATGCCGACAATTTCTCCCTGACGAACAGTCAGATTCAGGCGGTGACCCCGGTGAGCCGGAGTCACCAGGTTCCTGACCTCCAGCGCCGCCGCCCCCGGACGATGCGGCCTGCGGGCATAAAACTGGGAAATGTCGCGGCCGACCATCAGCTGCACCATCCGGTCGTGCGTGATTTCCTCCCGCGTCAGCTCGCCGGCATTCGCCCCGTCGCGGAAGACGGTGACCCGGTCGGCCAGCTGTTTGACTTCACCCAGTCGATGAGAGATATAGATGACGCTGACGCCTCGGCGGCGGAGATCCTGAACCACTTCCAGAAGCCGATCGGCTTCTCGCTGGGAAAGACTGGAGGTCGGTTCATCCATGATCAGCACACGGGCGTCGATCGACAGGGCACGAGCGATTTCCACCAGCTGCTGCTGCCCGATCGGCAGCCTGTCGACAATTGTTTCGGGCGGTACATCCAGGCCCACACGCTGCAGCAGCTGCACCGAATCGTCCCGGATTTTTCGCGTGTCGATCAGCCCGCGTTTCAGAGGTTCGCGGCCCAGAAAAATGTTGGCTCCGACATCCAGATTTCCCGACAGATTCAGTTCCTGGTGAATCAGGGCGATGCCAGATTCCTGAGCGGCCTGGACCGAGTCGAGCAGCACGGGTCTTCCGTCCACGCAGATCCGACCTTCGTCCGGTCGCTGAACGCCGGCCAGAATCTTCATCAGTGTGCTCTTGCCCGCCCCGTTTTCGCCGATCAGGGCCAGCACTTCGCCCCTGCCGACGGACAGACAGACCTTGCTGAGCGCAGTCACCCCGGGAAAACGCTTAGTGACGTTTTCGACGGTCAGAAGTGCGGGTGACGAAGTTTCGCTCATTGCGGGAATCCGCTGTTGATCTTCGAAAAGGCGGGCTTCGGACTGTGCCGAAACCACCGAGGCTGTGCTTCAGAAGGGACCATCCGTTCGGCGGCCGATCCCGGACACATGGTTTGACGTTATAGTGCCCGGATCCCGAGTTCCGGCTACCTAATTGCCGGCCATTGGGCTGCCGGTCGTCGGGTTGCCGGCCATCGGGTTGCCGGCCATCGGGCTGCGAAGTCCGAACTGCCGACACCGGTGACGCGGTTCCGCTGGCAGCAACTGATTTCTGTATACGGCGACCCGGCGACTATTTGTCGCCCGCCGGTGTGTCGCCCGCCGGTGTTGATGTTTCGCCCGCCGCCGGCTCAGGTGTGGCGTCTGCACCGTCCGCCGGCGCCGGTGTGTCTGTGGCCGTCAGACGCTGCAGTTCCGCTCGAAATTCCTTCACGTTATCCTTGCGAATCTGTCGCGCCGGGATGTCCAGAAAACCGCCTTCCGGGATCACCGATTCGTCACCGCGGGCGAGGGCGGCCAGTACGCGGACCGATTCGAAGCCGTATTTGTAGGGGTTCTGCACGACGGTGCCATGGATTTCGCCGTCCACGATGCCCTGCAGTGTGGCATCTTCTTCGTCAAAGGCCACGATTTTGATGTCTCCGAGCTTATTCGCTTCACGCACGGCATCGAGCATCAGCGGCGGGTTGTATGCAAACAGTCCGACCATACAGCCAAGGTTTTCGTATTTTGCGATGGCGTCCTGTGCCTGTGCCTTGGCCTTGCCGAAGTCGAAGCCGTCGGTGCGTGTATCCAGCACGGTGTATTTGTCTCCGTTGATCTCACCTGCGCTGGGTTCGTCGTAACGTGTCGGATCGTGGCTGCGGTCCATCAGTTCGTCGATGACGCCCTGACGCCGCAATCGGGCGTTGGCCTGGCCCAGTCGGCCGACGAAGATCATGACCGAACCGCCTTCCGGCATGGCCTCCTTGACCAGTGCTCCGCACAGGCGCCCGGCTGTATAATTGTCCATTCCGATGTAGCACAGCCGGTCACTGTCCGGCGCGTCGGAATCGTGTGTGATCAGCTTTGAATGCTGAGCGATTTCGGCCAGCAGATCGCCCTGGTTATCCGGATCAATCGGGCTGATGGCGATGCCGTCGATGCCCTGAGCGAGCAGGTCCTGGCACATGCGTTTCTGATCTTCGACGCCGTTGGCCGGCATCTGCACGGTCACGTCGGCGTTGAATTCACGGCCTCCATCCATCGCTCCCTTGTCCGCGATCACCCAGAACGACGCGATGCCGTTGGTCACGTAGGCCACAGACGGCTTTTTCCCGTCACCGTCTGCGGAAGTTCCGCCGTCACCGCTGCCGCCCGAATCAGGGTCTCCGTCGGCACAGCCTGAAAAGCAGATCAGGGACAGCGCCAGAAAAAGATTCCTGACTGAAGGTTCGCAGAGTAGTCGCGGCATGAATGGCTCCAGCAGTGGACTTGAGAGATTCCCGACCACAGTACGCATCGACACGGCAGAGATTGCCGATGACACCGGGCGCGGAAAAAACAACTTTCCGGTATTTTTACGAGCCTGCAACCATACAATTGCCGTTTCACCAAGTCAACGAGCCAAAAAGCGGCATGCAAATGTTGTTCAGAGTCGCGTTGTGACCCCTTCAGGCCATCGCTATAGTGGCCGCGTCGCCTGCGGCCTGTCGGTTCCGGGGTGTGTGATCCGTCAGAGGTCTGTGTTCTTATGTCCGCCCTGCAGCAGTTCGAAAAAGATGAGCAGTTTATGAGGCTGGTCCGCCGCGAAAGCGACGTCGACCTTGTCGTGGCGGCCCTGGAAATAGCTCGGGACGGCCAGCCGGATCTGCAGTTTGAAGAAACTCTGGTCACCCTGCGGACGGCCGTCGGTGAACTCACCCGTTCGGTGGCCATGGCCGGTGACGATCTCTGCGAACTGCAGCTGCTGATTCAGTACATGACCGAAGAACTGAAGCTGCACGGACATCACGACAGTTTTGACTCGGCCGACGGCAGCTATCTGAATCGAGTGCTGGAAACCGGCCGCGGAATCCCGATTTCGCTGTCGGTCATCTACATGGCGGTGGCCAACGAACTTGGCATTCCGCTGGTCGGGGTTTCGGCCCCGTCGCATTTCATCAATCAGCTGCAGACGGATCGCGGCGTCGTCTATGTCGATCCGTTTCGCGGCGGACATCTGATGGACGAATATGAATGTGTGGAATGGCTGCAGGCTCTTACTGAACTGCCGGTTTCCGAAATTCGCGTGACCCTGAAGCCGGCGACTGAGCGACGTATTGTCATGCGGATGCTGAACAACCTGAAGTCCCTGTTCGGCAGCCGTGAAGACTGGTCGGCGGCATGGCGCGTCCAGCGACGCCTGGCCGCTCTAAGTCCCGGCTCCTATCGCGAAAAACGAGATCTGGCCATTCTGACCCTGCGGGCCGGCCGGGCCGGCGAAGCCATCAACCAGCTGGATTCCTGTATCGCGGTCTGCACGCCTGAGGAAAGACAGCTGCTGCAGCAGTACCTGAAAGAAGCACACCGCGAAGCGCCTCGGTACAACTAAGAAGTGCCCCCACCTGACCACCGCTGATCTACTGTCTCCGGCCTGACCGTCGCTGCTCTACCGTGTCCGGGCCATCGTCTTCGACCTGCCGTTCCCCACCTACGGTCGCCGATGCAGGACCGGATCGGCCCAGACCGTCAGGTTCTCGCGGGATTCGGAGTTCTCGGCCGCGATCGTCCTGAGTGAAAGTGTCAGCACGTCGACTTTCGGCAGCTGAACATCAATTTGGACCGGCGGGTCATCCGGTTTCAGCGGCTCTGTACGAACCAGCTCATCACCGTTTGCCGACACGGCAAAAATGACGGCTCCGGCTTTTCCCGCCGTCGTGTGCAGACCCACTCGGCAGGTAAACCGACTGAACACGGTCGCCGGAGCCACCACGAAATCCAGTGAGAAGGGCGTTCCCATCCCGTAGCCGGTGCTGATGTTACCGAGTGTCTCCGCGGCGAACGACAGCGGGTGCAGCTGCCGACGAGCGTCCATCGCCTGATCGACCAGAAATGGAGTCACATAATACGGATGAGGAATCATCTGACCATGGAACTCAGGCAGCCAGTGGGTCAGCGGCTGTTCATTCCATAATGGCTGATCGGCGTCAAAACGACCTGTTGCCAGACAGATGGCGGTATAGATGACGTCTGCCGTGTGACGAGCGTTGTCCAGCGCGGCGGCAGCCCGGTGTTCGTCCGCCTTTTGTCCGTCACCGTGCATCATGTCCTGCACGATCGGAATGATGTGGGTCGCGGCGTTCCGGCGCAGCAACCGCTGATGCTGGTATATTCTGAGAGCCGCTTCCTCGCGGGTCCGTCCGAGCAGCTGAGGTCGATATTCGGCGTCGGCAATACGGTAGTCGCCGACGTCCATGATGCCTCCCGCCCCAAACAGGTAGTTGAAGCGGGCTTTGTCGGCGGGCGGCGGCAGCAGGGTCTTCAACTGCACTTCGCTGACGGGGCTGCTGTGAGCACTGGGGCAGCCGGGATCTTCATTCCAGTGGCACAGCACTCCCAGAAACTTCATCGCCTCGTCCGATTCACCGCGATTCAGGTGGTTCGAGATCCGGTCCAGATACCATTGCATCGCCTGCGCACTCGGTTCCGCCGGATTCACGTCGTGCAGCGACACTCGGACGTTCGGCACCAGGCAGTAGGCATCAAGCTCGGGAGCCTTTCCTCCGGCATGCCTGTCCTGCAGTGACGTGTAGTCCCGGCACAGCCGGTCCAGCGATCCCTGTCCGATCAGCGTGCGTTGCCATGGCGGCAGGTGAGCGACCGCCCACAGCCGGATCAGCCGATGACCGCGGCCCCACCCCAGAGCGCTGCCGGAAAGCGTCGTCGTGATCAGCAGTACCAGAACACCGGACTTCAGAAGTTGAGTGTGCATGGGTTGTCCGTTCTTTTCTGTTCTGCCTTCGTTGTGGGGCGGTCTCCGTTGTGGGGCGGTCTCCCGACCGCCCCACGCATTGGATGATACGCATCGGGAGACCTTCGGTCGATCTTGTGGTCGGGTCGGGAGACCCGGCCACAACCGGAGTCGGAGACCCGGCCACAACCGGTGCCTGTTGTGTACGGTCAGGACGTGCGAAATCCGAACAGACGAGCGGCGGTGCCTCCCAGAATCTTTGCCTGATCGGCCGCTGGCAGGTGCGACAGCAGGGCGGCAACCTGCAGGCGGTAATCCCGGTAGCTTGTTTCCGTGGCTTCGGCGTTGAATCCGCCGCCGTAGATCATGCGGTCCGCGCCGAAAGCTTCGGTCAGGTTTCTGATCACCGGCTGCACGTCCCGATGCGGATAGCGATTCCGGTCGGGAATGGACGATACCTTCATCACGGTATTGGGAAACCGCGACCAGCGGATCACCAGATTGTGTTCTTCAACCGTGCCCTGCATGGGACGTCCCAGGTGGTCGATGATCACGGTGGTGTCCCGAAACTCACGAATCAGTGGTTCGAATCCGGGTGCGTAGCGGGGTTCAAAATGAAGTTGCAGGGCCAGCCCCAGATCTGTCGCTGTTTTCCAGAGCTGCCGTAGCTCGCTGGTGCCGAACGGAGGCAGTCGTCCCGGCGCGTAGGCGTGTACTCGGGCGGCGATGATCTGTCCCGGATTCCGACGGACCAGAGGTGCCATGCCGCCCACCGAACCGGGACGATCTGCGAAGAACAGGCAGGTAGCCTTCAGCCGGTTCCCCGCGACGCGCAGACAGTGTTCAAGGTACCGGTGGTCATCCTGATAAGGTTCCGGATGAACAACCACGGCGAAGTCCACACCGGCACCGTTCATGCATGCAATCAGGTGTTCGGGTGTGGCCGGTGTCTCAGGTCGATAGGGAGCCCGGCTGTGATACGGGAACCTGGGGTCTCTGCCGGCAAAACAATGCAGATGAGTGTCCACCACCACAGCCGTGTCTTCTGTCTTCGCCCGCGGCCGGCCGAGGACAGCGGCGGTTGAAAACGGAATGGCACTCGCAGCACACCTGATGATGTCTCGACGATTCAGCCTGTTCATGCAAAGATCTTTCCGGAAGAGACGGGCTGTCAGCGGCTCATCAGATACAGATGTCCGTCTTCTGCGCCGACCAGCAGGTCGGGGCGGCCATTGGCGTTCAGGTCGAGTGTCGCCGGACTGCTGGTATGACCGGCCACGTTGCGCTGACCGACCGGGCCGATGTACTTCAGTGTCACCCGTCCGGAGGAATCCGTGCCGCTGTTTTCGTACAGGTCGGCGTTGACGCTGTTGGCGAGCAGGTCCAGGTCACCGTCCTGGTCCCAGTCGACCAGATGGATCTTTCGTCGACCGCTGCCGCCGGCACGTTTGGCATTCAATCGCAGGGGTGACCCTTTCTCGTCGACAAAGATTCGCTGTGGCGGCTGCAGGCTGAGTTCCCCGTCGACCTGCGTTCGCTGAAAGAAACTGAGGTAACCTTCATGATCCAGCATGACCAGGTCGGTCAGGCCGTCTTTATTGAAGTCGACGGCTTCCGGTGTGGTCCGCCACTGGGTGACCAGTTCGTTTCCGACGGGTTCCCACCATGTCCACGACGGCTTCGGAGCTTTACCCGGCCATGCGACTTCGACCGGCTGAGCCGCAGCCAGTTCCGGCAGCCCGTGGCTGTCGGTGCCGATGTTGCGATACCACACGACGCGGCCCCAGATGGAATTGGCCAGAATATCGGTCCTGCCGTCCCCGTCCCAGTCGGCAGCACTCAGTGTGGTATAGCCCCACTTGGCTTCGCAGGGGCCCTGGATTGAGCCGTTGGGGCCGGCCATGATGCGCAGTGTCTTTCCGTCTGCCTTCAGCAGTCGCGGAGCCGACCAGCGGACGGGAGTTTCTCCCTTGTTCTCGAAGAATCCAATATATCCGGCCGTGTTACCGCACAGAATGTCCGTGTCTCCGTCGGCGTCCCAGTCAACACAGAACGGTGTTGCCAGTGCTCCGAACTTCAGCAGATCTGCCTTTTGCCGGAAGTAAACCGGCGGGCGGAAGACCGGTCCGCGACCGGTTGCATCGGCGGAGGTGTCGGTACCGGTTGGGGTCACGTTTTCAATGAATGCCACTCGCCCGTCTTCGTCACCGACAATCAGATCGATATCACCGTCGTAGTCCCAGTCGATCGGCGTGGGAACAATCATCTGCAAATCCATCTGCAGTTCTGCACCGTCGTCGGTCCGGACACGCGTGCCGGCGGCCAGGCGGATGGCGTCATCGGTACCCGTGTTTTCGAACCATGTGAACCGGTCAAGGAACTCACCGCAGATCAGATCACGGTCACCGTCTGAGTCGAAGTCGGCCACGCAGGGACTGGGCCAGCCGAACACATCCAGCGGCTGATCTCCGGCGTTCAGCTTTTCGGCCGGACTCCACTTCGGCTGATCATCGGAGCCTTGATTGGTGACCACATACACATGGCCATGCAGCGGGCCGTTTTTCCACACGCCGGCGTCATCCCAGGCGTCGTCCCAGCCGTAGTCGTCCCAGATGCCGAGTCCGATCACCAGATCGTGGTCACCATCGTTGTCCCAGTCAATTCGGTGCCACTGATTGGCTCGGGTCTTCCTTGCCGCATCGACTTTGGCGGGCACGGCAATTCTTCGGGGAGCGGTGAATTTCCGGTTCGGGAAATCTTCGTAGACGGTCGCTGCGGTCAGGACGTCCACACGCTGGCCGACGGTCGACACTCGAATACTGTGAAAGCCCGGCCCGATGCGGACGGGCGGTTCAAACACCGGCAGAGCGACTCGGCCGGACGTGTTCTCAAAAAAATACGTTCCGTTAAAGGGTTTGTCCGGGCACGAGACGACCAGGTCGTGGTCGCCGTCACCGTCGAAATCCATCGGCAGCGGGTGAGCCCACAGGCCGACCCCCAGATCGACCACCAGGTCAGCATCATGATGGGTCAGTGGAACAAGATCATCTTCGGCCGCTGCTGTTGTGCAGGTGCCGAGAACGGTCAGGGTGAAGATGGAATTCAGAAATTGGCGACGCATTGTTATCCTTGGCGTTTTCGGAAAGACGGGCGGAGGATATTGTGAAGACCGCCGCCGTGGATTCCAACTCAACCTCCCAGCCTGTGATCAGAATCCCAGCCATGCCACAGATCTCTCGCCGTACCATGATATCCGCCGCGGGTGTCGGTCTGCTGACCGCATCCCGCCTTTCCGCTCAGACGCCTCAGGCAGCGCCCGGCTTCACCGTCAGTGAAGTCAGCTCGATCAGTCTGCAGACCGATCGCTATCACGGCTGGCCCACTCTGACGCGACGGAAAAACGGAGAACTGCTGGTCGTTTGTTCCGGCGGCCGCGACAGTCACGTCTGTCCCTTTGGACGCGTGGAGCTGACCCGATCCTTCGACGACGGTCAGACATGGACGTTTCCGCGTACGCTGGTGGACGGGCCGATCGATGACCGCGACGCCGGCATTCTGGAAACGGCAAAAGGCACGCTGCTGGTCAGCACATTCACTTCGCTGGCGTATGAACCGACTCTGAAGAAGGCGGAAGCAGCCGCTCAGCAGGGGAATCCTTCGATGCCGGCCGCCCGGCTGGCCCGCTGGCAGGGCGTTCATCGCCGGCTGAGTGACAGTCAGCGGCAGAATCATCTGGGTAACTGGCTGCTGCGGTCTGAGGACGGCGGCACCAGCTGGTCACCGGCTTACCGGGTGCCGCTGAACAGTCCTCACGGTCCCGTCAATTTAAGCGACGGTCGCCTGTTTTATGCGGGTGTGGCTCTCTGGACTGATAAGCGAACGGTGGGTGTATGCGTATCGGATGACGATGGAAAGACATGGGACTGGCTGGCCGACATTCCAACCCGGCCGGGTGACGATCCGCAGCAGTACCATGAACTGCACGCGGTGGAGGCGGCCGACGGTCGTCTGATTGTGCAGGTTCGAAATCATAACAAAGTCAACCACCGGGAAACGCTGCAGACGCATTCCACCGACGGCGGTCGCACGTGGGCGGAACTGTATTCCATCGGCGTCTGGGGGTTGCCGTCGCATCTGCTGAGAATGTCTGATGACCGACTGTTGATGACCTATGGGCACCGTCGGGCCCCGCTGGGCAATCAGGCTCGAATCAGCACGGATCATGGCGTGTCATGGTCTGCACCGATGGTGATTTACGGGGACGGTACATCGGGCGATCTGGGTTATCCGTCGACCGTCGAGATCGCTGCGGGCAGCTTTGTGACGGTCTGGTACGAGAAACTGAAGGATCAGGTGAACGCGCAGTTGCGCATGGCTCGCTGGCAGCTGACCTGAGCCGGCGGGCTGTATCACCACACGTGCCTGGTCGGATAAGATTCGCAGGCCGTCGGCGATGCCGGTGGGCTCGGCATCTCCAGGAGGCGTTTCCCGGCCGAGCCGTCGGCGAGACTGCGGTTCGGGGCGGGGGCCATTCGTTTTGTCATCAGGCGAAAGCTGAGTGTTATGGAACCTGTGGCGGGCAGTGAGTGTCTGGGGGGCGGTCATGATCCGGCGGACAGTGATCATCGGCCTGACGTCGAGCTGCGTTTCCGTCATCTGATCGACCAGTTGCCTCAGCTGGTATGGACGACCGACACCGAGATGAGGTGCAACTACTGCAACCGGCAGTGGCTGACCTACACGGGGCGGAGGCCCGAGCAGGAATACGGCGACGGCTGGATGGAAGTGATCCATCCGGATGACCTGGACGAGTGTGTCCGTGTTTTCAGAGTGGCATTTGAAAAACGCGAGCCGTTTGAAACGAAGTACCGGTTACGGCGCAGCGATGGCTGCTATCGCTGGTTTCTGGACAGCGGAGGGCCCTGCTACGACATCGACGGAGAATTCACCGGTTACGTTGGTTCCTGCGTTGATATCACGGAACGCCGAAAGGCGACCGAAGCGCTGCGGGTGAGTGAAGAACGCTACCGCAGCTTTGTTCAGCACAGCAGTGAAGGCATTTATCTGTACGAATACGATATTCCGGTGCCGGTGGACTGTTCGGAAGAGGAACAGATGGCTCGCCTGATGAGTGACGGGCACATTGCCGCCTGCAACGCGACCTTCGCTGCCATGTATGGGTTTTCTTCGCCTGACGAGGTGGTCGGCATGTCCGCCAGTGACATGTATGTACCGGAGGGCAGCGAGGTCAATGATGCCCTGCTGCGGCGGTTGATTCGGAATGGATATCGACTGACCAATGAGATCTCTGAAGAACAAGACCGGAACGGCAACCCCGTCTTCTTCGCGAACAGCGGAACGGGCATCATCGAAGACGGTTGCCTGGTCCGGCTCTGGGGCACTCAGACGGACGTGACGGAAAAGGTTCTGGCCGAAAGGCAGCTGCGAGCCAGTCAGCAGTCGCTGAAGGAAGCGCAGCGAACGGCTCGTCTGGGCAGCTGGGAATTTTGTCCGGGAGAAAAAAAACAGGCGCTGTGGTCGGACGAACTGAAACGGTTGTGGCACGTTGCTTCTGAGGAGGAACCACCGGCCACACTGGGCGAGTTTCTGGCGCTGGTTCACCCGGACGACCGGGAGCGGGTTGCCGACTATCAGCAGCGGCTTGGCCGCGCGGACGAAACGACGGTTACCTTTGACCTCAGAACCAACCCCGATAACGGCCCGCTCCGCTGGCTGCAGATGACGGCGTCCCGCAGGCGCGGGCCGAATGGATCGGAAGAAACGGTCGTCGGTACGGCAATCGATGTCACGGAACGTAAGGAGCTGGAACTAAGACTGGCAGAAAGTAATGCTCATCTGAAGGCCGTTCTGGAGTCTGAACCGGAGTGTGTGAAGCTGGTCGGGCCGAATGGAGAGCTGCTGGATATGAATCCTGCCGGCCTGGCCCTGATTGAGGCCAGTTCACGCGAACAGGTTTTGGGGCAGTGTGTTCTGGATTTGATCGCCAGTGAGCATCGGGCAGCCTTTCAGGAAATGAATGCCGCCGTTTTCCGGGGAGAAACCCGGCAGCTGGAATTTGAACTCCGGGGGCTGAAGGGGCGACGGCTCTGGATGCAGACGCACGCCTGTCCGCTGAGGGACGCTGACGGCAACGTGACCGCGCAGCTTGCCGTGACGCGAAATGTGACTGAACGGAAACAGGCAGAACAGGAACTGCAGCTGAATGAACAGCGGTATCGCTCGCTGGTGAAAGCCTCAGCCGGCTCGCTCTGGATCACCGGGCCGAGTGGCGGATTTGAAAGCCCGCAGGATTCGTGGGCGGCTTATACCGGATCGACCTGGGAAGAATACCGCGGTTACGGCTGGACCCAGCAGCTGCATCCGGATGATCGCGAACGTCTTGTGGCCGGCTGGAAGAAAGCACTGGCAGATCCTCCCGAGCTCTATTTTGTGGAAGGGAGATCGTGGAACGCCGCCTGTGGACAGTATCGCCACTTTGAAGTCAGGGCGGTGCCGATTCGCAATGCCGATGGTGAGGTCATTGAATGGGTGGGCAGCACGACAGACGTTCATCAGCGGGTTACCGCTGAAGCGAAACTGCGACGCAGCCAGGAAAGCCTTGCCAGGGCTCAGGAAATCGCTCATATCGGCAGCTGGGAGTACCTTGTCCAGGAAGACGTCATGGTCTGGTCAGACGAACTGTTCCATATCTTCGGGCTGGAGCCGGGATCGATTGAACTTTCCGTGGACCGCATTCGATCCATGATTCATCCGGATGACCGGGAGGCTGCCGAGGTCTTTCGCCTGAGTTCCGACGGACGTCGGACGGATGGCCGGATTCAGTCGCTGGAACACCGCATCGTCCGGCCGGACGGTTCTGAAAGATTTGTGTTTGTACAGGTCGAGACGGAATTCGACGAAAGCGATCGACCGATTCGGGCGACCGGAACCGTTCAGGACATCACGGAACGCAAACGGGGTGAATTGCTCCTGGCCGGCGAAAAGCAGATTCTGGAGATGATTGCGACCGGTGCTGAGCAGTCCAGCGTGCTGAATCATCTGATTCTGCTGATCGAATCACAGGCCGGCAACATGATCGGCTCGGTGCTGCTGCTGGACGAAGGCGGCCGCCATCTGAGGCATGGTGCCTCGCCGAGCCTGCCGGAAGCCTACCGGGACGCAATTGATGGCGCCGCGATCGGGCCCCGAGCGAGGTCCTGTGGTACGGCCGCCTTTCTGAACCAGCCGGTGACGTCGGTTGATATCGCCACCGATCCGCTGTGGGAGGATTATCGATCACTGGCGCTGGACGCCGGTCTGCAGGCCTGCTGGTCGGTGCCGCTGCGATCGTCGGTCGGCGTGGTCATGGGAACGCTGGCGATGTACTTCCGTGAGCCCAAGGTGCCCGGTCCGGAACATCGTCGGCTGATCAGTGGAGCACAGCATCTGGCGGCGATTGTGCTGGAAAAGACGATTTCGGAAGAACAGATTCGGCGTACTCAGGAAAAACTGCTGGAACAGCAGAAACATGAAACGGAACGCGTCACAGCCGAGCTTCAGCGGCTGTCGGCTGAGCTGATTCAGAAGACCCGACTGGCCACCATCGGTCAGATTTCGGCTCAGATCGCTCACGATCTGAGAAACCCGCTGGGAGCCGTTCGAAATGCCGCCTATTTTCTGAAGGGCGAGTCGGCCATGGCCGACGGACGGTGTGCCGAATTTCTGCAGGTGATTGAAGATGAAGTCATGACCTGCGACACCATCATCCGCAACCTGCTGGAAGCCACGCGCCCACGGGAGCCCGAGCGACGCCTGATTGACGCGGCCGAAATGACGCGCGTGGCCATCAGCCGTATGCACACCTCACCGGACCTGCAGGTGACGCTGCGGTCCGCCCCGAAACCGTTTTTCATCAGCTTCGATCAGGTGCAGTTCCGCCAGCTGATGGATAATCTGCTGAGCAATGCCGCTCAGGCAACCGGGCGGCAGGGGACCATCGTGGCAGACTTGTCGCGGACTCCGGAATTTGATCTGATCTGCGTCACCGACAGTGGTCCGGGAATTCCCCTCAAGCACAGTGAGCACGTCTTCGAGATGCTGTTCACCACCCGAGCCAAGGGTACAGGGCTGGGGCTCGCGATCTGCCGCGATATCGTGGCGCGGCACGGTGGAAGCATTGAAGTTCAGAACCCGGGAGTTCCCGGGGCCAGCCTGCTGGTAAAGATTCCTCGCACAGAACTGACGACGACAGGCCCCATGGAATGACGGACGCAACCGCAACCTCGGTACTGATTGTGGATGATGAACTGAACATGCTCAGGACACTGCATGCGATCCTGACGCGTGAAGGTTACGAGGTGGTGACGGCGGACGACGGCGAAATGGCCGTCCAGCTGTGTTCGGAACGCGACTTCGACGTCGTGCTGATGGACCTTCGGATGCCCCGGATGAGCGGGATTCAGGCGTTCGAAAAAATCCGCCGGCACCGTCGCTCCGGACGCTTCATCATGATGAGTGCCTATGGTGAGGATCATCTTAAGGAAGCCATGCTGGAAAAAGGTGCCATGGCGTTCGTCGACAAGCCGCTGGACATCGAACGTGTGGTGCACCTGATCGCGGACGCTACAGAGACCGCCATTCTGGTGATCGAGCATGATGAGGAGACCGCGCAGACGCTTTGTGAATCGCTGGAACAGCATCGTTATCACGTGACGGCGGTGAATTCCGCGGCGGCCGCCCTGCCGCTGATCAGACAGATCCGGTTCGACATCATTTTCATCGATGTGGCGCTGCCAACCATGAATGGTCTGGAACTTTATCTGGAAGTCCGCAGCATTGCTCCCACGTCGGTGGCCATCATGGTGACAGGACTGGACGAAGAATGTCGGCGTATGGCGGAAGCCGCCATTGAACGGACCGCCTACACCATGGTTCACAAGCCGATCAATACTGACCAGCTGTCATCTCTGCTGGGGCGAATCCGTCGCCAGCGGGCGTCCAATATCCTGAGCAAACCCCGTCAGTAGCCAGCCTCGGTCGGCGCGGGTAGGATGATTGAAATACCCGTCGGCAGAGGCGAGTGGCTGCCGCCCCGGAAGGCTCTGCGAATGCCTTTTCGGGCCATTTTCCGTCTTTTCCACGCGGTATCGATACACGTCCCGGGCTGCCGGCGTCGGACAGGTCCCGGTCGTTTATGAAACGGAGTTTTGCATGGATCGGAGAGCCAGACTTCTTCTGGTCGAAGACGACCTGGCACAGCGTCGAACCCTGGAAGCACTGATGACGCGGGAAGGTTTCGAGGTGACGGTGTGCGAGACGATCGCGACAGCGCGCGAACATCTGGCCGTCGAGCGATTTGCCGTCTGTATTCTGGATCACCGTCTGCCGGACCGGACCTCCATCGACCTGCTCCGAGGACTCCGACGCGACGTCCGTCCGCAGACACGATTCATTATCAATACCGCCTACGGCTCGTTTTCTTCGGCCAAGGAAGCGGTGAATCTGGGAGCCTTTGCGTACATTGAAAAGCTGGGTGAACCGCGGGAACTGGTCGGCGCCGTTCACAGTGCGGCCCGCGACTACCTGTCGGCTGAACTGAAACATGCCAAAGACGAAATTCGACTGCAGGTACGGCTGCTGGATGCTGTTCAGCTGGCCGTGATCGCCACGGATCTGTCGTTCCGGGCCATTTACTGGAATCGTTTTGCCGAAACGATGTACGGTTGCAGCAGCGAACGGATTCTGCGTGAAGAAGATGTGTCGCACCTGATCCTGTCAGAGACGGACGCCGGCCGGATTGACGAACTGATGGCCGTGCTGCGAAGCGGCCACAGCTGGACGGCGGAGTACGAACTGCCGGGACAGAACGGCAGTCCGCTGAAACTGGAAACCACCATTTCGCCCGTCATGGACCCTCAGAATCAACTGATCGGACTGATCGGCGTGTCCTCGGATATTTCCGAACGCGAGCGACTGAGGCAGGAACATGCGGACCTGCAGGCGCGCTTCTTTCAGGCTCAGAAAATGGAATCAGTCGGGCGACTGGCCGGCGGTATCGCTCATGACTTCAACAATATTCTGTGCGCGACCCAGATCAGTACCGAGCTGCTGCGGAACGAACTGAACGGCTCGGAACGCGGATCTTCCGCACTCGAACTGATCCGAAAGTCCACCGGCCGTGCTCAGGACCTGATCCGGCAGCTGCTGGCCTTCAGTCGAAAACAACAGCTGGATATGCGGACGTTGAACCTGAACACCGTGATTCAGGAATTCTCTGATCTGCTGCGACTGACGCTTCGCGAGGATATTTCGATCGAACTGTCCGGGAATCCGGATCTGGAACCGATTCGAGGAGATGTGCGGCAGCTGGAACAGGTGATTCTGAATCTGGCCATCAATGCTCAGGATGCCATGCCCGATGGAGGACACTTCAGAATTGCAACCGCGATGGCACCGGCCGACGACGTGCTGACACCCCCGGACGGGGAGGCGGTGACGGGACGCTGCGTGACGGTGACCGTGTCGGATACCGGAGAAGGGATTCCGCAGGAGCTTCAGGACAAGATTTTCGAGCCGTTCTTTTCCAACAAGCCGAATCATCAGGGAACCGGGCTGGGGCTGGCCACCGTGCTGGGCGTGGTCCGTCAGCACGGCGGAAATATTCGGGTGTCCAGCACACCCGGTTCCGGCACGGTCTTTCACATCAGTTTTCCGGCGGTGATCGGTCCGGTGTCCGATTCGCCGCCTCCGGTTGAGCCCGTTTCGGCCGGGCAGGGGACGGAAACGATTCTGCTGGTCGAGGACAACGATCACGTGCGGAGCGTGACTCAGTCTGTGCTGGAAGGCCACGGATATACGGTGTATGCGAAACGGAACGGGCCGGAGGCCCTCGCTTTTCAGAATGCCTTTGACGGGCAGCTGGATCTGCTGCTGACCGACTTTGTCATGCCCATGATGAACGGTCGTGAACTGGCCGAGCAGGCTTTGAATAAGGATCCGACGCTGAAGGTTCTGTACATGTCGGGGTACACCGACGAAGATAAGGACGACCTTCGTTTTCTGGACACGCGCCGGGACCAGTTCATTGACAAGCCGTTCAGCATTCAGCAGCTGACCTCAAAAATCCGTGAGATTCTTGATCAGCCTGACGGACAGCCTGACGGACAGCCCGACAAACAGCCGGGCGACAGGCCCGCCGATCAGCCCGCCTGACGGCAGCCGAGCAGAACGGCAGCGGTGCAGAACGGCTGCCTGCGATGGTGCTGTGATGAACACAACGGGGGACCGTGTTTCCTGCGTTCTTGTCCGTGTCTGTCTGCTGCGTTTCGGTCGGCTGCGTTTCGGTCTGCTGCGTTTCCGGCAGCGTCGCCGTCAGCGACTCCAGTGATTGTCGATGATCATCCGCCGCACGACCTCCCGGCGGCTGCCGGTCTGCTCGAACAGCTTCAGCTGCTGTGTTGCCCCGGCGGTAGACGCGACGCTGGTCAGAGATTCCAGTTCGGCAACGCAGTCCAGTTCGTCGGCGACCGGCAGCAGCCTGGAGACCAGGTTTTCCGCCACTTTGGAAACCTTTCGCTGCTGAAAATCGCTGGTGCTGACCAGTTCGGCGTTCGCTCCGAACCGAGTGGCTCGCCATTTGTTCTGCTGCACCATCATCGGGTGGTAATCTGACTGGAACGTCCCCTGATCGATTTCCCGGGAAATCGCCGTCACCAGGCACTGGACCAGCGCCGTGATTGACAGCACCTGATTCAGGCTGGCCGGCATGTCGCAGATCCGCACTTCCACCGTGCCGAAATTGTGATGCGGACGGATGTCCCACCAGATTTCCCGAATGCTGTTGATGAATCCGGTGCTCTTCAGGTGATTGATCAGCCAGACGTATTCTGACCAGTTTCTCATCCGATGCGGCAGCCCTGCTGTGGGCAGGCCTTCCATGATCTTCGAACGATTCGAATGCAGGCCGGTGCTGCGGCCTTCCCAGAACGGTGAATTGGACGACAGCGACAGCAGCAGCGGCAGATACTTCATCATCCGGTCGCAGACGTTGATGGCTTTGTCGCCGGTTTCGACACCAACGTGCACATGCAGCCCGAAGGTCAGCAGCCGCCGCGCGACGTCCTGCATCAGGTCGACCAGACGCTGATACCGTTCGTCGACCGTGATTTTCTGGGTTCGCCACGACGAAAACGGATGT
The DNA here is from genome assembly GCA_040222735.1 of Fuerstiella sp. Lineage (GTDB taxonomy): Bacteria > Planctomycetota > Planctomycetia > Planctomycetales > Planctomycetaceae > Fuerstiella. The sequence goes on along the minus strand of JAVKCM010000128.1, from coordinate 78,122 downwards.
GTGGCCGCCCAGAAAAGCTTCAGCCCCAGCGGATCGATGGCTGACTCTACCATTTCCAGTTTGGTCCGCAGATCCGCTCCGGCTTCCCGGACGGTCCGACAGACGCCCGTGTTGATCTCCAGATAACTCTGCATCAGTTCCGGCTTGATCACCTGCCGCATTTCCGGCGGCAGCGCTCCCAGAACGTCTTCGATTCGGTTGGCCAGCTCCAGCGTTTCAGCATCCACCAGCTGCAGTTCGATTTCCACGCCGATCGTCGGAGAAACGTTCTGGGCAAAAGAAAGGTTCGACATAAGGCACCGGATCGACCGTCAGAAAGGGAAGGGGGATGTATCTTCAGGAATCTGGTACCCAGCGACAAGTCTGCATTTGGTCTGTTGTAGCCGACAACAGGCGGGTTTCAGGTTTCAGGTTTCAGGTTTCAGGTTGCGGGTTGCGGGGTGCCGCACTCAGCTACCGGGATCAGTTACTTGTCGGGGCTTGATTGGCAGCGAGTTTCAGAGCGGTCCGGGCGATGATGCGAGCCCCCACAGCGATTGCTTTTTCGTCGACATCAAACATCGGTGAGTGCAGGTGCGGCCACGGCAGAGAACCTGCGCAGCCGAGTCGGATCTGGGCTCCGGGACAGTGATCCAGGTACATCGCAAAGTCTTCGCCGCCCATGCTGGGGCGATCCAGCAGCAGGACGCCGTCGTCCCCCAGCACTTCGCGGCTGGCCGCCTCAAAGGCCGCGGTTTCGGTCGGTGCATTGACCACGGAGCCCAGCGGGTGTCGGAATTCGACCGTGATTTCATTTCCGGTCATGGCAGCAAGGTGCTCACCCGTGGACCGGATACGATTCATCAGTTCGGCCCGGGCCGTTGGATCGACGGTCCGCAGTGTGCCGCCCAGCGTCACTTCATCGGGAATGACGTTGGCCGTCTGGCCGCCGTGAATCTGTCCCACGGTAAACACCGACGCGTCGCGGACATCCACGCTGCGGGGCAGAATCTGATACAGACTGTTCACCAGCATGGCGGCGGCATGCACGGGATCACTGGTGCTGTGAGGGCGGGCCGTGTGTCCGCCGCGTCCGCGAACCCGAATAAACACCTCATCCACACCGGCGGTGAACACGCCGTAGCGAATTCCGACCTGACCGGCCAGCAGATTCGGTTCGACATGCAGTCCGATGATTGACCGGACATTCTGCAGCATGCCGTCTTCAATCATCCAGTTGGCGCCGTCGCAGGTTTCTTCCGCCGCCTGAAACAGAAACCGAATCCGCGCGTTCGGCAGCGGTGACTGGCCGGCCTTTTTAAGACGACACAGGAGTTCGGCGACGGCCAGCACGACGGTCGTATGCACGTCGTGACCGCAGGCGTGAGCCAGGCCTTCCTTGATCGAAGCATAGCCGACGTCCTTGCGGTCCGGCAGCCGCAGGGCGTCAATGTCGGCCCGGATCGCAATCGCCGGCGACTGCTGAGTGGCGTTGCCGAGCAGCAGGTCACCGACCACCCCCACTTGTCGCTCGGGAATGGCGGAGGCGATGCCAAGGCTCTTCAGACGCTCACAGATGGAATGGCTGGTTTCCGTTTCTTCGCCGCTGGCTTCCGGTGAGCAATGTCGTTCGCGCCGGTAGACAATCCACGCCGCCTCGTGTTCTGCCGCCAGGTGATCGATCAGTGAAGCTGCGTCAGCAGGCTGCCGGGGATTGTCGACGTTGTGTTCCGTGGAATGCATTCCGCTGTGTACCTGAGATCATGAGCTGGGTTGTGCGCCGCTAAGAACGCTGTCAGCCGGTCTGGATGTGATTCTGTCGCCGCCACGGGACGTGAAAAGAACAGGTGAAGCTGCCACCCGGCTGCAATCTGCGGCCCCCGCGTCGTCGAAGCGGTGTTCAGCCGCTTCAACGGGGAAGGGCCAGCTCTGGAAATCCTCAGACGCATGTGCTGGCCACCTCGCGCGAACACTCACGCCGGCTTCGTTCGAACCTTCCGGCATCAGGTTAAATCGCTGCCAGACGACTTCCTGGCACACATCTGGAATTTCTTGTGTTACTTGTTCTTTTCGGATCCCCCGGCAGCGATGGAGCCACCGGGCAGCGTCACCGACTTAGCTTACACATATACCGTTTCAGAAACAGTATTTCCGCCCAGTGCTTCGAAATACCGCAACAGCGGCCGGGTGAATCCGGTTTTCGGGGTTTGAGTGCGGACGGTCCCGACACGATGGAATGATACGCTCCGGACAGGGAATCGCCTGTCCGGATTGTTTCGCTGAACGTGAACAGTCATCCGCACCACACGAAAACTGCCAGTCAGGCGGACTTGCAGGGATTCTGTCAGGCGGCCTGCCGTGTCTGCCGCGCGGACGATACGACGTCGTCAACAGCTTCAATGACATCGGCCACGTCCTGGTCACTCATTCTGGGAGACAGTGGCAGGCTGAGCATCCGGTTGAAGTTGTCCAGTGCCACCGGCAGATCTTCCGGCTTCCATCCGTAGCGGCCGGCGTAATACGAGTGGATGTGAATCGGGATGAAGTGAACGGAGGTACCGATCTGCCGGGCATTCAGTTCTTCGATAAACTGATTCCGGCTGATTGCCAGTGCTGATTCATTCAGACGCAGCACGTACAGATGCCATGCATGTGTGACATGCGGGCGATGGACAGGGGGCTGGAAAGCGGGGTTTGCTTCAAAGGCCTGCTGATACTGGCGGACGATTTCGCGGCGTCGCTGCTGCATGTCTTCGAAGCGACGCAGCTGCTGCAGCCCGATGGCTGCCTGAATATCCGTCATGTTGTATTTGAAGCCCGGCGCGGCGATGTCGTATGCCCATTTGCCGCCGGCCGTGTATCGACTCCATGCCTCCCGGCTCATTCCGTGCAGACTCAGCATACGGGCCCGATCCAGAAAGTCGGCTTCTCCGGTCAGCATTCCGCCTTCGCCCGTCGTCAGGTTCTTGGTGGCATAGAAGCTGAAGCAGGCCGGATTGGAACCACTTCCGATTGGTTCACCGCGGTAGGCCGCTCCGATGGCGTGAGCCGCATCCTCAATCAGATGCAGCTGGTGCCGCGCGGCGATGTCGCGAATCTGATCCAGTTCGACCGGATGTCCGGCGTAGTGCACGGCAATGATGGCCTTTGTTGCCGGGGTGATGGCCTGTTCGATCTTCTCCGGGTCGATGTTGAGCGTATCGGGTTCGACGTCCACCAGCACCGGTCGCGCGCCGGAATGTTCAATCACATTCACCGATGCGGCAAACGTCAGTGGTGTGGTGATGACTTCGTCGCCCGGGCCGATATTCAGCGAAACCAGAGAAAGATGCAGTGCGGCCGTGCAGGAATTGACTGTCAGAGCACCGGGGGCCCGGGTGTGGGCCGCAAATTTTTCGGCAAAGGAACGTGTCTTCGGACCGGTGGTCAGCCAGCCGGAACGCAGCGTGTCAATGACTTCTTCAATTTCCTCTTCGCCGATCAGCGGCGGCGCGAAGGGCAGGAACGTGTCACGCATCGTGAATGCCTCCATGCATCAATCTGAATCTGTTATCCGGCGGAAAAACCTGGTGACCAGACGACGCCGGGTGAGCTGCGAGGTGTAGCGTCTGAAAGCGATCGTGACCAGATCAACGTCCGGACCGGCAGAACACGCAGAGTCTGTGCAGAGTCGGCAGCTTCTGCCGGTTGCCGATGCTGTGTGGCCGCTGTGTCCGGCAGTATTCGGCCACGCCGGACAGGTCGTGCCGGGTTGGCCCTTGTCTGGGTTGCGGCCAGGGCAATGATGGTGATACATGTGGCGAGACTTCAGGGACGGAGTCTGTGCGGACTGTTCGTCAATGAGTCCTGTGTTGTTCGGCGTCGTCGTCTCTGGTGTTTGCTCACGGTTGGAATGCTCCATGATCGGAGCGAGGACGATGGCAGCCGGAAATCCGAGACCCTTTCCTCCCTGCTGATGCCATGAAAATCCTGAACTCCACTGCCGCCCCCCTGTTTGCGGTCATCTTCTGCCTGTCACAGGTCGCCGCTGCCGAAGAGTCGCCGGACCATGCAGAGCGGGTTCGGCGGTCCACGGCCGTCGCCCTGAACTACTGCCGCGCTGCGCTGCACCGGATTCGTCGCAATCCGGAAAAGCACATTTTTTACGAAGAACAGACCCGGATCCTGAATAATCTGGACCTGAACCAGATTGAAGATCCGGAAGTCATTGCGCTGTACAAGTCGATTCTTGATGAAATCAGCCTTGTCGAAATCGACGAACGCGAACGCATCGTGATTCGTGAACAGTTCCGGCGAAACACACACCGGCAGCTGGGCACCAGCTTTTTTGTGATCGGAGCACAGGTCGCCACCGGACAGCTGGGCAGCGCCGTGCAGTCCGGAGCAAACAGCTGGTGGGACTATCGCAACCAGGAGGTACGCCGCGACGCCGATCAGTGGAAGGTGGAGAAAAACGAATTCACCAGTCTGATGAATCGGTCCAGCACTTTTCTCGACAGCTTCTGGCGTCTGTCGCAGAAGAATCATATTCCGGACCGCTGGCTGATCCGTGATCAGGACCTTGATCAGCTGGGCCGCGTACTGGCCGAACAAAACGCCGAACAGCGGCTGCGGATGCTGAACCGCATGGAGCGGTTTATGGAATGCTATCCACCGTACTGGTACTACGTGGCCCGGACTCAGCAGCAGCTGGGCCAGGCCGAAGAAGCGCTGAAGACCTATCACCGGCTTACCGAGGTTGGCAGCGGACATTTCCGTCAGGATGACATGCTGGCCAGCAGTATGGCCAACATGGCGCTGCTGCAGGAACTTCAGGGCAACCCGGACGCCGCCCTCACCGCCCTGCGTGTCAGCGATTATTCAATTCGGAACTGGGAAGCGAATCTGGTCTGCGCGTGGGTCCTGGGACGGCATCAGAACTTCGCCGCTGCTGAAGAACTGATTCTGTGCAACCTGGATGAGGACGAAGAAACCCGTCAGAGTCGGGTCGCTCTGGCGTCATTGTATTATCACTCAGAAAACCCGACCAGGCTGGCCCGGCTGCTCAGTGATGAACAGGTGGTCCGCGATATTCCGATTCCCGGGCTGCTGTTGAGTGCCCGTCTGCTGGGAGCGGACCGGATGCCGGCAGCGGCCCGCGCGTACCTGGCGTCGACTCTGTCGGCTTCTGTCAGAACGCTGAGTCGCAGTGAAACCGTGATTCTGGCAGCGACTCCCGGCTGGAAGCTCCGCGATGCTCAGCCTCAGGTCGCTGCCGCGTCCGGCCCGTTTCGCGCGCTGGGTTTCCGTCCCGGCAGCATGAATGACCAGGCCGAATTCGTTTCTGAGCAGGTCACGGATGAAGCCGACTCGGACACGCGCGAAATTCGGGTGACGCTCAGCTACCCGGCCACACCCGTCATTCATATCACGCTGAATCGCACCGCCGTCGCGAAGCCGGCGTTTCCCGTCTCGCGCGTTCCGTTCGCAAACACTCTGACCAGATCTGCGGTCCCCGGCTTTGCCGGCAGTGAGGTTCGTTATGAAGTGGGTGAGATCGAACTGGACGGTGTTCGGCTGTCGTTCCGTGACCAGAGTATCGACGACGCCCGCGTGGAAGACGGCGAGAAAGAGGTCTCTGCAGAAGAAACCACACGGCGTTTATAGCGCTCGCGCCGGACGGCCCTCAAGCGTCCTGGGTTCTTCCGCTTACGACACTTATTTTCCGCTCGGTCCTTAGCCGGTGGTCGGACGGTACGGCTTCAGGTCAGCAATCATCGTCCGGGTGGCGGCCTCGATCGCGTCTCGCCACTTTTCCGGAGCCAGCGATTCCGCATACGGAGCCTGCCGCCAGGCGAAGTTGATGGCGCGGGAACTGTTGATCAGGGCTCCGTGTCCGTCGCTGTCGAAGGCTCCGGCAACGTCTGCTGCTGAACCGCCCTGGCTGCCGTAGCCGGGCACCAGCAGCGGGGTACCGGGCATCCGGCTTCGCAGCGCTGTCAGTTCTTCCGGCCATGTGGCCCCGACGACGGCGCCGATGCTGCCGTAGGAAAGCTCGGGCCAGTACCTGGTGTTCAGCGACTGCACCGTGTCGGCGACGGTTTCAAAAAGTTTGAGCCCGTTTTCCGTGCGGTCCTGAAAGGCGGTGGCTCCGGGATTGCTGGTGCGTACCAGCACGTAGATTCCCGCCGCCCGCTCGACGGCCGCGTCCACAAACGGCTGCAGTGTATCTGTACCCAGGTAGGCATTCACGGTGAGAGCGTCGGCCGGGTACGGGGCTCGACCCGGGTCTTCGCCCGCCAGCCAGGCGTCGGCATAGGCCTGTGCCGTCGATCCGATGTCTCCGCGTTTTGCATCTGCGATGACCATCAGTCCGGCTGCGCGGGCGTGCTGCATGACGGCCTGTAGTGCCGTCATACCGGCGGGGCCCAGCTGTTCAAAGAACGCGACCTGCGGCTTCACGGCGGCCACCAGCGGCGCCACGATATCAATAATTTCGCGACAGAATTGTTCAAATCCGCGCGCCTGGGTCGTCAGCGGGTCTCCGCCGGCGGCTGCGGCCATCTGCTGGATTTCCGACGGCAGCAGTTCCCAGCGGGGGTCCAGTCCCACCAGAGCCGGTGTCTGCAGCTGTTGCACTTGTTTGTGAAGTCGTTGGGTGAAGCCGGTCATGTCGTGTTGTTCTGAGATTTAAGAGCTTCGATGTCGAAGACGCCGGACGGGCCTTGTGTCGGAATGTATGCGGACCGGCGGCAGATGGCATGTCTCAGACCGCCTGTTGCAGAGTAATTCCCGAATCCCTGCAGACGAAACACCAGCCATCGGCAAGGATGCGTTCTGACGAAGAATCGGATTCTGCTGATTGACGGGGCCGGTTTTGCTGTAGGTTTTTCTCCGGCTGTTTGCCGTCCGAAAAACATGATCTATCTTTCAATGTAAGGGCAATATTCTCTGACCGGGCCGAGCAACTATGATCCCGCTTAAATCTTTCAGAAAATTTGTCGGCGAAGCGGATGGAACGACCGCCGTCGAATACGGAGTCATGCTGGCGATGATTCTGCTGGTCGTGCTGATCGGCATCACCGCTGCAGGCAACGGCGTCAAGGACTGGTGGACAAATATCGATACAGAACTGGACAGCAGCGGCTTCTGAGTCTGTAGTTCCGCACGCGGACCTGCTACCCTGGACACGACACGGCATTCGTGAAGGAAGGGGCAGACGTGGCATTGTGCGGGATCGCGCTGGGAGGCAATATCGGCGATACGTCCGCTCGGTTCCATGACGCGCTGCGACAACTGCAATCGCCCGACATCCATATCGAACGCGTAAGTTCGTTTTTTCGTACACCTGCGATGGGTGTGTCTGCCGGCGACGAATTTCTGAACGCCGCCGCCACGCTGCAGACTTCTCTGTCGCCAACGGCGTTGCTGCCACGGCTGCACCACCTTGAGCAGGCGCTCGGACGAGAACGAAAATTCCGCTGGGGCCCCCGCACCATCGATCTCGACCTGCTGTTCCATGGTGACACAGTGCTCGATTTGGCTTCAATGGTGATTCCTCATCCCTGCCTGTGGTTTCGGCGTTTTGTGCTGCAGCCGCTGCGGGAAGTAGCCCCGGACTGGCGGCATCCGGTCCTGCACGAAACCGTCCGCCAGCTGAGCGACCGGCTGGAACAGCGGCCTCTGCAGCTGGAGCTTTCGTCGGCCGGCGGGGTTCAGCCCGTCGAAAGTCTGGTCACTGAGTTGAATGCCGAATTCGACGCAGAGCTGTTGACGCTGACCGCCGTGGCGACGTCAGCATTGCCGACCGCCGATCAGTTCGCCCGTCTGGTTGTGGTGCCCCTACCGTCCGAAGCCGACCCACGGACTCAGCCGCGTCATCAGGCCTCACGCTGCATCGAACTGCCTGTGAAGAATCCGGAAAACAGGGCGGAGATCGGTTCAGCAGTCCGCCAGATCATCTCCGCAATCCTCGGTTGAGATCGGGAAAAGGGGTCGGGTTTCTTTTTTGCACGGCGAACCATTGACGATCATCGATCAAAAAAAAGAAACCCGACCCCTTTTCCGCTGCCCGAGATTCAACAGATTCTTTCCGCCGTCATGGGCTGAATTCAAGAACGCTGCCGGCACTGGGATCCTGGAAATAGCGATCAGGCGCATTAAGGACGACACCTAAGCCTATTGCATACCCTCCCGCGCAGCGGGAGAGGTCGAAATTGTTTCGCCGTTCAGGCGAAGCAATTGAGGGGAGCGAGCCTGGCTTTGACGCATCGGGCGTCGGTTCAGTCAGGAAGTTCCTGCAGTTCGGCTTCCTGCACGCGCAGCTGTTGTTCGGCCATGGGGGCCTGCAATTGCAGCTTTGCGGCCAGTTGTTCTCGGGCTCGTTGTTGAGCTGTTTCAACAACGGCGCCGATGGAAATGGCCTGTGTCAGGTCGGTGCTGCGAATACCCAGTCCGCGGAACAGCTGCGTCACCTGTTGCACGCGTGGATCATCCGCGATGTGTTGCTGCTGGTCGTCGGTAATGTCAGTGCGGTCGGCGGTCGCCGTCACTGACGCGACCAGTTTCCAGTCTGGTTCATCAGGCAGGTGATGGTAGACGGCGATCGAAACCTGTGCTGTCCCGGCCGCCGCGTTCAGGTCCATCTGCGTCAGATCGACCACATCTGCCTGCTCGCGGCGAGCAATCTCAGCGGCCTGGCGTGGCAGGACGGCTGCGGCCGGCCCGTTGGCACCGGGCTTCAGTGCGGCACCCGCGAGTCCGTCCTGCAGCAATTGCTGCAGCTGCTCAAGTTGTCCGGACAGCATATCGACCGCCAGCGCCTGAGGGTCGGCTTCCGCCTCGGCTTCGGAAATATAACGACCGGACTGATAGATGATTCGGCTGGTGCGACCAAGCATCCGGTCCGCATTAAGCAAGATCAGACGCAGCACCCGGTCATCCTGCGCGGGAATCTCGGCCGGCAGGTTTCGAATCAGGGACTCAGGACCCAGTTGTCTGAGTTCAGCTTCCAGGTCTTTTGACGAAACGGATTCAACCGTTGTCAGGCCGTTCAGAATTCCGAGTCCGGCCAGTTGTTGAAGCTGCTGCTTTCTGCGTAGGTGTGTTCGGATCAGAGACGCGGGCAGTTTCAGGATCACGACGTCTGATTCTTCTTCCGGGCCGGGAGCAGCGGGCTTCAGGCCGGCAAGGCGTTCTTCAAGGTAGCCGATCTTTTCGATGTTCTGTTCGTCGTCGGCACGAAGTCTTTCGATGTGCTGCTGCAGCCGCTGGCGGACGCCGTTTGACGGTTCTGGTTTGCTGTTCGACTGCTGTTCCGCCGCCTCAAGGATTGCGGGGGCGTGTTCTTTGAGCCACGCCGTTCTTAAAAGAAACCGCACTGTATCGTCCTGCTGATTCTGAAGTGAGACTCCGAACAGCCGGGTTCCATCCTTCAGCTGCAGAACTTCCACTGCGCGCCGCCGGACGGATGCATCAGCCGCTGCGGGCTGGCAGCTGGTGGCGCAGACGGTCAACAGGCAGAACAGAGTGATCTGGTGGCGCCAATCTGCGACCTTCGCCGGTACGGGGCGTGATGATGTGACGCAACGATCCGTTGAATCGGCTGCGACCGGTACGGTGAACCTGGACCTGTCGCGTTGATGGCAGAGATTCACGTTGTGAGGACCTGTTTCTGGAGGGCGATTGGTGTCAGAAAGCATAATTGATCTGTAAAGCGGATACTCCTGGTGATTAACGCTGCGGTACGGCAACATTCCGAAATAAAAGGACAACCAGGGGAAAATACTGCTTTTTCATTGAGACGTGGTTGCCGCTGCCACATGCTCTGAGCCAATTGATTATCTGTTGTTTCGGCGGAACGTTGAACCGGACCGCTTATGTTGACTGGCAGGATTCAGGCAGGTGATTCCAGAGATGGGTTCCTGCGTCTGGTTCAGCCCGGATTTCCGGCGGCGTTCCTGCCGTTTGGTCCCGGATCGGTCCACAACGCAGATTCAGCAACCCCAGCACTGTCACCGGAAAATATTATGCAACCCCGGACTTCAGCGGGCCGTCGACCTCCCGCATGGCTTCGATGGCTGAGCAACGATGCTGCTCGAGGCATCCTGGCCGACGAACTCCATGCCCCCATCGGCTGCCATTTTTTTCAGGACCCCGAGAGTGAAGAATGGGAGGTGACAATCTTTGTGTCCTTCACTGAGATCGTGGGCGGTCCGCTGGACGGCAGGAACATGCCGGTGCCGGTGCAGCTGGATATCGGCCATGTGATGAATCTGTTTGACCAGACTCCGAGTGTGTACTGGCAGTCCGATCCGGTGGCAGAAGATGACGAACTGGGTCAGCACATTTCCATTGAAGGGGTGGCTCGGGGGCATCGAGTCTGGCTCAGAATTCTGAAGGAGCCGCCTCAGGGGACCGGTCCCGGTCGTCTGCTGCACACGCAGAGCGGCGAGATGGAAACGCTTTGGTAGGTCGGGGAATCGAAGACGGCGGAGGCGGACCGCCGGTCCCGGATCAGGATCGCTGGCAGGCCGGGCAGTAAAAAGTGGCCCGCTGCGCCTGCACGATGCGACGAATGGGTGCCTGTCGGCAGGTGGGGCAGGGCTCGCCCGAGCGCTGATATACTCGATGTTCGTTCTGGTAGCCGCCCGCCTTGTTCAGGGCATTGCGATAGGTGCCGTCGGCCAGTGTTGAGCCTTCGTAGCGGATAGCTTCGTTCAGGACGTGCTGCGTCGCATCAGCAATCCGGTGGAATTCGGCCTTCGTCAGACGGCGGGATGATTTTCGTGGAGAGATTCCCGCCAGGTGCAGAATCTCGCTGGCGTACAGATTGCCGATTCCGGCGACCAGTTTCTGTTCCAGCATCGCCACCTTCACCGGCCGGGAGGTGCGGCTGAGCTGAATTTTCCATGTTTCCGCTGTCAACTGCAGGGCATCCGGCCCCAGTGACTGCCGCAGTTCTGCCATCTGGATGTTGTTAAGCAGACGCACAGTTCCCAGACCGCGGCGATCCCAGAATTCAAACGATGAAGCGCGACCGTGTTCCGGTCGCAGGTGCCAGCAAAGGCGGCGATGTTGCTGTGTCGGAGGTTCAGAAACCAGCATCAGCCCGGTCATGCGGGGTTCCACAACGATGTATTCGTCATCATTGAGTTCGATCACAACACGCTTGGCCAGACGCCGGACCCGGCGGATCGTGCGTCGTGTCAGCCGTCGACGCAGGGTCCGGGGCGAGGGTGAAACGGTGATAGGGCGGCGGTCGCAGGGACAGAACTCAAGCTGCAGAATTTCGCGTCCTTCAGTTTCCGGCTGCAGTCCGCGAACCATGGTTTCCACTTCGGGAAGTTCCGGCATGTATGCGTTCTTCGGGATGTAGGGGAATTACGGTCTGGGAGCGGGTTGCGGGCGTTGCCTCACAGTCTAGCCGGATTCATCTGAGTGACCAGCAAAAGCGCCAGAGTCGGGGGGGAGCAAACAATGCGTAAACCCCGGAATCACGGGAAATTTCTTGACGCCAATGATCCGCGCGACGATGCTAGACAACAGGCGACAGGCCGCCCTGTCTGGCGCATTTTGTGCGCCAGCGGAACTTTGTGGCGGAAGGCCGCAACCTTCCAGCGTTTCACGCGTTAATGCTTTCGCTGGACGCTGCACCACATGTGAACGAAGACAATACGTCCGAATTGACTGCTGGCAATCCCTGACAATCCGGTCGAGCAAAGGCCCCTCCATGCTCAGAAGAACATTTCCGCTGCTTTCCATCGCCCTTGCGGCATTCTGTCTCACCACTGTGGCCGCCGCGGACGACAAGTCAGAGGCCGTGTCGCTGCTTAAGGCTCAGAAACTGAAGCTGGATGCTCGACTGGCTGCTGAGAAAGGCGATTTTGCCACGGCCGTGCAGCACATCGCCGACGCGGCGGAACTGACCGGTGACCGACGCACGGCTGCTCGCGCTCGAAAAATGGCGCCGTCGGCGCAGCCGGCCGGGGGAAGTCCGTTTGCCAACTTTGACGAACTGATTCAGCTGATTGTGGATCAGACCATCAACGGTGAGGGCGACAACTGGTCCACCACGGTGGGCGGGCAGGGAACGACGGGAACAATTTCTGTGGCGTCCAACGGCGTGTTCGTTGGTGTCAACGCTCTGGCAGAAGCGCTGGCCGTGCAGCATTCAAGATCGCGACTGAATGCGGCCGCCGAGCTGGCGAAGACTGCCAATCACAATCGGGACGTGCAGGCCGCCTCAGATCTCCGGATGGTCTCACTGCCCCGACTTGAACGTTATGTACGTCAACTGGTTCAGGACGGTCGTCCGATTCCTGAAGATGTTCGGCAGATTGCCGGGATCAGCCGGATTGATTACCTGTTTGTCTTCCCTGACACTCAGGACGTGGTGATCGCCGGTCCCGCCGGATCATGGGCACTGAACGCCGACGGGCGAGCCATCAGCAGCCGGACGAAACGTCCGACGCTGCAACTGGACGACCTTGTCACGCTGGCACGAACCTATGCCCGCGGCGGGGCTCAGTTCTTTATGTGCAGCATCAATCCCAAACAGGATCACGTAGCTGCAGTTCAGAACTTTGTGGACAAGAATCGACGTTCGCTGAACAGAAGCACGGTGGCTGCGTTTACTCAGGAGCTGGAACAGCGACTGGGGCTTCAGGACGTGGTGGTGCAGGGGATTCCCGGCGATTCCCGAATTGCTTCCGTGATTGTTGATGCGGACTATCGCATGAAGGAAATCGGCATCGGCAAGCGACAGGGCCCCGCGGGGATGAAGAGCTACTTTGACCTGCTGACGCGGTCAGAACAGCGTGGTTCCGGTTCCATGGATGCCCTCCGCTGGTGGATGGCGGTCGGCTACGACGCCATCAACATGTCGCCGGACGGCAGGGTGTTCGAATTCGCCGGCAATTCCATCCGTTGTCTGTCAGAAAATCAGCTGGTCGGAAAAGACGGAACTCGTCAAAGTACCGGTCAGGCTGACCGGGCGAATACAAAATTTGCGGAACTGTTTACTCAGCACCTGCCGGAACTGGCCGCTCAGGATCCCGTATTTGCGGACCTGGAAAACATTTTTGATCTGGCGCTGGTTTCCGCCCTGGTGCATTCTCAGGGGATTGCTCAGCGAGTCGGTTGGGAGGCCGAAGCCTTTGAAGCTCGCAGCGGCTTCCGGACACAGACGGTAGAAGTGCCTGACGAACTGATGACGGCGGCCGCTCACCGTGTCTTCAACGGCCGCAATATCGTGATTCAGGTGGCTGGTGGTGTTCGCGTGGACGTCTCTGATCTCGCCCGCGACAGCTCAAAGTTTCAGACGGTTGAAGAACTGGCTGCCGCTGTATCACAGGCGACCCCGATCGGCCAGCAGAACAATCGCTGGTGGTGGGACGCCGCTCAGCGGTAGCGCATGACACCGGACACCCGTCGACAGGCGAGGTGCAGAACCAGAGAAGCCCGGCATTTCGGAATGCCGGGCTTCTCTTGTTTTGTTGATCACGATTCGGTGCCGCTGGCCAGCAAGGTGGCGATTTGACACGCCTGCAGAAACTGTGGAATGTTGAGCGTTTCGTCCACGGTGTGGATGTGATGCTGACCGCAGCCCATCGTGACGGCGGGAAAACCGTGTTCGGAAATCCAGTTGGCATCCAGTCCTCCATCGCAGACGATGGTCTCGGGATTCAGGCCGACGGCCCGCACGGCGGATTTTGCCGTGGTTATACATTCTGATCGTTCGCTGATGCGGAAAGCTTCGTAACGCGTATCTTCGTCAAAGCTCATGCTGCCGGTGGTTCCGGCTGCCGATCTGACGGAGGCCACGGCGGTTTCAAAGGCCTTGCGAAACTCGCGCACAATACGTTTTCGGAATGCGGGCTGATGGCTTCGCGCTTCAGCTTCGATCTGCAGTTCCGGCAGCACCACATTGGTTGCGGCGCCGCCAGCGACGACACCGACATTGCTGGTGCCGCGGCTTTTGCCTTTTTCTACCAGCCCGTGCCAGCCGTTTCGGTGCAGATCCGCGATGGCCAGCGACGCGATGGTGGCTGCGTTGACACCGTCCTCGGGATGGACGCCGGCGTGGCTGGCGATTCCGTTGATGCTAATCGACAGATTGGTAGCTCCGACCGCTCCGGTGATCAGACCGGCCGGATCGCGTCCGTCCCAGTTGAAGCACAGTGCCGGTTTGCCCAGCTTTCCGACGGTCAGGAAGCGGGCGCCTCGCAGTCCGATTTCTTCCTGCACGGTAAACAACAGGGTCAGCGGCGGATGCGGAATCTGTTGACGCAGAAGTTCCGAAATCGCGGTCAATACCACCGCACAGCCGGCGCGGTTGTCGCCGCCGAGCGCCGTGGAGCGGGAGGCCGGCCGAATGGTATCGCCGTCCCGCACCGGCTGGCAGCCGACGGCCAGCGGAACCGTGTCCATGTGCGCCATGAGCAACCGACGCGGTCCGCGAACAGTTCCCTTCAGACGCACGATCAGATTACCGGTTGTGCCGCCGGCCGGACTTCTGCGAAAAGCAGTATCGGAAGTGATGGCCGAGGTCGGCACGCCGACGCTGACCAGGGCGTCCTGCAGCCACGCGGAAACAGCCGCTTCTTCGCAGCTTTTGCCGGGAATTGCCATCAGTGCCATCACACGGCTGACAGCATCAGCGTCCTGAATTGAAATCATGTTGAACTTCTGGAACGGGTGAAACCGAAAGCCCGGCTTTTCTGAAAAGCCGGGCCTGGATGAAAAATTTTGCCGTGCTGTGGCACCGGCGGATTGTGTGCCGAAACTACCGTCGCTTCGGCTGCCGGGGCAGTTTGATGGTGTGACTTTCCAGTTTCGGTTCTGGCTTTTTCTGGTCGGCTGCTGCCGGATCGTTTGTCTCTGACCGGTCGGTCGAAGACGACGTTACGATGTCGCGATGCAGGGCGGAGGTTGGTTTCCGCGTGGTCCTGGCGGCCAGCGTCACTTCGGTGTAGGGCGATGAAATGACTCGGCCGTTTTCCGATTCGAATTCCACCCGCAGAGCGCAGACCGCGTGTCTGTTGTTCTTTTCGACGTACGGCAGGAAAACGTTGTAGGTCTGTCCCAGCGTGCCTTCGGCGCGATGAGCATTCCATCCGCCGCTGTCGAAAGTGAACAGGTGGGCGGGAACCGGATCAGAGTTATCCGGGTCGTAGTCGGTGTACTCGAAGATCCGCACCGTGCCGCTGACGGACATTGGCGACGGATCGCCATGGGTAAAGAACATCACCTGGCCGGCGAAACCGCGTCCGGGCAGTCCGTCCAGTCCCTGTCCTTCGGCGGCTTCCCACAGACACAGAATCTTCGCGACGGGTTTATCGCGGCGAGCGCCGGAAAGAGCTGTGACCGGAGCGGTCAGGACGCTGGCTGAGGACTTCAGCAGAGCCGAAGACGAGCAGCCGGCCGTCCCGATCAGGGTACCGGTCAGCACAATGACTGTCAGAAATTTCATCGTTTGCGATCCTGTATCCACGGGCTGTTACTCACGAGTACCCTTGATCATTCTGCGAAACCATGAAGTTCGTTTGACCTGTTCTTTGGTGCTGCCGTCGCTGACCGAAGACTGGCTGACGGCCCGGACCACCTTCGATTCCGGATCGGCGTCAGCATCGGCGGTCGGCACCACATCGTCCTGAGATTCCGACGTGGCAGAGGAGGCCCGGGATACTCGGCGGCCGCCAGCGGCTTCTGGCTGTTCTGGTCCGTCACGTTTTGTCTGAGGAGGCATGACCAGCTGTTCGACCGGCCCACCGGCGTCAGCACCGGCCCCTTCGTCCGGTATCGGCAGACCTGGCGTTCCTTCGATCATCGGCGTCAGGACGTTCTCGAAATACGATGGCGGTACGCTGTACAGAGGGCCGTGAATTTCTTCGGCTTCTGATTCGATGAAGTGCATGCGTTCTGCTTCTACCTGCTTGATCAGTTCTGAGTCTGCATCGCTGTAGACGATCCGCGGCGTCAGAAAGATCAGCAGTTCGGTCCGCGCGGTGTTGGTGCCGTCGTAGCGGAACAGGCTGCCGACCAGCGGCAGATCTCCCAGCCAGGGTACCTTGCGTTCCAGTGTTTCGTCGGACTTCGTGATCATGCCGCCGATGACAATGGTCTGTCCGTTGGGGACGGCCACGGTGGTGTCGGCGATGGACGTATCAATGATCACGGATTCCACCACGTTGCCCGTGGTGACATCGGTGAAGACCGGCACGCCGCCGGGCGCGACCGCACTTTTTTCGGCATAGACTTCCATGCTGATGGTGCCGTCCGGGGTTACACGCGGCGTCACTTCCAGAATGATACCGACGTTCTGAGGCGTGATATTGGGCGTCACGAAGTTATCCGTGACGGTCACACCGTCGACGATGGGCACCTGCTGGCCCACTTCAATGCTGGCCGTGTTATTGTGCGTGGTGCGAATCTGCGGACGGCTCAGAACATGCACCGTGCGGCGGGCGGCCAGAGCACGGACCAGCACGCTGACCGCGTCTGACTGGGCTGAAAAGACAAATCCGCCGAAACCGAGGTCGCCGTTCTGCCGGCCCAGCGAGAAGTTGCTGATTCCCTGCGCCGCCACGGTTTGGGTGTTGCCGGAAGCGTTGTTACCGAGTGCATTCAGCGTGTTGTTGAAGTTGAAGCCGGGTGTCGGGTTCTGTGTGATGATCTGTGTGCTCTGAACCTGTCCGACGCCGGGTACGTTGGTGACCTGCGGAATGGTGATCAGGTCATCAGCCGTCGCAATGATGCTGCGGGTGAACAGCGTGGGGTCCTGGAATCCCAGTTCCACACCGAATTCGTCCGTGTTATCCAGCTGCACTTCCACCAGCAGGGCCTGAATGACAACCTGCGGCGGATTGGCATCCAGTTCTGTGATGATCTGAGTGATCTGGCTGTAGTACTCGGGAGACGCTTCGACGATCAGCGAGTTGCTGTTGTCATCCGGAGCGACAATGACTTCCTGCCGCAGCCGTTCGATGTTGCTGATCAGGTCGGCCGAACTTTCCCGCAGAGTCTGCTGCTGATCCAGAAAGGTTTCGATGGCAACGGCCACATCGCTGGCCAGAACGTTTCGGAGCGGAATAACGGTCGTGCGTCGCTGCCGTGATTCGGTGGTATCAAGTCGCAGCAGGATGGCTTCCACCACCGACAGCGCTTCCGGACCGCCGACGGCCAGCACCGTATTGGTGCGCAGGTCGGCCGTGAACGAAACCGGGATCAGGCTGCTGGCAGATCCCTCGGTACCGGCGATCTGTACCCCCAGCTGATCTTCCTGATTCTGGTTCTCAAACATCGAGGTCAGCAGTTCGACCGACTGTTCGGCATCGGCGTTCTGCAGTGCGAAGACTTTAATCTCTGCAGTGGCGGACGGCTGTCCATCCAGTTCTGCAACCAGGGCTCGCAGCAGCGGCATGCTGGCTTCCGGAGCGGACACCACCAGGCTGTTGGAACGGATGTCGGGGTTCACCCGGACGTCGACCAGGATGCCTGACCGCAGCAGTTCGCGTCCGCCGCCGCTGGCCGTCAGAAATTCCAGGGCGACCGACTTGGTATCCTGCAGTTCCTGAGCTCCCTGACCGCCGAGGCCGAAGCCGCCGGTGCCGGTCTGCTGTGGCGGGCTGGTGACGCTCTGAATGGCCGTGTTGATGGTTTCGGCCAGTTCTTCCGCGGTGGCATGCTTCAGTTTGATGATCTCAACACGGTGAACGGCACCGGGTTCGTCAATGTCCATTCCGGCGACCAGTTTGGCGATCTCTTCCAGGTCATTCGTACGCCCCTGCGCGATCACGGCGTTGGTGCGGAAGTCGGCGACGACCCGTACTCGCGTTCCCAGACCGCCGCGTTCTGCGTAGAAGGTTTCGATGGATGTGGTGACCTGCGAGGCAATGGCGTTCCGCAGGCTGAAGACCCGGAATTCCGCCTCGGGATCCGTCTTCTGATCCAGCTGATCTGCCAGCTGCAGAATGGAGTCCAGTTCGATGGCCGGAGCCACGATCAGAATTGAATTGGGCTGGACGACCGGAATGAATGCCGCCGTCTTGCGGTCGGTGCCGCCCCGCTGCCGCATTTCTGACAACTGGTCGTAAACCGAAGTCAGCAGCTCGGCCATGGATTCAGAATTCACAAACCGCAGCGACAGCAGATGGATGTCCGGCAGGGAACCGACACTCATGTCTTCCAGCTGCTGGATGATCCGCGTCACTTTTTCGACGTCGGCTTCGTTCCCTTTCAGGATCAGAATGCCCAGGTCCTGCATGGCCTGCACATTAACTTCGCCTCGCAGATTCAGAGAGCTGCCTTCCTGCGGCGTTTCTTCTTCGCCGGCGACCGGTGATTCGGATTCTGCCGTCCCGGCGGGCGGCTGCGAACGCATGGCGACCATGCGCCGGATCTGATCGTTCAGATCTTTGGCCGTCGCGTCAGCCACGCCCTTGTTGGGCAGCAGACGGATTGTTTCAGCCTTGTCCTGTTCAGGCTTGTCCAGTTCATTCACCAGTCGAGTCAGGTGTGTGACGCGTGCCTTTGAGGCTTCCACCAGCAGCTGGTTGTTGGGCTGATCGATACCAACGGTAAACAGTGGCTCGGCATCGCCGTTTTCTTCCGGTGACGAACGCACGACAAATGTCGGCAGTCCGTTCAGGCCTTCCTTGATCAGTTCGGAACGTGATTCGAAGACCAGATAAATGGATCGTGCGACCTCGGCGGCATTCGCATTCCTGACGGTGATGGTCTGTTGAACGGGCGGTCCGTCGGCGGGGGCCGCAGCGGCTGGCGGCTGAGGCGGTGCCGGAGTCACGCGGGAGCCGAAGGGCGTTTCCTGTGGCGCCGACACTGGTTCGTCGTTCTGCTGGGTTGCCCAGGCGACACGCGGCCCGTTGTCGTTCTGGCGGGCGCTGGCCGGTCGAAACGGATTGCGGGCGGGGGCGGCAGCCGGGCGGGCGCTCACGTCGGCCGATTGGCCCGACGACGGCTTGTCGGCGGACGGTCTGTCGGCGGACGGCCTGTCCGCGGACGGTCTGTCCGCCGCATTTTCCCATTCGGTGATCACCGGACGAGCGTACCGCGTGCGGACCTCGTCCAGTTTCAGCACGACCAGAAAACCGCTCTGCCGAAACACGCGGAATCCCTGCGGCTCAAGTTCGGAGTTCAGGACGCGGATCGCGGAATCGATTTCGTAGCGCGTGCGGTCCCGCCGGGCAAAGCGACCGTGCGGCACTTTGTCCATCACCAGAGTCAGTTCACTCTGGTCGGCCACGCTGCGCAGCACGCGATCCCATGGAGCTTCGAAGTAATTCAGCCGGATCCCGTCATCGTCTTCGACGGGGGCGGGCTGATCGGCCCGGGCCGTGAAGGCTTCACGAAAGGATCCCGACTGCTCTTCGGAAGCATCGAGTTGAAGATTGTGATTCAACAGCCATGCACCGCACGCAGCGACGCTGGCGGCAGTGATCGCAAGAAAGCCATGATGTCTCACCGGAGTGATCCTCACGTAATGCAGGCTTTCGCTGGCCTCCCCCTGGTCATCAACACGCCCTGTTTCGATGCCGAGATCTCACCGCTGAGTTCCAATCGCCGGTGAGAAAGCTGTCCTGAGGCAAAGGTCAGCTGTGGCGCGAGCCTTTCTCGTTACATCGGGTGTGCCGATTACTCCTGACTATCGGCATGGGGGGGATGTAGGGATCACTCGGGTTATGTCGGTTTTGCTCAACGTGACAGATTTACCGCCAGCCGGGCTGCCCGGCGCGCAACAAAAAAAATCGGCTCCTGCCAGAGAAGCAGGAGCCGTTGTTTGTATTTGCAATGCGGCCGGCCGACCAATGGTGTGCCGGCCGGATGCTCTCGCTGCGTTGCCGACACCTTACCGTTCACGGGGGCTCGGCACGAGCGGAACGGATTGCTACGGACTGGCCGGAACAACCGCCGCGGGATTGGTGTTGTCATCGACAGAGACGGCAACGGCCACGATCGCACCGGCAAACAGTGCCACGCCCACGGCCGTTCCCGGATTGGTGCCGCTGAACAATCCACCGCGGCAGGTTCCGCACCCTTCGCCGCAGCTCTGACCACAGCCGTCATCACAGTAGTAGCTCTGGCCACGCACAATGGTATCGTCGGCGGTCAGTAGCAGGGCCTGCCGGGCTGCCGGAGGAGCAGACGCGGCCGGCCAGAAGCGGCAGACCGTCTGGCTGTTGACGCTCTTCACCAGATGAATGCCGTTTCGCAGACCGCGGACCGTGTATCGGCCTGCGGAATCGGTCTGAACTTCTGCGACGACTTGCTGTTGGTGAAGAATCTGCACGGGAACACCTGCCGCCGGGCGGCCATCGGTGCGAATGACCTGCCCGGCCAGGTCTCCCTGAGCGGTCAGTGCCACGTCAGTGACCGACGTCCGTGCCGGCGGTGTAACAGTTGTGTTGCCTGCGTGTGCCGGATAAGCCATGCCCAGAACGGCAAGGGCCGACAACCATGTACCCAGGGAAGTATGCATCTTGGTTCTCCAGTCAATTCATAAACGCAGCCTGTCGATGCGCACAGGGCGAGCGGCAGGAACGGATTGTTCGGAATGTCTTTGATGTAAAGGTTCGGCAGGTCGCAGGGGCCGGTCTTAGAAAAAAGATTCGAACGGATCCACGGATTCCACCGCACAGACCTGTTGCACCGCTTGCGTCCTGTAGTCAAAACAGGAAATCTGTGACGATCAGATCTCCGGAACGGAGGAGGTTGTACGGGCGTCATTCCGGCAAAAAAACAGGGTTTCCTCATGGTATTTCTGCTCAGACGGCTGTTTCAGACAATCACCGGGCTGCGCCCGGGGCCCGAACAGTTGCTGTTGTCCTTTCAGCAGCACCGGCAGGAATTGCAGGAAAACTGCATCGAAATGGCTTCAGCCGCCGGCAAGCCCCGGGGATTGAAGTGGACACAGAGCGAGTGGCTGGACAGTTTTGCTGTGGTCCGAAACCCGGTCGACGACATGGTTACGCTGTTTCAGGGCGTCAATCTGTCATTTGAAGCGATTGAGGGGGGAGAAATGGAGGGCGTGGAAGCTGTTTCCATGGTCCGTGACGCCACCGCCGTCTTTCATTTTCAGAATCACCGCTGGGGGACCGGCGGCCGAGTTCTGTTTAATATGACGCCTGAAATGGCGGCGGAAATTGTCACACCGGGCCAGCAGCGACTGCTCCCCCGCAGCTGATACAGGCGCGTCAAGAGGGCGATTGTCGCGGTCGGCGGACCGCCTGACCGGAGCGGCGGCCGGTTCGAAAGGCGTGTTTCCGGCTCCGGGACGCCGCATCTTGCCGGAATTCAGGGCTGATCCGGCGGTCCGAGGTCATTGAAATTCCCGTAATTGCGACTGGATGCTGGCGACCGTTGCTCCGATATTCAAACGATCGGTTCGTCGATACACTTTTCGAAGTGAAGGACCGCATTTTTTGCGGTTCCGGGGGAGCGTGCTGGACTTTCAAATCCTTCGGCCGCTATACTCCTCCGCTCGCGAATAGCAAGCATATATACACCTGTTCAGTTTTGTCGGTGACGCGTCAATGCCAAAGCAAAAGACTCACAAAGGGATGAAGCGCCGTTTCAAGATTACGGCGTCAGGAAAGGCCAAGCACCGCAGTGCTTTTCGTGGCCACCTGCTGAGTGGAAAGTCATCCAAGCGCAAGCGAGGGCTGCGCAATGGTGGCGTAACCGAGGGCAAGGACGCGAAGAACATCATCGAAGCGCTCCGTCCTTCGCTTTGATGCAGCATTGTCCTGACGTGAGACGCCGGCTCTGAGGTTGAGTCGGTGCGATCGCTCGTCAGCGTCGGATCAGCGATCCGGCCGTGAATTTTTCTCTTTAGTTCAAAACCCAAGCCATGCGTGTTACATACGGAAAAGCTCGCCGACGATCCAAAAAGCGTCTGTTTAAGGAAGCGAAGGGCAACTTCGGTGGCCGCAGTAAGCTGCTGCGAACAGTCAAGGAAACGATTCTGCGTTCGCGGGCCTACGCGACGCGGGACCGTCGAGTCCGCAAGCGCGAATTTCGGGCACTGTGGATTACTCGAATCACCGCCGCCTGTCGTGAACGAGGAATTTCGTATTCTCAGTTCATTCACGGTCTGGGCCTGGCGAAGATCGAACTGAACCGAAAGTCGCTGAGCGAACTGGCGATTTTGTATCCGCAGGTGTTTGACGAAATTGTGGAACAGGTCAAGTCTGCCAAATCCACAGCGGCCGCCTGACGTCGGTTGTTGATTCAGATTGATGCGAGGAACCCGGCTGGTTCCTCGCTTTTTTATGCGCGAGGCGGACATCGGTTCAGTCATCGTTCAGATCGACTAAACTTCGCCTGTGGTGGCAGTGGTCATCGTGCGGCTGATGGTGATCTGTCGCTTGACATCACGGTGTCGGCGGACGGATCGCGGGCTGCCAGTCTTCTTTCCCGGAGTGTGTGACGTTGAGTATTCTGCAAGCGTTCAGTGATTACCTTGCCGCCGCCGAGGCGGCGATTGCCGGTACCTCATCGGCGGAAGACCTTGAAAAGGTCCGGATCGAGTTTCTGGGGCAGAAAAAGGGAAAACTGCGCGAACTGCAGGCGCTGGTCGGAAAGGCCCCGAAAGAAGAAAAGCCGGTCGTCGGCAAGCGTTTTAACGAAGTGCGTACCGAAGTGCAGGCGCTGCTGGAGAGCCGAACTGCGGCCTTCGCTTCGTCGGGCAGCGATAGTGTCCGCGACTTTGACCCCACGCTGCCCGGGCAGCCGCCGACGATGGGAACACTGCATCCGATCACGCAGACGATCGGTCATTTTCGGGATCTGATGGGGCGGTTCGGCTTCACCGTGGTGGAAGGACCCGAAATCGAGGACGAACGGCACAACTTCGACGCGCTGAATATTCCGGAAGATCATCCGGCCCGCGATCCGCTTGATAATTTCTACATCGCGACGGCCAAAGCAACTGCGGGTGGCCCGATCCTGTTGCGCAGTCAGACGTCCACGGTGCAGATTCGAACCATGGAATCAGTGCCACCCCCGGTCCGCATCGTGTCTCTGGGGCGTGTTTACCGACCGGATACCATGGATGCGACTCATTCGTGCATGTTTCATCAGATGGAAGGGCTGATGGTCGACACTCATGTGACCATGGCTCAGCTGAAGACCGTGCTGAATCTGTTCGCCCGGTCGTTTCTGGGGCCACATGTGGAGATCCGCTTTCGACCTTCCTTCTTTCCGTTTACGGAACCGTCTGTGGAAGTGGACATGAAGTGGGGCGATTCGTGGATGGAGATCGGTGGCGCCGGCATGGTGGACCCCAACGTCTTCCGCGCAGTAGGCTACGACCCTGAGCAGGTGTCGGGCTTCGCCTTTGGTCTCGGAATCGAACGATTCTGCATGAAGCACTACGAAGTTGATGACATCCGACGTTTTTACGAAAACGACGTGCGGTTTCTGCAGCAGTTCTGAGGCGGTTCCGTCCGTCGCTGCCTGCTGATTGTCTCTCATGATATGCAGGCCGACCCGGTTGAATCGAAGTGCTCTGGCATCACCGCAGCTTTGTGTTGCCGATCAACCCCTCGGATCAGCTGCTCCTGAACCTGTCGGGGCGGATGTGCCGGCGGGGCGATGTGCCGGCGGGGCCCGCTATGTCTGCACCGGTTGACATTCAGGACTGACAACGACATGTTCATGGCACCGTCCGGCCTTCCCGACGCTGCAGGCAGAAGGTCGATGAGGCACTGTTGGTCGGGTGTTTTCTTGTGCTCGTTTCTGAACGTCGAGGTGAAAGATGAGGCGCGTGACTATCGATGGCCAGTGGGGTTCGGTTGTCCGGTTCCTCGAATCCGGAAGACGGGTTGTCCTCGCGCTGATGGCGGTCTGGGCAACGGGATCCGATGTCGGCACTGCTCAGGACAGTTCGGCTGAACCTGCGATGCGAACGTACGACAACCGGCTTAAGCTGATCAGAGATCCCGTACCGCTGCTGGCGGACCATCCGGAGTTTGTCGCTCCGGTACAGGAGACTCGGCGCTACCACGCTGCCGCGCTGGTAAATGACGACAACGGCACACTACATGTTCGCGCGTGGCGGTTTTCCTATAACGCCAGAGGCATCATTGAAATGCCTGGCCGGCTGGATCCCGCGGCCACGGCCGTGATCATGGTGCATCCCTGGGGAATCGACGACGGGCAGGGCTGGCAGACGCCGGAACCGGCCGGCGTCTGCGACTTCTGTACGCCGGAGAAGAATCATCTGGCGGCCCGGCATACCAGAAAGGTGATCAATCCGTTTCTGAAGCGGATGCGGCCTCATGTTCGGTTCGTGATGTACAGTCTGCCCGGCGGTGAGGATCCGATTCGTCGGCTGATGTATCGTTCGATTCGCGGTGCGCCGACGGATCAGGATCGCGTCGCGGGAGCGGCACAGCTGAAGCAGAAACTGCAGTCGTTTGACTATCGCGGGCAGCCCCTTCCGACGACGCTGTCGGTGTCGGCCGACCGGCCGGTCATCGACTACTTCCGCCAGTTTCCGGGCCTGGATGCCGGAGCGGCGTACAACAACGAAGGGTTCTGGCAGCTGCCGATTCCGGTGACGCGGGATATCGACGTCGACCCGCAGGACATTGTGATCTACGACGCAGAGGGTTATCCGCCGCTGCGTGACTTTCTGACAGGGCAGGGAATTCGCCATGTGCTGTTGACCGGCTATGCGGCCGACATGTGTTATTGCCGGACGACTGCGGGATATGAAAATCTGTCTCAGGACTTCAACGTGTTTCTGGTGGGCGATGCGACGCTGGCCACGTTTCCGGCGAATTCCAGTCCGCAGCATGCGACCAATGCGGCTGTTTCGTTTGCGTCGCTGAAAAACCTCATCACACAGGTGTCGTGGGTCAGCATCGAATCCCCGTCACCGGAGAAGGAGACACGACCGTGAAACACGACGCCTTGGGACACAACAGCGGCATCAGCAACGGCGGCTTTACTAACAGCGACATCGGTAACAGTGGTGTGTCACGTCGAGCGTTTCTGGCCGGAGCGGCAGCAGCGGCTTCTTTGGCGACGTCCCGGCGCGGCGTCATGGCGGCGCCGCAGGATTCAACGGCGAAGATTGCCATCACGCTGGATCTGGAAATGAGTCGGCACTATCCGCGTCGCGGCATGCTGGAGTGGGATTACCAGAAGGGCAACCTGGACGAGCCGACCAAAGACTATTCCGTGCGGGCGGCTGAACTGGTCAGGGAGAGGGGCGGGGTCATTCATTTCTTCTGTGTGGCGCGTGTGCTGGAGCAGCCGGACGTCGGCTGGCTGAAAAGCATTTCAGAAGCCGGTCATCCGGTTGGAAACCACACGTACGATCACGTCAACGTGCTGGCGCAGACACCGGAAGAGACGCAGTTTCGGTTTCGGCGTTCGCCGTGGCTGGTCCGAGGTCAGGCGCCGGCAGACATCATTCGCGAGAACATTCGGATTGCTGCCGAGGCGCTGCGCGACCGGGCCGGAATTGAGGCCTGCGGATTTCGGACTCCGGGCGGTTTCGCGGACGGGCTTTCCGGCCGCGAGGACGTTCAGCAGATGCTGCTGGAACTGGGGTATCCGTGGGTCAGTTCCAGGTACGTGCGGCATCTGTCGGGCGAGCCGCATGTCAGGCCGGGTGAAGACGTCTTTGCTGACATTGTGCGGGCTCAGCAGCAGTCACAGCCGTTTGTCTATCCGAGCGGACTGATCGAAATACCGATGAGTCCGATCAGTGACGTGACAGCGTTTCGAAGTCACTTCTGGAAACTGGGTGACTTTCTGACGGCGATTCGCCGATCGGTGCAGTGGGCCATCGATCACGGCGGGGTCTTCGACTTCCTGTGTCACCCGTCCTGCATGGTGGTGGAAGATCCGGATTTCGAGACCGTGAAGCTGATTTGTGACATGGTGCGTGACGCTGGTCCGCGGGCGGAAATCTGCGGGCTGGACCGCATTGCGGCGTCGGTGACTGCAGGCTGAAGCTCACCCTTCCAGTTCGATGGGGCCCTTGCAGAAACGGCAGCCGACTTTTTCACCGGCGTATTTCATGCTGGCTCGGATTTCCTGCTCGCAATGGGGGCAGTTGGTGTACAGGGCAATCCGTTCGACCTGAGGACCGTAGGCGAAGGTGAAATTGCAGTGCCGACACTGGACGGTGGCCCCGAAATACTTGGCATTAATCCGCAGTTCTTCACTGCAGCCACCGCAGCGAACATAATGGCCGCGGGCTATGGCTTTTTTCATATCCTGAATTTCCGGCAGGGGAACGAATTCCGGAATCTCGATGCTGTCTTCGGACAGCTCCGAGTTCAGCAGCGTGCGGCACTTGATGCAGTGCACGACATTGGCGGGCATGTCCTCGCCACAGGTCGGGCACAGCCCGCCCTTCCACGCTCCTCGAACACCTCGCAACTCATCATTCATATTTACTATGCGTGAACTCATACCTGGATCCTGCTGCTGGCTCCGAGCAGAATAAGACACTCGGCAGCACAGTGTTGCAATTTGCCGAGCTTCGCTGGGCAATGTCGCAGCAACCGGCTGCTGTATAATGGAAATCTGAACGAAAAACTAACCAGACACTGGCCGGGTTTCGGAATTCCACCGTCGCACGGCCAGCAATGCTGCTTTTTAGCAATTACTATGCCATCGGATGCTCGGCTGCTGGACAAATGTTCCGAAAACGGGCGGCAGATGTCCCGCCGACGGTCGCTGGAGAGGTTTTGGCAGGAAATGTCAGGTTCGAAAAACGTCGGGATTGTTTGTATGCTGGCCGAGCGGGGTGTTTATTGAAAGATTCTTACGTTGAGCGGTGGTGGCGTGCGAGGCAATCCTGCTGAACGATCGAGAAATCAACCGGGCGAGGGCGACAGAAGGCAGGCCATCATTTGAACGCGGCGGAGAAATCAGTGCAGGAACATCAGCAGGCATATCTACTGACCTGGGACGGCGCTACGTGGCGGGATGTGGTTCGGCTGCGCGAAGGGCAGGTGGTCACCATCGGGCGATCCACCACGAATAAGCTTGTGGTTCAGGATGATGCCTGTAGTCGCAATCACTGCGAGGTCTTTTATGCCGGTGAGAACTGGTGGCTGCGGGATCTGGACAGCCGGAACGGGACTCTGGTGGGCGGCGTCGAGGTGCAAGGCGACATGGCGCTGAAATCCGGTGACGTCGTGACCATCGGCCAGTGCCGTCTGGCCTTCACCAACAGCCTTGAGTCACAGCCGTTAAGTCCATCTGATTCTTCAGCCGGACTTGACCGCGAAACATCCCCGGCGGCAGTTGTCAGTGCCGACGAACCGGCCATCCTTCATCGTTCGCTGGCACCCGGGTTTCTGGCTGGCGAAGCGGCGGAGGTCTCCGCAACCGGTCAGCAGGAACTGGCTCGATTATATCGACTGGGGCTGGAAATGGGGGCGGCGGAAAGCCGTCAGGATCTGACGAATGTGGTGTTGAATAATCTGGCCGCCGAAACCGTGGCTGATATATCGGCAGTTCTGCTGGTGCGGCCGGATGCTCCCCAGAACCCGGCACCGGCCGATCTGCTGGTGATGGCCTACGACAGTCGCAGGGATCTTCCCTACCGCCGCGTGTCTGACAATCTGTCACGCATCGTGTTGTCCGGCCGAGAAGCCGTTCTTGCTCGTGATGTGGGGCAGGATAAGCAGTTGGCGGTATTTGACAGTCTTGGCGAAATGCATGCGGTCAGCGTCATCTGTGCGCCGATTCATTGTGACGACCGGGTTCGCGGCCTGATTCATCTGTACGCCACGAATCCTGACAACCCATTGGACAAGGATGACCTTGAGTACACGCTGGCGGTCGCTCGGCAGTTTGCCCTGGCGCTGGATCATCTAAGCGAACGAGATTTGCTGCGCAGCGGACTGAATCAGGCGCGGAATGAGAACAGGTCGCTGCGGAAGCAGCTGAGTGACGATTTTCAGCTGATCGGGCGGAGTGCGGCGATGCTGGATCTGCGAGAGAAGATTCAGCTGATTGCCGAAACCGATGCCAACGTGCTGGTTCGTGGTGAGAGTGGCTGCGGCAAGGAACTGGTTGCCAGAACGATCCATCTCAGCAGCCCGCGTCGGGAGGGGCCGTTCGTGTGTCTCAACTGTGCCGCCCTGAACGAAAGCCTGCTGGAAAGTGAATTATTTGGTCATGAGAAGGGAGCGTTCACCGGGGCCACCGAGCGAAAAATTGGTCGTTTTGAGCAGGCCGACGGCGGCACTCTGTTTCTGGACGAAATCGGTGAAATGAGTCCCGCGATTCAGGCCAAGTTTCTGCGAGTGCTGGAAGGTCACGCCTTTGAACGGGTTGGAGGCCGAAAGCCCGTGGAAGTCAACGTGCGGATTCTGGCGGCGACGAACCGGGATCTTGAAGAGGCGGTGGAAGACGGTGATTTTCGAAAGGATCTGTATTTTCGCCTGCATGTGGCGGAACTGATCGCCAGTCCGCTGCGAGAGCGGCGTGAAGATATTCCAGTACTGGCCGAATTCTTTCTGCGGAAGTTTGTGGAGAAGACTGGACGCCTGATCACCGGGTTCACCGATGACGCCGTGGAGTTGTTGTGTCGTTATGAATGGCCGGGGAATGTCCGTGAACTTCAGAATACGATTGAGCGGACGGTGATTCTGTGCAGAAATGAGGTGGTTCGAGCCTCGGATATTCAGCTGTCAGCCCTGTCCAGCCGTTTGCTGCCGGTGGAGAGTACGGCACCTGTTTCCCGGGAATTCCGTGAAGTATCGCTGGGTGACGTCGAGCGGGAGCATATTCTGGCGACGCTGGATCATACCGACTGGAACAAGTCCCGGGCGGCCCAGATTCTGGGGATCGAGCGGTCTACTCTGGACCGGAAACTGAAACGCTATCACGTGTCAAGACCAGACTAAGCATTATGCCCGGGCGGTCCCGGAATACTCGGCTTGAGCCCATCGGGGATTTCCTGACCCCGACGAGCCAGAACACGTTATCTGGAAACGTTCGTTCCGATTCTGAATTTTTGTTGACAATCTGCAGCGTCGCTTCAAAAATCTTCGGAAGGAATCAACGCTCACCGGCCGGGTTCTGAAGCGTGCATTCAATGCGACACTGGCAGTTGTCGCAATGTCCCTTGCCGCCCCCCCCCTCAGCGTTTGTAGGAGCCAATGGATTGGCGAAATTTCAGCAACAATTGCGTTTTGCTAACATTTGGAGCCACTGAATGTCGTCGTTCTTAAGTGAATTGGACGGAAGTCTGGAATCACTCTCGGAAATCGAGGGGTACGAATTTCTGAGCGATCTCGATGCGGGATTTGAAGAGGAGTTGAAATCACTTGGTGTCGATCCCGGTTCTCCCACGGCTGCCAAGCCGGGTTCTGAGGAAAAAGTCATGATGCTGGCGGCTCGGTACGCGGCCGGTCTGCCGCTGTGGCATTCAGACGATTGTTATGATCATGGTCCGGGAAGCGTGGGCAATCTGTTTGTTGACAACAGTATTGCCGGCGACAGCAGTGACGATGAAGACTTTGACGTCGCCTGATCCGGGTCGCTGAGTCCCGTACACGAAGCTCTTGAAACCACAAAAGGCCTTCTTCCGCGTTGCGAAGAAGGCCTTTTTTGATGCGCCTGAGATGCGAAACAGACCGGTCGGTCAGAGCCGTCGACGGACGGTCTGCGGCGTTTTGTCTGCGATGCTGACCGCACTGATAACCGCGGGGCGTCGGGCTCGGCTCAGAAGCCGCGTTCTTCGCCCTCAATTCGGGCCTGCAGTTCATCCCGTTCGCGACGTGTCATTTCCAGGTCGAACATCAGATACTTGACGTCCAGTCGAAGCTGTGAGAGTGCTTCCTGGACCAGGCCTAAAATTCGACGGCGGCGAAGCACGGACTCCACCACGCGATTGTAGGACGCCTGTACATCTTCGAGGCTGGCGGCCTCAATGTTCTGCAGCAGCTGACCAAGGTCCACAAGTTCTGCGGGGAGGTCATCCTGGCAGGATGCCTGAAATCGCTTGGGGGTATTCATGATGGCGACTCTTTCTGGAAATCCGTGGCACCTGCTGATTGTGATCGGACAGAGTTGCGGTCGCAAGGAAATAGGTCGAACTCCGGCAAATAATGCCGACCGCTGACCGCAGATATTCCCCGGCCTCTGATCCGACCTCATCGGTGGATTCAGAAGAACCGGCAGAGTCTGCCGAACTTCCCCGTCTGGCACCGATTGTTTCAGGCTGACTCTTGAAGTCAAGCGTCGACAGGCTCCTGTCCGGCCACCCGTTGCCGATTGCGTTGACGTAGGTCTTTTCCGGATCCGCCGCCGCCACAGCACATCTGGCGAACCGGCCGATTCCGATCTCCTTGACCGCGTCAGATTGTGTTACGATGCGGCGGCGAGCCCTGGTTCGAATAACCAGCTGTCATTGGTGACACGGATGTTACAGACTCATCGCTATCAGAATTCTCACGCTGTGAGGCCAGGCTGCGCTGCTGCGCCGGGGTTGTCGCCGTGGATCTGGTTTGCCGTCGGTGTGATATTCTGTCAGGCAGCCGGTGGTTCCTTTGCCGCTGAAGCTTCCTTAGTGTGGCAGGTCGATCAGCCACTGAGTCCGTATGTGCGGCTGCTGGACAGTCACCATGCGGGTGACGAGGGCGAGCGGTTTCATCGATTTCGATTTGCCGTGGCGCAGGATTTTCAGAATGTCCGGCTGCACCTTGCAAAGCCGCGGGCGCTGGCCATCGACGATTTTTCGGCAACGGTTCGGGTCAACGCCAGTCAGCCGGGATTCCGGTTTGGTGTTCGAATTGTGGCTCCAGCGCAGATTGATCCGCGTACGGGGCAGCCGCTGGTGACGGTCATCTTTGGCGACCGTTATTCCAGTACGGAAAAATGGCAGACCCTGTCGGTCCGAGGGCTGACGCCGGCTCTGGAAGCAAAACTTCGTGAACTGCGTGCGGAGATCAATCGTCCGAAAATTGATCTGACCGGCGCCTTCGTGGACGGATGTGTGCTGCTGGCGGAAGTTCATGCGGGAGAGTTCGTGATTGACCTTGCGGACGGCAGTTACGGGCCTGTGGTGAGTCCGGACACCGTGCCGGGGAAACCGGCGCACAGTGAGATGGCTCGGCCACAAACCGCAGCAGCTCCGCGAATCAGGATTGACCGCAATAAAGTTCTGCTGCAGGGGGAGCCGATTTTTCCGAGATTCCTGCCGGACCATGGTGAGTCGGTGACGTTTCTACAGCGACTTGGGGCCAACGTGCTGTGGGTTCCGGACCTTCACGCGGCAGCTCGAATGGAGCTGCTGACTCAGCATGACTTCGTTGTGATGGCGACACCGCCGCATCCCGAGTTTGATCCGGCCGACTTCGGCACGCCGCTGCAGGGGCTGCCGCCACTGGAACAGACCGCTCCTGCACCGGACATCTGGTACCTCGGCACCGCCATTCGTGAGCAGCAGCTGCCGCATCTGCTGGCCTGGGCCCGGGAAGTGCGAAGTGCCGATCGCCAGTTGCGCCGTCCGCTGGTGGCAGACGTCACGGCCGCAGAAGGTGTGGCCTCGCGGCTGGTGGACTTCGTGGGTATCAGTCAGTCCAGTGTGGGCAGTCACCGAGCCTTCGGTGAAGCCAGGAACCGGGCCTTTCTGCGTCAGAACGAATCGGCTCAACTGACGTTGCCGTGGGAATGGGTACAGACCGAACATGCGACCGACTACGCCCGCTGGCGAAAGACAGTTGGCGGGCGGCCGGCGTTTATCGAACCGGAACAGATTCTGATGCAGGTCGTGGCCTGTCTGTCGGCCGGGTCGCGCGGCATCGGATTCTGGAAGTCCCGACCGCTGGAAACAGATTCGCCGCTGGATCGGGAAACAGCCACGGCCATTGAACTGGCCAACGTGTATCTTGATATTCTGGAACCGCTGCTGATTCGCGGCCGCGTTGACGGTCACATTCCGGTGGAACTGCCGGACTCGACACCGGCCGAGTCCCGGAAATCGTCATGGCTGGATTCCATCCTTGGTACCGCCGGGCCGGCCGCCCTGAAGTACACAACGCCGCCCGCGGGGCCGGATGCGGCCATTATCAACAGCCTGGGCACCTCTGTGATTCTGGCCGGTTTCTGGGATGCACTGTCTCAGTATGTGCCGCAGCAGATGCATGCCTCCCGAGCCTCGCTGACCGTCGCGGCTTCGGAAACTGCTTCCGCATGGCAGATCTCACCGACGGCAGTCAAGGGATTTCGGCGTCAGCCGACGGCCGGAGGTCTGCGACTGGACCTGCAGGAATTCGACCAGGTGGCCGTAATTCTTGTTTCATCGGATCTGGAAGAACGCCGAAGAATTGACGCTCGCGTGCAGCAGCACGCCGCGCGGGCCGGGCAGCTGTTCGTGGATCTGGCGACTCTGAAACTGAATCGTGTCACACAGACGTGCCGGGAAATTGACCAGGTGGCCGGCTCTGATGCTGCCTCGGCAGACCTGCTGGCCGGGGCTTCGGCAGCGATTGATCGAGCCCGGCTGGCTCATCTTCGGGGTGACTTCCCGGCAACCGAGAAACTGGCGCGTGGGGCGCTTCGTCAGATTCGGGTGGTCCAGAGCAGGTATTGGTTTCGGGCGATTCAGTCTCTTCCGTCACCAACCGCCAGTCCTCATACGGCCAGTTTTTCGACTTTGTACGATCACTGGGTAATGATGCGTCGGATTGAAGCCGGGGCACCGTCAGGAAATCTGCTGACGACCGGCCGGTTTGAAGATCAGCCGGTGCGAGCCGATGCGGCGTGGAAACCGGTGGTGACTCAGGAAGAGCTTTATCAGGCCAGTGCAGACATCGTTTCGGAAGCTGGCGGGCGGAATTCGGTGATGAGAATGCGGGCGTGGAATCGCGCGAGCACGGTGGTTTCCGGGTCAGCTCAGCCCGCCCTGTTGGTGCAGTGTCCCGAGATTGAAGTTCAGCAGGGAGATGTGCTTGAAATTTCCGCCAGGATTCGTTTCGGGCAGGGAGTTCAGACAGCTCAGACGGCCCCGTTCCTGATCTTCGACAGCGACCTGGGGCCGGAATTTGCTGTCAGTCCCCGGCTGGAGCCTTCGTGGCGCCGATTTACCATGTACCGGCAGGTATCTGCGAGCGGTCCTTTTCGGCTCTGGCTGGGGCTGAAGAGCCCGGCTGAGGTATATCTGGATGACCTGTCGGTGGTCCGCAGGTCCGGTACAGGGCCGCCGCCGTCCGCGCCGGACGGTGTCCGTCGGGCCGGGACTGACGAAGTGTTCCGGGATCAGAGTGGTTCCCGGGTGCAGGGCGCCGGATACGCAGGGCCGTCGCTTCCCTGAGAATGTGGCGGCACGAACCCGGCTGCTGCTGAGAAAGCTTGCAGATAAGCGGCCAGTCGATACGCTGTGCGACTCCTGACGACTCCAGAGTGGGGTCTGCCCGTTGTCATCAGACCACGAACTCGTGCAAACTGAGTGAACAGGCTGTGCCCGGCCGTGCTGATCAACGCCTGAAATATTGCTTTAGCTCCGGAAGGATGATCTGAACGATGCCCATCGCAACTCCCGAACAATATGCAAAGATGCTCGACGCAGCACAGCAGGGAGGCTATGCCTATCCAGGAATCAATGTCACTTCCATCATCACGCTGAATGCCGCGATGAAGGCCTTTGCCGACGCAAAGTCTGACGGCATCATTCAGTTTTCCACCGGGGCCGGTGAGTTTGCTTCCGGCCTGCACGTCAAGGACGCCGTGCACGGAACCATCGTGCTGGCAGAAGCCGCTCATCGACTGGCAGAAAAATACGACGTGCTGATCGGACTGCACACGGACCACTGTCAGCCCAAAAAGGTGGATTCGTTTCTGAAGCCGCTGATCGCCGCTACCGCCGCTCGTCGTGCCGCCGGACAGGGCAATCTGTTTCAGTCGCACATGTACGACGGATCAGAACTGCCGCTGGATCAGAACATTGCTCAAAGCCAGGAACTGCTGAAGCTGTGTGCTGAAAACGACATCATTCTGGAAGTGGAAGCCGGCGTCGTCGGTGGCGAAGAAGACGGCATCGATCATTCAGACATGCCGGCCGACAAGCTGTACACCTCACCGGAAGACATGCTGAAGGTGCATGAAGCACTGCACGGACTGGGTCGCTTCATGTTTGCGGCGACGTTCGGAAATGTGCACGGCCACTATAAGCCGGGGGCCGTCAAACTGCGTCCTGAAATCCTCCGCGACGGCCAGAAGGCCGTGGTCGAAAAATACGGCAGTGATGCTGAGTTCGATCTGGTATTCCACGGCGGTTCAGGAACTCCCACCGCACAGCTGCAGGAAACGCTGGACTACGGTGTGGTGAAAATGAACATCGATACGGACACGCAGTATGCGTTTACCCGCCCGATCGCGGACTTCATTCTGAAGCACTATGACGAAGTGATGATGATCGACGGCGAAATCGGTTCCAAAAAGGCCTACGACCCGCGCACTTACCTGAAGCTGGGTGAAGCCGGCGTCACGAAGCGACTGATGCGAGCCTGCGATGATCTCCGCAGCACGGGCAAGAGCATCCACGGCACGGTCTGATCAGCTCAGCTCAGCACCGCTGTGAGAACACCAGAGGCCATTGAGTGATTTCCGCTCAATGGCCTTTTTTGATGCTCCATCCGGAAATATAGAGGGGACTTCGCCAGGACGCTGTGGCTCTATGTGCCCCCCCCCTCCCCGATTGTAGATCGGACATTCCTGTCCGATGCCCCGATCCAGCTGGCGGTCAGCGGACAGGAATGTCCGCTGTACGTCTGCAGCAAATGTGGCAGCGTGTCGTTCGATCCAGCTGGCGGTCAGCGGACAGGAATGTCCGCCGTACGTCTGCAATTCAGTACTTCTGTGACTAAGGCGGCTGGGGGGCGATCAGTACTTGCTGTAGCTCACATGCAGTGACTTCTGGCCGGAGACTTTTTCTACATCGGCCAGCTGCAGGGCGATCAGGCGTTCGTTTCGGGCCGTCAGCGAATCAGACTGAAACAGCATTCGTCCGACTGTCCATTCGGTCTGTTCCTGGTGGCCGATCACCACTGTTTCGTTGATGTGAAGTTTCAGTTCAAACTGCTGTTCGTAGAGTGGCTGGATCTTCTGTCGCACGGGCATCTGTTCTGCGCCGGCAGAAATGTTATAGCGTGTGGTGACGGATCCGTGATGGATCTGAGGCAGGAAGCGAATCACCACCCAGCGGTCGCCGTATTCCACGGGTTTAAGTTCCAGCACGCAGCGTGCGTTTTCGAGTTCCCGCCCGTTCATCATGCCCGCGATATTCCCGGCCGGAATGATCAGGGGGCTGGTGTCCGCACGCAGTTCGAGCAGTGAGCTGCTGCCTTCCGGAATGGCGACATGTGAACCAAAGGATGCGATCTGCTGTCGGCTGGCGGGGGCCACGTGACTGGTCGGCACCAGCGGTTGTTCTATTCGCACGCCCTGACGGAGGCTGGTCAGGGCCCATGGCACGGTACCGCCGGAAACGCCGACGCGAATGCCGCTCTGGTTCAGCCGCCGACGATCTTCAGGCGACATCAGCCCGCTTTCATCCAGTTCTTCCCAGACGTGCTGCCGCACGCGTCTGTCGGTGGCGAGGGCGGACATCAGGCAGGTTTCCAGTCGCACAACGCGGCGAACCGGCACATCTGATTCGAAATCCATGACCTGTTCCGGGTTCAGAGGTTCCCGCGGGTTCAACAGGTCGTTTCCCTGGCTGTGAAACAGCGCGCAACCTGTGGCGCTCAGCAGGCTGAGAGCGACGAAATGTTGCAGGCGTGCCGTCATTGGCTTGGGAAACTTCCGGATGTCTCGTAATCTTCGCTTGGGTCTGAGAGACTGATCAGCGGCACGGTGTGAGCATCTCAGGAACGTCGGACGCACCGTCCCGCGTCGGGCGTTCTATGAGAAAAATGTGGCTTCGGTCAACGGCAGACCCGGGTTCCGGGCGAGGTCCGGTGACAGACGCGAACGGTGATCCGTGAAGATTGGTCAAAGGTACGTCAAAGGTTTGCAGAACATGCAGAATCTGCCGGTGTTTCGCGTCGGCGAAGGCCATGATATTCACCGCACGATCAGCGGGCGACCGCTGATGCTGGGCGGAGTGCCGGTTGACTGCGATTTCGGGCTGGACGGCCACAGCGACGCCGATGTCCTGCTGCACGCCCTGATAGACGCCCTGCTGGGCGCCACCGGACACGGTGACATCGGAGAATGGTTTCCGAACACGTCTGACGAATGGAAAGACGCTGATTCCTCGCAGCTGATTGTTGCGGTCTGGAAGCAACTCGGCGAAGAAGGATGGCAGCTCCAGAACCTGGACTGTACGATTTCCTGCGAGCGGCCGCGTCTGAGGCAGTGGAAGCCGGCGATCCGCCAGCGGCTGGCAGAACTGCTGGGTGTGTCGGAAGCTCAGATCAATGTGAAGGCAAAATCCGGCGAATCCGTCGGAGTGGTCGGCCGGGGTGAAGCAATTACAGCAGACGCTGTTGTCCTGCTGTCCCGCCTGCCGAAAAGATAGGCAGATTGATTGTTTCTGCCACACGGATGTTTCATGTCATTTGCAGTTGGTTCCTACCACCATGCGGGTCTGCACGACAGGTATCTGGGACTGGATCCCGGCCTGAACCGTACCGGGTATGCTCTGCTGGAACGACGCCCCGGGGGGCCGTTTCTGGTGGAAGGCGGCATTTTGCGCTCCACGCAGAAGCAGACGCTGCAGCATCGGGTGCACGAAATTGCCCGGGGACTGCGGGAAGTTCTGCAGGAACTGAAGCCGGACGTGGTAGCCATTGAACAGATCTTTTCGCACATCAAGCATCCCAAATCGGCGTTGTTGATGGCGCACGCCCGCGGCGCCATCCTGCTGACGCTGGCGGAATCCGAGCTGCCCGTGGTGCATTACACGCCTACTCAGATTAAACGCCTGCTGACGGGCAGTGGCCGGGCCCCCAAAGAGCAGATTCAGCACGCCGTGAAGACTGAGCTGAAACTTGATATGATTCCCGAGCCGAACGACGTGGCCGATGCCTCGGCCATTGCCCTGTGTCTGTATCATTCGGTCAGATTCGCCGCCTGAACTCGGCGCGTTGTCGATTCTGCTGTCGCTTCGTTCTCTTCAGTATCCGGGCTTAATTCTTGATCACGCGCATCACGGGAAAACTGGTCAGCCTGACCGAAGTCTGTGCCTTTCTGCAGATCGGCGGTTTTGAATACGAAGTCCTGCTGCCGGACATGGTGCGTCGTCAGCTCCAGGGGAAGATCGGCGAAGAAATCACTCTGCGGACCATCGAATATCTCGAAGGAAATCCTCAGCAGGGACGCCTGACGCCGCGCATGATCGGCTTCGCCAGCGAAGCAGAACGCGAATTCTTTGAACTGATCTGTTCGGTGGACGGCGTCGGCGCCAAAAAGGCGCTGCGCGCGATGGTGCGTCCGGTGCGTGAAGTTGCGACGGCGATTGAAGAACGGGACATCAAGCAGCTCAGCACGCTGCCGGGCGTCGGGCCGGCGGTGGCCGAGCGTATCGTGGCCAAACTGCGTCGGAAGATGGCCAAGTTCGCGCTGATGGTGTCTCGCGATCTTCCCGAGTCCGCTGCTCCGGACGTGCTGGTCGAAGCTTACGAAGCGCTGCTTAGTGTGGGACACTCTCCGCAGGATGCGATGGCTCGCATCGAAGTGGTGAAGGAATCCGGCAGAAAATTCAAGTCCGTCGAAGAAGTCCTGGCAGACATCTACCAGAAGCAGCGCAGCTGAAGCGGTCGTGGTGGTGTTCTGTATCGCGGTCTGTCTGATGCCTGCGTGAAAGTCCGGGTGGACTTCACGGCGGGCTCGGCGGTTTGCTGATGCAGTGACGGAATTGGGCAGACGAAAATTCGGTTGGCCGATGGCCGTTCTGACAGGGTTTGAGGGACGCCCGGTTTTCAGGGTGGCCCTGGGTTCAGGGCGGCCCTGAACCCAGGGCTGTCCGGGATTCGAGCGATCCGGCTTCAGGCACCGGTCAGGCCGACGGCGACGTCCATGACATTGGTATGCGTGGGTCCGGTGATGAGCAGCCCGTCCAGTTCTCTGAAGAATGGGTACGAGTTGTTCACAGCCAGAAAGCTGTCGGGATCGAGTTTTCGCCTTACCATGTTCTGCACCAGCGCCGCATCGGCGACGGCGCCGGCGGCGTCGGTGGGCCCGTCTTCGCCGTCGGTGCCACCGGACAACAGAGCGACATGTTGCCAGTGCTGAGCGTCGGGCCTGCCGCTGATTGCTGACAGAACCACTTCCTGGTTGCGGCCACCTTGTCCCGGCGTGGTGTTGTCTGCCAGCCGCACCGTGGTTTCTCCGCCAGCGAGCAGGCAGACAGCGCGGCCAGGCGTGGTCCGGTTTCTGTCGCGTTGTTCGCAGAGTCGTTCAAACATCATGTTCCCATGTTCGGTCGCATTTCCGCTGTTTTCGGAGCCCAGATTCTGCACTTCGTAACCGCGACGTGCTGCTTCAGCGGCCGCGGCGGCAAGGGCAATGGCGTTGGAACCAATCACAAAATTGTCGACGGGGCAGGGTGTCTGCTGCAGGCGGCGTCCGCCGCCTTCCAGAAACCGGTAGACCGAGGTCGGAACCAGTGACCGGGCGGAGTCATAATCGGCCAGGATCTGCAGGGCGTCTTTCGCGGTGAACGTGCTGTCCGTGGTCGGGCCTGAGGCAATGATTTCCAGTGGGTCGCCGATGACATCAGAAACAATCAGCGTCAGCAGGCGGCCGGCGGTGCAATGGCGCAGCAGGCCTCCTCCTTTCACCAGTGACAGCTGGCTGCGGACAATGTTCAGGTGTTCAATCGGAGCTCCGCGACGCGCCAGCAATCGCGTGACGGCCAGCTTGTCGGCCAGCGAGATGCCGGGTACGGGGGCGGGCATCAGGGCGCTGCCGCCGCCGGAAATCAGTGCCAGGCACAGGTCTGAGGGGCCGAGGGCTGCCACACGTTTCAGCATTTCCTGCGTGCCGCGGACACCGTCCTGAGTCGGCTCATTCAGGCCTGCCGGTCTGGCGGGATGCAGCGTGATTCCGTTCAGTGGTTCGGCACAGTCTGCCGGAACATTGACCCATCCGCCGATCTCGATCGCCGGGCGCAGCGGGCGGAGGGCCGTCAGCAGGCCGCGGGACATACCCGCTCCGGCTTTGCCCGCTCCGATAATTTCGATGCGTCGCAGCTGTCGGATCGGAATATCCTGGCCGCAGATGGTCAGGTTGTCCGGTGTGCAGCAGACGTTGGCGGCCACCAGGTGCTCGGAACGAACGGCGTCCACCCCGGCCTGCCAGATCGCAATCGCATCTTCGCGCAGATTCATCATGGTTTCCCTGCGAAACAGACATCTGAGTTTCTGACCACGGCGCGCAAAAAAATACTCTCGTCAGTACAACGAGAGCATTTTGGTATGAATAACCCGGCCTGCAAGCAGGTCAGGCGCTGGGTCTCATTTGTGAGTAGGCTACCAGAACTTCGTACAGGTCGGCGGAAATCTTCACCCGTTCATCGGCAAGATCTGCTACCCATGACCGTTCCCAGATGATCGCGTCAGAAAGAATCCGAGTGAGCTCTTGCAGTTCAATCGAAACCTCTCGTGGTGCGAATTCCGTGTCGCCCGGTTCATCCTCCCCGATGAACAGTCGCAGACGTGGTCGCATCAGTTCTCCCTTCCCAATGCTATGTGTTGTCAGCGTTCCTGTCTGTCACACGCCCGCCAAAGCGTTCGTGCGGCGCAGAAACGTTTTCCCTTCAATCCTCCGTGGAAAGTTCTATCGGATGTTCCGTCTGGGTGCCTTCATCCAAAATCAGAACAGCGAATATTGTCTCTCGTGTCGGAGTTTGCTTCAGTCTGTCGCTTACCGCAGAAACCCGCGGAAACTGGCCGGTAAGTCGGGCTGCGGGCGGACATCCGAATACAGCGAAGACTGGGATGTGTCTGCGGCTGCTACGGAAAAAATGATTTCCTCCGGTAAATCTGCCGATCATCTGAATACTGTGCCATCGGCCCGGGGGGGTCGTAACGCGCACATCCGAATGAAAAATCTTCAAAAACGACTGTCAACAACCAGACCGGCCGATCCCGGAGATCGGCAGCTTCCGTTTCCCCGGGGAACACCGAAGCCCGGTCTTCCGTGTTGGCAGAACGTTTGTATGTTCCTTGCAGTTTACTGCTCAGAACGGGCACAGACGCCATGGGTCGGCTCTTCTTATTAATACTGTTGTTTCCGGTGACGTTTCCGGAAACCGCCGATGCTGGTCAGGCCATGCATGACTACAGCATTTCCGGTGACGTGGAACGTCCTCAGACGTATCAGTTTGCGGCGGATCAGAGCGTCTACGTGACGGACCTGCTGTTTTCGTCCGGACGTCTTGAAGAACCCGGATACGCTGTGATCCTGCGCGGTTCTCCCGTGCACTCGGCGGGGACCGAGTTCGTTCGTCC
Organism: Fuerstiella sp.; assembly: GCA_040222735.1. GTDB lineage: Bacteria > Planctomycetota > Planctomycetia > Planctomycetales > Planctomycetaceae > Fuerstiella. The sequence goes on along the minus strand of JAVKCM010000128.1, from coordinate 37,710 downwards.
CGACATGGCCGGCCGCGGGTCGCTGCTGCTGCCCGGCGACATCGTGGTGTTCCGAAGTGAGTCTGGTTTCATTCCGGGTCGCCCGAATGCACTGGTGCTGTTTAAGGATTCCCGAGCCGAACTGCCTCTGCCGGAAGGCCATCGTTCGCTGACAAGTCTGCTTGAACAGTGTCAGCTGAACCCGGCCCTTCAGGTGCCGGTTACCCGGACCGGACCAAACCCGCCTGAGACGAAGTTCCTGGACGGCAGTCAGGACATTCACCACGGCGACGTTGTCGATCTGTCTCAGGTGGTGCAGTCCTCGGGGCTGGCGGTCGAGCAGCTGTTCGAAACGGTGCCGCTGGCGATCACTGAACAAACCGGCAATTCGCTGCTGATACCGGCTGACGCACAAATCAATCAGTCCGATGCCGGTGCCGGTGCCGAGGAAGATGCGCTGACCAGATCTTTGCTGGCTCACGCAGCGCCGGCCGACCAGGCAGCCTTTGATCAGGCGGCGTCCGATCTGTCTGCTGCGCAGAATACCGATGGCCGGACCGGGGCCGCCCCGTTTCGCAATGCTTCGTTCGAACAGATCAGTGCTGCTCAGAATGCGGAATCGTCCACGGCACGGGCCGACCAGACGGCGGCGGGTACGTCCGGAGACGGAGCTGGCTCTGCTGTCCTGAATGTCATCTTCGTGATCGGACTGCTGCTGGCGATGGGCCTGATTCTGGTCGGATGGCTGAAGACCTGGCAGGAACGGGAAATCGAAAATCGGATGACGGAAACCGTGCGCAATAAGATGAAAGTCAGGTCCCGGGCAGCTGCCGATACCGATCGCCCTGCAGATGAAGATCGGGCGGCGGTCCCCGCCACCACGCCTGCCAGTCAGCCACTGATGGCCGACATCGAAACCGATGTGAATGACGGCGGCTGGATTCTGGCATCTGGTGACCATGAGATCACAGCTGGAGATCCGATCGATGTGGCTCTGTCGACCTGGTTTCAGGACGACGGGGAAGCCGGCGTCGAGGCCGCGGCATCGGAGGCCGTATTCAGAGAGACTGATGCAGGAACTGATTCAGATCTCGGGACAGAAATCTCGGCGGCTGAGGCAGGTCAATGGATCGACGATGACCGGATCTCGGCCCCGTTCAACAATAAGGCCTCGGCACCATCCGGTTCCGGGGCATCTGCCCCTGAGCCACCGACGTCTGCTGGTCAGGACGGACTCAGAAACAGCCAGCGGACGGCCAGCGCAGAAGAATCGGCCGTCGTGGACAAGTCTGCGGCTGAGGAACAGGCGGAGTCCAGCGTGCAGAGTTCGTGGCAGGATCTGAATGATCTGCTGGAAAACCGAGTCACCGTGGAACAGAAAGCGGCCGACCTGCCGTTACGAGTGAATTTGTATGGCCGTCCGTCCGGTCCGCAATGTCTGCGGATTGATGCGGCCCACTCTCAGGTGGCGCCGCCACATATGGCGGCCGGCCAGCGAAAGGCTGCACCGAAACGGCCTGCGGCGGCGGCTGCTGCCGGAACTGAACAGACGGCCGGTCCGGGGCCCTCCAAAGCCACTGAGCGTACCTCTGCTTCCGGTGTTGATTTCGGTCGACTGGACAGAGCCCTGAATTTTCTTGAGGAGCATTCGGATCCATGATCACTGCCATCGATTTCGGCTGCCATGCCATCCGGTCGGCCTGTCGCAATCCGGAACATCCACGACACATTTCGCTCATCAGTGAGCGTTCAGAATATGTGGTGCTGCCCGATACCGACCAGTTTCGTGAGGTCATTACGGTGCACTCGATTCCGTACGCGGAATGCGAAGGCAGCATTGTCGTGTTCGGCAATCGAGCTGCCGAAGTGCGCTGGCTGAGTCCTCAGCCCAGTGCTCCGCTGTTTACGAACGGGCAGGTGCCCACGGCGGACGCACCGGCACGGCAGATCCTGGATGTACTGACAGGAGCCGTCCTGCCGCAGAATCCAGGCAGCTCAGCGGCCTGCTGCTTTACCGCACCCGCGGGACCAGGCCGGACCAGGACCGCAGAATTTCTGGGACGACTGCTGAGTATGCATGGTTTCCGGCCGGTGCTGTGCTCGGCGACGGAAGCCACCATGCTGGCCAATGGCAATGACTGTCACTATACCGGCGTTACGATCTGTATGGGGACGGAAACGTCCGAGATCAGTATCAGTCGCTATGGCGTGGAGATTGCCCGCGAATGTCTGGACGTCGGTTCCGCATGGATTGATGCCGAACTCGCTCGGCAGATGAAGATTCAGGTCTGGGACAGGTCCGGCGAATGCTTTCTGGACCTGGACTCCGTACGCGACTGGAAGCTGAATCCACGACTGCATCTGCGGAATTCCACCGGAGAACGCGAACGGACGCTGTCCCGGCTCTACGGTGTTGTGCTGGACAGAATCGCACGGACGGTCAGACACCTGATGAACGCACCGGCCGTCCAGGCAAAGCTGCCGGGGGCTCACTTTTCCGTGATCTGTGCCGGCGGACCGACCCGCATCGGCGGTTTTGCCGGGGCGTTGACGGAACGCTTTGTTGAACAGGATACAGCCAGTCGTCTGCTTACGGTCCGAGTCGCCGATGATGCGTCCACCGCGGTCGTCAGAGGCTTGCTGATTCTGGCGGAACTGCAGCACGCCGGACAGACAGACGCGGAATCTGCCGCCTGAGTCCTGTTACATGCGGTCCATGTAGCGGATGAATTCCACTTCCAGGCGGCTGATGTCACCGAAGACAGACTGAAAATCCGCGAGCCGCTCCTCGGGCGGGTATTCCTGCAGCGGTGGCCGTTCCGAAATCTTCTGCAGGTAGGTGACAAAGTCCTTCCGGCGGGAGGCATTTTCCAGCAGGAAGAATGTCAGTGCCCACGATTCGCTGTAGGAATTCAGCGTCTGCCGGTGAAACCATTCTTCTGAAGCAACCAGCTTTGCCAGATTGCCCATCGACCGCGACGGGCGATGACGCTGCTGAAACCAGCTGCTGCGTTCCGGATTCAGTCGGTCACTGATCAGTTGCCGTCCCTTGTTGCTGCGCATTCCGGACGGTTCAAGAACGGTTGCCAGACCTTCCACCACCCAGGTGGGCGTTCCGCCCAGACGCGAATGAACGCCGATATTATAACCGACCTGGTGTGTGGTTTCGTGAATGATGGTGTTGACGGTGTCCCCGGCAATTGCCGCGTTGGCCAGCACGCCACCGGAGGCCGCTGAAAACGGTTCTGAAACTTCGTTCTGCGACAGCAGCCGGTCGTCGTCGAATAAGGCGACGCGATTGGTCTTCAGCGAATAATAGCCGAGCAGCCCTGGAGACGGTGGTACCTGATCCCGAAGACAGTAGTGAGCGAATTCCTGCTGTGATCCGAAGACCACCGCGATCAGGGGAACGTCCGGTGTCTGGACACGAAAGCCACGGACACGATAAAAACGTTCAACATCGCGGTAGATACTTTCAAACAGCTCAGCATACCGGCTGGCACGCCCGGATGGCCCGCTCACAAGATAGTGCGTCGTTCCCGCGACTTCATAGGACCCTGAAAATTCCTTCCGGAGTTCGTCGCGGAGTTGAGCTGTGGGCAGCGGCTGATAGCGGGTGCTGATCTTCTGAAACTTCTGCAGACTGCGGACGTTCAGGTGCACCAGTTGCCCCTGTCGGTCGAGCAGCGAACAGGTGGTCGGTGTCAGGGCAATGACCTTGCCTTCGTAGTCCGTGGCGCCGGTGCTGACGCGCACCAGCCCGCCGGCACCTGCTGTCGTCGGCAGAATCACCGGAATCAGCAGAATTGTCAGCAGGACAGAAAGACGAACCGTCACGCGGCCGGTCTTCCATAACGCAGTATCTGTATTTCGCATTGATATCGGATCTGGTCTGGCGTGGTCAATGTGGCTGCCAATTACCAATCCGGGAGCCGAAAGAGGGTATCTGAAAGCTAGGTCACAGAATTCCCCCGGTCAAAACTTTCAGCCCGGATCGCGAGCCAATCGTGCGACTCAGGCGGCAGTTCCGGAGTCAATATCCGTCCGAAGACACTCAGTCCTGCCGCCCGGATTCATTCAGTCAGTCGATTACCACCCGGGTGAGCCTCCACACATGCTGCGGTTGCCAGCGATGCCGCCATCTGAGACAACTTGCCCTCCGGACGGATGACGAGGCCGGTTGACGTTTCTGATCAGCAGAAGTTGAGTTCAGCGAGATGACGAAAGCAGCATTTGACACGCGATTAAATGCGTTCTTCGGGACGTTCTGCTTTATGCTGGCAGCGGTGCTCACGTGTCTGGTCTTTGTTCACCAATGGACATCGATCGATCTGCATCTGCCGGCGATCTGGTACCGCTCACGCAATTTCCATGTGCTGATCTGTGTTGTGCTGTACGCCGCCGGCTGGTGGGCTCATCGAGCTGCAGCAAGATCACAGCGGGCGGCCGCACAGCTGATCCGATCGGTGACAGTGTATTCCCGTCCGAACTGCAGTTTGTGTGATCGGGCGATGAAGGTGCTGGAAGAATTTGCTGCCGAACTGCCGCCCATCAACGTTGTGGACATCACCGGTGACGAAGAACTGGAACGACAGTACTCAGATTCGATACCCGTTGTCGAGATGGACGGGCGTGTTCGATTTCGAGGAATCGTCAGTGCCGAACTCGTCCGACGACTGCTGGATGCTCGATGGCGACAGCGCGCCGATGGAGTGTCCGGTGAACCCGCTGCGGGACAGCAGGTATCATGAAGACGCTGGGCATGTTCGCCCGGCTTCCGGTACCGGGAAAGACGAAGACACGTCTGGCAGCTGCGGTTGGTGACGTGGCAGCGGCCCGGATCTATGCGGCTTTTGTCGAGGACCTGTTGCACCGGCAGGGGCAGCGCCCGGAGTCGTTTCTGGTGGCGGCCACACCGGATGACACGGCAACGCGAAACTGGTTTCAGCAGCGTCTGAGCTCTGAGGCTCGGCTTGAGTTTCAACCCAACGGTGGTCTCGGCGACCGGATTGCATGGTTCTTTTCTTCGACGATTCGATTCGACGGCGACAGAGCGGTCCTGATCGGATCCGACAGTCCGGATATTCCTGCCGCGATTATCGACGACGCCTTTCAACAGTTGCGAGTAACCGACATGGTCGTGTCACCAGCCGGTGATGGTGGCTTCGTGCTGGTCGGCCTTTCCCGACCGCCGCAACATCTGTTTGACAACGTTGCCTGGAGTTCTCCGTCCACATTGCTGAACACACTGGCAGCGGCCCGGGAGCAGGACTTTTCTGTGACGCTGCTGCAGCCCTGGTACGACATTGACACGGTTGAGAATCTCGGAACGCTGCTGGCACTGCAGCAGAGTGATTCATCCTGCGGCGATGACTGCCCTGCCACCAGAGCCGTGCTGCTGGAACTCTGGCCGGAAATCGAAGCCTCTTTCTGATCCCCGCGTCCCTTCTGCACGGCAATGGATTCACTCCGATGCGTCCACGGATTCTGCCCTGCCGAGGCACGGTCACTTTGTGAACTCTGCGGTGCCGCCGACGACCGGAAGGCTCAGCTGTGTGTGGTCCAGGTCGATGGTGATCTCGGTTCCCGGATTCGGCCACAGCGTGAACTCGCGATCGGTGGAAAACACCATCAGGCCGAGCTGCTGCCCGGCCGCAATAATCTGATCGTCCGGCTGCAGATCAAAACTCAGATCATAGAACTGTCCGGGCACCAGTGGTTCACCGGCTGTCAGGGACGTGGTGTTTTGAGGATCAGCCCAGCCGCGAGTGATGATGTTGTCATGGATTTTCGCTTTGGCATCTGTGGACCACGGCAGAGAAACCAGCCACACGGAAAAGTTGGCCGCCGGTTTGTTGCAGGCCAGTCGTGTGGTGAAGCGGGCTGTTCCGGAGATATGAAGCGGCTGATTCAGGGCAGCCGTCACATACAGCAGCCGGTGTTCCGTCACTTCCGCCCGGGCCAGTGTCGTGCCGCTGAATGAAAAATTGTCGACAATGGTTTCCGTGCCCTGTGCGCCGGTGGTCTGCATGGACAGCGTCCCGTGTTCGCGTCCGCCCCTGCCGGGGAAGAGGGTGATTGACGCGGCATCCGGATGAGGATAGTCGGGATAGGGCGTGGGTTTCAGTCGATCGTCGTGCTCCCGCACGATCCATGCCTTCGGATCGTCTTCGACACCGTTCTGGATGTCGTAAAGATAACGGGTGAACCAGCGATTCATCATCTTCAGCGGCGGCTGGCCCCCGTGACCTCCCTGGTGAAAATAGCATTGCACAGGAACGCCCTTCGCCTGCACCGCCTTGTAGATGCGCACACTGTGTTCGGGCATGACATTCCAGTCATTAAAGGCGTGCGCCATCAGCAGTGGTGCTTTCAGCGGTCCGAGGTCGTTCAGGTAGTCCCGGCCCGCCCAGAAATCGTTGTAGTCGCCGGTGTCACGGTCGAAACCTTCGGCCATTTCCTGATCGCGCACGCTGCAGTTGCAGAATTCGCGTCGCGCCGGAGGCCCGCTGTTGACGAAGTTGTACAGCACGTCAATATCTTCGCCTCGGTAACCGCCCGGATGCCGTACCAGGCCATGAGACCGGTAGTAGTGGTAATACGACGTGTTTGGTGCGACCGGAATGATGGCGGCCAGGCCGTCGACACCGGTCGTGGCGGCGGCCAGAGGAATTGTTCCGTTGTACGATGTCCCTGTCATGCCGACGCGCCCGGTGGTCCAGTATGCGGTGACTTTGTGGTCGCCGAACGGAGTTGTGAACCCGTCCGCCCGGCCGTTCAGCCAGTCGATGACGGCTTTGGGGGCCAGTGATTCATTGTCACCGCCGATCGTGGGGCAGCCCTGAGACAATCCGGTCCCCGGTGAGGCCGAATGTACGACGGCAAAACCGCGCGGCAGCCAGTCATTCCAGTGCGACCTCGAAATCACCAGCCGCCGGGTCTCATGCGGAATCGAAGGCGGCGGCTTATGGGCCGGAGGGTCCTGTCCCAGTTCCTGGCGAGCATCCCAGAAATAGTCGCGAGGTCCCGAGGCTGTGCCGGAGAAATAAGGGCTGGAAACATAGACGACCGGCACGCGCAGTCCTTCGGTATCGGTCTGACGCTGTCGCGTCACGCTCACGTGCATACGATCGAGTCGGCCGTCGCCGTCGGAATCGAATTCCGTTTCCACCCACAGGTCATGGTGGATCCACTGATTCTGATCTTCGAACGCCGGTACGACCTGAGCTTCGCCGTCCGAAAATACGGGCGCGGCTTTTGGCTGAGTGCCGTCGGGCCGGTTGTGATAGACCGGTGTCAGTCGCTCAATACCCATCGAATCGGACACCTTCAGCATCTCTGAGACCTTGTCGACCAGAGGAAACTGCACGCCGGCTTCCAGCAAAGCCGTTACTTTGGCCGCGTCGTTGGCGCAACAGTAATTGATACGGACACCGGCATCACTCAGCTGTTTCGTCAGTGCCGGATCGACCGACGGACCACCGAGAAGCTGAATGAACTCGGCCCCGGCCGCGATGGTTTCGTCCACGTACTGCTGCGAATTGTTCTGACGATCCATGTTGCAGATCAGAATTCCGGGAACCGAGGCCCGGGCCGCCGTGGCGGATGCCCGGTCACAGGCCAGAAAGCACTGATGCAGTCGATTGGCGGCGGCGATCTCGGCGGCTGTTTTTTCAGCCAGTGGGACGCTGCCTTTCAGGTGGACGTTCAGCCAGATGTTTTCGGGCATCATGGCCAGAGCTTCCTGCAGCGTCGGAATCTTTTCGCCTTTGAACTTCTTGTGCTTCCAGCTGCCGGCATCCAGCTGCCGAAGTTCTTCCAGCGTCAGATCACTGACACGTCCCTTGCCGTCGGTGGTGCGATCGACGGTAGCATCGTGCATCAGCACCAGCTGCGAGTCCTTTGTCAGAGCGACATCAAATTCAATCATCTGCACGCCCAGCATGATCGCTTCACGGAAGGCAGCGAGTGTGTTTTCCGGATGAGAATCGCTGGCGCCGCGGTGACCACACAGACCGCGTTCCGGCATCTGGAACGGAACGGCGACGTCCCCGGCCGCGGCCGCTCCGGACACGATCAGCAGTGTCGTGAACAGCAGGCTCGTGACCCGCACGACGGGAAGTTTTGTTGTGGCAGACACTGAAGACATACGAATTCTCACGCTTGTTCGCGGAATGGACCTGCGTGTGTTGTACCGGACGCGGCGATGGAATTCGAATCGACGGCGACCGTTCTCAGTGGGAAATCAGCTCCGGCTCTTCGAGCCTGATCTGTTGTTGTGGTTTCCGGAGATGTGTTGACGCACTCGACTTTCTGAACCCGGCCCGATACGTTTGGCACCCCGAGGACTGAGTGCTCAGCCGAGAGGGGTGGCGTATCGCAGGTCTGAGAGAAAAGATCAGCCGTGAAGATTACAGGAATTGATGTGTGTCCGCTGACGGGGGCGACCGTCGACGGAGGCTGGCCGCAGGGACATGAACCTCAGGAAAATCTGCATACGCTGGTCGTTGTTCACACAGATGGAAATCTGGTTGGTTACGGCAGCTGTTTTACATCGGGCCGCCTGGTGGCCGGCGCTGTGGAGCTGTTGTGGCCGCTGCTGAACGGTGAATCAGCGGTTGAGCCTGAACGCGTTTCGGAAACGCTGCACCAGGCAACCTTCTGGCAGGGGCGGGGAGGCGCCGTCACGCACGCGATCAGCGGCATCGATATTGCGTTGTGGGACATCATGGGAAAGGCGTGCGGTCAGCCGGTGTCCCGGCTGCTGGGTGGCAATTATCGGGACCGAATCAAACCCTACGGTTCGATACTGTTTGATGAACCTGGTCCGCTTGCCGAAAATCTGGAAAACGTGGTCGGACGAGGGTTTCGGGCCATCAAGATGGGCTGGCGACCGTTCGGGCGTCGTGATCGCAATTTTGACGAACTGCTGGTCAGCACCGCTCGCCGCACGGTCGGCGATGAGGTGGATCTGATGGTCGACGCTGGCGGAAGTGAACAGTTCTGGCCTCACGGCACCAACTGGGCTCGAAACACAGCGGCGATGCTGGCGGACTACAATATTGTGTGGTTTGAAGAACCGCTGCCACCTGACGACATTGATGGCTTTGTCAGCCTGACGCAGACATCTTCTGTGCCGGTCTCAGGAGGAGAAGTACTGACCCGTCGACAGTCTTTTCTGCCCTGGCTGGAACGGCGCGCGGTGGACATCATTCAGCCGGATGTCACCAAATGCGGCGGGTTGAGTGAGTTCCGCCGGATTGCTCAGGCCGCGGATGATCACAATATTCAGGTGGTACCGCACGGCTGGAATACCGCCATCGGGCTGGCTGCCGATCTGCAGATTTCAGCAATGCTGCCGAAGGCGGCCTACGTTGAGTACCTGACACCCTGCGCCTATATCGACGAACTGGTGGCTGAGCGATTTCAGCTGGATGGCGACGGGTTGCTGAAGATTCCTCAGACGCCGGGGCTGGGGGTCGACATCGATCCCGATCAGCTGCGGCGATTCTGTCCGCAGCGGATTGAGTTTCGGTGAGTTCCAGGTGAACCTTGTTCAGGCAGAGCAGAAGACGGTCCCTGGTCTGCTGCTCGGCTGCTTGTCAGCGTTGCAGGCGGGCAGGGCAGTGTGCAGTTCCGGCAGAAAGATGACCCGTGGATCCATCTGATTCCAGCGACGCCGTTCAGGCGTCAGGCGATACGCCCACACGCATCCGCTGGGTGATTTTTGCGCTGTCGTGTGCCACCTCATTTCTGCTGTATCTGCATCGCTACAGCTGGAATATCATCGGGCCCAAACTTCAGGAAGAATTTGCGTTCACCAACACGCAGGCCGCCTTTCTGTTCTCGCTGTTTTATTACACCTACGCCAGCGGACAGATTCCCAGCGGCGTGGTGATTGACCGTTTCGGACCGCATCGGTTTCTGTCCGCGATCATTGCCGCGTGGTCGGCGGCTCTGGTGGGCATTGCCTACACCGGCAATCTGCTGCTGCTGGGCTTCTGGCGACTGATGTTCGGAGCCACTCAGGCGGGCTGCTATCCGGCTCTGACGAAGATCAGCCAGCAATGGTTTCCCTCGCATCAGCGTACGGTGCTGCAGGGCTGGGTGGCCACCACCTTTGGCCGTGCCGGCGGCGCCATGTCACCGATCATTCTGGGGACCCTGCTGATCGGTGCATTTGCCCTCACGTGGCAGCAGGCGGTGACACTGGTCGGAGGAATCGGCATTCTGCATTGTGTGTTGTTTTATGCCTTGTTTCGAAACTCGCCCCGGACGGATCCACGCGTGAACGAGGCTGAACGCCACCTGCTGTCGGCCGGTGTGACGGTGTCTTCCGATGACGCGACAGCCGCGCAGACGGCTGTGCTGTCACCGCGGTGTGCTCTGGGCAACCGCAGTCTGAGATTCTTTACCGTGCAGCAGTTTCTGGATGCCGGGTCGGACGTCGTGTTTGTCGGTCTGATCGGAACCTATTTTCTGCTGGCTCACGATTTCGACATCAGCAAGACCGGCTGGCTGGCCAGTCTGCCGCTGTGGGGAGGCGCGCTGGGCGGTATTGCGGGCGGATGGCTCAACGACACGCTGATTCACCGAGGATACTCACGCCGCTGGGCACGCAGCGGAGTGGGTTTTGTCGGGAAGGTAATCGGCTGCGGCATGCTGGCCCTGGTGGTTATGCAGTCGGACGGTGTGACGGCTGCATGGCTGCTGATGGCCGCCAAGTTCTTCAGCGACTGGAGTCAGCCGACGACCTGGGGCGTATGCACCGATCTGGGCGGCCGCTTCAGTGCGACGGTTTTCAGCATCATCAACACCGCCGGCACAATCGGCGGCGTCCTGATGCCGATTGTCTTTGGCGTGGTTCTGGACTGGTTTACCACGTCGTCCGTGGCTGACGGGGTGGAGGTTTCCGTGACCGACTGGAACCCGCTGTTCGCGCTGCTGTCCGGCATGTACTTTGCCTCCGGCGCCTGCTGGTTGCTGGTGGACTGTACCGACCGGCTGCATGAGGACTCCGAAACCGGAGGCCGTTGACGGCTGCACCGGGTCATCGAAGCACTGGCCATTGATGGCGGGCGTTTTCCGTTGCTGTCTGCACGGACACCGGTGCCGCAGTACCGGGTATCACAGTAACCGCGTATCACAGTAACCGGTCGCCACGGCGCGCCTGCATCGGCCGGCGATCTGCCGAGTTCACTCAGCCACGGGCATCAGACGGTTTCGTCAACCACCGGGTTCGTCAGTCTGCCGATGTTTTCGATTTCGATGCTGACGACGTCCCCTTGTTTCAGAAACACGGGCGGCGTGCGGGCCATGCCGACGCCGTGCGGCGTGCCGGTCAGAATCACGGTGCCCGGAGCCAGGATAGTACTGGCGCTCAGAAATTCGATCAGCGTCGGGACATCGAAGATCATGTCGTTCGTGTTCCAGTCCTGCATCACGTCATCGTTCAGCACCGTACGGATCGCCAGTGCGTTGGGGTCGGGAATGTCGTCGGCCGTGACCAGGCACGGACCGAGCGGACAGAACGTGGCGAATGTCTTGCCGCGGCACCATTGTCCGCCGCCTCCGTTTTTCTGCCAGTCTCGGGCGCTGACATCATTTGCGCACGTGTAACCCAGGACGTAGTTCAGAGCGTCATTTTTTGACACGTTGTAGCAGGTGCGGCCGATGACAACCGCCAGTTCGCATTCATAGTCGACACGGTCGCTGCGCAGCTTTCGAGGCAGCACGATCGGGTCCCCCGGATTCTGTGCCGTGGTGCTGGTCTTCATGAACAGCACGGGATTTTCCGGAATGTCGGCTTTGCCTTCTTCGGCATGTTTCCGGTAATTCAGGCCGATGCACAGGATGGCGGCGGGGTCGAGCGGCGTGAGCAGCTTGCCGGACACAGGTTCGCCGGTGTCAGTCAGGCTGCCAAAAAGGTCACCGTCAAGTCTGGTGAAGCTGTCGTCACCGGTCGGTTTGGCGTGGCAGATTGAACCGTCTGACAACTGGAGGCGTGCAATTTTCATAATGGCAGATTTGAAGCGGGAAGATTTGAAGCAAAAAGGTTTTCAGGGAAGGCGAAAGTATAGAGCTTTCGCCAGGATGTTCCACGCCACTACAAGTGGCGCAGGCTTCCAGCCAATGGTGTTCGGCATGCCGTCCGGATCCTTATCCTTTTGTATGACGGACTTCCAAGTCCGTTATTGGCGAAACCGGCCATATTCCCAACGCGCCTCGCAGGCCGGTGTACGGAGAATTTCGGTATCCGGACAGGCCCCCAGGTTCCTGTGATGGTGTTGCCGTCATTTCGCGGGCGGGGGCGATGACCGGGTGCTGGTGAAATCGGCGCAGGATCAGGGGAAAGTGGAAAGGCACAGTACTGTTGGCAGGACCTACTGTAGGTGCCGCCTGCCGGGCGGCACTTCGCGGCAAAGCCGCGACCGTGGTTGCAATACCCACGCCACTTCATCCAGCCCGCTGCCACGAACCAAACGCTCCCACAGTTCGAACGTGGATCCTGCGCACAGTTCGGGCTCCGCCCGAAGGTCCAGCTCGGCAGGCTCGTTGTGGCGCGATCTCCCACCTCGTTGTGGGGCGGTCTCCCACCTCGTTGTGGGGCGGTCTCCCGACCGCCACACTTTGCGTGCCGCCTGCCGGGCGGCACTTCGCGGCAAAGCCGCGACCACTGTTGGTTCGGTTCAGATCCGGGACCACGGAATCGGGACAGGGACAATCCGAGGGTTACGAAACGCAACTGCGGCTGGAAGCCCCAGTTACGAAACACAGCCGCGGCTGGAAGCCTGCGCCACGGGGGGGCAGGCTGGACGTTGGTGTCGTGGTCCGGGTGGCTGGTGGCGCAGATTCTGCAGGTTGTCGGCGCAGCGGCTGCGGCAGCTTCTGCCGGTGTACGTTTTGGGCCCGATTCTCGGGTTCTCACGTGATTCCCGGCTGCCTATAAACGATGACTCAGTCATGTTCAGCCGCTCTTTTTCTCACCCGCTGAACAGGATTCTCTCTCTCACTCGCTCACGGATGAGCCGTCATGACCAACCGTTCCCACTGGAAACTCTTCGTCTGCGTTCTGGGGCTGTCTGGCTGTCAGACGGCGAGCGAGTTTCTGCCATGGCAGATGTCCGGGCAGCCGACATACACCGCCGACGAGCTGGCAGCCCTGAATGATCCTCAGCCAGCCGCCACGAAGCCGCAGCTGACCGAATCAATGCAGGCGTCCAATGTCCGCACGGTGGGACTGACGTCTGAGACTCCCGTGGCTGCGGGCCGAATTGATCAGCTGATTACGGCCGGTCAGGCCGCGATTCGGGAGGCGGGACAGGCTCGGCCCGGCAAACTGCTGGAAGCAAAGCAGAATTTTCAGCAGGTGCTGTCGATGGACGCCGAAAATTCGTCAGCGCATCACGGCATGGCCATCGTGGCAGACCTGCAGAAGGACTGGGCCAATGCAGAACTGCATTACAAGCAGGCACTGCAGCAGCGCCCCCGGGATCCCAGCCTGCTGAACGATCTGGGCTACAGTTATCTGCTGCAGGATCGATTTCATGAAGCGTCACAGTATCTGAATCAGGCCATTCAGCTGGCCCCTCAGCATGAACGAGCACACATCAATCTGGCTTTGCTGTCGCTGAAGCGTGGTGACCGGCACGGGGCTGAAGCCCGCCTGGCCGGGATCTATACATCGCCGGAAATCAGCGCGACTTTAAATCGGCTGGAACAGGATCTGATGAAAACTGCGGCGCCGAATGTCATGACAGCAAGCGCCCAGTCGCCGAATGCCCGGACGGCGGCTCAGCCAGCCCCGCCACAGAATTTCACTCAGGCCCGGCCCATCGTGCAGACCCAGGCTTCCAATGCGGGGCCGCCACAGTTTGAACGACCTATTCACGTTTATCCTCCCGGTGTGATTCCTGAGCCGCTGCCGACCGATCAACCGTCCGGCATGCCGGACCATGGACAGCCTGGCTCCTACGGTTCGCCGTCACAGACGGCTGCGTACCCCGGTGCCGCACCGCAGGGATTTCAGCCCGGCATCACGATGCCTCAACAGATGCAGCAGGGGCGGGGCGGCACTGGTCCGGGGAATTACCCGACTCAGCAGGGCGTTCCCGTGGGCGGCGTGATTGCCTCACCGTCTCCAAACTCATATTCAGGGCAGCCGCAGGGAAATCCTCAGGGCACCGTTCCGGGAGTGAATCCGGCCAATTATCAGAATGGCTATGGTTCCATGCCTCAGTCCGGATCGCCGCAATACAACGGGATGCCGGCGGTGAGCAACCAGGCTCCTGTCGCCGGACTGAACGCCGGTTCCGGTATTCTGTTCCCGATCGGTACCGCAGGACAGACTCAGGCAGCGCCAGGTGCTGCCTCACAGCAGGCGACTCAGGCCGCAGGTTCTTATCCCGGCCAGCAGAATTATGGCCCGCCGGCGTCCCGTTATCAGTCGCCGCAGAACGGAGCGAACTCAGCTGCGTACCAGTCCCACGCGATGCCGCACGGCAATGTGACCTCGGTCTCCGCCACTCAGAACTATCCGTCTCCTGGTGGTCTGGTCAGTTCGTCCGGACTCGGTTCGGCCTCTCAAAGCTATGCCGCCGGGGCAGGTTATCCGAACGGATCCGGACAGATGGCCGGTGCCGGGCAGCAGGGGCTGCCGTCACAACAAACTCAGTCGGCGATGCCGGGGCAGTACGCTGCGCCTCAGCCGCGCGGTCAGCAGACGCAATATGGCCAGCAGGGTCAATATGGCCAGGCGGGCCAGCAAGGTCAGTATGCTCAGTATGGTCAGGCGGGCCAGGCGGGCCAGCAAGGTCAGTATGGTCCGCCGCAGCCGGCAGCAGCGGGTGGCGGTCCGTTGACCGAGTACGAACAGCAGTTGCAGCAGCTCAACAGCCAGTACAATCAGGCGCTGCAGCAGCTTGACGGCAGAAATTCGGCGATGAGTCCGGCACCGCCGCGTTATTGAACCGACGCAATGATGTCGGTTAAGAAACGTTCGGTCAATAACTGACTGGCGGGTGGCCTTTTGCTCCGCGAAAGCACGTTCTTTCGCGGAGCGAAAGGCGACAATAATTGACCGGACACTCCTAAGAACGCCTGTGCCGGGAGCCGGCTGAGGCCGCCGTCGGGACTCGCCCGGCCGGTCTTTGCCAGCGGGGTCAGGAGGCCAGGCTCAGCAGTCGTTCCTCCAGCTCGTGGATGACTTCTGAGATCGTTCGTCCGCGGCAGGATGATGGCAGTTCCAGCGGCGAATCACTTTCGATCCATTTCCGGACACGTTTTTCGGCGGCGACGACGGTGCTGTGATCACGTCCACCGAAGTACATACCGATTTCTCGGTAGGCCGATCTGGTGAGTTTGCGTGCGACATACATGGCCAGTGCTCGAGGGCAGGCGACGGCCTTGCGGCGGGACCTGGACCGAAGGTCTACCGTATTCAGCCCGAATGCGTCGCAGATCACCTTTTCGACATCGCTGATACGAACCAGGCGGCGGCATTCGCGTTCCATGTCACCCAGGATTTCCCGGGCTCGGCTGACCGTGATACGTTTTTTTGACAGCGTGTAGTGTCCATGCAGGCAGTTGATGGCCCCCTGGATTTCCCGCACGTTTTTTTGACAGCGACGAGCCACGTAGTCCAGTGCTTCCTGAGTGAAGCTGTCCTTCATGGGCAGGGCGAAAGTGGTGGAGATGCGCCGTCGCGTGTCTTCGCAGGGGGCCTCCACGCGGCACACCAGTCCGCTCATGAACCGCGTGGTGAGTTCTTCTCGGTGTTTGGTCAGCAGGCGCGGGTGGCGATCACCGGTGACCACCAGCTGACCGCCGTGTTCGATGACCTGCACGATGGTGTGAAGGAATTCTTCTTCGGTGGCTTTCTTGCGGTTGTCCAGAAATTCAATATTGTCGATCAGCAGCACGTCGACGTTGCGAAACCGCTGGCGAAACGAAGGCACGGTTCTGGCTTCCAGTGCCTGAGTGAAATAGTTGGTGAATGCTTCGCTGGTCAGGTACATAACATTCAGGTTCGGGTGCGTCCGTCGCACTTCACTGTAGATTGCTTCCAGCAGATGTGTCTTGCCGACGCCGGTCGGACCGTGAATGTACAGCGGGTTGAATCGTTCGCCGGGGGATTCTGCCACCTGTTGTGAGGCCATCACGGCCAGGTCATTGCAGTCGCCCCGCACGATGCTTGAGAACGTCCGGAAGCGACGTCGATTGGCCGGACGTACGGCCAGCCTGTGAGCTTCGTCGGACTGCGTCGACGGAGCCGCCGGCGACAGCGACTTTGCCAGTGCAGGTGTCATGGACAACGTTGATCCGGGCTGCAGCGCTGTCGGTTGATCGGTGGTCGACAGGTGCTTCGGCGCGGCATCATCGGCAGACTGGGCCTGCAACGCTTCATCGACCAGCAGTTCGAAGGTGCCGGAAGGGCCGAGCAGTTGTGCCGCGGCCTTGTTGAAGTGTGATCGAAACCGCTTCAGCAGCCAGTTTGAAATAAACGGATTGGGAACAAAGATCTGCAGCGCTTCGCTGGTCAGCGCAATCCGGCTGCGGTTGGCGAACCAGTGCTGGTAATTCTGGGTTCCGACGGCATTTTGAACAACGGTGGTTACCTGATCTGAAACGGCAGCGGGCGGGATGTCCGGTATCTTGCCGGAACACTTCTTTCCGTGACTCACGGGCTGCGTCATGCGACCCCTCCATCTAAACTCCGCGCAGCATCGAACGGGGGAGGTGGTGCAGTGGAACTGGCACTCCGTCGCCTCGAAAGAAGTTACGTCGGGAGGTGGCTTATCTCAGGGTATCTGTGGCAGAGGTGCAGAACTCGGCCACAGACGTCTTACTCAACTCAACGACCGCGATCTTAACCCGGGATAACCAACTGTCAATTGAGCTCACTTCATTTATCCTTCATGAAAGTCGATCGACGGCGCAAGTGATTTCTGCGGCGTAACTTCGAATTTCGTCTCGAAGAAAAAGGAATTTGCGGTTGTCTTTCTGCCCGAAATATGTCTCGTCAAAGTGTTTTGATTGACCGGTTTCTGCCGGTGATGGATGCTCGTTCCATGTCGCGAATCAAGGTTGTCTTTTCCGTCGGAGCGATGCATGGCGGCGGGTCCGAACGTCAGCTGGTCTCACTGCTGCGCCATCTGGATCGCGACCGGTTTGAGCCTCTGCTGTACCTGGTCTATCGCACCGGGCCGCTGCTGACCGAGGTGCCCGATGATGTTCCGGTCACGTCGTTCGAAGACCGTTTCGGTCCGCCCCGCGGACCGGGCTTTCTGATGCACCGCAAACGAGTGGCGGACATGAGCCGGTTTCTGTCCGAATGCGGGGCTCATGTATCCTACGATCGAACCTTTCTGATGACTTTGATTGCAGCGGCGGCCGCTCAGCGAATCGGCGTGCCCAATGTCTCCACCATCGTGACCGATCCGCCGATCGGCTTTCCGCTGGTGGCCGGTCGCTTTCAATGGATGAAAAAAAGAATCCTGCGTCGTCTGTACCGGCAGTCGGCCTGCGTGCTGGCCAATTCCTGCGGCGCCGCTCAGTCGGCGGAACGGTTCTATGGACTGCCGCCCGGTACCGTCCATGTACAGCCGAACGGAGTCGACCTGCAGCAGGTGCGACAGAAGTCTGAGTTACCGATTCAGGATGCCTGGTGGAACAGTCCCGCGCCGTCGTCGTCCCGTTCGCCGTCACCCCGCCTGTTTCGGATTGTCACCGCTGGACGACTGGATCAGAAAAAGGGATTTCATCTCCTGATCGAAGCGGTTCGCGTCCTCAGCGAACGTGGCGGTGATGTTTCACTGCGTCTGGCGATTCTGGGCGAAGGCCCGTGTCGTTCTGCACTGCAGGAACAGATACAGGCGGCCGGTCTGCAGAACCAGATTCGACTGCCGGGGTTTCGTCCCGAAGCGCCGGCGTGGTATCGGTCGGCCGATCTGTTTGTGCTGCCGTCGCTGCTGGAAGGGATGCCCAACGTGCTGCTGGAGGCGATGGCCTGTGGCACGCCGGTGCTGTCCACGGACTGTCGTTCGGGGCCTCAGGAAATTCTGGCCGGCGGGCAGTTCGGGGCGTTGTGTGCGGTGAACAGCGTGCCGGCCCTGATCGACGGGATTCAGAAATTCCTTGCCGACGAAACGGCGGGAACTCGCTACACTTCGGCAGCGACCGGGCATGTGCAATCACACTTTTCCATTGAATCGGCGGTGCGCCGACTGGAAGACGTGTTTCAGACGGTCGCGACGCACGGGGAGGATGGAACCGGAGTCGTGTGAGCGGTCTGACGGCCCTTTGCTGAATCAGCCCCCCGGTGTGTCCTGTTTTCTCCAGTGCTGTTGATTCCCCGGACTCTGAGTATCGAGATTGTCGCCATGTACCGAGTGAACAACATTGGCATTGTTTTCCTGCTGATCAGTCTGAATTCGCCGGTCGCCGCTCCTCAGTCGGCCGATCGGTTTGCTGCGGTCAGGCACCGCATGGTGGACGAGGTGATCGAAGCGGAAGGCATTACCAGTCCTCAGGTACTGGAAGCCATGCGAACGGTGCCACGTCATGAGTTTGTGGCACCCGGGCTGCGGTCCCGGGCGTATCAGGACGGTGCGCTGCCGATCGGTTCGCAGCAGACAATCTCGTCCCCGTATATCGTGGCCTATATGACACAGACGATTGATCCGCAGCCGGACGATCGTGTTCTGGAGATCGGTACCGGCAGTGGCTACCAGGCGGCCGTGCTGGCGGAAATTGTGAAAGATGTTTACTCGGTTGAGATCGTGTCGGCCCTTGCGAAATCAGCGGCCCGCCGGCTGGAACGACTGGGCTACGACAATGTTCACGTCCGCGACGGCGACGGTTATGAAGGCTGGGAAGAACACGCACCGTTCGACAAGATCATCGTCACCTGTTCGCCGGAAAGTGTTCCTCAGCCGCTGATCGATCAGCTGCGGGACGGCGGTCTGATGATCATTCCTCTGGGCGAACGCTATCAGCAGTCGTTTCATCTGCTGAAAAAGGAAGACGGCAGGCTGGTGCAGAAGAAGCTGGTCGCGACCCTGTTTGTGCCGATGACGGGTGAGTCAGAAGAACTGCGCCGCATCCAGCCGGATACCAGTCGTCCTCAGATCGTGAATGGTGACTTCGAACTGGATACCAACCAGGATGAGCGGGTCGACGGGTGGCATTATCAGCGGCAGGTGGAAATGAGTACCGAGGATCCGATCCATGGTGCCACGTGTCTGCGATTCACGAATCGCGATCCCGGTCAGCTGTCGCAGGCGCTGCAGGGCGGCGGGATCAACGGACGCGCCGTGGCGGCGCTGGACGTGGCCATCTGGGCTCGACCGGATTCCGTGGTGCCCGGCCCGGCGCCCGATGACACCGCAGCGGTGGTGATTCATTTTTATGACGCCATCCGCCGGGAAACGGCGACGCAGCTGGTGGCTCGCTGGCGGGGTACGTCCAACTGGCAGCAGACCCGGCGTCGCGTACCGGTACCGCCAAACGCTCGGGAAATGGTGATTCGGATCGGTCTGAACGGGGCGACCGGAACGCTGGATCTGGACGACTTCCAAATGGTTGCCGTGCCGCGATAGAATCATTGACGCGATTCCCTGTTCGGTCGGCCCGAGTGGTTCGATAAAGATAAATTGTCTCTGATCAGACACCCGAGGTGTTGTTTTGAAACTGCAAACGATGGCAAGGGGGCTGCTCTGCCTTTTTCTGCTGGGGAGTGCATCGGGTTCTGCGCACGCCGATCCGCTCAGCGAGGCGGTGCGATCCGCCATGGCAAAAGCCGGTCCGTCCGTCGTTCGGATTCGCACGATCGGGACACCGGATGGTGAAGAGGGGCTGGTGTCGTCTCAGGTGACGACCGGCGTGGTGATTTCAGAACAGGGCGATGTGCTGACCAGTGTCTTCGGATTCCTGTCCGACCCTGCCGCCGTCTTTATCGAGGATTCGGATGGACGTCGGGTGGCTGCTGAAGTGGTGGCAAAGGATCATGTCCGCAAGCTGGTGCTGCTGAAGTGTTCGGAAGGTCGCTTTCAGGCCGCCAGCGGCTCAATCGATCGCTGGCCGCCGGTCGGCGCCTGGGCTGTTGCGCTGGGCCGTCTGTATCCGGGAGATCAGCCATCCGCGTCGGTGGGGATCATCAGCGCCGTCGGGCGGATCCACGGGCTTGCCGTTCAGACCGATGCCAAGATTTCTCCCGTGAACTACGGCGGTCCGCTCATCGATCTGCAGGGCCGCGTCACCGGAATACTGGTGCCGCTGTCGCCACAGGATTCCGGCGAAGCGATCCGGGCGGGTGTTGAGTGGTACGATTCCGGAATCGGATTTGCCATTCCCTACCCGGATGCTCTGGCAGCGGCCGAAGTGCTGCAGCAAGGGCAGGATCGAGTCCGCGGTGTGCTGGGAATCCGACCGTCAACAAAGAATCCTCTGGCTGAGGAACCTGGTATCGAGTTTGTGTTTCCCGAGTCTCCGGCGGCCGAGGCCGGGCTGCAGAAAGGCGACCGGATTGTCGAAGCCAGAGGAGTTCCGATTACCCGGTTCGGAATATTTGATTCTCTGGTCAGAAGTTCTTACGCGGGAGATTCGTTCAGCCTTGTGGTGCGGCGGGGCGATGAGCGTCTGGAATTGGAACTGAAACTGGCGGCCCGACTGCAGCGCCCACGGCGTGGCTATCTGGGGCTGATCGTGGACCAGGAAGTCGGAAAGGCGGAGGATGATACATTCGGCATTCGCGTGCACGTGCTGCCCGGTTCTCCCGCGGCCACGGCCGGTCTGCCCGAATCGACCGTGCTGGCGAAGTGGGGCGACGAGATACTGGCCTCAGCCTCTGATCTACAGAAGCAGCTGCAGCGTCTGGTCGCCGGAACGACAGTGACGCTCAGCTATCGTCCGCCGGACAATCCGGCGGAACAGGCTCAGGTCATGTTTGAAGCGGTCGAGCGACCGCAGCAACTGGTCGAGCCAACGGACGCCATCATCCGGGCCGTGGCTGCCGGCGACGCTGAACTGACATGGGATCGTCAGGAAATCGATCTGGGCGAGTCGGGTAAGGCCTGGACGTTTGCGCCCACGACGACCGCGGCGGATGTTTCTTCAGGGCTGGTCCTGTTGCTGTCGGAATCAGACACGCCTCAGGAAGTGGTGCTGAAACGCTGGGAAGAACACTGTCGTCGACACAACCTGATTCTGGTCGTCCCCGTCAATGCGGAAGAAACCGGGCTGACCCGTGAAGATGCGTCTCTGGTGACGATGGCAATGTTCAGGTCTCTGGTCGGCCGGTCGGTCGACATCAGTCGGTCGGTGCTGGTCACACGTGAGGCTCAGGCAGATCTGTGCAGCGACCTGCTGCTGAATCCGCGACTCCGGCAGCTGCGGGCCGCCGCCTATGTTGAATCATGGCCGGCCGTCGTCGGAGTGCCGGCGGAGTTTCTGGCGGCCAAATCACCGGCCGTGCTGCTGCTGGAAAGCCTGGCCGAATCCCGTCAGGCACGCGCGCTGCGTGAACAGTCGGCGCGGCAGCTGACGGAAGCCGGAGCATGGGTCGTTCGTGTGCCTGCCGGCGAAACATCCGGACCGACTCCGGAAGCGCAGATTGCTCTGTGGACACTGAACCTGAAAGCCCGATAGTTGTGAAGCGGCCGCCGACTGCGGTGGCCTTCTGACGCAGGGACGCGATGCCATGGACTATCTACACGCTGTCATTCTGGGCCTTGTTCAGGGCGTTGCAGAGTTTCTGCCGATCAGTTCGTCCGGGCATCTGGTGATTGCGGATGCCGTGCTGCGGGAATACGGCGGGATGTCGGCTCCCAAAGAAAATGCCACCATGGAGATCTCGCTGCACTTCGGCACGCTGCTGTCGATTCTGGTGGTCTATCGACGGGATCTGCTCAACCTGCTGTCAGACCGTCGGCTGATGCTCATGATCTGTATCGCGACCGTTCCCGTCGGCGTGGTCGGTCTGCTGCTCAAATCGTATGTCGACGCGGCCTTTACGAAGCCGATTCTGGCCGGCTGTGCGCTGCTGGTCACCGCGATGGTGCTGCTGCTCGGACGCCACCTGCAGAAGCCCGGTAGGCCACTGTCCGAAATGACATTCGGCTCCGCGGTTCTGATCGGTCTGTTTCAGGCGGTGGCCATCATTCCGGGGATCTCACGATCGGGCAGCACGATTGCCGCCGGAATGGTCAGCGGTCTGGACCGTGAGAACGCTGCTCGATTTTCCTTTCTGATCGCCATCCCGGCTATCGGTGGTGCATCGCTGGTGCAGATGAAGGACTTTGTGACCGGCGAGGAATCGTTGTCCGGCAGCCCGTGGCCATTGCTGCTGGGAACGTCGGTCGCCTTCGTGGTCGGCATTGTCGCTCTAAGATGGCTGATTCGCCTGCTGGCTGCCGATCGGCTGCACGTGTTCGCCATCTACTGCGTCATCGTCGGCGGTCTGACGGTTGCCTGGCAGCTGAGCAGGTAGGTCACCAGGTGTCAGGATTCTTTTTCTCAGCGGTGACTGTGAAGGAATTCGTCGTGTGCCAGAAAAAGAATCCCGACCCCTTCTCCGCCTGACTACGGAATACGAATCGGGTTCGGAGCGGCGGAAAGAGACTGTGGAACCGGCGGTTCTTCTCGTCCGGGAGCCACCACGACGCCGACATCGGTCATCAGGTGGTGCAGCGTGTCTTCGGCCATGTCCAGCTTGGTCATAATTCCGAGCGTACCGATCTGTCGTCGCTGAATCCGGGTCCAGCCACGGACATCGTCCTGTATGTGGTGGAACAACGCATCCGCTCCGGCGAGCTGCGACTTTGCTGTTTCGCGGTCCGCATTGTGTTCAGCAGCGTGGATGAAGCTGGCCGTCTGATACAGGCTGTAGGCCTCTGCGTACGTGGCGTGGAAGTCATGGTTGTGTGAGTAGTTGTAGTACAGATCCAGGCAAAGTTCGTTCATCAGGACTTCAAGTCGATAAGCCAGTTCGTCCACATGTGAGTAAGCTCCGAAGGTAACGGCCGACGGAACCGGGGGAACTTCCACGGTTTGTGCATGCGTCGTCCGGATATACGTGGAATCGAAATGTGGCCGCCATGAATAATGGGGGTCGCGGTGCCCATGGTGACCGTGGTGCGAGTGATGCAGCACCTGAGGCCGGCTTCGGTAGCACTGTGCATCGGCGGTCGGGACGGCCAGCATGGCCGCGAGTCCGGAAAGAACAAGGCGTTGAATCGTCATGGTTCATATTCCTGTCTGCGTGATGAGTTGGGGAGAGATCGGGAAACGGTGGCTGTCGGTGAGGCATCCTGATGAATTGAATCAGCTGAGCGGCCGTTTACGCGCCGTTTAAGAAAGCCAGGCTCGTGCCGATAAAACTGGATTTTTCGTAAACCATTTCCGAATAATCACTTGCAGTCACACGTCATGATCTTCAGGACACCGACCACGTGTCTTCAATTGAACTTTTCTGTGGTCAGTCTGATGACGATTCAGCGGCAGGTTTTTGCCACAGAGTTGTTCTGTGTGGTTTTCGCCGCCGGCGAAATGTCCTACGCTGGGACTCGATGTGGTGGCGCCCGGAACCCGGCAGCGGGTGGGGCCTGATGTCAGTGTCGCTGTGGCCCGGCATCGGGTAACAGGGGCGTCCGACATCTGAAATGATCAGTTTTGGGGAGAGGCTCGGCACTTGCCGTGGTGAGCCCGATATCAGAAAAGCGAGACAACAGGTTCATGGAACGACGACGACTGGGAAGCAGTGGCGTAACGGTGACGGACATCTGCATGGGCACCATGACGTTTGGCTGTCAATGTGACGAACGCTTGTCCTTTGAGATCATGGACCGGGCCTACGATGCCGGCATCGATTTCTATGATGCGGCTGAGATCTATCCCGTGCCTCCCTCGGCAGACACCTACGGAGTGACCGAAGAAATTGTCGGCCGCTGGCTGAAGACAAAGCCGCGCGAATCGGTGATTATCGCCACCAAAGTCACGGGGCCGGGACACGGCTGGTTTGTGCCGCCGGTACGGCACGGACGCACGACGCTGGACCGCTTTCAGATTATTCGCGCTGTGGAAGGCAGCCTGCAGCGACTGCAGACAGACTACATCGACCTGTATCAGACGCACTGGCCCGACCACTTTGCTCGCTATGAAGACATTCTGGAAGCGATGACGGTCCTGATCGAACAGGGGAAGATCCGCGTGGCCGGCTGCAGCAACGAAACCTGCTGGGGGCTCATGAAGAGTCTGTGGGCCGCAGAGAATCACGGCCTGTGCCGTTATGACACCGTGCAGAACAATTTCAGTCTGATTAATCGTCGCTGCGAGAGTGAACTGGCTCAGGTGTGCCGCCGCGAGCAGGTGAGTCTGCTGCCCTATTCACCGCTGGGCGGAGGCGTGCTGACCGGGAAGTATACCGATGACTTTCCACCGGGCGCGCGGTTTACGACCTATCGAACGGCTGGTGAGCGACAGCAGAATATTCTGAATCGCTTTCTGAATGAACGCACGCGGGCAACGGTGGAACGGCTGCGTCCCATCGCCGCTGATCTGGGTATTACCCTGACCGCGCTGGCCGTCGCATGGAGTCGCCAGCACGATTTTGTGGCGTCCACCATCATCGGGGCCACAAGTATTCAACAGCTGGACGAAAGTCTGGCAGCCCGGGACCTGGTTCTGGATGAAGCCACGCTGCAGCGAATTGCTGAGATCGATGTCGATATCCCGAACCCGCTCAGGGAGGACGGCCTGAGACGCTTATGAAGGCACTGGCAGCGGCTGCCAGACATCATCAAAGAACAGACCCGGGCCTTTCAAAATCACGCGGTCGGTCGGACTGCCGTCGACCGTTCACCGTGCGGGGGCCCTGCGTGACTCCGTGAGCCGCGACGCGTCAGCGGCCGGGCCCCGGTGCGATGCTCGCATAGATCGAACGTCGCACATGGAAGCCACCCGGTGAGCGGCCCGGTGCCTTACGGCACTCGGCTCACAGCCGTGCGGTCAGGTGCATGCGCGAGAATGCTGTGTTACCGGGTCCGGATTCTTTCCCCGTCATGACCGCTCCTCGTAGCTGGGGCTTCCAGCCGCAGCCGAGACCCGTATGTGCTGCGGCTGGAAGCCCCAGCTACGTTCCGCGATGCTAGGAATGTGCCTGTCCCCTTATGGGGTTGCCATATCCGGATACTTCTGTATGACGGACTTCCAAGTCCGTCATTGGGGAAAACGTCCGGATTTTCAACGCGTTTGCTCGGCCGGTGTACAAGATTTTTCCGTTATCCGGACAGGCTCCTGGCGAAGTCCTCTGCGACAGAAAATGCCTGTTCCCTTGTCAGGGTTCTTACCGGGGAAGAGCGTAGGCGGTCGGGCGGCCCTGAATCACCATCAGCCGGTCGGTTGACGTCTTCACCGTGGTCCGGATCTGATCACCAGCCGCAAAATCCACGCTGAGTATGCCCTGCCGGTTCTGAGCAGAAACAGCAAAATGGCTGATCTTCTGATTGCTGCTCTGGTATCCGTCGCCCGCTGTGACCCAGCGGCGCGCTGTGCTTCCGTCTGCTGTCAGCTCTATGATCGCACCGACGGCATCCCGCGAGACTGTTGTGCCGACGACCTCCACGCATAGTCCTGAACCGCTCGCTACAGATCGATTTTCGACCAGACTGACTTCCCTGTCGATGTGAGTCACCACAAAGTCCGGTCGACGATCGCGGTTCCAGTCGAGCAGCGCGAGTGCTCGCCCGAGCAGCTGCTGTGCGAAGTAACTGCCCTCGGGCGTGATCTCCTGAAAGCTTCCGCCTCCGAGGTTAAGAAACAGCTGGGGCGGCATGTGGAAGGGATGCCCGAGATGGGTGAAGTCATCCAGATGACCGTTCGCGACCGCCAGATCCAGCCGTCCGTCCAGATTCACGTCCGCGAACTGACAGCCGAATCCCAGCATCGCAAACCCGGGTGCCGACAACCCGGCGGAAGTGGTGGCATCCACAAAAACAGACGGACCGACCTGGCGATAAAACGTGTTCGCTTCAGCGTAGTAATTGGTCACAAACAGATCTGCGTGTTGGGTGCCTGAGGCATCACCCAGCGCGATGCCCATGCTGCCCTGAGGCTCACCAAAGGTGTTGAACGCTGCCCCGAACTCTGCTGCCGCGTCGCGATAGAACCCGCTGGCAGCCGGCACAAAAAGCTGGTTGGCCGATTCATCGTTGGCCACATAAATCTGAAGACCGGACGGCTGAGCAAATCGTCCGACCACGATACCCATTCCGCGTTGTGCCGGACTGTCTCTGAAGAACGTCGCTGAGACGTCTTTCCATGTGCCGTCGCCGTCTGAAAGAAGGACCCGATCCTGTGCTGCCTCAAAATCCGTCGGGCCACAGATTCTGCGTTGCCCCTGATGCAGGCAGGTTGTTGTGAAGACGCCCTGCCCCGTCAGGTAATTTACATCGTAGATGTCCGGCGTCGCATCGGCATTCAGATCGGCGACCGCCACGCTGGTGCTCCAGTGACTCGCCTCGGGCAGGTCGGTGTTCTGACGAAACGTGCCGTCTCCCTGATTGATCAGCAGCACATTGTCCCCTGCCCGCCCAATATACAGGTCGTCAAATCCGTCGTTGTTAACATCCGCGACGGCGATCCCCTGCCCGAATCCGGCACGGTGTCTGAATGCCGTCGGCGATACGTTCACAAAATGCCGCCCGCGCAGGTTTCGAAACAGCGCGTCGCCGGGCGATGTCACAGATGCGTCCGGACTAAGTACACCTCCCTGTGAAAACATCAGGTCAGGCCAGGTGTCGCCGTCGATATCCAGGATTCCCGCGCCCCCGCCTGTCCACTGGTGCATGAACAGCCCTTCCTGCCCCGGCGCTCGTCCGTTGTCATAACGAAACTGAAGTCCCGTTGCGGCAGCCACATCGTGAAATCGGATCGCTGCGGATTCCGGATTCTCGCGTGCCGGACCGGTCAGGCACGCGACAACTTCAGTCGGTGCCGGCGCACTGACCGTCGCCAGATATCTGTCCGCCGGATGGTCCCGGGCTGTCCGTGGCGATTCTGCATGAAACGCTCGAATCAGGTCTGACGCCCAGCCGTCATCGGCTGCGGAAGCGACGGCCCTTCGGGCCCAGCCCAGGGCTTCCCGATCTCGTCCCAGCATCAGCAGGTCATTCGCCAGCTGTCGCAGAACGGCGGCCTCGTCGGCGTCAGCGCGAACGGCACGAGCCGCATTCTCAATCCTATGCAGCGTTTGTGCCAGATCGGTGAATGCGGCGCTGATGTGAGGCGACGTTTCGCGGGTCAGGTCGGCTACGGCATTTGCAGCGCGCCGATTCCAGGGATCCAGACGCATGGCCGTGACGTGGCATCTCAGGGCGATATCGAAATTTCCCGCCTGCCGCGTCAGTTCACCCGCCAGCATCCAGGTTTCTGGATCCGGAATCGCATCGCGCAGCAGACCAGCCAGTTGTGCAAATGCCGGATCCGATGAAGGTGGCCGAACCTGCCCCGCAGACGCGGAATACAACAGCTTCTGACGCAGTTGTTCCCGCTGCAGCGCCGACGTCTGCCAGTCTGCCTTTGACAGCAGATCATCGATCGCCGCCGCATCACGCCGTTTCCGAGCAGCCGCAATCAGGCCTGCGACAGGCATCGGATCGGCCGGATTCAACTGATGGGAACGCTGAAGTTTCTGCAGTCCGAACAGGTCGTCACCGTTGACGGCCAGCAGAAACAGATCCTGATCCGCCATGGCTTCCACCGGCGGCAGACTTCTGAGCAGGCTCACGGCATCGAACGCATGACCACACCCGGCCAGCAGTCGAGCCAGTTGCTGCTGTGCCGGAGACGTCCCGGTATCAGGTCCGCTGCGAGCAATCTGTTCAAGGGTTTCTCTCTGGGCCCGCAGCTGCCCCAGCGATTCCTGAATTTCCGCCTTCTTGAGCCAGCCGCGGTAGACTTCTGCGTCGTCCATTCGCGCCGGGAGCCAGTTGAGAAACTGCAGCGCCCGTTCCCTGTCTCCAGCTTTCAAGGCAGCCTCCGCACCGATCAGGATGGCTGCATGATTGCCCGGTCTGAGCGTAATTTCTTCTTCCGCCAGCCGGCACGCCGTGTCAAACTGTCCGGCGGCCAGCGCCACCCGCGCGCTTTGCAGCAGATCGCGGCTGGTCGGCCGCAGCAGCATAAACACGATGCCGGCGGCACAGACCGCGACCACAGCAACGGTCATCACGTGGCGACGCAAGCGTGGCGAGTCAGTCTCGGAATTCGGTTGTTCGGTGACCATTGTCGGCGGCCGGCGGCAAACGGACCCGGCCCTGTGTGGCAAGGTGCGGCAGAGATCGCCAGCTCGTACCATCAGACGCGATGCCGACGCTGACCTTCAGCTGCTGCGTCATCACCGCCGACACCGCCATGAGCCATCGCAGAACCATTGTTCTGATTTTCAGAGTTACCAGCCGTCAGACGCTGTCTGCCTTCGGGCATACATACGGTTCGCGGTATTCACGGGTCAGATAAGCGTTCGCCGCGTCGTTGTTGGTGAACACTTCCTTTTCCGGATCGAACTTCAGCATGGCTCCCAGAGCAATCGGATACTTCTTCAGGTCCACGCCGTTCTGTTCCAGATGGCGAATCGTTCGAGTCGCCGTCTGCACATTGTCGTCCAGACTGCGGACATCCTTGACAGCGGCCATCAGGTCCTCAGCCGAGACTTTGTTGTCCTCACCCATGTAATAGGAAATATTACCCAGATGGCTGATCGCCGCGGACAGGTGTCCTTGGCGGACATCTGCATTCAGATCTTCCACTTTGCGGCTCTGACATGCGTCCAGGAAGTTGGTGAAGTGATTATCGCCGCCCTTGAATTCCCTGATGACGTTCATGTCCTTGTCATAGGCGATGCAGTGAGCGTACGTGACCTGCACCAGGTAACCTTCTGAACCGTAGAAGACCACACCGATCTTGTTTCCTTTGGTGCTCTGGAACAGCCGGTTCAGTTCCTCGTCGGCAGAGTTACTGACATCCAGGCCTCGCGTTTCAAACACGATGCACTTGTTGCCGTAATCATAGATGGAAACTTCGGTGTTTCCCGTATCGCCGGCGTCGACATAGTTGGGGTCGTTTCGTTCGGCCTGATATCCCAGACGTCCGCCATACGTCAGAATCGAACGCGGATGAGTATCAATGCCCAGGCCCCAGCGTGCGACGTCTGTCTGGTGAGGACCCTGATTTCCGAGGTCGCCATTGCCATACAGCCGCTGCCAGTGCCAGTCATAGTGGAACCGCTTCCGAGTCAGTTTCGGATCAGTGTACTGAGCCGGACCGCTCCACAGATCGAAGTTCACGTTGCTCGGAATCGGGTAATCGCCGAGTGCATCGATCGACTTGCGGCGTTTGTAGCACAGCCCGCGGGCGAAGTTGCAGGTGCCGATACCACCATTGTGCAGAAATTCCATGGCTTCAATGCACGCTTTGCTGGATCGACACTGCGTTCCGACCTGGCACATCCGCTCATACTTTCGCGCGGCTGCAATCAGCGCGGTGCCTTCATGCACATTGTGGCACACCGGCTTTTCGACATAAGCATCCTTGCCGGCCTGCATTGCCCAGATTCCGGTCAAAGCGTGCCAGTGATTGGGGGTTGCGGTGCTGACCATGTCGACGGCATCGTCTTCGAACGCCTTGCGCATGTCGGTGTACAGTTTCGGACGCCTGCCCTGCTTGCGTTCGATGTTGTCACAGTTCCTGTTGCCCACGTCTTCGTCGACATCAACAATCGCCACAATTTCGGTACGTTCGTCTCCCAGCCACGCATTGATGTGACTGCCGCCACGGCCGTTGACTCCGACCACGCAGGCGCCGATTTTGTCGTTGGCAGAGATGCCGGCACGTCCGATCGCGGGTGCGACGGCAAAGGCGGCTCCTGCCGCGGCAGTTGAGGTAACAAAGGTACGACGAGTCTGTCGGGCCATGGAAAGAACTCCGGAGTGGGGCTGGTATGGGTGGGAATGCAGCCTGGTTCAGGCTGATGTCGAAAACGCTGAAGCCCACATGGGACAGAAATTTTCCCCGATTTTCAAGCGATCCGCATCCTGAAGCTGCGAAGATATTCCGTCCCTTCGATGGCGGAACACGGATTTACCGGGCTGTCACCCCGGACAACGACCGCCCGCTACACCGAATCGACTAGCCGCTGCCCCTTGGGCCGTCTAACATGCGGGAAGTGCTCAGCCGTTCCCGGCACGTACTCCCGCCCCGACTCTGACGTGTTCCCTGCCCACTCACCGGTCTCAATTCCAGCCTCCCGGAGCTCAGCGTGCCCGACGTCGAAACGGCAAAAATGGCCTGCATGGAAGTCTGGGGAGGCAACCGCTCAACCTGGTCGCACTTCGTCGTGCCGGGGCTGGACCTGTGGGTCTACAGCCAGCCATTCGGCGAAGCAGACCAGGGCGGCGACGTCTATTACGTCTCGTCCTGTGCGTCCGGCCGCATTACCCGCCTGCTGCTGGGAGATGTCAGCGGTCACGGAACGGAAGCGTCTCCGCTCGCTCGTCGCCTGCGAGAGATCATGCGACGCAACATCAACTACATCGATCAGACACGCCTGGTTGAATCTCTCAACGACCAGTTTGAAGCCGCGTCTGCCACGGGACGGTTTGCCACCGCGGTGATCAGCACCTACTTCGCCCCATCCCGCACGCTCACCGTCTGCATTGCCGGCCATCCACCACCACTGATCTTTCGCGCCAGCACCGGCCTGTGGCAACCGTTGCAGACGGACGGCAAAACGGATCTGCGCAATATGCCCATCGGCGTTCTCGATGAGCAGCAATTCAGCTCTACTCAGCTGACTCTGTCGCCTGGCGACATGATTCTGGAATATACGGATGCTTTGTTCGAGGCCTTCAACAAGGAAGGAACGCTGCTGAAAGCCGAGGGAATTGCTGCTCTGGCCAACTCACTGAATGCCGAGTCTCCGGGAGATTTTGTGCCGGCCCTGCTGCGGGAAATTCAGAATCTTGATCCACGAAACCTGACCTCTGACGATGTCTCTGTCATGCTGGCTCGGGCCAACGAAAAAGGCATTCCCATGAAGAACAATCTGCTGGCCCCCTTTCGCATCATCGGCGGCCTGTTCACCGGCGACTGAACCCATCCTCACGCCAAAGTCTTCATTCTCGCAGACCTGCCCCCGCCCGACGGGGCCTGTCGACATGGCTGACGCGATCACCGACCCCCAACAAAAAGAAAAGGGGCAGCTGGAAAAATCCAGCTGCCCCTCACCCGAGTATTTTCAGTTGTCACGCCGCCTCGTTATGGCAGGATGACGCTGTCGATGACATGAATCACGCCGTTCGACGTTTCGATGTCAGTCGCCACAACTTTCGCACCGTCGATCATAACGCCAGCGTCGCTCACCTTGACGGCGACCTCTTTACCGTTGACCGTCTTCGCAGATGAAACCTTCACCACATCGCCAGCCAGCACCTTGCCGGGAACCACATGGTATGTGAGGATGGCAACCAGCTGATCCTTATTTTCCGGCTTCAGGAGATTCGCGACTGTGCCTTCCGGCAATTTGGCGAAGGCGGCATCGGTTGGAGCGAACACAGTGAACGGTCCTTTGCCCTTCAGTGTGTCAACAAGCCCGGCAGCTTTCACAGCGGCAACCAGAGTGTTGAAGGAACCGGCACCGACCGCGGTGTCGACGATGTCCTTTTCGTTCGGCAGGATCACGCTGTCGATCACGTGAATAATACCGTTGGATGTCTTGATATCTGTCTTGATGACGTTTGCTCCGTCAACAGTGACCTTACCATCCTTCACAGCAATGTCGACATGCTGACCCTGGACGGTACCAGCACTGCTCAACTTCACCACATCAGCTGCCATCACTCGGCCGGGCACGACATGATAAGTCAGGATGGCCTGCAGGCGAGCCTTGTTTTCCGGCTTCAGCAGAGATTCAACAGTGCCCTTCGGCAGTTTCGCAAACGCTTCGTCTGTCGGAGCGAACACGGTGAAAGGTCCATCACTCTTCAGTGTGTCGACAAGTCCGGCTGCCTTCACGGCTGCGACCAAAGTGTTAAATGAGCCGGCCGATACTGCGGTGTCGACGATGTCGGCTGCCGGGGCCGGGGCCGGGTGAGCAGGGCGTGCAGGGTGGGCTGTGGCGACATAGGTGACGCGGGCGGGCTTGCAGATGATAATTCGCTTACCGCACTTCTGACCAGCCTGGGCACTAAGGGCAAGACTGGCGATCGCGGTCAGGGTCCAGAACGTTTTCATCGTAAATCCTTCTGTGTAACTAAAAGACGTGAGATTTCCAGGTGACCGTCCGTGACGGTGATTGACTTCGAGTGTGGACTGCCTGCAGGTCTGCTGCCGAGCAGACGTTAAGTGATGCTCCGCAGCGGGTTTTTCTTAAGATGCGTGTTTGTAGGACGGTCCTGAAAACTGACCACCCGGAAAGCACGAATTATGATCCGGTCGGCGGGGTACTGAGCCGGGCGCCGCGCATCGACCCGTGCGTCCTGCTTTGATGTGCGGCGGTCAATTGAAGGATGCTTTGTTCCGGGTGAGCGACACCCGGCGCGAGCCGTACTTTGGCCCCCGGGTCCGGGCCTTTTCGATAACCATAAATTCGGGGGGGGCAACACCGGTCGTTATCAGAAAACTCAAGAGTGAGCCGAGTGCCGTAAGGCACCGGGCCGTTCACCGGGTGGCTTCCGTGTGTGACGCGCGACCTATGCGAGCATCGCACCGGAGCCCGGCCGCTGACGCGTCGCGGCTCACACGGCAACACGCACCTGGCCGCACGGTCGTGAGCCGAGTGCCGTAAGGCACCGGGCCGTTCACCGGGGGTGGCTTCCGTGTGTGACGCGCGACCTATGCGAGCATCGCACCAGAGCCCGGCCGCTGACGCGTCGCGGCTCACAAGGCAAAACGCACCTGGCCGCACGGCCGTGAGCCGAGTGCCGTAAGGCACCGGGCCGTTCACCGGGTGGCTTCCGTGTGTGACGCGCGACCTATGCGAGCATCGCACCGGAGCCCGGCCGCTGACGCGTCGCGGCTCACAAGGCAAAACGCACCTGGCCGCACGGCCGTGAGCCGAGTGCCGTAAGGCACCGGTCCGTTCACCGGGGGTGGGTTCCCTGTGGGACGTTCGACCTATGCGAGCATCGCACCAGAACCCGGCCGCTCACGCGTCGCGGCTCACCAGCGAAAATACTCATGTTCTCTGCAAAGTCGCGACGACAATGTGGGTCACGACAAGGGTCCGAGCCGGGGCGGTGCCGGCTTTGAGGCGAGGGCAGCTCCGCATTGAGAACAATTCACATTGAGGGCGGCTCCGCATCGAGGGCGGCTCCGGCGTAAGAGCGAGGCCTGGTTCAGGAACCGGTGTCGCAGAGGCGATCGCTTCGATTCAGAAGCGTTCCGGCGGTTCGAATGCTGACGATCCATGCTGCATCAGAGCACGAATGCGTTCGATGCTTCTCAGCTGCAGTTGTCGCACGCGTTCCTTGCTGAGCCCCAGTTCGGCTCCGACCTGTTCCAGCGTACGCCCGCCATCGTCGGATGACAGGCCGTACCTCAGATCAAGAATGCTGCGATCCCGCGCAGACAGGTACTGGCCGATCAGGTCCTTCACACAACGCATCTGCAGCGTCTGACGCGCGTGTCCATCATCAGCGGCCGGAGTCTGAAACATCTGAATCAGGTCTTCGGGGCAGATGGCCGTTTCCCGACGCTGTCGCCGTGAGTTCCGTTTATATCGGCGGTAGAAGTCACGCCGCACGGCATGAGTGACATACGTGCTGAATCGAAGGCCGCGGTTGTAGTCAAACCGGCCAACGGCTTTCATCAGCGTCAGATTCGCATCACTGATCAGTTCATCAAATTCGGGCGAGGCTGGCTGAAACCGTCGAGCAATGGAAGCGATCAGTCGCTGGTTGGCGCTCACAATCCGATTCCGGATCTCTGCCGCGTCTGAGATCAGCTGTTCAATGCGATTCATCCGACTTACGCTGGGGCTCTCAGGGTCAAGGCACCGTCGCGCCGCCGCGCCCAGGAACTTCAGAAAATTCATCCGGCGAAACAGATCCCGTTCCAGCTCTCTGCTCAGCGGCTTCTCACGACACAGATCGCTTCGTCCGGATACCGGGGCACCAGGGCGCTTCAGTCGCTCATCCGGCGATCGCGGCAGTGCCAGCGGCGCGTGCAGAATTCGGGTCTCTGCCTCTTCCTGTTCGAATTCAGCTGAATGGACGAAGGTGAGTTTCGTGGTCAGCAATCGGTTTGCACGACTGATCTCTTGTTCTGTCGACGGTGTCTGGCAGCCGGATTCGACATCTGCGTCACGCTGATGGAAGGCGATGCTGCTGGTTACTGCGGTCAACGGTGAATAAATTTCCATGACACACCCGCATTCCATCCGGTGCCTGTCACCCATCCGGTCACCACCGGGAGACCGTCGTCGCAGGCTGTCATTGCAGGCTGACTGTCTTCAGTATTCCTTTGTCCCTTTATGGGGTTACTCGCAGCCCTGTCCGGTGCGAGCCCGAGCTGCCCTTCCGTAGCTGGGGCTTTCAGCCGCAGCCATACCCGGTACCGGCCAGGACCTGAAGCCCGGCAGCAACTGCGGCTGGAAGCCCCAGTTACGTTCAGCGATGTTCGGGCTGTGCCTGTCCCCTTGACCCTCTCCAGCCGACGCTGGTGAATCGAGATGCAGCGTCAGAGACCGCCACATTTCTGTGCTAAGGCCTGACCGGCAACTCCAGACAGGCGGCTTCCAGTTCACTCCGCACCAACAACCTGTTGCCAGCCAGACAGATTGTGTTCCAGCAGACACCGTCGACCGTGTCGACGATTCCGATTTCCCGATACCCCTCAGTTGTCGCCTCGACCAGCGACAGTGTCCCGGATTCACCGTGCACCAGCAGGTGATTCCCGACCAGCAGCAGCTGTCCATGGCCGAACCGTCCGCGGCGTTTCCAGATCCGTTCTCCGTCCGCCAGCCGCGCACATTCCAGAAAGCCGTTGGACAGCGAATAGGCATGACCTTCGAACACGACGGGGCTGGTCAGTTTGGTCTTGAACGCGAGCGCGTTTTTCCAGACTGACGCCGGTCTGATTTCCTTACCGTCGCGATCGAGTCGAATCAGCTCGCCTCCGCCATCCGGATACCCTTTAGAGGTCAGTACGTGGTCGTGATCGACAACGGTCACCTGCGACGTGTTGGCACTCGAATCGCTTTGTCCGGGTCGGGGAAAGTGCCACAACACCTCGCCGGTTTCCGGATCAAATCCCATCACCTTCGATTCGGCAGTCATCAGAATCTGCTCTGTGCCTGCCACGGTCGCCAGAATCGGAGACCCATAGGCGATCATCTCATCACCGCCGCGCCAGATCAGCTCGCCAGACAGCCGATCAAAGGCCAGCAGCGTCGACCGGCGGCCGTCGCGAGGTCCACCGCCAGGCACAACCACCAGATCGCCGACAATCAGCGGGCAGCCGGACCGCCCCCAGGCAAGCGATGAGTTGCCTTCCCAGCTGACCTCAAACCCGTCTGAATCAATCGAACTTTGCAGCTGCAGGTCCAGCAGTTCATTCAGATCACATTGCCATCTCACTGTGCCGTCAGCCCCGTTCAGGCAGACCAGATTCCCCACCGCCCCCACGGCATAAACCATTCCGTCAGAAATCGTGGGGGTGACGCGCGGTCCGGTACGCCCCAGATTGACGGCGTCGCGATGACGGGCTCGATGCTGATAAATCCACTGCAACGCACCGGTTCCCATGTCGTAGCACGTCACGCATTCCTGGTCTTCGCGCTGCTCCATCGTGACGGCAAAGCCGTTGCGTGCCACAAAGCCCGACCAGCCTCGGCCGATTGGCTGTTTCCACAGGATCTTCGTCTCAGCAAAGCGGTCAGCATCAATCTGTAGGCCGGAGCTGACTGCCCCGTTCTGTGCGGAACCCAGAAATCGCGGGAAGTCATCCGGAGTTTCGGTTTTCAGATCCACGGGATTTTCGTCGATCGTCACGTCCTCAACCGTCACCTCGGCCGGCGCCGACCAGACAGGTTCAAATCGCACAATCGTTGCGTCGCCGCTGTTGACCGGCCGCAATAACTTCATCGCCAGGACCGGCACGGCCAGCAGCAACAGACTGGCCAGCACACGCTGCCACCATCTCAGTCCGCTGCTGAGCAGAAACCACGCGACCCACAACAGCAGCAACAGCGCCAGGCCAAATACGGAATAGACCATCACCACATCGGCACCGATGCCAAACCGGTCATCCAGTTCACTGACGAAACCGAAGGCCGACGCGCTCATGAGCGCCACAAACCCGGTCAGGATCAGCATCTTCCGCGGAAATCGGGCCGTACTTCCTGTGGTCTGCCCGCTGACAGAAGTCACATTGCTTTCAGACATGAAGGAACCTGTGTGGTGAGAAATGGTCGGAATCCTGTGTTGGGAATTGTAGCGGTTTCCGGGGGGGCGACCACGAGCCGCCGGGTAACTTGACGCTGGCAGGACAAATGGCCGACACTCTTGCCTTCACCCGTGTCACTATCCGGATTGTTCCATGCCCAACGCCATTCGAACGGACTCTGAAAATAACTCCACCACCGGTTTTGCCCTGCCCGGCCTGTACTCCGGTCGACCGGGTTCAGTGAACCAGCAGGTTCACGACGGCGATACCATCAATGTTCGCCCCGATGGCAATATCGCCGTCCGGCTGCTGGGCATCGATACGCCGGAAATCAGCTTTGCGTTTCCCGGCCCGCGACTCAACTTCGTCAGTCTCAGCGATGCCAGGTGGAATGAGCTGCTGAAGACGCCCTTCGATCCGAAGTGGAGCCCGTTTTCCCAACCCGTCCCCGACGCTCTCAGATCCGTTATCGAAAGCAAGGTGGCCGGTGAACCGGGCACGCTTCATCAGCACCATGCGGAAAACGCCACTCAGGAATTCAGACGGCTCGTCACCCGCGATATGCAGATCATGGGACAGGATCTGAACACGTTTCAGTACTATCTGCGTTTCGGCTTCGAAGTCATGGACGGGTATGGACGCTTTCTGTGTTCCATCAACCGAAATCAGCCTCAGCGAGACGTACCGACACCGAGACCGCCCAGCTATAACATGAGACTGCTGGAACGCGGGCTGGCCTTCCCCTACTTCATCTGGCCCAATATCAACCCGTGGGACCGACCGGATTCGGTAATGAAGGCCGTCATTCCGGCCGGCAGCGCCAGAGCACTGGCCGAATCTGATTCTGAGCTCCGGATGGCGCGGAACAACGTGCAGCGCGCCAGAGAACAGCATCGGGGTGTGTATGACGCCACCAGCCCGCTGCTGCTGGAACCCTTCGAACTGCGATTTCTGGCCCGTCGTGAACTGCCGAGTCGATATGTGATCGACCTGACGTCCGAGTCAGACCGACTGATCCAGCCGCAACATTACTTCACCGTGCCGCACCCGGAAGATCGACTCTGGATTCCTGCCGCCTACGTACCACTGTTCAAGGAATCCGGATGGAAGACAGGTTCCGCATAGAATGTGCCAGGCGGTCGCGAACCCCTTCCCCCAATCCATGGTTCTGGCCGCGGGACGTGAATAGTATAACTGAGGGCGTTTCAATTCTTTGCTGATAGTCTGTCATACTCCGTTGTCACCACCACGTGCCCCCGTGCATGTCCCTTTTCGTGCT
This sequence comes from Fuerstiella sp., assembly GCA_040222735.1. Classification (GTDB taxonomy): domain Bacteria; phylum Planctomycetota; class Planctomycetia; order Planctomycetales; family Planctomycetaceae; genus Fuerstiella. Next base: position 17 of record JAVKCM010000128.1, on the reverse strand, counting down.
CCGTTTCCGTAGCCGGG
>JAVKCM010000127.1:0-49473 GCA_040222735.1 Fuerstiella sp. | reverse complement strand
CGCCCTCCCGCCCAAGCTGGGGGGCGGCCGCGCCCCCGCCCCACAACGAGCGCCACCGGTTGTGGTCGGGTCTCCCGACCCGACCACGAGATCGACCGAAGGTCTCCGGCGCGTATCACGCCAATGTGTGGGGCGGTCGGGAGACCGCCCCACAACGAGAGACAGCCCCACAACGAGGATAATGATCGGCGGCCGCGCAACTGAAATTCATCGTGAACTTCAGCCGTAGCGGAAGCCGCCAAGGCTTTCGGTTTTCGCCGCAGATGCCACGCTGCCGGAACCCTTGACCGCTTCCGCTACTGTTAAGATGCCCTTGGAGCCTGTGCGGATACCGAAGCTTTTCGTACGCCGGCCTTCGAAGCGCGTTTGAAATATGGTCGGTTTCGCCGATGACGGACTTGGAAGTCCGTGATACGGAAGTATTCGGACGGCCTGCCAAGTCGATGGTATGTTGTGGGGTGACGATGTTTTCACCCTTGGTTGCTCGGCAACTGACCGCGACCGAAAAGCATTTGCGTGCGGCTTATGCGTCACCCTGTCGTTGAGTTGCCTCCAGCCACGGAATCCAGCGGCAACGGAAAGCTATTCGGCGGACGGAAGGATCTCCAGCGGCGGAACCGCCACAGAATCTTCCGCGGGCGGAACTTCAGTTTCTGTTCCGATTGGTATCGGCATCGGCTGTCCGGGGTCAGACGGTCCGAGCAGTCCGGCCAGTGCGTTCATGTCCGGGCAGAAGTCCGGACCACAGGCGGCTTCGTTCCACCGCCGCCAATAGGTCTGGCGGTGGCCGTGACACAAAGGGTCCTGGACGCCAAGGTATTCGCGCTGGCACGATTGGCAGCTTTTCTGGTTGTCGCATTCGCTGGTCATGCTGCAGCCCGTGGAGCCGGTGACCATCAGAACGGCCGCGAGAAAAGCGAGTCGATTTCTTCGTGAAGCGGGCAGGAACATGTGACGTGCCTTTTGAAATAATCAACTGTCGGTCGCACAGCTAACCGGAATGACGGCTCTGATGGTCAGCAGGGGAAGAACTGAGTCGCTCCGGATGACGACCACGTCAGCATAACTGAGCGGCAATCGTTCAGAATCCCCCGCCGCCCCCGGCGTTTCCGCCGTTCTGCCCAAACTGCTGATAGAAATCCAGTCGCGATACTGTATTGGTCCCGAGCAGAATCACGCCCAGCAGCCGTTCAACCGGTGCGATGATCTTGCCCATTTTGGTATCCAGAGCGATCAGCGAATCTTCGCGAACGAACACACGATCCCCCGGCATCAGCTGATAGTTGGTGCTGGTGTCCGCAAACTGAGACAGCGCGGGCCAGTTGACGGGCAATACCTGATGTCCGTTGCAGTAATTTCTGCCCGGTCGAGCAATCCAGATTTCTTCGGACGATGTCCCCGAAAGTCCTTCTACATTTGATAATGCGTCCAGCACCGTCTCGTTGCCCATCACCGGAAACGGCATCACTCGGTCACCCAGTCCGGCGCCCTGCAGAATGACGTAGTAGTGTTTGCTGTTGTACGCGTACACATCGACTGAGGCATCGGGTTTCTGCAGATACTGGCTCAGCTGTTCATTGATCTGTTCCCGAGCTTCCTCAACCGTCAGGCCGGCCACGTAGACCTGCCCGTAGGCTCCCAGATTGACTTTTCCATCCGGGCTGACCAGGTGTTCACCGCCAATGGGTTGCAAAGCGGCAAATTGTTCCAGAGTGACTCGTACGGACGGCTGTGCCACGGTCTTGCTGATGTGGGTACGGATCAATTGCCGGGCATCATTGACTGTCAGGCCACCGACATTGATCGGCCCGTCAATCTTCAGGGATGGATCCTCGCTGTTGTTCGGGTCGTCAAACGGAGATCCGAATTGCAGGGTGCCGTCCAGTTCGACGTTCAGGATCTGTTCCAGCATCAGCGTGCCGTCTGCCCCGGCCACCTGAATCTGCAGTGCGTCACCGGGACACAGTGAATAAGGCGACTTTGGAATCAGTCGCGCCACTTCAATTCGCAGAATGTCCGGCGGTTCAATGCGATAATCCGGCAGCGTGGTTTTCTGCAGTTCCCGCGGCAGTTCCATGGGAACCGGCAGAAATGAAGTTTCGACGTCGGCTGAACCCGCGGAAAAGGCCGCGCAGCCCGGCAGGCAGAGAATCGAGATCAGGATATACAGGCGCATGATTCCAATCGTCCCTTCAGGCCGTACAGACACACATTCTGTAGAATCGACCCAGCCTGAGTAATCCTTGATTGCAACCCGGTCATGTTGTGCCGAAAATACTGATTCGACAGGGTTTGAGGGCAAACTTGGCTTCAGTCACCATTCTGCCTGTGTCGATTGAACCGGGTAGAGGGAGTCTTCGACATGAAAATATTTGTTCGACACGTTGTTCTGGCAGTCATTCTGGCGGTGCCGGTCTGCTCTGCCGTGGCTCAGGACACGCCGAGGTATTCGCCTCAGCGTCCAACCGTCAGCCCATACCTGAATCTGCTGCGAAACAACACGGGCCCGCTGCCGAATTATTACAGTCTGGTTCGACCACAGCTGGATCAGCGTTCCTTCGACAACCGGATTTCGTCAGTGACGCGGTCTCAGGGAATTGCCGTGCAGCGGCTCTCGTCGTTGTCAGCCAGCCGGCAAAGTGATGTGACTGGCTCGGGAAGCGGGTTCAACAACTATTCCCACTTCTACCGAATGCCGGCCAGAATGTCGGCGCGACGCTAAGGACCGAGCGGAAAAAAAGTGGCGTAAGCTTCCAGCTTGCGATGCAGAAAAACGCAAGCTGGAAGCTCCGGTTGTGGAAGGGTCTCCCGACCCTTCCACCCAGCCGACCGAAGGTCTCCAGTCCGCGGCACGCCCAGTCTGTCGCGCTGCCCCGCACATCAACCAGTGTGTGGCGGTCAGGAGACCGCCCCACAACGGCGTTTCGACACGACAGTAATTTTCCGTTTGATCCTAAGCCACCATCGGCGAAGAATGACCTGCGTTGGTGGATGATGGCGGAATTCAATCCGCGACGTTGTTCCGGCGGCAAGCCGGCGTCCGACGATATTGACGTTGTACTTCAGGAGCGTCAGTCCTGACGACCGCCAGGTTTCTCGCATATGCTGAGAACAACGCTCAGCTTTCGCGAGGCAGAAACATCAAGTCGCGCACCCGTGAGCCGCGACGCGTGAGCGGCCGGGCCTCGTGCGTGATTCTGGCACCGATCGAGGGTCACCCGTGGCAGACGGGCCTGTGGGCGGCGGCCAAATCTGCGCCACGTCGCCCGTGGAAACATGCTGGTGAAGGGCCCGGTGCCTCACGGCACTCGGCTCACGGCGGGGCCGCCTTTGACGAGTGGTGCCCGGCAGAAACAGACAGTCAGGGATCGCACGTCACCAGAGACCCGGGCAACAGCAAAAAACGGACTTGATACAATTGGTCGCGACGTGTGCGAAACAAGCGTATCAGTCCGTTTATTCGTCCGGCAACAGACAGGCTCAAAGTCTTCCTCAGGCTACCATCTGCCGTGTTGTGCGGCGTCGGTAACCAAGCACGCCGATTGCGAACACACCGAACATGGCCAGGCCAGATGGTTCGGGAACGGCCGTTGCTGCTCCGTAGATGAACTGAGCCCCGGCGATATCGTCTGCCTGAAGGCCGCTGAACGACTCTGTGTAAAACGGGTTCATCAGTGAGTTCGCCACGCCTGTATGGCTCAACCCAATCGCATGACCGATTTCGTGAGCCATGACCTGGAACACATCGAATCCGGCACCGCCGAACCCGATCTTCCAGGTCTCTTCCGAATCAAAATGAATATCCCCCGCAGCGCTGGTACCGTTAGGGGGAGGCCAGTAGCCGTGAGCCAGTGTGCCGCCGGCCCCGTCAAATTTATGTGCACCGATCCGAATATCACCCGACGCTCCAGCAGCGTTCCAGTCATGACCGCTGTCCGCGACCTCCACGAACGAAATGTCAGCAACAGCGGACCAGGCGGCAAATGCGGCTGCGATAGCCGCCTTGTATCCAGCTGGCATGAAGCTCCCGAGGTCCACACTTGTTTCGCTGTTGTCCATGCCGAGGCCGCCTGCCATATAGCTGTAGCTCACAACCCCCCCGGTTGTGCCATAGGTGGATGATGGGCCCCATTTGCCGGAGTTACCGGTGAGTACAAAGTCTCCCGCGATCGGTGTGCCCGGAGCGTAATACCCATGCGGCTCGAAACCTGCGAAACCTTGTCTGTCAGAAACCACAAACAAACACGCCGCCATCATGAGCGGAGCTAACAGAAACTTCATTGGGGACCTTTCAGGCTCTGGACAAATGTAACGCCATCAAGACGTCAGTAAGGATGTTGTTCCGTGCGTGTCCAGATTCTCACCCTGGGTCTTCGGAGACAAGCACCGGATTTCGCCGAAATATCTGTGTTGTGGCACAGTCCACACGTCACGACGTTTCTCGCCACTTCGCGACAGATACTTCTGCTGTCCAGCGCGAAGCAGTTGCCGTGCCGCCGGTGGGCTGTATGGAAAAAAAACTTCTGAGATTTTGTTCAGGTCGTTGCGGTTCGCAATATTTGCAGTGTTTTGCGACTCTCAGACGTGCTGTTCAAATTAATTGACAGCGTCACCACTAAGGTTAAGTTTGCGGTACTGGTCTTATGTTCAGTTATCGTCTTGAGACGAATTGCGTCGCAAATTGAGAATCTGAACAGCGAAAATCCAGGCACATCAGGCTGTCAGGAACACGCTTCAGACCGCGGGACGTGAATCTTCCGCTCGCGACGAAACACTTCTGAATCGGGTCGCTGAGATACCCTCGGTCCTCCAGATATTTGTTTGTCGGCAGAGCTGCGCTCCACAAGGTGGCGAGGTCGAACGTCACACCGCGGAGGCATTACTCGTCCGACTCTTCACTGTTTCCTTCGGGCATCTGAACTGGATCGGCAACCCCCCCCCACGGGCCGAAAAGCTCAGAGTGGGTACGATGCTCTTGTCGGGAGACCTGGACTCAACAGCGGCTCAGCCGTCTGTTGGTTTCTCTTCGTTCTGCGTTTCCTTCAGCACATATTCCTGAGGAACAACGTTGCCGGCGATCATGCCCAGCGACAGATAGATCTGCATCAGGTCGTCGAACTCCATTTCAACTTCCTGTACCGCATCCCGGGGAACGAAAATGATCCCACCCGACATCGGGATGGGCGAGGTGGGTATGTAAACAACGAAGCATTCGCGGTCGCGGAATCGAAAGACTCGGGGGGAAGCTCTGAGAGCCAGAAATCCTCCTCCCTGATGTTCCCCGAACGTACAGAACACCACGGCCATGTTCCGCATTTCTTCGGGATCCCGTTTCTTGAACAGATCGACCACCTGAGACAGCGGTCCGTAGAAACTGCGGACGATGGGAATGTGGTTCATCACGCTGTCGAACGCCTGCTGGATCTTGAATCGCGCGGTCGCGCGAATCAGAACACCAACCAGCCAGATCGTCAGAAAGATCAGAATCCAGCCCGCAATGGTGGCGAACGCTTCATTGGCCACAAAACGCAGGCCGATGCTTCTCAGTGCCCGGCCCGCCGCGCTTTCCGGTCCGACATGTTCGGCCAGCCAGTTGCCGGCCCATGACATCAGCGCGATCGTCAGCACCAGCGGCAGCAATGCAAACAGACCGGTCAGAAATGCCTGTACGCCTCCACGGTCGACCAGCCAGGATAAGGCCCGCTTCATCATTTGATTCTCCGTCAGTTTGAGCTTTCCACCGGCTTCGCTGTTAGTACGGCCCGGTGACGGTGCGGGTGCGGAACGCCTCCGGACTGGCTGCAGTATCCCATATTTTCGATGTTGACGTCAGATGACCTGGCCACAACCAGCATGACGGAACTCACTCACCGCCCGGTTATCTCCGCGGGGCTGTGGTTGGCAGGATGCTGTCGCAGGCGGCCGTTGTCCACCCGGTGGTCGGAACCGGAAAGAACGCACGATCGAACGGTCCGAAATCGTTCGTTGGAATACGCATCAAGCGTGACGCAGGTCATTTCGGACGTGGACGTCCGAAATACAAGAGGACCTGTCGACGGTTTGACGAATCATCGGCCGCAAAACCTGTGTTTTCGCCGCTCTGAACGGCGATCGCCCTGCCCCACCATGCCATCCTGGCGAAGAAAAATACCCCCGGCGAGATTCGAACTCACGACCTTCGGTTTACTCCGTTTGAACTTCGGGAAAAGACTTGGTGTGGCATATTGACCCACAAGGGACGAAGTTGTACGATGTACGTCAAATTGCCACATGTCTGAAGTGAAGAGAAGCGATGGCCACCACGAAGTCAGATGCACGAATCAACGTTCGCCTGCCAAGCGAACTGAAGCAGACGATTGAAGAAGCAGCGGCGGCTCTGGGGCAGACGGTCAGTGAGTTCATTGTCTCGACGGTTGTCCAGGAAGCTCGTCAGGTGTTGGAGGCGGCTCAAGTCACAAAGCTGAGTCTTCGCGACCGGGACCGTTTCCTGACAGCACTGAATGACGCGGACGCGAAACCGAACGCTGCTCTTAAGGCTGCGGCACGACGATACGGAAAGCGACGTGCCTGATTCCTCAGAACCGCCATGGACCGTAGAGTCATTCGACCGGAGTCGTCATGACCGGTCTCAGTTCGACTGCGGAGTCCCAGTTCTCAATGAATGGCAGACAACCAAGGTCAGCCAGTTCGAGAAAAAGGATCTCTCTCGCACGTACGTGCTGGTCGAAAGTGGTGACGTTGTAGTCAAGGGATACTATGCCCTGTCGAATCATACCGTAATCTACGACGCACTTCCTGAAGATCAGGCAAAGGGACTTCCTCGGCTTGATGTGCCCGTCGTTTTGATCGGGAGGTTAGCTGTTGACGTCTCCACTCAAGGTCAGGGGATGGGCGAGTTCCTGCTGATCGACGCACTTCGTCGAGCCGAATACCTGGCAGGCAAAATTGGAATCCGGGCTGTCGAAGTGGACGCAATCAGCGACGTTGCCCGACAGTTCTACGAGAAGTACGGGTTCCTTTCTTTGAAGGACGATCGCCAACACCTGTTCCTTCCCATGCAGGTGATCCGAAAGCTGAAGCTTCCGCCGCTGTAGGGTCCGCCATCAACGCCCGTATGCTGACTGGGTTGGCAAGGTGATCGCCAGAATTGGCAGAGAGGCTGGGATCGTTGTCGAGCAGGCCGACAAACGAACCGGCCGACCGGTCAAATACGCCTCCGCACATGACCTCCGACGGTCCTGTGGAGAGCGGCTCCGAGATGCAGGAGTTCCGCCGTTGGTGATCTGCCGAGTGATGCGGCACTCTTCCTGGGAGACCACTCGAAAACATTATGCTCCTGGAGACATCCAACGCGACGCAGAGGTCTTGCGTGAAACGCTCCAGCCGAAGAAGGCGAATGAGGAACCAGAAAAGTAGACCTCCTGAACTGTCCCCACATTTTCATGGGTACATCTCAGGGGCTCTTTGACGTAAGGATCAAACGGAAAATTACTGTCGCGTCGAAACGTGGCGTAGGCTTCCAGCCTGCGTTTTTCTGCATCGCAAGCTGGAAGCTTACGCCACTTCTTTTCCACTCGGTCCTAAGTCATTACCCCCGGCGAGATTCGAACTCACGACCTTCGGTTTAGGAAACCGATGCTCTATCCTGCTGAGCTACGAGGGCTTGATTGTGTTGTGGGTGGTGATGCGGGTGATCGAGCGGCGGGGGCGGCGTGCTGCGGGTGGTGTTGCCGGTTGCCTGATTTTCGAGTGTTGTTCCGGAATTCGTGTGATTCCGCAAGCAGTCCGTCCATAGCGGCGGGCATTATGGCAGCGGCGAAGAAAGCTCGCAATCGGCAGCCCCCAAGCTCGGTTCCGGAATTCTTACTTTATCTGCATCGGTAAAAGGATGCATTGCGAAAGATCTGAATCCCGGTAGAGTTGAAATCAGATCTGGTGACGATCATGGACGCCGTCGGATTTTCAGCATGGCGTTCCGGACCGCTGCTAAGCATCAAACGGAAAATTACTGTCGTGTCGAACCGTGGCGTAAGCTTCCAGCTTGCGTTTTTCTGCATCGCAAGCTGGAAGCTTACGCCACTTATTTTCTGCATCGCAAGCTGGAAGCTTACGCCACTTATTTGCTGCATCGCAAGCTGGAAGCTTGCGCCACGTTTTTTCGCTCGGTCCTAAGTCTGCCGGGACTGGTCTGCTGTCTTCAGAGAACGAACATATGCTTCCGATTTTCGGCAGTCGAAAAAGTTTCTGCAGCGGTGTCAGCCGGCGTGATCTGCTGCACATCGGAGCGGCAGGAGCGTTTGCTCCTGGACTGGCGGGTGCATTGCGGGCCGAAGATTCTGCCGCGACGACTGCTCCGCCGGCCCGCGCTAAGTCGGCCATCTTTCTGTTTCTGTTCGGGTCTCCGCCCCAGCACGAAACATTTGATCCCAAGCCAGACGCTGCGGTCGAAATCCAGGGAGAAATGAAGGCCATTCCGACGGCGTTGCCTGGTCTTCACATCGGTGAAGGTCTGCCACAGACGGCTCAGATTGCGGATCGCCTGACGGTTGTCCGGTCGATGACGCATCCGTATCCGATTCACTGCTGTGCGTATGTGATGTCGGGCATGCCCACCTACAGCATTCCGCTGGAAACACAGCCTCGGGCTCCGGAGCACTGGCCGTTTATGGGATCGGTGGTCGATTATCTGCAGACACAGCAGACCGGAATTCGGATGCCGGGCGTGCCGCGAAACATCGGACTTCCGTGGCGTTTCTGTTCACGAGGAAGTTCTCCCAACCAAGCCGGGCCCTACGGCGCTTTTCTGGGCAGCGGCTTTGATCCGTTCTGGACTGACTTCGGCGGCAAAGGTACTACGGTGGTGCCGAAGCTGGCGGCCACTCAGAAAGAAGATGTACTGGATCCGCATGGAGGCATCACTCCGGGCGGCCGGCTGCAGCTTTCACCGGGCTGCAGCCTGCCTCAGGAGATCACGTCGCGCCGCTTTGATGCCCGGCAGTATCTGTTGAATCAGTTCGATCAGTCTCGTCTGAGTCTGGCGCGTCATGGTGCGTCGGGACGCTGGAACGAGCATCAGCAGCGGGCCTTTTCGCTGATTGGTTCCAGCGGCATTCGAGCAGCGCTGGATGTGCAGCAGGAACCTGCCCTGCTCCGCGAACGATATGGCATGACGTTGTTTGGTCAGTCCTGCCTTGCAGCACGCCGGCTGGTTGAGGCCGGGGCACGCTTTGTTACGGTGTTCTGGGATCCTTTTGGACCGCACGGCGCGTCTGTCTGGGATACTCATTCCAACCATTTTCCTCGGCTGAAGAATTACCTGCTGCCGGTCTTTGATCAGACCTTTTCGGCGCTGATTACAGATCTGGACGACCGCGGCCTGCTGGATGAGACGCTGGTGCTGTGTACCAGCGAACACGGTCGCACGCCGCAGATTGATTCGAAGCCGCCGGGGGCCGCTCGGCATCACTGGTCGCGAGCGTATTCTTCGGTCTTTGCCGGCGGCGGTGTCGCTCGGGGCCGCGTGGTCGGGCGGACGGATTCCATCGGGGGCGACGTTGAGGAAACTCCGGTCTCACCCAAGGACATGCAGGCCACGGCCTATCACCTGCTGGGCTTTCCGGCCTCGACGACCGTGCCGGACCAGTTCGGAAGACCTCATGCGATTGCCGGTGACGGTCAGGTCAGAGAAGAGCTGCTGAGCTGACCACGTCGCGGATGCAATGACCGCAGGCGGTGAGCTTCATGAGCCGGAACGTGGTCAGGTTCTCGGAAGACACACATGTTGAGTGGAACCTCGGCCGGCGTCTAAGCCGCATTGGGCACGGTCGAAGCAAACGGGGACTGGCTCGACGCCGCAAGTAAAGCCCGGCAAGACGGTTCAGGCATGCGGCGTCGTGCCTGTCCCCGTTTGCCGGGCGATAACCTCGCGGGCAGTCGGGTTTGTGATGTGATCACCATGAGATTGGAAGGGGACAGGCACAATGCTGTTGATCATGGCCTGCACAGGACGGGCCTTAAAAACAGCTGGCAGGAAGATAGGGGGCAGGAAGATCACAGACAGAAATTTTCCTGCCCCCATCTTCCTGCCAGATACAGACCAGATCCCAGGTTCAGGTTCGGCGACTCATTTTGCTGCCTGAACGTAACTGGGGCTTCCAGCCGCAGTTTCTGCCTGCTTTGAGTCCCACCTGCTATCACGTCTTGCTGCGGCTGGAAGCCCCAGCTACGGAAATGTGCCGCCAAAAGGGGACACAAACCTGACTGCACCCATAACCTGTCCCGTTTCCTCGACGAACCGTAAGCAATGCAGACTAAACGACCGAGCTCGATCGTGGGACAGGCGAACGCCACTCACCCCCCCCCTGCAGAATCTGCGGAAATGACGTCGATGATTCAGATTCAGCGGATGGTCGAGCGGAAAGTCGGTGCATGCGGACATCGCACGGTCCGCGGTGAGACTCTCGAGCCCTCCCCGCGTTTCCCCGCTGAACGCAGGGAAACGACGACCCAGCTGCGCCGGGAGCGTGCAGGCAGTGCGCTCTACGATCGCGCACAGTCAGTCAGGATCAAACGGAAAATTACTGTCGCGTCGAAACGTGGCGTAGGCTTCCAGCGTGCGTTTTTCTGCATCGCAAGCTGGAAGCTTACGCCACTTATTTTCCGCTCGGTCCTTAGCAGCCTGTCCCGATACCGAAAGTTGTCGTGCGACGGTCTGCCAGGTTCATCGGAAATATAGACGGTTTCGCCGATCACGGACCTGGAAGTCCGTGATACAGAAGTCTTCGGACAGGCTGGTCGACGTGCATCGCATGTCAATTGCCTGTCGCGCTTGCGGCTGACATCAGGTAACTTATTTTCCGCCCAGGTGTTTTGTCGAATTCTTCATTTCCCGGTGGAAGTTCTTACGAGTCTCGGCCGTGGTTCCGGGGACGCCGTCGTAGTGGCGGAATCGTTTTTGATAGCCTTTGCCACCGTTGTGAAGAACCTTCTTCAGTTCCAGATAGACCGCCTGACTGACCTTGCCGTCGCTCAGGACTTCCAGCGCGGCGATCCGCGCCGTCTTATACGGTTCCTTCTGAATCCGAGCATTGCGCGAGATGTGGTAGATGGATTCAGCGACGTGGGCCAGGGCTTCGTCTTCCAGTTCTCCGATACTGCGTCCGATCAGGTCATTGACGGCATGGACCGCTTCGTGAATCAGGGCGCCCCGCACTTCGATGGGATTCGCTTTGGCTGCCTGAGCACTGATGACGATGGAATTGCCTCCGTCTGGAATATTGTTGTTGCCGACGTAGAAGGCGGCGGCGTTTCCCGGCAGAGGCTTCGGAGCGTAGTAGGCACCAATCTTTTGCTGATGCACCAGCAGGCCGACGCATGCGATGCTCTCGCGTCGAATGACGGATTTTCCGAGACGAATCGACTTCGGCAGCAGCTTGGCGCCGTTTGTGATCGATTCCGCAATGTACTTCTGCAGACGTTTGCTGGTATGGATTTCCTGGCTGGCCAATCTGATCGCTCCTGAAAAGGCGACACGGAAGTTTCGGATCAGGATCTGACGATTATCCTACAGCGATCAGCACAAGTCACAATGACTTCGTCGGAAAGATATGAGCCTGAGTCGCGCCGTGTCAGCGGCGTGTGACCCAGCGAATCATAAACGCGTCGTCGAAGCGGGTATCGCCCTGTGTCCCGCGGAGTTCCAGGCTGCGGCCGAAGACGTAGCCGAATTCCCATGCCGACAGGTCACCGTCGTCGTCCGTTTTCTCAAAGCCCAGCGTCAGCCGATAGTCGCGGTAGCTCATGACATGGTCGGCACCGTTCGGGAAATCGATGTCCCAGTTGCCGCCCGTCGTTCTGCCCGACAGGTAAACACGGTGAGAATCATTCAGCAGGTAGTCGATTCGCGGACGAGGAAACACAAGGTCCAGTCGCAGACCGCGGACGCCCACGTCCCTCAGCGATACTCCGACGACCGGCAGCAGGCCGACGTTGTCTCGCGCCAGGTAATCGACGCCGAAGACCAGATCCGTGGATCGATTCAGATGGTACATCCCGACGGCGTGACCTGGGAAACGAACTCCATCCCGGGCACTGCCTTCGAAGTCACTGTAGATTCCGACACTCGTGTACAGGTCGTAGCTGAAACGACTGGAGAAACTATCGCGCCACTGATACCCGACCGCGAAGTCATACAGTCGGGCCGGCAACGGCACGGAATTCGGCCCACGCAGCCAGTGTATATTGAACATGCTGACCAGGCCGCCATCTTCGCCGCGCCGCAGGTAGGGTTCTGTTTCCCAGTCCAGCCACCCGAAGTCTTCTCCACCCGCCGGAAGCCACGCGAGCGACGATTCGTAAGTCCGATAGACTGCGTACGGTTCCCGCATCAGTTGCTGAAAGCTCAGACGTTTATTTTCTTCCTCGTCGTCGCTGTTCAGATCAAACGCTTCATCCGCACATCCCGACTTCTTTGACGGCGGCAGCGTGATCGGGAATTCGGCCGGCGTTTCCGGAGGCACTGCCGGCGGTGTGACACTCGATGCGAGAAAGTCAGGTGGCGTCACCTCCGGACCGAGCGTCAGCACGCTGACCGGTTCTGACCATGGTTCAGTCATCGGCGACGGCGGTTCGCTACTGACCCGAGTGAACAATTCATCCGGATCGGTCAGTGCCGGCGACATCGTTGCTACGCCGATCGGTGCTGTGTCCGTGGCGGTACCGGTTGAAGTTTCCGTCCCGATGGCGGCCCCGGCTTCGGCCTCGGTGGTTGTTGTGCGCACCCACAGCGGCACGGACTGTCCGGTCGCCGTCAGTGCGGGCAGGCACAGCACTGTCATCATCATCAGCAGGCGATGTCGGAGACTATACCGACGGGTGCCCGAATGTTTGAGACGTCTGAACAGCGGATCGGCTCCAGACCGGCGACGTTGATTCTTCCAGATGAACAGCGAAGTCTGCGGAGCGATGAGGTTTGCCACAAGACTGAATTGTCGGTCGACTGCGTCGCCGCGGCCGACCGTTGTCGACCTGATGTGTCAATCGATGAGTGCTCGCGGCAGATGTCGTCAATCTGCTCAGGAGCCGTTCACGCGAGTGGCAATTACTGCCGGTTACCAGCGTTTCTTCACCGTTTCGCTTGGCGACACGCTGCCGTCGCAGCGCGTGAGTCGGTTGGAGCGGCGGCAACGCGGGATTCCGGGCAATGACGAATTCCGAGCAATACTGATCGCGACCCATGAAACCGGATCGAAAAGGTGATTGCCGACACGGTATAAATCTGGGATTACCCCGCAACCTGATGCTGTCAGACGGTGAAAATGAAGCAACGTCGCGCGTCTGACGGTTCCGCAGGTTCAACGTATTCTGAGGGAGGCGGCCATGCTTGTTGAAGTCGCGTTATCCGGCAAGGGAGGACTGGCGAAGGCTCAGTTGAATCTGGATTTTCAGTCGCAGGCGTGGTCCGTCCAGCAGGACCAGGGCTGGCGTCTGGCGGGCTTTCCGTCGAAAGGAAAGCTGTTGCGGATTCGTGGCGATCTGCATCTTGAAGATCCTCGGGGCAGCATCTACGAAAACTACATCACTCTGATCAATTCGCCGACCAGCGAAGCCGACACGACTCATATTTCCGGCCGTGGTTCCGTTGACGAACCTGATGATTCGCGTTTTCTGAATGCGAAAGTGCGCTGGCATCAGCAGACGCAGCTGACAGCGATCCGCCGACGAATCCTGGCGTTGATCCGCACGAAGGCCGGATTTCAGTTTTCGCCCAATTTCAAACTGGACTTTCCCAATGGACCGCCGTCCGATGCGTTGAAAGCCGCGGCTGCCAAAGCGGGGATCAAGGCCGGCACAGGTAAGGTTTCAAACTGTGGCGAGTTTCCCGGCTGGATTGTCAGGCAGCTGGGGGAACGTGTTCCGGCCGACCTGCACGAAAAATTTGAAACCGGCTGGGGCAAAGTTAACGCCATGTCCAGCACGATTGGCTGGAATCTGATTGCGGAGCGAGCCGAAAAGGTTCGCGGCCTTGCCAAAGGTACTCTGTGGGTGCCGTTTCAGGCGCGGGGACCACGGCCGAAACCCGCCGATATTTACATTCTTTCCGAGTCACCCGGTCGCCGCTCGTTCGCTCATGTCGGAGTTGTGGTGAACGCCGACGGTAATCCGTGGATTACGGCAGACTGCGGTCAGGGGGGCGGCTATGCCGGTTGTTATCAGCGGCGGTCATGGGGCAGCAAAGACGGGACGCTGACGCTGCTGAATGTCGGTGAGAATTCGAGGCAGCCGGATGCCGGAACAAGATATCTGGTGGGGTGGGTGAACGTGGACGGTCTGTTTCGGAAATAGATTTCGCTGTACGAAGCAGTCAACGATCACAGACTCGACCCCTTAGCCTGCCACCTGCCCGTCTGAGGCGTTGCATTGGCTTGCTGTCGGACGAGTGGAACGGGAAGGCTCGAAGAGGTACCCGCCCTGCCCCGCGCCGAGGAGACAATGCACTACGGCTGAGGCACAGCAATGACTGGCCAGACACAGTTGCCCTGGACTGCGAACTCTTCTTCTTCGCTGTTCACGAAGACCACAACGTCGTGGGAGCCAAGGCTGGCAAGGTTCAGGTCACCAATCAGCCGCCATTCCCGCTCTTCACTCCAGTCTATGGTGCCCTGCGCGTTGGTGCGGCGCTGCAGGAATGCCGCCGGCGATGGGGTATCGGAATCCGTGTCGGCAGTCGCTTTGTCGATCTTGTTGCCGCCTGAATCTAAGTCCACATAGGTGACCGCCCGGCCGCCGAGTGTCTCAACAACGGATCGGCGAATCGCGATGCCCCAGGGTTCGAAATCATAACGCTGTTTGTGCTGTCGAAACACGCGGCGCCGCCGAAACTCAGCCAGTGGGACGGCGGTCAGTGAAACCGTGGCGGCCGCGTTTCTTGCTGACCGACTGGCGAGGATCGTCTTCTGTTCCAGAATCCGCAGCAGCGCCGCCAGCGCCGAACGATCGGCCGTCGGGCAGCCCAGAATCAGTTCGTCCAGAAAATCTTCTTCAGGCTGGTGCCGCCAGGGGCCAAATTGAGGCCGTGTCCAGTGACACAGCCACATGTCCGGTTCTGCCAGCGGACCGCTGCGGGTGACCCACTGTTGAGGAAGAACATCGGCCTGCGGTGTTGTGTTCGGTGTTGAATCCGGCGGACGGTTTATCGGGTTGGCGTCCGAAACCGGTTCCGGACATCTTTCTTTCAGGATCCACGGCACGGCACCCTGAGCAATCAGCTCTTCTGAGACAGGTTCACCACCAGTGATGCTTGCCAGCAGCACCGGAGCGGTCAGTCTTTCGTCGTTTAGTTGTCGCCGCAGCAGCGCCTCGATCCGGCCGCGCGGTCGGCACGAAACGGCCACGATTCGCTGAGCCGCGACAACCGTCACCGCATCACGAATCGCGGCCTCCGGAGCGACAGACGCGGGGGCCGCGTCGATGGACGCAGCCACCTGAACCGGTGGCGATATCTCAGCGACGTACTCCAGACAGGCCGCCGCTTTCTTTTCCGGCAGTGGTTGATCGAATCGTTGCTGCAGCCATTGCCGCAGATCGGCAACAGAGATTGCAGCTTCGGGGGCGATCTCCAGTTTCAAGCGTGGCATGCCAAACAGCTCGCCGGCCCGGGCTACGGCCGCTGCTGCCGCGGTGTCCGGCGCAGAACAAAGCATCTCTGAATCGAAATCACTGTGCAGGACGGCCGTTCTCAGAGCGTCGAACCACCACCGCTTTTGATCCTTTCGTCTGCCCAGACGTGATGAAATGATGGCCGTGCGGCGGTGCTTTGGCATTCCCTGCGGCCACCAGATCAGCCGTGGTCCAAGCCAGTCCACGAAGGCGTCGACCGGCAGTTCGGGCAGTGTCAGGCTGACGGTGGCATGGCGGCCGTCAGCAACTTCCGGAAACGCCGGCAGAACAGTGGCATGGGGTGATTGATTGCCTCCCGCAGAATGAATGTTGCTCCAGCAGCTCAGCGCCCGATCAACGAACTCCGTCGCAGAAACCGGTTCGTCGGCATGGTCATTGGCAGCCACGTTCGCCATGCGTCACCTTCAGACATCGCTGCGGCACCGAGATCCGGTGTGCGAACAGAAACGGAAGCAGACGCCGGATTCTATCAGACGTGTTCCTGGTTCGCAGCCGGTGCCGATGGTCCGTGGCAGACAACGCGAGCGGAAATGCTGTTTGTTAGATTCGAACGGAAAATAACTGTCGTGTCGAAACGTGGCGCAAGCTTCCAGCTTGCGTTTTTCTGCATCGCAAACTGGAAGCTTGGGTTTTCCTGCGTCGCAAGCTTCCAGCTTACGCCACTTATTTTCTGCTCGGTCCTTACTCTGATCTGCCGGACCACGCCGGAAATTCCACCAGCACCTTGATTGCTCCTTCGCGGCGGTCGCGGAACAGATCGAAGGCGTTCTGAATCTGTGCCAGTGGAAACCGATGAGTCAGCAGCGGGGACAGGTCGACGCGACCTTCCGCCAGCCATTGCATGGCCAGAGGAAAGGTGCGTTCGAAATCCGGATGCAGGCTGGTCCGAATGGTCAGGTTCTTCAGCATCGCATCCTTGAACTGCAGGCCGTTCAGCGGAACGGGGGGAACACCAAAATACAGGATGTCGCCATGGGGCCGGGTCAGCAGGACGGCGTCGTTGAAAGCCTGAGCTTTGTGGCCCACGGCCTCGACGGTGACGTCGGCCAGTTCGCCGTTCAGAATCTGCCGCACCTGATCGACGGCTTCGTGGCCCGTGGCGGTGATCACGTCGGTGGCTCCCATGCGTCCGGCCAGTTCGGTTCGCTGCGGAACGGGATCCACGCCGATGATTCGTCGGGCACCCATGTTTCGCAGGCCGGTGATAAACATCTGGCCGATCGGTCCGAGTCCCAGTACGACGGCGTCCCGGTCAATCATGTTGGGCAGTTTTTTCAGCGCCCACACGACGGTTCCGAAGGGCTGTGCCAGCAGAGCCATTTCGTCGGACAGCCGATCGTCCAGCGCGATCGCTCGATCTTCTGAAAGGACGTAGCGTTCCCACAGGCCCCGCTGTTCTTCGGGGACGGCCAGCACGCGAGTGCCGGGTTGCCAGCGAGTGCCGTTGGTGGCGACGACGGTGCCGACCATTTCGTGCAGTGATTTTCCCGGTGGCTGAGGATACGAAATTTCGTGTCCCTCGAAATCGCCGTCAAAAAAAGGCAGATCTGAGCCACACAGGCAGGTCATTTCGGGCTGAAAAATCATCTGCCCGGACAGATTGTCGGGCAATTCGGGCTCGTCGATGTTGATCAGTTCGACGGTGCGGGCGGAAGAAAACTGTCCGGCAATCATGGGATTTTCACTGGATACGGGCAGGCTGGCGGGGCGAAGTCAGAAGCGTTGTCGTCGGCAGGCCGGGCAACGAACCTCAGACGGCAGTTCTGAGTCCGCAGAGCCTACCGATCCGGACGATTCCTTCCAACCGAACACGCCGTCCCGCACGGCAGCGATTTTGCGGTGCTGCCACTGTGGGCTCGACCTGATCCGGTCGAAAAATAACACCGTCCGGCAGCGGCCACCGCAGCCGTTCGGCAGATTGGCTTCGCGACAATTGATTTCCCCGGCACACTCGCTAAACTTCCCCACACGGACCTATAGCTCAGTTGGCTAGAGCGCCACGTTGACATCGTGGAGGTCACTGGTTCAAGTCCAGTTAGGTCCACTTCTTTAACTCGTTGTCTTTCCCTGACTTAGGGAAACCCGCTGAACGGCGGTGAGACGCGAAAACGATCGTTGTACCCGATTGTGTACCCGATTCGTCTTTCGAAGGATCTCCCGCCATGCCGAAACGCCTCCCCAAGTACGTGCGCCACAAAGCCCGAAATAAGGGCAAAGTCACGATCAACGGGAAAACGCACTACCTGCCCGGTGACTACGACAGCGAAGAGTCACGAGCCGAGTACGACCGGCTGATTGCAGAACTGCTGACGAAGCAGAAGAGCCCGGAAACCGCCAATGTGACGTTCAGATTTCTGGCGGTTGAGTACATGAAGTTCTGCGAAGTCTTTTACGTGACTGAAGACGGCAAGCCATCCGAGGAAATCAATCAGGTTCGTCGGTCGCTGAAACCCTTGTTGTCGCTGTTTGGCAGGGAGCGGACAAACAGCTTTGGGCCACGGAAGCTGAAGCAGGTACGTGATGAGATGATCGCGTCCGGTCTTTACCGGAAAACCATCAACGACCGAATCTCAAGAATTGTCCGGATGCTCAGCTGGGCGGCTGAAGAAGAGTATCTGAACCCGCACATCGTTGTCGCCTGTCGAGAAGTCCGAAACCTGCAGGAAGGCCGATGTGGTGATGTTCCCGAAGGCTCGCCAGTGCAAGCTGTTTCGATGGAATCGGTGAAAGCCGTTCGCGGCCTGCTGGGCCGAGTGGTCCGCGCGATGGTGGATCTGGAACTCGTGACGGGCATGCGACCTCAGGAAGTTCGAAACATCACCTGGGGACAAATCGACAGGACCGACCCGGCTGCATGGTGCTACCAGCCGCAGCGGCACAAAACGAAACGCAAGGGCAAGCAACGGAAGATCTTTATTGGACCGGCTGGCCAGGAAATTCTGTGCCAGTTTCTGAAGGCGGATCCGGATGCCTTCATTTTTAGTCCGAGGGATGCAGAAGCTGAACGGAATGCCGAACGACGGGCTGCGCGTCAGTCTCCGATGACACCGTCACAGATTGCCCGTCAGGAGCGATCAGCCAGTCGAACGCTGAAAGATCAATACACTAAAGACAGTTATCGCAGATGCATCACACGCGCCTGTGAAAAGGCGTTTGAGATGCCGGAGCATCTGCGGCGAATCGACTCGTCGCTGCCCCAGAAAAAGCGAAAAACGCTGCAGCTGGAAGCTCGGAAATGGCGGTCTGAGTATTGCTGGAGCCCGAACCAGTTGCGACATGCGTGCGGCACCTTGTTGCGGGCGAAAGTCGGCATCGACGGGGCACGAACCGTGCTTGGACATTCGGAGAAACGCACGACCGAAGTGTATGCCGACCGGGATTTTGAGCAGGCCCGTGGGATCATGGCAGTCTATGGCTGACCGGAGGACGTCCCATCGACAGGCACCACGCTGGAATTCGATCTGAGCCGTGCCGAAGAAAACGCTGAAGTACGGATAGCTGGCTGTGATGGACACGACCACCAGCAAACCCGCCAGCCAGACTGAATCGGAACGACACTGAACACTGACCGGAACGCTCCGGGAATGGGAATTCAGTGTGTTCCGGATTCAGTTGCTGCATGACGCGATGAAGAAGGCCGGCCTCCAATTGGAAGTTGATGCCGAGCGTAAGTAGGATGCGACGACCAGACCTAGGCTGATCCCCGAAAAGCGGAACTCGAAACCGCTCGGTCTGGTGTTTTCTGTTTCGGGAGCCGACGGTTTCGGGAGCCGGTGAGATGAAGTGTCGAAACGTAGACCCGTTTTGGGAAGAAGTTTACGGCATTCAGGCAGACTACGTTTCCGCCGGTGCAAGTCAGATCGCATTCTTTGCGAAATACCCTGCGGCACTGGCAGACGAAATGGTAACGGACTACGTCCTATACGCTGACTGTACAGCACCACCGACGTATGACGAGGACATGCATCTCAATATTCTGTCGTCTCTTGTCTGGACAGAAGAACGCTACCGAGTCGTCAAGGCACTTTTGCCGTCATGGCCATTCGACTACCGGGTGTGCCTCCATCTGAGAGAGGCAATTCTCAGCGAAGATTCCAAATTATTCCACACGGCACTTGAGGCTGTTCGAAAAGAGCTCATCGTATTCGGCTACTGGTTGAGGGCGTCCGGCCAATGGGAAAACCGGCCCAACAACGCAGAAACCAATGAGCAACAAAATCGACGTGAATGCTATTTTCGTGACCATACGTTTCTGAAATGGCGGAACGAAGGGATGACACCTGCCAAGATCCGTGACAGATGGAACCGTGAATATCCTGAAAAAGCAATCAATCTGGATAACAAATCTTCCGGGCGAGATGTGGTCAAGCAGGGAATCAAGAACGCGGAGGCAGAAACAAAAGATTTGCTGAAACACCGGGGTATCCCTCGCTGATCCCCCGTTGACGATCCCCTCCACACAGCCGGCACACTCCGTGCATCAGTTTTCAACTCGATGCAACGGAGTTTTTTTATGGGCACTCAGGACGAACTTGGAAGTTTCGATCACGCACGGAAGAGCTGGATCCCCCGCCGGCCGAATGGCAAGCCTATCGCGCCGAGTACACTGTGGCGTTGGGTTTGGCGTGGGCTTCAAGGCGCTGATGACGGGAAACGCGTGAAGCTGGCCGTGACGTACGTTGGCAATCGTCCGTACGTCCGCCGGTCAGACCTGGAGGTTTTCTTCCAGCAGGTCACCGAAGCCAAACTCGAACGTCACCGTCGCGCTGAAGAACTGGCGTCAGATGTCAGTGACGACGAGCTCAAGGCGGTAGGGCTGCGATGAGCCGCCGCATTACTCCGTCGACTCTCGACGACATTCGGACGCTGCACGCATGCTGCGTCCCGCACGCCGCTATTGCTGGCAAACTGCGACTCCTGGTGCGTGTTATTCGGGAGCTCGTCAGCAGTCAATGGGCTCCCGCTACGGTGAGCGGGGCCGATGCTTTCAATCGATCAGATAGACGCACGGAGCACAAGAATGGTTGACAACGCAGATTCAGTCGGACTAGTCCGACCGTTGGAAACGATCAATGAATTGCCGCTGGCGGAACTGACGCCCGCTGCCGTCAACGACAAGGTCTACAAGCCGGTGGACCCAAGAGACCCCGGAATTATCGCCCTGTCTGAAAACATTCGGAAAAACGGGCTGATTCACCCGATTGTGGCGACGACTGACAACGTGATCCTGAGCGGCCACCGTCGGCTGGTAGCTTGTCGACTCGCGGGTCTGACGCACATACCGGTGCAACGCCACTCGATGGCCAGCACGGACCCAAGCTTTCTTGAACTGCTGGTGAGTTGCAATATCCAACGCGAGAAAACGCGCGATGAGCAGTTGCGGGAATCAGTCATCCAGACGGACCCGGAAGAAGCCTACGCGGCCTTACTGCAACATCGTGACGCGAAATCAGCGGTTACCTGCGAGACGATTGAGCTGAAAGAACGCCGGAACCGTAAAGAGATATCGGCACAGAAACGCGACATGGCCGACGCTGTGCTGCGTGTCATCGAAGCGAATCGCAAGTTTTGGCCGATGTCCGTTCGTGCTGTCCACTACCGCCTTCTGAACGAAACGTTCTTCCGCAACACGAGAACGAAATCGAAGTACGTCAACAATCTGAAGTGCTACTCCGACACCAGCGACTTGACGACGCGCATGCGTCTTATCGGCGAGATTCCGCTTCACGCAATCTCGGATGACACGCGCCCCGGCGTCGCCTGGGACGTTCATCAATCTACGCGAAGTTTCGTCGAAGCTGAACTTAGCGGATTCCTTAAGAGCTACCGCCGCAACCTGCTACAGTCTCAGCCGAACCACATCGAGGTGATTGTCGAGAAGAATACGGTACTGCCGATCCTGAAGCCGGTTGCTGGCGGATTCAACATTCCGATCACCAGCGCTCGAGGTTTCGCATCGATACCGCCACGCCACGCCATTGCGGAGCGATATTTCCGTTCAGGCGCAAAGAAGCTGGTTTTGATTGTCTGCAGTGACTTCGATCCGGAAGGCGAATCGATTCCCGAGACGGTCGCCCGATCACTGAGAGACGACTTCGATATCGGCATGGGAAACATCGAGTGCGTGAAAGCAGCGCTCACCCATACACAGGTTGAAACAATGACGTTGCCGTCAGAAGTCGAAGCAAAGCCGTCCAGCAGTCGCTTCAAAGACTTTTCAGAAAAGTACGGCACCCGGACGTACGAACTGGAAGCGTTAGAGCCAGAGACGCTGCAGGACTTGCTGACGACCACCATTGATTCCGTCGTCGATCACGAAGCCTTCAATGCCGAATTGGAGGCGGAGAAACAGGACGCGGCTTTCCTGCAGCAGATCCGCCATCAGGTCAACAACGCTCTGACCGACCTCCAGTCGGACTAGTCCGACCGGGCCTGCCTCGGACGAAACAAGCTTGAGTTAGCAGCTTCTGATGTGGGTCTGAAGCTAATTTTTGTTCTTGAGTTCCAAAACAAGAAACGGGGGACCGCGACGCCAATCACTGGTCCCCCGTCTGGAAAGTGACGAGATGAAGTATAGCAGGAATCTGTCCCCGTTGGGAGACGCCGCGCTGAGATACAGTGCGCAGGGATTCTTCGTGTTGCCGGTGCACGGTACTCAAAATGGGCGGTGTTCGTGTGGGCGAAAATGCAACCACCCGGGAAAACATCCACGAATCAGAAAATGGCCGACTAGGGCTTCAAGCGATGCCCGCCAGATCAGCGAATGGTGGAAGAGGTGGCCGTCTGCAAACGTCGGCATCCTCACCGGTCATGTCAGCAACCTTGTCGTGCTGGACGTAGACGGCGCGGAGGGCCTGAAAACGCTTCGAGGACTGCTCGAACAGCAGGCGGGCCTGAGCGACACTTACTCGGTCAGAACGGGAAGTGGTGGTCTGCACCTGTACTACGCTCACCCGGGCTTTCCGATCGGCAATAAGGTGCGGTTTGCTCCGGGGCTGGACCTTCGTGGTGACGGTGGTATGGCGATCGCAGCACCATCGGTTCATTCGTCTGGTCGGGCTTACGAATTGATTGGGGACAAGCGACTGGCGGACCTGCCAACACTGCCGGAGATATTCCACTTTCCGCGAGCAAGGAGCAACACAGAGCAACACAGGAACCACACAGAACAACTCAAGAAGAACATAGGAGCAACACAGCAAGTACGAGTGGCTCAATCTGCGATTGAGCGATTGTCAGATCTGACTGATTCACAGCGGCAGGCCGTTCGGAGCGCGATCGAGTTGAGCGTCCCGGCTGAACCGGGGGTGCGCAATCGCCAGGTTTTCAACTTCGTCCGCCGGCTGCAGGCAGTGGAAGGGATTGCGTGGAAAGATGTCGATCTGGAATTGCTCCGTCCGTTGATGAAGCAGTGGTACGATGAAGCCCAGACGTCGGCAGATGACCTTGGGTTTGTGATTAAAGGCACGATGGCGGAATGTTGGGATGACTTTCGGTACGGTTGGAGCAAGGTGAAGGTCCCATTCGGTGGTTCAATGTCGGCGGTGGTGGATGTCGTCAAGGCATACGGCGGACAGTTGCCGGATTCAGTTCAGAATGCGGTCGAATGGCTGCAGTACGATGATCCAGACGTGCTCTTGCTCTTGGCGTTGTTTTGGGGGCTCAGCGAATCTACGGGTGGCGGTGAGTTCTACCTGAGCACGCGCGAAGCAGAAAAACGGCTGGCAGAACTCGGATCGGAAAGAGACCGCAACTGGGTGTGGCGGACAATACGCACGTTGGAACGAGACCGTGTCATCGAGTGCGTGAAACGAGGAAAATCAGGAACTGAGGGGTACGGCAAGTCGTCGGAGTACCGTTGGGCATGGAAGGCCAGATTCCGTGACGAGGACCTGTCATGGCTTGTCTGACGTCAGATCAGATCTGTCGCGGGGATTTTGGTCGGACGGACCTTCAGATTGGGCATAGCGAGGCCCAAAATGCCTCAGCGGGGAAAGACCAGATGAGGTGCAGAAATACGGTAGGCGGCTTTGAATTCCAATGTGCGACGTCGCAGACAGAATCAGGCTTTCAAGCCGGTGAACAAGAACAGCGGAACCCGGATCGTGGTTGGGCCAGTGCTGTTGCATCGACCTACTCAAGCAAAGGAGGCATCGGATGTCACAAAATGTCACGAAACATCACGATTCGGCGGCCGACTGGTCACCGCTGGAGTGTGAATGGCTTCTGGCGATCAGCGCTGGCGAGTCGCTTACGTCCATTGCTGAGCGAACTGGGGTGGCCAGAGAAACCCTTAGTCGATTTCGAAACCGCCCAGCAACCAAAGCCCAGCTGAACCGGATACTGGGGGAGCGGTGGGAAGAGTCCACACAACTGGCGATGAAGGGGCACCGCAAAGCCATCGAGACGGTGATCGTGCTGATGGATAGCGACGACGAAAAGATTCAACTGGGAGCAGCCAGCACGCTTCACAGAATAGTGGCGGAAATGATTGAGCTGAACCTGCACGGTCGGATGCAGGAACTGGAGTTGACGATGGCACAGCTGAAGCAGGAGAACGATTAGCCCGCAGATGTGCACATCGCTCGTCAAACAGTAACTCGGCAGACAACGTCTACTTCTGGGGTTCGCGATTCGGTTTGATGTTCTTCCACTTGTATGAATACCATTCCGCCCATCCCCAAACCCGAGCGCGTTTCTGTAGATACAAAGCTCGAAACATGCTCTTGCTGGCGGTATTTCCAGTCACAGCGAACAACTCCATCAGGTCAAGAAGTGCGTGTTGCAGCGCTGTATTCTTTGCGGCGTTGTCTCCACTGCTGGCCGCCACAGCATGGCAGTACTTCAATTGGTCGTTGAATAGCCGGTCTTTGTCGTATTTTCTCCTGGCACAGTCCCCCGAGAATTCGGTCTGCTGCCTCACCGACGCCGACATTCAGCTTTCCTGCTGCCCATCCCACACCCTTTGCTGCCACTTGGCAGACCAACAAATCAGTGTCAGTCATCATGCCCATCTGTCTGTTCCTTTCGTAACAGGAACCATCTTGAAACGCCGGCTCAATTATCGCAAGGTTCGATAAGTCTGGAATCAAAAAGCGGCTCGGTCGTCCGAAGATTTGCACTCATGCCACTACCAGAACGGGGCCGACACGCGGTAAGCCTGTCTCGGTGAAGTATTCAGTTTCAATGCTGCCACACCGGAAATGGACGGCAATTTGAACCACTTGACGCTGGCCTCTGGCATTTCACTGAACACCCGAACAGCGGGTGGTGACATCGGGGCGTCAGTTCCGAGATTCTTTCTTAAGGCTGCCGATTCTTCACCCTGAATGCGGCTGACAGGAATATCCTGAATGAATGGCGGAACGCAAGTACATCGTCGAAGCGGCGGGACGAAAGTCGAAGCCGGTGAGTAAGGATCAGATCCGGGAGCAGTTCGATGCCGGCGCAATCCCGAGGGGTGCGGTGGTTCGGCCGTTCGGTGGTTCTTCCCAGATCCCGCTGTCAGATTTTCTGGCGCCGATCTCCAGACTCAGGCACCGGCGCGTATCAACCGTCCGGCTGTCGTTCGTCGCAAGGCTCGGACCTGTCCGTTCTGTGCGGAACGCATCCGGGCAAAAGCGCGGAAGTGCAAACATTGCGGAGAACTTCTGGACCCGACACTGCGCCCGGGAATTGACCCTCGGGCGCGGCAGCTTGCTGTCGTGCCACCAGAACTGCCTCAACCGCATTTCAGCCGTCCGAAGCCACAGAGTGCTCGGCCGCTGTTGCGCACGATCTGGGCGGTTCTGACGCTGCTGGCGGTAGCTGCCGTGGTGGCGATTTCAGGGCACCTGTTCTACACAGAAACAAGCGGCACGTATGATCCGGAATCGCACACGGTGCTGGTGAACGGGAATCGAATCGGCGCCCTGACGTATTTGATCCTGTACTGCGGGATCAGAGCGACCGTCTGGTGCGGGGCGCCGTGGCTTCTTACAACCGTGGCGCTGGGGGCGTTTTACGCGGCGGCTCGGCCGGAACGGTAGCGGGCTTCAGGTTGGTGGTCATTTTGACAAAGCGTCTTCATTGGTGACGTCTGCACCGTCTACACGGCATGCGACGCAACTGCAAGATGCATCGCAACCTCGACCGTCTCAATGAGAAGAGCTGGTTCCTGTCGCCGGAAGGTGACGGGCACAGGCAAGCGAGTCTGCCGCAACAACGCTGTCGTCCGCTAACTGTGGACGCAGAATCTCACGGTTTCCTGAAGGACCTTCGCCGTGGATGGCGTGTCCTGGAGTCGGCGTTCCAACATTTGCGTCGCGAGTGCGTCCGGCAGACATTCTGAGAACTTCAGCCCGTCGATCGCTGCTTCGTCCACCGCTGGGAACATATCCAGCGCATCGCGGTCCCGGATCCCCGTAATGGCCTGCTGCACATCCTGCAGTTTCAATGACGGATCAAACGTCAATGTGAAACTGTCATGGTCGACCTTGTGTCGGGTTTCCTGTGCCAGTTGACGCGCGAGCGTTGCGTTTGCCCTGCTGCCGCCGAATGTCCACCACTCGGTTTGGCCATTTCCGATCTGCACCGCGACCGAGGAATCCATTTGCAGCCACGAGAACTCTTCACGAATCTCGGTAATTCGCTCTGTGGCTCGACGTGACCAGTGCTCCGAGTGCGTGTCTTTCGCAAGGATCGACCTGATGGCTTGTGACAACTCAAATCCCAGTCCCTGACCCTGCCCCTTCCAGCGAGTACGTCCCTTTGAATCGGTTGCTTCGACGTAGGCGATACGACGCTGCCAATCGATATGGTTGACCTGCCAGGCTCGTCCGCCAAGTAACAGGACGCGCGGACCTTCCTGCTTTCCGAGGAAGGTCATTTCGTCAACGAACCCGAGTTCCTGTCGTCCATGCAGAATTGAGAACAACGGCGGCGACATGAAGACGGAAAACAGCTCCAGAAAATTCTTGCGACCGTAGGTGTCTTCACCCTCTCGGCCCATGCCGAGAATCCCGGAGTCTTCCCACAGGATGTCTCGTTCCAGCATGGAATCCACCAGCTCATCAATCCGTTCCCTGGAAATGTCGGCGAATCCGGATACGCCCTGGATCCACGCGAACCATTCACTGCGGCCAATCCCGCTCTCCTGCAGTACCAATGCCATCAGTTGCTGAGCGACGACGTGGAACGGAAGCGGCGGCGGTTCGATGGGCTCGACGTAGTCTGTCGACCACAGCTCAATCAGGCCCGCAGCCTGAATCAGCGTCTCATCCTTCGTGGCGAGGTACAGGCAGTTGCGCAGTGTTCCCGAACGACGACCGGTTCGGCCCATCCGCTGCAGGAAGCTGGACACTGTCGGCGGGGAATCGATCTGGATGACACGATCCAGATTGCCGACGTCAATTCCGAGTTCCAACACACTGGTCGCCACGATCACGCAATCATCCCGCGAAGCAAATGCTTCTTCAGCCTGGTGTCGCTGCTCCTGGCTCAGTGAACTATGAGTCACAAAAGTTGTGACCTGCAGGTTTCGTAATTCAGCCGCCAACTGTTCTGCACGGGCCCGACTGTCGACAAACACCAATCGTTTCTCACCTCGGTGCAATCGGGAGATCACGACTGACGCGTTCTGCAGTGATCCCACATAATCGAGCCGCACATCGGCTTCGCTACTGCCGGATTCCAATGGTCGAAAGACCTGCCGTGACCCCTGACACGATCCGGCCAGCCAGTCGACGAGCGTGTCGGGGTTCCCCACAGTCGCGGACAGCCCGATCCGCTGAAGTTCACGCCCGGCCATTCGCGAGACACGTTCCAGCACCGACAGCAGGTGCCAGCCGCGGTCATCCCCAGCGAACGCGTGAATCTCGTCCACGATGACAACCTGGAGTCCGCTGAACAGGCTGCGGGCATCGACATTTGGCGACACCAGCATCACTTCAAGAGACTCGGGCGTCGTCAGGAGGCAGTCGGGAGGCTCTCGCAGAATCCGCTTTCGAGCCGAGGACTTCACGTCCCCATGCCACAGAGCTGAGCGGCGACCCAGCAGTGTGCAATATCGTTCCAGGCGAACATCGAGGTTATTCAGCAGTGCCTTGATGGGGCAGATGTAGAGAACACTCAGGCCGGACCAGCCTTCTGACAACATTCGCGATACTGTCGGAAAGAACGCAGCTTCCGTTTTTCCGCCGGCGGTTGGAGCGAGAATGATGAGGTGTTTGCCATCCAGAACTTCCGGGATGACGGCATCCTGAAACGGTCGCAGCTCGCGCCAGCCGAGGCTGTTAACGACGTGATGTTGTAGTGCAGGATGTAAGTGGTCAAAGCTCGCCACATTTACACCTGCTCGTGATTGATGTATTCGCTAATCAAATCGAAGAGCCGGTCCGCTTTCGGCGGAGTGAATCCGGGCGATCGCGTCAAGAACACAAAATCGAAGCCAGGACCGGAAAACGTCTGCAACGGCGTGACTTCAAAAGAAATGCGTGGCCCCAACTCCCATTCCTTTCGAAGATCGAGTACATTGGTAAACGGAGGCTTCCATCTATCAAACTGTTGTTTCGTGCATCGCGGGATTTGAAAAAAGGATTCGTCAGTAGCCGACTCGTATTCGAGGAAGACCTCGCTGAAGTCCTTGCCGTCATCTGCGTGGTGGACGTAGTGCAGTTTGTTGATCCATTCGCATGCAATGAGGAATAACAGCACGGTTCCACGATTTAGCCCGTTCTCCCCCCGTGTCGGATCCTGGCGCTTTTCAGGTTCGGCATGCATGAGGTCCGTGAACAAGTACTCGTATGGTTTCCACTGCCCCGCACCAAGGTCTGCATGTGCATCAACGTGAACCAACTCAAATGGCGAGGACAGGTGCCCAGTCTCGACGAGAGCCTTGATGCCATTGAACATCTCATCGTGTTCTTCAAAGATCATTCCTGGCATAGGATTGTCGCGAGAGAGTCCGCAGTCATTCTCCAGAAACCTTTTGACATCAGTCTCCGGACAGATGTTGCAAGCATCATCGTCGATACGTGAGTCCGCATGGATGTTGTGGATCGGCGTTACGAAGACGTCCAAATCGATGTCAAGTACTCTCGTCATTCTGGTATGTCTGTTTGGGAATTATCGTTGAGGCAAGAATTCAATTAAAAATCCAACTCGATTTCGTCGATGTCCGTGGCGCCCATGGCCTGCCGTTCGACGGGTTTGAGTTCCACATCCGTGATCGTCAATGCGTAGTCCCTTTGTGGGTCGAAATCGGCGTGCAGGTCGACGCGATCAAGGATGTCTGCCACCAGCTTCTTGAGGAAGATGCGTGGCGCGACGCCGATTTTTCCTCCCAACTTGCCTGTGACGGCACTGGCCAGTTGACGCACGTATTCGTCACTGCAGTGCTGCATGATGCGATCACCCGCCTGACTGTGCTGCTGAAAGATGTCTCGCACCTTGCAACCCACCAGACACAATCGATCGAGATCGAATGCTGGCAACCGAATCTGCACGGCACGCGGATTGTCGAACCGGGCTTCCGTTTGAAAGTCCACATGCAGTCGTTGAGCCAGCGGTTCAAGTCGACTGATTCCCTGAGGCCCTTCAAAAAAGGCCGGCGTGCCGGTGATCAACAGATAGAGTCCCGGAAAGCGTCCCGAATCGACCTCGTCGATCAGTTGTCGTAATGCATTCAGACTCTTGTCACGAACGTCACTGCGGACGCGTTGGATGGTTTCGACCTCATCAAGGACAACCACCATTCCCGCATGGCCTGAATCTCGCAGGACAGTCAGGACACCCTGCAGAAAGTTCAGCGCTCCAAAATGGTCGATGTCGCCTTTCACACCAGCGAATCGTTTCGCACTGGCGGCGACGTTGGGTTGGCCGGCCAGCCATGCCAGAATTCCGTCGGCTACGGCCTGATTTCCTTCCGCGTGTGCCCGGCGATAGCCGCGCAGAGCGGCACTAAACGTAGGAGCCGTGTTGCTGACTTTGGCGAGTCGCTGCTCCAATAGTTCGTCTGTCCTCGCCAGCAGCTTCTGTTCATCGGCCGGATCGATCGTGCCTTCGGCGAGAACGTCTTCCTCCAGAGTAAAGAACCAGCCATCGACGATGTTCCGCAGGGCTCCCTGTGATGTGTCGGATGTTGCCAGTCGTTCGGTGAGCCGGCGATAGACGGTTTCCAGCCGATGCAGGGGTGTTTCTGTTTCGGAAACCTGAACTTCCGATGTTGCGAATCCAAGTTTGCGAGCTCGATCGCCGAGCCAGCGAGCAAAGAAAGTCTTACCACATCCGTACTCGCCACGGACTGCTTTGAAGACGCTGCCTCCACTGCTGACCTTCTGCAGTTCCTCTTCCATTGCCGATTCGAAACGACCAAGCCCGACTGCGAACGCATCCAGGCTGCTGCGCGGCACGGTGCCACGCCGGAGCGCGTCGACGATTTCCTGTCTGCGTTGTGGGCTAATCGAAGAGTTCATTGGATTTCTTTGACGTTTTTCGTCTCGCTGTTTTTCGTGTTGATTTCTTTGGTGGTTCCCAGGCTATGACTTCGGCTGCGGTCACTCCCAGATTGCGAGCTTCTTCGGTCACAAAGCCGTCGAAATAGTCGCCCATCGGGACGCCGAATTCCGGATCGACTTCGTTGTGCCATTGTTTGAGCCATGGCAGCAGTTCGATCAGACAGGCCAGCAGCGGAATCAGACGCGGGTCGTCGCGGCCGCCGAGGCGTTCCTGGACGTCGACGTAGTAGGAACTGATCGCTCGAGCCAGTTGCAGGTGGTCGTAGCCGGCCCACGCAATCATGAGCGTGCCATCGGGACCTTCGCAGTGTGGGAAGCTGATCCAGCGTTCCTTCGGTACGTCCAGCTTGCCGCGGAGTGACCAGTAACGGGCACCGCCGCTGGAGATGAAGTCGCTGCTCTTGTATTTCGGTGGCACGGGAATGTCGCCAACTTCACGCTGTTTCAGATCCTTTGCCTGATCTTGGGTCAGGAACTCCGGATCGTCTTTAGGCAGAGTGGTTCGTGCATCGATGACATCTTCCTGCCGTTGCAGTTCCCAAGTGTGCTCCCACTCCTGCCGTTTCCTCAGGCCGGGCGGCTTGTAGCGGAGAACGGGAAGCAACGGGACGTGCTCGGCCTGCACAAGTTCTTCGACCAACCGTTGAACGTCGAATGCCGCGTCGTCGCGATAAACTTCGCCCACTTCCAGAAACTGTGGGTCCTTACGCGCGGCATCTGCCAATTGACCAATCGACGTCAGCCCAATGTCGAGCGTGGCCGTGGGGGTTCCCTCATCATTCATCCGCCCGTCGAAATCGAAATAGCTTTCCAACCGATCGAGCAGCCAGCTCTTGAGAGCCTTTTGAACCTGCTCGTCCCACGGCGTGGTGTTCCAGCGTCGTTTGTATTCAGGCTGTTCGATGAGGGCGATCTGTGGATTGGATTCGATGATGTCGATCCGCCGCTGGACGAGTTGTTTGTAATCGTCGGGCCAGTGGCTGGGCAGCTCGGAGATTGGCGTGCTGCCGTGCCGTTCGAACCACGTGGTTTGGACTTCGCCAGCCGCCATCTTGCGGGCCAGCACGATCTCGAAGGCACGCTCGCCGAGCTGGATGCCCAGTGATTCTTCGGTCGGGTAAGTCAGGTCGTCCTCAAGCAACCCGTAAAGACGGTAGCACTCCCAGTCGAGTTCTTCTTGCATAAACGCTGCCTCGCGTCGGGCTACGGCATGAGCGCGGGCGGACACGTCGAGATCACGTGGTAGATCGTGTGTTTCTGTCGAGACCCTAGGCAGATTGTTGGATGATCTGAACGTCACATCGTTGAGTGCTTTCGCGTGCCGATACGGCAACATGGTGGGAACGGGCATCCGCTTCATAGGTGTCGCGTTGAAGTTGTAGCGGTCGTCCCACGGAGTTGTGCGGACTCGGGCTCCATCATTTCCGACTTGGTCGCCTCCTTTGGGATAGCAGACCTGCTTGAGCCAAAAGCAAGCGACTGCACTATTCAAGACCCCTGCGAGACCGATGTGCTCGATGAGATCATCCGCTTCCAGCTTTAGCAGCGGCGCAGTTCTTCCAAAGACATGATCGTCTTGATTTACCGCGAAGTGATTGTGCGTGGCAACGAATCCGTACGCGATTGCCAATGCCTTAGCAGCGCGTTGGCGAGGGAATTGGTGATAATCAAACCACGGCCTCCCGTCCGAGCGATAGGTCCCTCCGCCGAAAGTTGACCGGTTTGAGAGCAGCGTTCGATACCGGAGCAGAATCTCAAAGCGCGCCTCCAACGGAACTCGTGCCCATTGTTCGAGCGACTCTTCGTAAGGAAAGAAGATGGATTCGTCGGTTTTATCTATTTGCCAATTCCGAACGTGCTCTCCACGAATAAACGGTCGGTAGCATGATGCTAGACTCCTCCGTCGTGCAAAGAGAGTGGGCTGGACGAAGAAATCATCTGCATGAGTATCTTGGTAGAATCCAATTGAAGTGACCAAACGGTCTACGGTTTCTGCGGAACACCGATCCAGAAGTTCCTTGAGTTCTGCTGCGCCTCCACCACGTATTGTCCACGGGTGTTGCTCAAACCTCTCGCGTGGCACGTCCGCGACGCTAACGTATTCGTCACTTGCTTCCGCGGTGTCTACGAGCCGAGTGATTGACTGCCAGACTGTGCCCCCGTTCTGTCCGTCGCAGCTCGCATGTCCTTGAATTCCCATTACAGCACGCACTGTCGCCGAGACGGGACGACGATGGCGTCCGAAGATGATCACCGTAGAGGTGCCGTGACCTGAGAGCTGCACGAATGAAGCATCGATCACAACCGAAACCTCGATTGTCGGCACGAATTCTTCGATCAGTTTTTTGCCGAATTCGGCGGTCATGAACGAGTTGGCGGTGATCTGGCCGGAGTAGCCATCCTGCACACCAAGTTTGTAAATCCTTTCCATAAAGGGGATTGTCATCGTGTACTGTCGATGGCACGTCGAATAGAGCCTTCGGTAGGCATCGTTGGCAGCTTTGTCCTGCGGATTGATATACGGTGGATTTGCGACGACGGCATGAAAGGTTCCTTCCTGCAAAATGCGTCTGAGATTCTCGGCGTCTTCGGTGCGGAAATAGTGCGACTCGTCCGTCCAGTCGCCCAGCGTCTGTTGCCGCTCGACGCCGTGATACAGCGAATCGCCGCAGGCCAGATTCATCGCAAACGCGGGAGCATCCGCCAGTCGCTTCACACCACTTGCCGCCAGCGCCGCCAGCAGCAAACGAAACCGGGCGATCGCGATCGCAAACGGATTGATATCCACTCCGTGAATCGAATCCAGTGTCCGTTGCACCAGCTCGCGAATGTGTGTATCCGGCTCTTGCTGCTGCCAACGCCGCAAAATCCTTGGAAACGCGCCCAGGAGAAAGTGGCCGGATCCACACGCCGGATCGATCATCATGAAGAGATGCTCTGGATTGGTATCGGGAGTCAGTCCGAACTCGTCCAACGCTGGGTCCAGCGTCCTGTCAAGGATGAACTCTTCCACGAAGTCCGGCGTCTGCAACAGCGCGTACTTCTTTCGTGCTGCCTCCGATAGATCCTGATACAGATCCCCAAGGAAGCGAGTATCCCATTCCGGATCGGTGAAGTCGTGAATGAGCGATCCGCTGTTGGCGTCGATCTTCTGGAAGAAGCCACGCAATTCTCCTGCCGCATCGCCGGACAGCCAGGACGTCAGATCACGCAGCGGATTGTGCTCCCCAAAGACATCCCGCGTACCGGGTAGTTCGGCCAGATGGTCAAAGATAGCCAGCAGGTACTCGCGGTCGGTCTGCGTCGGGTGCTCGCGAAAGTACAGTTCGTGTTCGTCGCGAGCCCGCTTGAGTCGATCACCCGTTCCGGCCAGTTTCGGCGGGTCAATGAGCCTGTTGTCTTCCAAGAACCGAACAAACACACACGACAGCACCCAAGCGGCAGCCGTTTGCGTGATTGCATCGGCCCGCCAATCTTCAAAATTCTGCGCGGTGCGTTCGGCCTGTTTCGCTCGGTCGTATTCGGCGCGCAACTGTGTCCCGACTTCCGCGACGTCGGCGGATTCGCTGCGTTCAAGCAAATCTGCTTCAAGCTGCTTGAGCAGGTCCTGCAAGTCAGAAAGTAATTGCTGCCGATTGATCATGTCAGAGTTTCGATACCCGCTTTGGGCTCTATTAACGAATCAGGTCAAATTGCTTGAGTAACAGGTTGCGATCGAGTTCCACCGTGTCCGAGGATTCGTCGCGGGTGAGGACGGCGTATCCGTCGACGTTGAGCACGCGTTGAGCCACGGCGAGCAGCCCACGCAGCCGCATCGGTGGGAATTGAATGGCTCGGGCCAGGGCGACTGACGTGATCTTGCCACCGCGGCCGTCGATTGTGGTCAGCAACCGCTGAAACACATCATCTGTCGGCACCGCACGTCCACCGAGCTGCTTCTGATCTTCGTAGACCGGTGACTCCAGCAAGGCTGTCACCCACTCGGCAATCACAGGTTCCTTCGCGGCGGGCTTTTGTTCCTTCGATGCCGGCTCGATTGCGGCCGCCTCTTCAGCCTCCATGTCGAACAGAAGATCGGTCTTCTTTTTCGGCTGCGGTTTGATTTTGGGAGTGGGCGTCTCCTGCTCCTCGATTGGGATCGCCGAATCTTCCCACCATGCCGGCAGGTCCACAGCGGCTTCCACCCATCCATCCGGCTGAGTGTCATTGGCGCTCAGCACAGCGATCGGCACGACCATTTCCTGCGGAGTCACTCCGCCGTGATAACCGTTCTTCTTGATGCCGTAGCGGAGCTTCTCAGTCCATGGGGCGATGAGCTTCTTCGATTCGGGTATCACAACTCGCGGACCGCTGATTCGCAGCTCGCCGTCGTTCGGTTCTCCCTCGTTCAATCTCCAGCGCTCGCCGCCTTCGTGCTTCTTCCCTCTCGCGTTGCAGTCAAGAATATGGCCGTGGTCGCTGAGCAGGATGACCGTGCGGCGAGCGATCTTGGCTTCGTGCAAAAGCACGGGAAGCACTTTGATCTCGTCTCGTGACCAGCGCGTGTCGATCTGTTCGCCCTTCAGCAGGTGATCGTCGACGGCGTTCACGACGACAGCGACAACTTTGCGATGCGCCGAACTGATCTCTTTGCGAATATCAGCAGCCAGGCTGGCGTCTTCAGATTCCTGCAGAGACGCCTTATGAAAGATGACCGGCGGGTATCCGGACCGACATTGTTCCAGTAGAGCGGGATGCTCCGGAAACTGTGCCTTCTCCGTTTGCTGGCTTCCCTGTTGCAGCTTGCCGGTCAGCAGGCTCGTCCGAGACGCTTCCGTAACGCTGGGCACAGTCGCCATGCCGGGACGCAGGCCGACGCCGTCTTCCGCGAGCAGGACCCAGTCGTGTCCGAGGACATCTTCCATCAGTTCACGAAACACGGCGACGCTCATGCCGTCGATCACAATCACCAGCACGGGTGTCTGCGAAGCGAGCGGAGCGACGACTCGATCAAGAATCTGCTCAACGGGTGCAATGGTGTCGTCCGTCGTCTTGGCGGCAGTCCAGTCTTTCAGAAGACCCGCGAATGTCTGAGAGCGTTGTTCCGATGCACTGGTGGCGCGATCAAACAGTTGAGCATACGCTTCCGACAACTCGCGGACCGGATCACCTGTTCGCAGCGTCAGCCTTGCCCAGTCGACAAAGCCGCCTTCCCGCAGGTGATTGGTGGCCGCTTCGGCCAATGATTGTGGTGTCTCAGTGTCGTCCTTGTCCGCGAGCCAGCGAACGAGCCGCATCGCCATCTCGACCCGCTCCATCCGGCGACGTTCCTTGCCGTGGCGATCGTGCTGAAGGACGGCATCTCGGGCCTCGGCCAATGGCTCCGTCGAGATGTTCTTTTTCGACGACAGCACCTGCGACAGCCGTTTGCCGAGATCTGCGAGCCGAAGATCAAATCCGATGGGTGAGGTGTCACTGAGCCACGCATGTGAGTCGGCTCCGACTTCACGGAGAATCTCGTCGGCACGCGTCAACAGTTGTTGCTTGAGTCGCGAATCACTCAGGCCCAGACGAACAACGTCGGTCGCGGCAGCGTTCCATGCCGCCACGATGGGAGGTTTGGGTGACTGGCCACCCAGATATCGCTCTTCCATTTTCCCCGCGGCTTTTTCCAATTTGCCGGCTGCGTTGGGATGGAAGACCACACCCACTGCCAGCCCGATTGGCAAAGCGTCCGGCCGTTCGCGATGAGCCACGCAGTTCAGGACTG
Source organism: Fuerstiella sp. (assembly GCA_040222735.1). GTDB lineage: Bacteria > Planctomycetota > Planctomycetia > Planctomycetales > Planctomycetaceae > Fuerstiella. The sequence goes on along the minus strand of JAVKCM010000127.1, from coordinate 13,551 downwards.
TGGTTGCCGTTGGGCCAGCCAGCCCGGCCAGCCACTCGATTGCGGCATCGCGAAACGGAGCTGGCACGCTGCGAAATTGCGCCACGTTGTCGGGGTCCGTAGACCACTTCAGCAGGCTGAGTAAATCCGGGGTGTCGCCATGCAGCCCAATCAGACGGCCCAGCAGAATGGGCCACACCGTTTCCGCGTCAAGGAATCCGCTGGCCACCGGAGAAAACGCTGCCGGCGGAAGGTCCATTAACGTTTCAGCAATCCATGGGTATTTGGTGATTCGTGGATCAATCGTGCGTGCCTGGAACAGCGACTTTACAATCTGCCAGCTGTCCAGCGGCACGACTTTGCGTGGTTTCAGACGAACCAGAATGTCGTCGCCGATTTGCCGGTCATCCACATCGGTGATCAGTACACGCGTCGCGCTGTCGTCGCCTTCCCGCAGCGCAATCCGCATCGCCAATGGCGAATCGCATTGGTGAATGGAATACGTTTCCTCGCCATCCTGTCGGACAGCTTCTCCCGTCCAGCGGCCCTTGGCGCGAATGGCGACTGTCCGAGCGTGTGGGATCTTCTTACGAATCGCCGCAACCTGAGCTTTGATTTGACTGAATGTGGGCGCTGCCTGACTCACTGGCCACCTCCACCTTCTTCAATCACCCAACTCACATTCAGGCGTATCTGCTGACCGTCACCGAGCTTTCCATCCAGGCTGGCGACAAGTTCCTTTGTCGCCGTCAGATCGAGGTTTTCGCGCGATCCCTGATCAACAATGCGCTTTGTCGTGTCGGGAACAGGCTGAGGCGGCTTCGGTCCGGGATCCGGCACAGGTGTGGGGCCCGGGCCGGGTGGTTTGGCGGTGTCGGTGATCAAACGCAGCGCTTTTGATTGGGCTGCTTTCAGTGCCGGGCCCAGGGCAATCACGTGTTCGTCGCTGACCAATGCTTCCCTGACCAAAGCCCGAATGGATTCCGCACGCGCTTTGAACTCGTCGTTCAGATTGGCAATGGCTTCAAAGATCTCCCAGTTCGTTCCCTCGATTGTTCCGCTGAGTTGAGCGGCCTTGCCAAGACATTCGCCCATCGCGGACTCGGTTGTTGCCACGTCTGCTGTGGCAACGGCTGCGATGACATCGTCTGCATCCAGACCGTATAGTCGTTCCACAAGAGAATATGTCGCTGACGCCGTCTTCATCCGGTCGGTTGATGCGGTGTCGATACCGAGAGTGGAGAGGCGATCCTTCAGTCGCTGGCAATATCCCTGACATCCAGTGCGATGATCTGCCGCCTTCTGCTTCACGCCCGCAGCCAGACTCGTCACATTGCTGGCCTTCAGCAGGGGCGATGGCGCCTCGCCGAAAATACTGCCGGCACGAAGCACCGCAATGTCCCATTGCGCCTGTTCCGGAAGCCGCTGTTCACGTAACTCGCAATCGTTGGGGAGACTGGTGAGCGATCCGTCGACCGGAGCTCCGTGCCGCATGAACGTACGGTTGGTTTGCTCCGCAAACGCCACGATCACCAGATTCTGTACATCCTTCGGTAACCCCATGGCGCGGGGCTGATCGATCCACTCGCGGAGTTTTTCAACCGTCATACTGGCGCCGGTTTCCGCAGCCTTGCGGTTGAAGTGGTTCCTCCAGTGATGTCCCAGCACGAAGTGCGTGGCGTCGTGGCCCATTTCTCCAAGCAACAATGGGTTCGCAATGTGTCGCAGCAATGGACGCAGCGGCTTGTCCACAAGAACGCGACCGTCGGCCGCCTGGGTCGCCTCGCTGACGACGGTGTACACCTTCTTAAGGTTGCTGGACTTGATCTCGGCCTCGAAGTCCGGAGCGCCGGGATACTCACTTTCCAACGCCTGACTCAGCAAGTGCTGCAACGCACCACCGAGGTTTGCTGCCACCGGCGGTTGCGGCTCGAATCCGGTCCACAACGAAACGAATTGCTCGTTCTGTTCGAGTTCGTGTGTGGTGTCCAGCGAGCCGGGAGTGATGGACTCCAGACCGTAAGCGGCGTCGAGATGATTCTGAACGCGTTGCCGCAGCACGCTGCGTTGATTCTCCAGAAGAGACTTCGCCCCTTGTCGATCCTGCGGCGACAGGTGATTGGCATACTGGGAAAACCGCTCGCCGGTCAGGATGTGCTCCAGAATGACCAGCAGGCCCAGATCCTTGCGAGCATCCTGACTGAAGAACTGCGGAATCCAGCACAGCGTTTTGGCGCCGTTGGCGTGTGAGTCCCGGAATGACTGCAGCTTGCTGAGGTCATCACGGGGACCGTGACCCGGTTCGTCAAACGGAAAGTCGATCACCAGTTTCCATGGATCGTCATCTCCGTTTTCAAACGATGGCTCGTTCAATTCCCGAATGTTCTTGAACAGGATGGCACACGACCGCTTTGTGTTCTTCCACAGGAAATCGTGGAAGTGTTCAAACTCGCCTTCTCCTTCAATTCCCAACTGTTCGAACAGCATCTGGCGAACGCGTCGGATGCGGTTGCCCTGATTGTCCTCTCGTTCTGCCTGTTTGATGATGCTCTCAGTGTCGACGCCGGAAAGCTGCACCGAAATTGTCGGATTGGTTTCTTCGCCGATCCGGATCTCACCGACGCTGGCGGCCCAGTTGCGGCAGCGACGCAGCACTTCCTGGCCTTCGCGTCCCGGAATCGGCGTCTTGATGGTCCCATGGTTGAGTGCCGCCAGACGCTCGGCATTGAGTCCCCGCAGTGATTCGACTTCAGGCACGAGCGCCGACAACAACAATGTCTTCACCAATCGGTCGTCGTTGCGAAATGCCGAGTGTTTTGGGTCGTCCACCGGCAGCTGTTCAAGCTCTTCCCGCCGACCGTGCTGTTTCTCCAGCATCGGCAGCAACTTCTGGTGATAGAGTCGCTTCGCATTGTCAAAGTGGATGGCCATTTCCGGACTGAATGCTTCATCGCCGTGTGCGATGACATCGAACAGATCGCCAACGGGAATGATGTCTCCTACTGCCAGGTAGTCGCGATTGTCAGACAGTAATTTGGCCATCACCTTCAGCGCCGTGCGCTCACGTTGCAGTACGCTCGACACGGCGATCAGTGTCTGGACCAATGCGGGACTGAAGGGATAGACCTTGCGAAACATCTCGCGGTCGCCTTCGCTGGTCAGCAGAGTCGACATGACCGCTTCGCGGATTTTGACCGTCCCTTCAAACGAAGCATCGAGTTCCGATCTGGCCGCGTCGCTCTTGCACTTCAGAACACGTTTCTCGGCAATCGCGGGGAGATTGCGGTCTTCCAGCGTGATCTTGTGAAAGCGACCTTCCCAGTGCTTCAGAGCGTCACTGAAATTCAGCCGATTGGCACCCGGGACGGAATCGCCAATCAGTTCGCTCAAGTCACGCTGGCGAGCAATGAAGCTGATGATCGGGATCGGGCGATCGGGTGTCTGTGCTTCGACAAGTTTGGCCAGCTTCTGGCCTTCCTGATGCACGAAATTCAGATCCGCTGCGCGTCCGGCGAGCCACAGAATCAATTCGTCAAGGAACAGGATCAGGCCGTCATAGCCCAGTGTCTGGGCGTGCTTGCTGATGACGGACAGCCCTTTGTCGAGCGACAGAAACGCCTCACCCTGACCGCTTGCCTGGGTGTCGTAGGAACCGAAGAACTTGTCGATCAAGGCACTGATCAATAGAGAGCGTTCTTCAGAGCCAGGGTCCGCTTCGACAGCGTTTTCGAATCTGTCGGAGTCCCATCCCTCAGCAAACTCGCCCCAGCCATCGTCGACCGCCGCCGCTTCACTCAATGCTGCGAAGAATGATTCGTCGCCCATTCGCTGGCGAAGCGCTTCCGCATCTCGGAACAGGCCTTCGGCCAGGTAGACCGCGGGAATGGGCGCCTTGTCATGTGTTCTGCGAATGTAGTCGACATAGCCGCCGAGGATTCCCGACTCGACATTCTGGGCACCGATCATGTGATAGGGAACCAGCAGGAACTTCTTGCCGGTCACCCAATCGTTGTGCTTCTGGATTGTCGGAGCGAGTTCCGGAATTCCTTTGGCCGTTGGATTGCCATGCAGAATCAGATGCAGGATCGCCATGAAATGGCTTTTACCGCTACCGAAACTGCCGTGGAGATAGGTGGCTTTGCTGGTCGCACTCTGGATCGCTCCTCGAATGAAGCTGAGCGCATCATCGAAACACCGCACCAGTTGCGGTGTGGGCACATAGGTGTCGACAGTGGCCTGCGGATCCGTCACGCCTTCCGTGAGACGCAGGACGTACTGGCCCTCGTCGATGTGCTCCGGAATGTCGATGAGTTCTTTAAGGAGAGTCATGGCGTTTCGCCCCGAATTGTTCAGTTGGTTGATCGTCTTCGCCGCCGCCCGCCGGTGCGTTGTGGGGGCTGCCAGGCTTTGATTTCTTTGATGGTCCAGCCGCTGGTGGTGACTTCCTCACCGTCGGCGTTCGTTGTTGTCCTGGGGAGATTGCGAGCCTCTTCGTTGATGAAGCCCTCGTAGTAATCCCCCATGCGCAGGCCGTCGAATTCCGCGTTCGGCTCGTTGTGCCACTGCTTGAGCCATGGCAGCAGCTCAACTAGGCAGCCGAGCAGCGGAACCAGTCGCGGATCATCCGCGCCACCGATCTCTTCTTTGACCCGGACGAAATACGCGGCGACCGCAGTCGCCTGCTGCAAGTGGTCGTACCCAGCCCAGCAGATCATCAAAGTGCCGTCTTCGGCGTCGCATTGCGGGAAGCTGATCCAGCGCTCCTTCGGAACGTCCAGCTTGCCCCGCAGTTCCCAATATCGAGCACCGCCAGAAGAGACGAAGTCACCGCTGGCATATTTGGGCGGGGCGGGTATCTCGCCTACCTCTTCCCCGGCATCTTCACGGCGTTGCAGTTCCCAAGTCTCTTCCCACTGGTCTCGCTTTCGTAAACCAGTGTCCTTGTATCGCAGCACGGGCAAGAGAGGCACAGATGCCACACTTACCAACTCATCCACTAGCCCAATCACATTGAATGCATTGTCGTCCCTATAGGCCGCGCCCAATTCGATGAACTGCTCATCTCGCGAAGCCACATCTGCCAGCTGTCCCAAGGACACAAGTGAGACTCCGTACTGTGCAGCGACCACATTGTCTTCATTCATGCGGCCATCGAGGTCAAAGTACCTTTCTAAGCGATCCAGCAGACTTGCTTGCAGTGCACGCGCGACGCGTTGTTCCCAATCGTCGATCGCCCACCGTCGTTTGAATTCTGGTTGCTCGATCAAGCCAACGTGAGAATCGGATGCGATGACTTCAATGCGCCTCGCAACAATATGCTGGTAGTCATCTGGCCAATGCGCTGGAATCCCGGTGATGGGGGTACTGTTATGTCGCTCGAACCAACTGGTCTGAACTTCGCCGCGTTCCATCTTCCGGGCAAGCACGATCTCAAAAGCTCGTTCACCCTGAATGATCGGGAATGTTTCTCCGCTGTATGTGAGGTTCTCCCCGACCACTCCGTAGAACTGATAGCACTGCCAATCCAGCTCTTCTTGCAGAAAAATCATTTCCCCAACGATGCGACGGAACTCCGTCGACAATGCCAGCAAGTTCTGAGCCAATCGCCCGGTTGCGCTCTCATCGCGGATCCTGACGTCGGGTGATCGACGGTCCAACTCTACAGCCCGTTCGTATAGCGCAGCTGAGTGCTCCTGTGGCCAATTCTCACTGACCGGGAACTGCACGACCTTCGTGCCATTTCGCTCGAGCCGCACCTCCCAACGTTCAAGTCCGCGACCACTAACCTCCCGATGCTGCTGTTGTTCCCAGAACGCAGCGGTCGAGGAGTTCATCAATCCGGCCAGCGAGACAAACGTCGGCATTGGCGTCCCAGGGGGAAGTGTGATAACGGGTGACGTCTGGCAAAAGACATCGCCACGGTCTCGGACAGCGAAATTGTTATGCGATACCTTGTAGGCGAAGGCGATAACTCTCTCCGCGTCGACGCGCGAGACGATGAACTGAATGTGTTCACACCATTGCTTACCGTGCTCGGTTATAGTTTTCTTGAACATGCTTCTTCGCTGGAGAGTTCGCCGAATCGGCCAGAACAAACGCTGAAGAGTTGGCAATTCGGCCAGCGAAATTGGTTCGGTGCGGCCGTTGACTTCGTGATAGGGAAAGATGACCCATTCATCCCCTTCGACGAGCCAGTCGCGGATTGCATCGCCTGAGTAGAGCGGTCGCGCAGGAACGCGAGCGCGTAGTGCAGAGTCTTTTGTCAGCAGAAAGGCGTCGTCATCACCCGTAATGACCATAAAGCCGACAGAGGCATCTAAATCGGCAAGGGTCTGTATGCACGACTGTTCGATTAAGGTCTTTAGCTCCGCCGCGCCGCCTCCTGCAAGAGACCACGGATGTGCTGCCAAGGTGTCTCGGCTCGAATCGACCACGCTAAGTAAGTCATTCTCTGTGCCAGGTAAGTCAATGGACGTAACAATCGACTGCCACAACCGGCTGTGGGCCAGGTCCTCCGGCGGGTTGTCTTCGCCTCGAATGCCCATGACAACACGAACAGTGTCTAGCAGTGGAGCTTGATTCTTTCCAAAGAGAATAACGGTAGGCGTCGCGTGACCGGGAGGCTGGACGAAGCGGGTATCCACAATGTGCGTGAGATCGGTGTTCGGAAGAAATTCTTCAATGAGCTTCTTGCCAAACTCGTTATTCATGAAGCTGTTTGCTGTGATCTGGCCCCAGAACCCAGCACTGGAAGACTCAGTTCTTGAGACACCAAGACCAATGATTCGCTCCATGAACGGGACGGCTAGCGAGTACTTCATGTGACACGACGAATACAACCTCCGATATGCGGTGTTCGCAGCCTGATCTTTCGGCGTAATGTACGGTGGGTTGGCTACGACGCAGTGGAAGGTTCCGGCTTTCAAGATGTTTCGCAGCTCTGCGGAATCTTCGGTACGGAAGTAGTGGGATTCATCAGTCCAATCGTCACCCAAGTGCAATTGCCTGTGACGGCCGTGATACAGCGAATCGCCGCACGCCAGATTCATCGCAAACGCGGGGGCATCCGCCAGACGCTTCACACCGCAGGCCGCCAGCGCCGCCAGCAGCAGACGAAACCGGGCGATTGCAATCGCAAACGGGTTGATGTCCACTCCGTGAATGGAATCCAGCGTCCGCTGCACCAACTCACGAATGTTTGTTCCGGGTTCTTCCTTCTGCCAGCGTTTCAGAATTCTAGGAAAGGCGCCCAGGAGGAAGTGGCCAGACCCACACGCCGGATCGATCATTTTGAAGAGATGGTCGGAATTGGTATCGGGTGTTAGCCCAAACTCATCCAGCGCCGGGTCGAGCGTGCGATCCAGAATGAACTCTTCCACAAAGTCAGGCGTCTGCAGCAGGGCGTACTTCTTGCGAGCCGCTTCTGACAGGTCCTGATACAGATCCCCAAGAAAACGTGTGTCCCATTCCGGATCGGTGAAATCGTGAATGAGAGATCCGCTGTTGGCGTCGATCTTTTGGAAGAACCGCAGCAACTCGCCCGCCGCGTCGGGCCCGAGCCAGTTTGGCAAGGTATTGAGCGGATTGTGTTTTCCAAACACCTCACCAACGGCGGGCACCTTCGCCAGCGACTTAAAAATGTCGAGCAGATACTCGCGGTCGGTTAGCTTCGCCCGGCTGAGATCCTGGAAGAATAGTGTGTGTTCATCGCGAGCACGCTCCAACCGCGGACCGGGGCCGGAAATCTTTGGTGGGTCGATCAGGCCATTGTCTTCAAGAAAGCGCACGAATACGCAGGACAACACCCATGCAGCGGCGACTTGCGTGATGAAGTCGTCCGTCCACTGCTGCTGGGTCTGTGCAGTTCGTTCAGCGTCCTTTGCCTTGGTGTACTCTTCGCGCAACCACTCCCGCACTTCGGATACTTCATCTGAGTCGCTGCGGTCCAGCAAATCGGCTTCGATATTTCGAAGAACTGACTGCAGGTCTGACAGGAGTGATTCGCGATCAACCATTTACGCTTCTCCCCGGCTACGGTGAACATTCTGAAGCCAGCTCAATGGCACCCGCGTCCGTTGGCCAGGACTGATCAGTGGGATTGCCTTCCCATCCATCAGCGGTTGCTGATCGCCGGGGATCAACAGCCACACCCCGGGGATGCCGTCACTTCGTCCAACCTTGTCCCGCAATCGCTCCAGCAGCGTCATCTGGTCATACCGGGCCAACAGCCCCGGATAGACGACCAGCATGGTTCGATCCGCCTGAGACAACTGTTTCTCTATCTGTGGCATTGCCCGCTTGATCAACAGCATCAACCTGTCCCAGTCACCTTCTCCTGGTCTGGAGTCGGTTTTGAGAACCAGGTCCCACTGGACCTTGGCTTTTTCTGCAACGCCCTTGAGTGCGTCGATGAACAGCCCTTCAAAATCGACCATCTGCACAGGGAAGCGATCGCACAGCTCTTTGACAGCGCGCTGGTAGTATTTGGGATTGACCATCAGTGCCAGGAATGAGCCTTCGTTGATGCCGCGATCCAGCCGTTCCTCAAATTGCCGTGCATCAGCAATCTCCGGCGTGATCTCACCAGGTTGTGGTGGTGTATTGGCTGTCGGCAATCGAGAGATGGATTCACTGCCACTGGTGATCGAGACCATGTCTCGCGCCCGACTTGTGTAACAGCCGACACCTTTGCAGGTTGGGTCCCACGTAAAGTCAAATCCTGCTGCGGTGAGCAGATCGTCCAGGGCAGTCCGATCCGGCAGCGGTGCGGATTCGGGATAACGACCGCTGACGCGAGATCGGATTTGGTCGACGGTCAGGAACGGAACTCCGTACAGCGCGCCCTGTGACAGCTTCAGTGCCCGGGCAGCGTCCATTCCACGTGGGTACAATTCCTGCCGGCTGGAAACAGCGGCGTGTACGGATGCCGCTGCGGCCAGTCGAATAATGCGCGTGTCGGACAGAACCGCTGCATCAGTTGGCACAGACACATCGCGAAGCCGCTGGATGACTCGCGCCGGTGGCACAAGCGGATCCTCGTCAGCCAATTTGTCGGCTTCGTCGCCAATCCGCCGCGCGTAACCAGCCAGATCCTGACTGAGGGCAACCAGTATGCGCCCGTGATCTCGTCGCACCAAAAAGCGCGGTTCGGCCAGAGTCCGTTCGACTTCGACGCTGGCCCGGGCGACGGCTCTGGCAAGCCGGCTGCGTTCTGGATCGTCCTGCGATGAACCGCGAGCGACAAGTATTGCCTCGGCCAACTCATTGACGGACATCACCCCGCCGGCCGTACTGATGATTTCAGCAACGTCAGCGCGAAGCTTGTTCAGCGATGCTTCTTTCGCCCAACGCGACTGGAACTTACCGACCAATTGCCCAATGCGACCGCGTGTGACGTCGACCACGGCGGCAACATCAGTTTGACTTGGCCACGGGTCGTCAAGCCGATCATCCAGCCCGAGAAGTGCCAGAAGAGTTGCTCGGGCAGTGTCCCCTTCGCGGGAACTCGTCCGTGTGATTCTGGAGGCAAGCAGGTCGACACTGAGATTCCCCACGTCTGTGGGAGTGTCGGTGGAATCCGTGATTTCCTCGACAAGTGCGAGGTCAGTGCGCGTCGGTTTGCCAAGCCGCTCTCGCAGAATCCTGACTGCGGCACTGATCTCGCGTCGGGTCTTTTGTCCAACGCCTCGCAGGCGATTCAGCGAGTACATGGAAACCGTCAGGAGGTCTTCTACCGTCAGGATATTCGCTCGATCGAGTGCATTTGTCGCTCTTGTGCCAAGCCCGAGCTCCGGGATCTGCGTGTCGAACGTTGCCGAGTCGAGCAACTCGCGCAGTAGTTCTTCGTCTTCGTGACGGGAGAGCATGCCGGGTTGCTCTATCCCGACGAAGCAGTCTCGCCATGCATTCAGCATCTCCTCCGAGTTGTCAAATCGCTCGGCGGGGTTGCGACGAAAGGCACGTTGAAAGAATTCGACCAACGCATCACGCATCGAGGTATCGAACAGGTCGCCGTCAATTGTCGCTTCACAATTGAGATGCGATGGATCGCTGGCCCCATCACCCCACTTGGGCAAATTGCCAGGGCCGGCTGCCAGTTCGTAAAGCGTAGCCGCAGCAGCGTACCGTTCTGCCTGCAGGTCCCAGCGTTTGTTCTTGCGCACGGGCAGCAGGGGATCGAGATATCCGCTCGTGCCGGCGCGAATATTCTCGGCCGGCGCACGGGACAGTGAGAAGTCGAACAGCACCAGATGCAGTTTGTCACCGCGTTTGATCTGTCCAATCGCAATGTTGTCTGGTTTCAGATCGCGGTGCGGAATCCCGGCTTCCTCTTCCAGATACTTCACGACTTCAAAGAGGTCTTCGCCGAACCGCTGCAGAAGATCAATGTGTAATCGACCTTCTCGCCGCAGCCGATCCCTCAACGTCTCGATGCGTCGATCTTCTTTGTTGGCGAAAACCGGACGCATCAGGAAAGCAAAGCGATCTCCGATCTCAAGACTGCCGCACTGTTCCACGATGTGGTTATGTCTTAATTTGTCGAGTATCTCGGCTTCGTCTTTCAGACGTGCATTGTGCTCGGGGTCGCTGGCGGCTTTCAGTACAAATTCCTGCCCATCCTTCTCCACCAGCAGAACGACGGAACAGCTGCCCTGACCGAGGCGTCGCACCACACGAAAATTCTCAGGCAGAACATCGTCCTTCCGAGCGCGACTCGGATCTTCAACGAAGTTCTCCTGATCCGGCGATGTGGCTTCGTCTTCGACCTTTTCCAGCAACTCAAGGAAGTCACCCGCCGTGCCGATCAGGCCACTTCGCTCGGATACCTCCGGCAGTGTGCTCCACTGAATCATCTCCTGAAGGCTCTCGCTGGCGCCGTTCAGGACCGAGCTGATTTGCAGCCCTTTTGTTTCACGCAGCTTATTGCTCAGTTCCAGTCCATTGGACGCAGGCGGCTGGCCGGAGAAAATGTGGTATGCAATTGCACCAAGCGAAAAGACGTCGAGATGTTCCCCCATGTTGTCGACATCAGAAACGGCCTCAGGCGCCATGTATGCAGTACTTGCATCTTCAACCAGGCGATCAACGTGGGATGTCGCCGTCACCTGACGGGAAATCTCAGACGTTGTCGATCCCTTGCGATAGCCCACCTGCCAATTGAAGACCTTGGCCTGATAACGACCTGGACCGTCTTCGCTGACCAGGACACTCTGAGGACAAAGGCTTCTGTGAACGACGCGCTTCTCATGAGCGAATCGAGTGACCTCGGCGATTTGCCGCATCAAGTCGAGCCGCTGGTCCAGACTCAACTGATCGTTTCGCTGCGCCAGGAAATGATCCAGCCGGATTGCCAATGGATCGTGTTCGAATATCAGGGCCGGCCCAAGTTCATGTTCCGTGAATCCTTCACGTCGCAGAATGCCGGGATGATGCAGCGTCTCGAGGAGTTCAGCTTCACGCCGCGCCGCTCGTTCAATCGTTTGTCGTTCGTCTTCGGTTGCACCGGTGCGAACATTATAAAGTCTGACTCGTCGACGGACGTTTTTCAGCGTCGAATGTGTCGCCTGCCAATCCTGATAGCCGGGGCCCTCGTTAATCAGATGGTCAAGGACGTAGTCGCTGACCTTGCGGCTGCGTTGAGACGGCCGGATTCCAGCCTGCTCCATCGCCTGTGCAACCATCTTGCCAGTCGGGCGGTCATAGCGATCGTACGGATGCTCGCGCAGTCCAGGGCATTCGCGACGACGAATGGCTCCCATCACTCCCGCGCGCGACTTGGTGTCTCGGAGAGCAACACCATGAGCTGCATTCCCTTCCAGCTCGAACTTCAGTTCGCTGGCAGAGCAGAACACGAGTGCGTCAAGCCAGGGAACCTTCCCTTTCTTCTTGCAGGCTTTTTGACGTGACAGAAGAGATCGCAGCTTCTTGGCTTTTGAGTTTGCAAGGAACAGCGGATTGTCGACCGTGGCGTGAGGTTTGCCCTCGGTTTCCCACGTCCAGGTGCCCGCGTCGCCTCGCAGTCGTCCCGGGCGGCTCTTGATCTCAATCAGGAAGAAACCCTGCGGAGTGAACACCAGCAGGTCGACTTCGTTGATACTGCCATCGTCGGCGATGAACTCAAAGTTCGACCACGCTCGATATGGTTCCTGCGATGGAAACTGCGAGCGCACGAAATCCAGGGCATCCCGCTCCCACGGGAAACTTGACTCCGAAACGGTCGTCCAGTTCTTTTGCTTCGCCATATTTGCTCGCGCACGATGGATGTTCGCGGATCGCTGATTGCTTTTGAGTTTGTTGTGTTCGTTCTTCTTGATATCCAGGTCGAAGTTTTCTCCTACTTCGGCTTCGGCGACGCCTTTACCGGCTTCGCCGCATCCCGCAGGAATCGTTCGAGTTCGGTTCGACGAAACAGCCGGTATCCGTTGGCCGGATTTCGTCGCACCGGAATCTTGCCTCCCTCCGCCCACGGCCGGAGCGTGTTCTGGGAGACACCGAGAATCTCGGCAGCCTCAGCAGTCATCACGTACTCAGACAGTTTTTCCATTTCACGACCTCGTCGGTGAATGGCACAGATTCAACCATCTGGTAGTCTGCCCGCTGCCGTGAGTCCCGGCCCGTCCGCGAGCCCCGCATTCCGAAACGCCCGTCGGTCGAGCGGCCCTCTGCGCGTGCAGGTCCGAGCCAGCTTTCTGCGGCACGGGCGTGATGAACTTGCTGCGATTTCGCGTTCGGTGCGGCGTGACTTTTCCACGGGGTGAAAACCAAATGGCTCGGACGGCAAAGGATGGGAGGAAGCCGATATGCTACCCGTACTCGGGACATTGGCAACCGTCGGCCTCGTCGTGCTGATTGAAATTGCGGGACGACGAACTTATCAGGATTCTCATGAGGTTGAGTTTTACGTTCTCTTCGTCGAACACAGAGCGCAATGTCGCTTCCTTCCACAGCCCTTCGTCTCGACATCAACGATCCCGTACCGCTTGCCTGCCTGATTTGCGGTCCATCCGGACCTTAAAACCGGTCCATCTGGGTTTCTTGTGGGTGGTTTCAAGGAAGGTCGGCGACGATCCGGAACGTGTCCGGCACAAACCCTTTCAAAGAAGTGCCTTACGTCGCCTCGAATCCGCGAGGCAAGTTGGTTACCCGGCCGATGCTCTGAAATCACTGCACTCACCCACAAAGTTCCCGGAAGGACCTTAAAACCAGCCACTCCTGGCCCGGGGAAAATCGGCCGGATTGCGTGATTTGATCTGAGTTATTTGCTGGTTTTTTGGTGCTCTTTGTCGCTCGACCCGGTGGGCGGGTTTGGCCGGTTTACCGTCGGCTACTCGGTGTGCCGACCGAGAAACAGTGAGCCCAGAGCGTCGTCGAGCACTGAAACGTTGTCGGCAGAGTAGTGCTGCCTGAGTAGGTCGGTCAATTCCGCCTCAAGCTCTTCAATGGCTGCACCGGAGATATCCGGATCGTCGCTTTCCGGGTCGAGTATCCGCTCTTCCGGAAAGCTCCACTGCAGAGTGAAGTGAACGGGGAGGGAATAGGTGTACATCTGCTTTGACACCGCCGCTTTTTTCT
>JAVKCM010000126.1:0-15820 GCA_040222735.1 Fuerstiella sp. | reverse complement strand
ATAGCCGTCTTTGAGCGGATCCACAATCGGCAGCGGCTTGCTGAACTGCAGCCGCGACTGCGTGGCACCAGGCTCAGACGGAGCATCGACCGGCGGCAACTCGGGCACCTCCGGAGCGGCCTGTTCAGAAGCCGGTGCATGAAACTCCGGCTCCACCGTCACGGCGTCCGACGCGGGATACAACTCGACGGTACCGGTCGGACCGGGCGACGCAAACTCCGCCGGCTCCGTGCACAGGTGCGGCGCGTCGACCGCGTGTGTCCGAGCCTGAGCCCGCAGCAGAGCGTCGCAGTACGCTTCCGGCTGCCAGGGACCTTCCGCCAGAATAATTCCGTTGTCGGCCAGCAGTGTTCCTTTGGCAAAACTTAAATTCATCAGTGCCCGGTTGTAGTCCACCACCTGCTGGTAATACGCATTCTCAGCGGCCGCCCGACTGGCCTGGGCCCGCAGTACCAGGTCCAGCGTCAGGGTTCCGACTTCGCGTTCCGCCTGCAACAGGTCAACGCGACGCGAAGCAGCGGTCAGACGTTTGTAATTTGTCTGAGCAGCCGCATAGGTGGCCGTCACATCCTGAATGGCGGTCGCAATATCATGAGCGATGTTTTTTTCCTGAGAGGCGAGGACTGCGGCCGCCCGAGTCACCTGCAGCTCAAGGTTCCGCACCTGACTTCGGTTGAATCGCTGACCGATGGGAACGGTGAGCAAAAAACCGGCGTTCCAGGAGTTAATATCCTCATTCGTCATCGAACCGTAAGCACTGCGAAACGGGCTGTCTGAATCCGACAGCAACGTATCGCCGACCCCGTTGACATCGTACCCGGCGATAAAATCGAACCGGGGCCGAACCAGGCTGCGAGCGGCCTGAAGCTGCAGCTGAAGACTTTTCAGACTCCACTTCTGTCGCCGCAGCTCTGTCCGGTTGGTCAGACCTTCCCGCAGGGATGCCTTCCAGTCAGGAATAAACTCTGCCAGGTTCGGTTCTTCAGACGGACGCAGGACGGTGCCGTCATTCATTGGCAGCCCGACCAGCCGTCGCAGTTCTGATTCTGCCCGGAACAGACTGTTAAGGCTGGTTTCAACGCTGGCCTTGGTTTCGTACAGACGATCCCGCGCCTGTAGCTCGTCGGCCGGCTTCAGCACACCAACCTCAAGCCGATGCTGTGATTCACGCCACGTCTGAAAGGCACTCTTGTGCGCCACCACGGCTGTGTCATACGTCCGATAGGCAAAGTACAAAGTCCAGTACGCGTCTTCGATATCGCGAAGGGCATCGCGGACCGCCAGCTCAAAGCTGGCCACGGAAATGTCCTCATTGATCCGGGCAATGACCACACCCTGGCTGACCCCGGTAATGGATCCGAAGTTTGGATTGGCCGGCCCGGCAATCCGGGTGTAGCTGACTCCGCTGCCCGCCAGCAGCGGCTGACGGACCTGGGCTCCGAGACGGCCGTAGTAATTCGGCGTAAACGTTCCCGCCCCGACCGGCCCGTACGTTGCCGGGTCCACGGTGTGCGTCCAGTCATGCGACAGAGAAATGCTGGCACCGGTAGCAAACTGCTTGGACAGCGACGACGTGAAGTCGGCGCGATTGCCGCCTCCGTTCAGATTGCCGGCGTTCACATCATTGCGGCGCCACGTCAGACTGCTGGCAAAAGTTGTATCGAAATCCGCCAGCGCGGATTCGACACTACGGCGACCGAACAGAACTCCGGACGCCTGGATCGCCGGATCATAAACTGAGGCCACACCCGTTGGGTTTGTCAGCACTGCCTTCGAGCCGACTCCGCCCAGTGCACTGGTTTCGATCACCTCATTGTGACTCAGAGCAATCTGTAAGGCTTCGTTCAGTGCGATTTCCCGTGCGGGGTCTTCGATCCGACGATGCAGATTGCGAGGTTCCTCACTGGCAGCAACAACTTCAGCCGTCCTTTTATCCAGACAGGGATACGAAACCGAGCTGGCATTCCCCCTGTAATACTGAATTCCGGACTTGTCGTCGCAGTAATCCAGATCACACACAGTGGCCCTGGGAGTGCTGCAGCCGGTCATCGTGACTGTGACAAGTGTCGTTGCAATCACAAGCCGGGCAGCGGTGGCAAGGCGACGATGAGAACGAAGCAGGGGCGAACGGGTGGCTGGTCGAGGCATGTGACTTCCCTGTCACAAAAGATACGAGGATCGCAGCGAGCCACTGGCTCGCACCGCAGACGTCACCTTCACCCCTGATGCATCCTGCATCCTGCTGGTTCCGGCTACCGGGCGGCGGAGTTGATATCGTCGGGGGCCTCGGAACCACTTGATGAATTGGAGACCGGGGAATACTCGGTATATGGCATTCCAAGCAGCTTCTTCACAAAGACGACTTCACCGGCATCATTGCCTTCAACCGCATGACCGGCAAATTGCAGAAGATAGCCGCCAACGAAACAACCGACGTGCCAGTACCAGGCGGCACCACCGAGCGCAGCGGCCGGGGCCACAACAAAAGACAGGGGAATCCCCACCACATGCAGGACCTGATTCACCCGATTGCGGTGACGCGGACGGTAGTTCTGAATAAACCGACGAAGCATGTCGGACGATCCTTAATGACCGCTCAGGTTTCGGAATCCGGACGAATCACCGGACCGGATCATCGCTACTCGTCCTCGTCCAGCGCATCAGAAACCGATTCCTGTGCCCCCGTATCGCGTGCCGGCTTACGAAACACGGCCACCACATCTTCGACGGGAACCACAAACAGCAGATTGTCTGGTTCAAAATCCACCGGGATGGCGTTCTTCGGGTGAAACAGAACCTTGTCGTACTTGCGAATCGGAAAATCCTCGTCCCGGTCAATCTGCACACTGATTTCGACGACGCGACCGGTAATCGTGGGAATCTCTGAGGTATCCGGAAGCACAATCCCTCCGCGCGTTTCCTGACGCGCTTCGTCCTTGCGAATCAGAACCCGCATGCCCAGCGGTTCTACGTACTCACTTACCATTTTTGCTCCGAATTCCTGTGCAACGTTTCTGTCCGGCACCTTCGCCACCACATCTCGGGCGACCGTTCCGCAAAACAAATGACTGGCGCAAACGCCGAGTCGCACGAAAACGACCTGGGGGCAGCCCCGCCCCGGATAAAGTTACCGCGGCCCGCCTGTCCCGCTCAGACTTTACGCGCGACCGACACGGGATCAAAGAGCTCGCCAGCCGGATTCCCGGGGTTTTCCCAAAGACCCGCCATCGCTCGACGGCTTCACCACAGGGTGCGAAGAGCGGGTGCCGAGCCGCGTAATGCCGCGTGACGCTGACCGGTACCCGATCCCGGCACTTCAGCTGACGTCCTTCAGCGGCGCAACAGCCTCGCCCGAATCCACGCCACCGTGCGACGCTGCGTCCGCCGCCTTGGAAGCATCCGCCAGACGGACCGTGCGAGGTTCGTCGGCCGATTCCGCGGCCTGGCCGGCCAGCACAGACTTCCGGATCAGCCGCCCCAGCGTCCCGCCCAGCAGGGACGGCAGAAAGACCACGTCTGCGGCCAGCGCCGCAAAAATCAAAGCCGCCATGATCCAGCCAAAACGACTCACCAGCAGCAGCTCGGCCGGCAACAGCGCCAGCATGCCCAGCCCGATCGCCGTGCTGGTCTGCCACATCGCCGGCCCGCAGTGTTCCAGGGCCCGACCAACTGCCTCTTCCGTGGACAGTCCCTGGCCGATCAGCCTTCTGAACCAGGTCAGCAGATGCAGCGTTCCATCAATGGCAATCCCCAGAGCAACCGACGCCGTAATCATGGTGCCGATATCAACCTTCAGCCGCATCCAGGACAACAGTCCGAAAATCACTACCACCGGCATCAGATTGGGCAGCATGGTCAGCACGCCCGCCAGCGGGCTGCGCAACAGCACGACCATCACGACGGCAATGATGACAAACGCCATGCCGAAGCTGCGAATCAGACTTTCCAGCACGGCCTGCTGTGTTCGCAGAAAGACGGGAATCAGTCCGGTCACGACGTGACTGGTATGAGGACTGCCGACCAGCGCCAGACGGCCTTTGGCAATCGAATTCATGTCGCCGATCAGCACTTCCAGATCCGTGTCCGAAAGCGCTGACGTCTGAGCCGTAACCCGCCAGATTTCATCGCCGCCGCGATTCAGCCGCGCATCGCCAGGCTCGGTCCAGTCCGTGGCATCATCGGGCACCGCCATCATCGACGAAATGGAGTCGTCCGATGAACCGTCCCGCAGATATTCGTGAATCTGGCGGCCGATCCGCTGCTGAGAACGCTTCAGTTTTTCGCGCTCAAACCGAGACATGGTCTCCGGATCCGCCTCGCGCAGGTCAAGAAACGAGGCGAGCGACAGAACACCACTGATTTCTGAGTGCTCCTGAATGTCCTGCTGAACGGACATGACAATTCGAGCCCGCTCAATAAAGGTCAGCTGCTTCTGCGCCTCCGTGTCAAACTTCACAATCGTGTCGATGGAAATCACACCGGACAACTTGTCCTCAAGAAACACATAGTCCCGGACAAGTCGCGAATCCGTGGGGAAATAGCGAATGACCTTGGTTTCCGTGCTGAAATTCCAGAGCCCCCACGCGGCGACCGCCGTGACGGCCACACAGCAGCCGGACACCAGCACCCGGTGCCGAGCCAGCCATCGGCCAAAATGATTCCAGTGCGCCGTCCGCAGTTGTTCCTGAGGCGGAGGAGATTTGGGCCAGTACAGCATCAACGACGGCAACACATACAGCACAACCAGAAACGAAATCAGGCAGCCAATGGCCGCGTAGATGCCAAAATCACGCACGGGCACCAGATTGCTGGCCATCAGCGACGCCAGCCCGATCGCCGTGGTCCCGCTGGCCAGCCCGCAGGGAAGCCATGCGGTTTCAGCCGCGCTGAACACAGACCGGCTGGGACTGGGATCGTCCGCGTGTTTCCAGTAATTCGACAGATGGATCGAAGCCGACGTGGTCAGTACCACCAGTAACGTCGGCATCACAATCAACACCATATTCAGCGTGCCGCCGGTCAGCGGCACAATGGCCATGGCAATAATCACGGTCAGAAAGGACACAATCTGCACCAGCGTGGCCAGACGGATACTTCTGAGCATCACAAATGAAAACAGCACACTAAGAATCGCCGACAGCAGAATCGGCGAACGATGCGCCAGATCCCACAGTTCAAAATCAGGATTCCATGCTGCGTCGGCGACAGCTTCGTTCAGCGCCACCGTGACTATCGGCTGTCCACCCAGATGAATGGTTTCCGGCGGAATGCCGAGCTCTTCCACGGCACGCTGAATTTCCGCCACCGCCGCCTTCTTGTCCGCAATCCCTGCTTCAGACAGAGCGACGGAAGCAGCCGCCAGCGAACCCGGCGTCAGAAAACATTCTTCAATACACGGGCGACCCGATGTCTGGCTGCCTGAACCGACATCAGTGATCTGCAGCAGGGCAGCCGTGAATTCCGTCAGCTTCCCCGATTCAGTGTGCATGCCCATCCATTCCAGCTGCAGATCACACAGCGGCTGAGCCTGCGTGTATCTGGTCAGCTCTTCATGAACCTTCCAGGCTTTGGCATCGTCCAGCCGAATTCCGTAGTCCGATGGCGCCGCGATCTGGCCCGGGGCAATGCTGGCATCCAGTTCGAATTTATCATTCGCGAGACTCAGAATTTCCTGAATCAGGTAGTCGCCCCGATTGCGGCCGGCATCGGTAAACCGCAGACGCAATGGTCCCCGCCCAATCAGAACACCTTCAATCTGGGACATCGCACGGTCAAACGGGACATCTCGCCCCATCATGCGCGACAGTAACTCAGTAGCAAGAGTGACGTCGTGAACATACGGCGAGCCACCTTCGACGGCGCCGCTTTCGGTCCGAGCCCCCTCCAGCTTTTCTTCCAGACGACGGAAGTTCACGTCGGTCAGAGAACCGCCTTCCCAGGCAACCAGCACGCGATCCTCAGACGGAAACAAACGCTGATACCACGCCAGGATTTTCGCCTGCGGGTCGTGCCGAGGCAGCCAGCCGGCCACGTCGTTGTGCATCCGGATATCGCGGAGCGCCCATCCCATCACCGGGATCAGAAAGGCCACACCCACGACTATCCACAGCGAAACGCCATGCCCCCAGCGGTCGCGCCGTTGCAGAAACGGTTTCTTCCGTGATTCAGTCACGAATTTCCTGCTGCTTTGGTTGATTCGAAGATGTAGCGGAGCTCACGACACGGAATCCGGGGCCGAATTATATCCGGGCCGGCCTTCCAACTGTGCAGTGGCACGGCCTCGCTGACGAAGGACGCCAGCGGCCCGTACACGTCGACCAGCTTTTCTGAAGTCACAGAAATCTGTCGGCGCGAGCCGAATTCTAGCCATAAAACGCCTCAGCGTCACCAGAAGCCTGAGAATCTGTGGGGATTCAGCCACGAACACACTTTCCCACAGCCGATCCCGAAAACAAGCCGACATGGGTAATCTGGGATAAATACCACACGTGCGTAGATCCCGCAACGACCTTCGGCTTCCCGCAGATTTCCCACACGATTGGCTTGCCCGAGGTTATCCTCGGAATCGGTGGACGCTGTCAATAGCTGATCGCACGAGCAATTTCCCGCCCTTCCGCTTGCAACTCCGCAGCTTAACCAGTCGACTAAACATAAGTTCCCCGCCTAGAATCGAGCGTCAGTGCGATCGCAAATGCCTCTCACTGTTTGTCACCCAACTGACTGCGACCTTCCGCTGAATCGGGTTTCCATGTCTCAGAGCGTACAGGATCGGAGCGTTCCGCCACCGATGACCGCGGCGCCCGGTCCCCAATCACGCCCGCCCGCTGATTCAGCCGTCTCTGAGGACGCAGAAAACGACCATGGCACCCTGCGGCAGTACCTGCTCACAGCCACCGCCGTCGGCTATTACCTGTCGATGCTGCTGCACCTGCTGGGCTACGCCGTCGCCGCGATCCTGTTCGCCTATCTAAGCCAGGTGTTGTACGACGACGAACCACTGACGCCCATTCGCGCCAGTCTTGACGACTTCGACCGCGAGGCAGAACAGCCTGAATTTCAGGTGGTCACGGATATCAGTCTGGGGACGAGCGACGGAGATTCCAGTATCGAACGAATCTCCAACAACCTGCAGGTCGTCGAACATGGACTGGTCCAGACACTGAACAACGACACTCTGCCGTCGCTGCTGAAAGACGACGACAACCCGGATGATCAATCCGGAGCCGGCGATTTTCTATTCAAGCTTCCGGAATCAGGACTCGCCGTCACCAAGGGCAGCTTCACTGTCTGGACAGAACCGGAAGCGCCCAACCCGCAACAGCCCTATTTCATCATCATCGAAATCATGCTGCCGGAAAGCACGCGCATGTATCGCGTGAACGACCTGAGCGGCTATGTTGTGGGTTCCGATCGATATCGGCAGAAGATTCCCGTCGACAGAGAAACGCCGAATGCTTCGTTCTACACCGACGAGCACCAGAAACTGAAGAAACTGACCGCCAGCGAACAGATCAAGGTGCGTGGCAACAAAGTACAGCTGGCCATCAAGGTGCCCGGAGCCAGACGGCTGGTGAAGGATACCATCCAGATCCGTTCGCGCCGCCTGCGCGAAAATCAGGAACTGGAACTGGTCTTCGGCGGCCAGCCCTGACGCATGACGCCGGTCAGCAAGTGCCTGACTCAAATAAGTGCGGCCGAACTCTCTGCAGAACGCACGGCTGATTCAGTGGCCCCGGGTCTGCCGTTTGAGGCCACCAAATCCGCGACCGCCGCCTGCCCGGCATCACGACCAACCAGGTGAACCTGATTTCCGGAACGCCCGTTACTGTCTGGACGCCCGCGCCGGATCCGTCGCCAGCAGACTTCGCCGCGTGCTGTGCCAGTCCCGGATATCGATCAGAAACGGAGCTGGTCCGTCGTCGAAGCCGTTATAACTTCGGTGGTATTCCGCCATGCGTTCCAGCTTCTGCGCCACGGTCAGTTCGGCGGGGTGAGCCGTCGAGGGCGGTCGCCCCCAGACGATCCGCGATCCGCCCGGACTTCCCAGTTCGAACTGCAGGTCGTCCAGCTCCTCATCGGCCGCCAGTCGCCGCGGCGCAAAGATGGTCTTCAGCCCCAGCGCCGTCCACCAGGACTGCCCGGCCTCGTTGGGTTTTGTCAGTACGGCGGCCAGCTGTGCTGCGCCCGTCACCGCCGGGTCGCCCCAGGGTTCACCGTGATAACCCACCGGTGCCGTGCTGATGCCCTTGATCAGCGGATAGCGATCGATGTCCGCCGGGCTGAAGTCCTTTTCCGGCAGCAGATGCCCGTGGCGATCCACAGGCAGATATCCTCCGCCCGCCACTTCGACCATGGCCACCGGCTTACGATACACCACTTCGACATAGACCCGCGCCGGAAAGGACTTGCGTACCTGCTTCAGACGCTCAATCCACGGATAAGTATAAAAGGCCAGCGCGACCTTTTCGCTCAGCTCCGGGTCCAGCAGCGACAGCGACTCATCGAATCCCGCGCGGGCAAAGACCTTTCCGACAATATCTTCCGGGACCCATCTTGGCGGGGGAGTCACCACGATCTGGTCCACGCCGACGCGATATTCAGACCGGTTGTCCAGCTGGGGCAACTGACGCTCGACCACCGGCCACGACAACCACAGCAGAGCAAGCGTGGCGGCCGTTACCAGCCGCATCGGCGTGAATACCCAGCGCACCACGCGACCTGAAAAGGTCGGCGTTTTCGCCTTCCGTTTTGCCGATTTTGAGTTCGTTGATGCGCGAGCCATCGCCCAGAACCAGAGTGACAATCCATTGTCAGCCCGAACGCAAAGCCGCTCGGACCGCCAAGAATCGCAGACGGGGAAAAGAAGTCAACACTGTAAATGTCGGCATTTGCGCGCCGGATCGTGGAGAAACGAGACAATCGGCAGACAATTCCGATCGCTGGCAGGATTCGTCCCCTTTTCCAACTTTTCTGAAGTCCTGCCTTCAGCAACACTGCCACAGAATTCCGACCTCACTTTCTCTGTTTCACCAATCTCGCTCAATTAAGCCGTGAAACCGCCGGCCGCCTTCGGGCTGCAACAGCAGGGAAGCATGGGCAAAATACGTTGAATTGTCCGACCGAAGACAGTGCCGCGCGCTGCACGTCAGGTCTCGCCACACTGGACGACGGCTTGCAAAAAGCCAGAGCTGCCGGTCCTGCGAGATTTTTTGACGGAAAAGCAGCCCGCGATGACTAGACTCCGCAGAGACGGCCGAGCTTCTGCGGCCGCTGCTCCCTTTTTCCGGATCCAGGAAACCCTCAGGATCAACAATGTCCGCTGATTCTTCTTCTGACTACGACGCGCTTCTGTTTGTGTCTTTCGGCGGCCCGGAAGGTCCGGATCACGTGATTCCCTTCCTGGAAAATGTCCTCCGCGGAAAAAACGTCCCGCGAGCCCGTCTGCTGGAAGTGGCTGAACACTACAACCACTTCGGCGGCGTGAGTCCTATTAATCAGCAGTGCCGTGATCTGATCGCCGCGCTGACCGACGAACTGGCCGCCCACCACATCGATCTGCCCATCTACTGGGGCAACCGAAACTGGGATCCGCTGCTGCCGGACACCATGGAACAGCTGAAACAGGCCGGAGCCCGCCGTGTACTGTCGTTTCTGACTTCAGGCTTCAGCTGTTACTCGGGCTGCCGACAGTACCGTGAAAATATCATCGCTGCTCAACAGCAGGTCGGCGCCGAAGACATCGAATTTCACAAGATTCGTGTCTTCTACAATCACCCGGACTTTATCGCCGTCAACGCCGAAAACGTGGCCCGGGCCATTGATGAGGCGGCCGCGGGACAGCCCGAAAATGTTCATGTCGCGTTCACGGCCCACAGTATCCCGGATTCCATGGCCAGCACGTCAGACTACGAAAAACAGCTGCAGGAATGCTGCCGACTGGTGGCTGAGCAGCTGAACATTCCGGCCGAACGCTGGAATCTTGTCTATCAAAGCCGCAGCGGCCGTCCTCAGGATCCATGGCTCGAACCGGATATCTGTGACCATCTGGCGGAACTGCATCGCAATGGTGTCCAGCACGTGGTTGTGTCTCCCATCGGTTTTCTGTCCGACCACATGGAAGTACTGTTTGATCTCGACGACGAAGCCGCCAAAGTCTGCAGGGATCTAGGGATGACAATGGCTCGAGCGGCCACGCCGGGCACCCATCCCCGCTTCGTGACGATGATCCGCAAACTCATTCAGGAACGCATGTCAGCGGCCCCGCGGGAATGCGTGGGCCGGTTCGGCCCGAACCATGACGTGTGCCCGGTCGACTGCTGTCCCGCACCGCGACGGCCCCCGATGACTCGCCCGCAGACAGCCGGCTCCTGAACTGGCGGCCATCCGGCTCTGCCTGACGCTCGCACGCAGGTTGACCTGAAACCGAAACTCTGGCGAGTTCCGCTACCGCGAAGCATACGTAGCGGAAGCCGCCAGGGCTTTCGGTCGTGCGCTCTGTTCGCATGACACCGAGAAACCGCAGGCATCCGGCTCTGCCTGACGCTCGCACGCAGGTTGACCTGAAACCGAAACCCTGGTGAGTTCCGCTACGGCGAAGCACACGTCGCGGAAGCCGCCAGGGCTTTCGGTCGCTTTCGCCCCCCGGACAGCGCCCCCGGTCGAAGTTATTTGCTCGTCGTGGAGAGCCTGGGTACAGTCACTGACACCGCCACGCGGCGTGGTGCCATTGACCAACACATTCCTGAATCGCCATGCACACAGGGAGAGACACAATGACCAGCCAGCGACGCACTTTTCTGAAACAGGTCTCAGCAGGAACGGTTGCCCTGGCAGCGACCACCGCGACGACGTCCACCACCGCGGCGGCCCGGACCAGCAATGCCGATCAGGTGGTGCTGGGGATCATCGGCCCCGGCGGCATGGGTTCGAATCATGTCCGCCATCTGGCCAGACGCGACGACGTCGAAATCGCATGGGTCTGTGATGTCGATTCAGTCAGAGCCGGCAAGGCGGCAGAGATCGTCACCGACGAGAAGAAGAAACGTCCTGAAATCACCGCCGACATGCGACATGTGCTGGACGACGACCGCGTCGACGCAGTCTTTATCGCAACGCCCGATCACTGGCATGCTCCGGCTTCCCTGCTGGCTCTTGATGCAGGGAAGCACGTGTACGTGGAAAAGCCATGCTGCCACAACATCCATGAAGGTCGCCTGATGGCCGATGCGGTGCAGCGCACCGGCAAATGCCTGCAGGTGGGAACTCAGAGTCGCAGCACCGAATTCATCGAGGAAGCCATGCAGCGTCTGCACGAAGGTGAAATCGGTGAGATCCTGGTGGCCAAGGCATGGAACAGTCAGCGCCGTGGTTCCATCGGTAAACAGAAACCATCGAATCCACCGGCACACCTCGACTTTGAGAACTGGGTCGGACCGGCTCCGATGGTTCCCTACCAGTCAAACCTGCTGCACGGCATCTGGCGCTGGTGGTACGACTTCGGGTGTGGCGACATAGGCAACGATGGCGTCCACGACATTGATGTGGCGCTGTGGGGACTGGGCGTCACCGATCATCCTGTGCGCGCCAGCTGCTTTGGCAGCAAGCTGTTCTTCGACGACGACCAGCAGTTTCCCGACACTCAGTACGCCGTGTTCGACTACGCCGCCGATGCGGCCGGCGGCAAACCCCGACAGATGATCTTCGAACAGCGCATCTGGAGTCCCTACACGCTGGAAGGCTACGAAAACGGCGAAGCGTTCTACGGCACCGAGGGCTGCATGGTAATGGGCCATTCCAAAGGCTGGCGACTATATGGTCCGCGCGACAAACTGATTGAAGAACGTGTGGGACAGGTCAATCTGGTGGCCCACCATTCGAACTTTCTTGACTGCGTTCGCGGCAAAGCGACAAAACTGAACGCGGATATCACGGCCGGCCGCCTGTCGGCGACGCTGGTTCACCTGGCAAACATCTCAGCCAGAACCGGCCGCGTCCTCAACTTCAACCCGAAGTCGGAACAGATCATCGGCGATGAGGAATCAAACGCGATGGTCGCACGCCGCTATCGTGACCACTGGGCGACGCCAGCCACGTAAACATCCCGGACTCCGGATCCGACGGCAGGTTGAGTTCCGGAGTCTGCTAAGGACCGAGCGGAAAATAAGTGGCGTAAGCTTCCAGCTTGCGACGCGGAAAAACGCAGGCTGGAAGCCTACGCCACGTTTCGACGCGACAGTAATTTTCCGTTTGATCCTAAGCGTGGAGCCTGGAGCCTGCGGAACGTAGAAATGGCTCAGCAGCAGAGACGAAGTCGCTGAATTCCCGGCGGCTTCGTCAATCGGCCGCAGGACAAAGCACATACACCGATCCGGGGCCGGGCGGCGGTTATCGGGCAAGCCCAAAAGTGTCGCGAAGAGCCGACAGCGCCTTTTCCGTCACGCTTCTGTCGACCACGACACTGACCTTGATTTCACTGGTGTTGACCATCTGCACATTGATACCGCAGTCCGCCAGCGTGCGGAACATCTTTGCCCCGACATCGGTATGGCTGCGGAGTCCGATACCCACGACGGACAGTTTGCCGATCGAACGGTCACAGGAAATCTTCATCCGCGCATCGTCCGCGAAGGCTGCCCGCAGCAGTTCCACACAACTGTCAACCTTTGTCGCAGGGATGGTGAACGAAATATTGGCCATCCCGTCCCGGCCGGCGTTCTGAATGATCATGTCGACCAGAATGCCGCCGTTGGCCACGGCAGAGAACACGCGGGCCGCCACACCCGGCTTGTCGGGCAGCTGAGTGATGGTGATGCGTGCCTGCGTGTCATCGCCGTACACATCGCTGACCACAATGTCTTCCATGCCGCTCAGCCGCGACACAATATCTTCTTCCAGCCGGGCAGCATCCCGCGGGGGCAGGGCGGCCACGGACGGAGCCGACTTCACACCCACCTGCGGTGCCTCGGGACCGCTTTGATCCAGATGAAATCCGGCATGCACGGCTCTGGTGACCAAATCACACTGATCTCGGTCAATCAGCACGGAGATCTTGATTTCGCTGGTCGTCACCATATTGATGTTCACGCCGTTGTCAGCCAGCACCTGAAACATGTGCGCGGCAACACCGGTGTGTGTCTGCATGCCGTGCCCGACGACGGACACCTTGGACATGTTGCCAAGATGAGAAACCGTGCCACCCAGCGCCTCAGTGGCCGCGGTTGCCACCTGCAGAGATTTCTCCAGATCATCCTCGGCGACGGTGAACGAAATATTGGCGGTGCCGGCTTCACCCACGTTCTGCACCACCATGTCCACCGGAATCCGGCTTTCAGACAGACGAGAAAACAACTGACTCATCACGCCCGGCTGGTCCGGAACACCCACCAGACTGACGCGAGCTTCGTTGCGTACGAAGGCCACCCCGGACACCATCGGCGCCGGATCCGCCGGATCCGGGGCAATCAGTGTTCCCGGGCCGTCCGCGTACGACGGTTTTACCTTCAGGTTGACGTGATACTTCTTCGCGAATTCAATCGACCGCGAATGCATCACGCCGGCTCCCAGACTGGCCAGTTCCAGCATCTCGTCGTACGAAACGCGTTCGACCTTCATCGCTTCGGGAACCACTCGCGGGTCGGTGGTGAAGACACCTTCGACATCTGTATAGATTTCGCACAATTCGGCGTTCAGCACCGCTGCCAGCGCGGCGGCCGTGGTGTCGCTGCCGCCGCGGCCCAGCGTGGTGATGTTAAAGTCCTCGTCTACCCCCTGAAACCCGGCCGCAATCACAATCTGACCGGCGTCCAGCGCGTGACGCATCCGCTGCGTCGAAATGCTGATGATCCGGGCTTTTGTGTGGCTGCCGTCCGTTTTCACGCCGATCTGAGCCCCGGTCAGACTAATGGCCTCTTCACCGAGTTCATGCACGGCCATGGCCATCAGGGCAACGGATTCCTGTTCTCCGGTGGACAGCAGCATGTCCATTTCGCGGGGCCGCGGACGCTTTGTGATTTCCGCCGCCAGACTGACAAGCTCGTCCGTCTTCTTTCCCCGGGCACTGACGACCATCACCACCTGATAGCCGGCTCGTTTTGTCGCCACCGCCCGCTCAGCGGCACGACGAATCCGGTCCGCGTCGGCAACACTGGTCCCACCAAACTTCTGGACAACAATTGACACTGGTCACCTGAACATTCATCTGCAGCACGAGCCACGCGATACGGAAATACCCACGGCAGGTGTTTCCCGAAACGCTGCGGAGTGTAAGCCAGATTGGATCCGACACAACGAATTCACCGGCACATTCGCGAAATCCGGACATCCTGCCCGGTTCGGCCGGCCACCAGGCGGAACTCCGACACCAGATTCCGCAGGCAGAGCCCCGCAGTCTTTCAATTCGGCCGCCACACAGGTGAATCCGTCGGCACAGGCGTATCAATCGACACCAGTCCTGCAACAGTTGTCGCAGGGCGCTGATGGCAGGACACCACCGCCCTGGACACATCTGCTTTGTCAGGACACGTTTCTTGTGAACCCCGATTCTCCGCAGCCCGATACTTGCCGTACGGGAGCGGCAGACTGATTTGCAGAAGGAGAGCCGGTCGCCCCGATGCCGACGGATTGGAACAGACGGACCGACTTTCAGCGTCCGCACCTACAATTTTTTCTCAGATTCCTCAAACCGTTGGTTCAGATAAATGTCCATAGAAGAACTGCTTCAGCAGATGGAGGACTATCGAACACGCAGGGAGCAGAAAGACCACCGACCCGCCTGGCTGCGAGCGTTTGTCAAGTCCGCGGCAGACCTGTTCGAACCACTGGAGTACACGGGCCGCGTGGGATTCGACTGTCAGCCGGGAGAACAGGGCTGGATCGTCACCATGTATCTGGGCACGACCGAGATCATTGGCGGTCCCCGAGACGGACAGATCGATCACGTCAGCTTCCGCGTCGATATCACCCGGCTGGACCAGCTGTTTCAGAATATCCAGCGACTGGAATGGTACTCAGTCAACAACGAAAGTGACGATCGATTCCACGATTCCACAAGGTCTCTGCTGTCGGTGGTGGGAACGGTCGCCGACGATCATGTCGTACAACTGGAACTGCTGGGCATCCCGCCGAAGTATGTCGGACCCGGCCTCAAACAACACGAAAACGGTATTCCAGGACCATCTGAGTCCTGACAACACATCGAAACAGGGTCGGGCAACGGCACGTCGACAGAGAAACCTGCTCTCTGTCGGGGTGCCGTTCTCTTTTTCCGCCCTCACAGAACGCAGCCACAGAACGCAGCCACAGAACGCAGCCCCGGACTTCCCGTCCTCGGGGTACCGGACCAGAAGATAAGGCTGCCCGACTAATCCGCCAGCTTCAGCGTCTGTCCGCTGTATCGCGGTGTCGCCGGCAAGGGACGAGTCGGCACCTTGCGGGACTTCGCCGCCCGACGCGCCGCAACTCCCGCCGCGCCGGCCAGCAGCCCGCCAAACAGCCATCCCCGGTCGGCTCTGCTGTCCACAGTATCGTCCTCAAGCTGATACAGCACCGACATGATGGCGGCGTCCGCAAACACTTCGTCGCACGACGGTGTCGCGCATGCGATGGCGTTGTATTCATCGACCGATTCCAGCGGATTCGTGGTCTGACGCAGTCGATCAAAGGTCGTGGCCGCCCGCCGACCGGCCGCCGCTCGGCGGCGACGACGCTCGCGAGAATACACTGAATGATCCTCCTGCGAATCACTCAGTCCATCCGCGAGCGTGAAGCCCGCGCCCTTTCTGACGCCGACGTGGCGGACGGTCGCCAGCAACAGCCCCAGTCG
>JAVKCM010000125.1:0-11600 GCA_040222735.1 Fuerstiella sp. | reverse complement strand
CGACCACAACCGGTGGCGGCTGTTCGGAGACCGCCGCGAAGCTCGCCAGGAGCTTGTTCGACGCGGGAGAACGTGGCCGAAAGCCCTCGTTGTGGGGCGGTCTCCCGACCTTCGTTGTGGACGGTCTTCGTTGTGGGGCGGTCTCCCGACCGCTCCACACCTTGCTTCGTTGTGGACGGTCTGCCGACCGCTCCACACATTGGCGTGATACGCACCGGGAGACCTTCGGTCGATCTCGTGGTCGGGTCGGGAAACCCGACCACAACCGGTGTGCTCTGATACGTGCGGATCGCTCACCAGCACTGATCGATTGTCCGTGGGCGAATGGCTCGCACGTCGTCGGCGTGGTCTATTGTGAACTGAACTGGCTGCCGGTAATTTTTTCTTCCTCGTCCATCAGGGTGATCTGAGTTTCGACAATTTCTGCTGAACGAGAGAAGAAGGCGTCCAGCACCCGTGGGTCGAAGTGCTTGCCGCGTCCTTCTTCCAGAATCTGAAAACATTTCTCCCGGGTGAACGGCTGCTTGTAGGGCCGAGCACTGGACAGGGCGTCGAACACGTCTGCCACGGCGACGATGCGTCCCTCCAGAGGAATATCTTCGCCGGCGAGACCCAGCGGGTAGCCGGAACCGTCCCATTTTTCGTGGTGTGTCTGTGCGATCCGGGCCGCCAGCATCAGCAGCGGCGAGGATCGGACGTGCAGCAGGTTTTCTCCCTTACGCGTATGGGTCTTCAGGACTTCCCAGTCCTTTTCCGAAATTGGTTCAATGATCTGTCGGCCGATGGCGCAGTGACGCTTCATCAGGTCGTACTGATCCGGATCCAGCTTGCCGGGTTTGAACAGAATTGAATCCGGGACACCGATTTTTCCCACATCATGCAGCTGTGCGGCCTGTTCCAGCATCGACAGCCTGTTTTCGGGATACCCCATGGCCGCCGCGATGATGGCCGTGTAGCGGCCGACCCGGATGACATGATTGCCCGTGTCATTGTCTCGGTGTTCCGCGGCCCGAGCCAGACTCAGGATCAGCTGCTGTCGGGTCGCTTCAAGCTGACGGGTTCGACGTTCCACCTGCTGTTCCAGGCGAGCGGCTTCATTGGCCACCATGTCGTAATGCTTTTTCAGAATGACCGCATTGCGAACACGAGGCAGCAGTTCGTTGGGATCGATCGGCTTCGACAGAAAGTCACTGGCCCCCAGGTCCAGCGCCTTTTTGCGGATTCGTGGATCGGTTTCCGCCGTCAGAATCAGCACGGGAATGTGCTGAAACACGGGGTCCAGACCCATCACACGCAGAATATCCAGCCCGTTGATTTCCGGCATCTGAATATCCAGCAGCACCACATCCGGCTGCTGATCACGAATCATGACCAGTGCCTGTGAGGCGTGGCTGGTGGTCACGAAATTATGATAACCTTCCAGCTTCAGATGCTGGCGAAACGTCATGATATTCAGTGGCTCATCGTCCACGATCATGATCCTGGCGTCTTTGTTCGCATGACGCGTGACCACGCTCTCAGGGCCAACCGGCGGACTTTCCGGATCCTCGGCCGCGGATACCTCACTGTCCGGCGATAGCGCCTCGCCGACCGGCACTGAATCGGCCGGAAATGGCTCCACAGCCGAGGACCACGGCAATTCGACGGCAGGGGCCTTCGCTGGATTCGGTGCGACTGAGGTTGCGGGCTTTGGCGCGGCAGCCGTCGGTACGTCCTTCGACGGGGCTGCTTTTGAGGCAGCCGGATTGGTTGCTGTCGCGGACGAAGTACGCTCACGCATCGCATCCAGCGATGCGATGGTCGAACGGATCTCATCCAGCACGGATCGCTCAGTTAAATCGGATATACTGGTCATGACGGATTCTTCACAAGATGCCGCGTGGTTGGGGAATGCGGACATCTAAGCCTATATCACGGATGAGCGTGTGGTGAATGCGGGCGGTGCGGGAACCCGCAACTGTCCTGGTTGGCTGTGATCCATCCCGGGAAATCCGAATAATCGGCCGGGGAGACACCATCACGGCAGACAAATGACGTGCATCGACGGCCGTACCGGCTGAGGCCGGCGGGGCTGGCAGATATCCCCGGTGCTCAGCCGCGGCGATCGCGCAATTCGCGACTGGCTTTTTCCAGAGTCCTGCGTTCAGCCCGCGTCAGTGATGCTTCACCGTGCCGGCTGATCTTTTCAAGAATGGCGTCCATTTCGTCGGCCAGTTGCCGCGATTTTGCCGAAGGTCCGGACGCGCCGCCCCGGACCACCTTCAGTCCCTGACGTCGCGCCTTCCACCATGTCTGGAGCCGGGCCCACGCCGGAAAAAGTCGCAGCTGGCGTTTACCGTAGACATATCCGAAGGCCAGGCCGCCCAGATGGGCGGCGTGAGCGACGTTGTCATTCAGGACTGTCTGGCCGGAAAGTGACAGCAGCACCGGATGCAGATCCAGCAGTGCGTAGATCAGCACCATCCAGCGGATTTCAACGGGCAGGATGAAGAACACATAGATCACCTGAGTCGGAAAGTGCATGGCATACAGCATGGTCACGGCCATGACGGCGCCTGAGGCCCCGATCATCGGCGTCGGGTCGCCGGATACGATGTCCAGGCCGATATAACACAGGCTGGCGGCGGTGGCACCCGTCAGATAGAAAAACAGAAACTCTTTGGAACCGTAAATGGATTCCAGCCGCGGTCCGAACCACCAGAAGAACAGCATGTTGAACAGAATATGGAAAATCTGATCACGGTCGTGACAGAACGCGCAGGTCAGCAGCCGCCAGATCTGTCCGCGAAAGATCTTTGGTGTTTCCAGCTGAAGCCAGTTCTGCACCACCGACGTTTTTTCCGGCAGACCCAGCGCCGCCGGTGACAGGGGCACGGCTTCGAGCGGAATGATCAGGTCGTTGGTTTCTGCCGGTCCCATGAGTTCGGTGACCTGTCGCTGTGCGGAAATCAGCAGCTCACGCCGGGCCGTCAGTTCCTCTTTTGTCCAGTCACGGACGCTGAAGATCTGCAGCAGGTACACAGCAATCGTGATGATCAGCAGGCGACGACACATGGGGGCATGGCTGCCTGCGGAAAAACCAGAGGACCCGGACGAATAGCGAAAGCTTTCGTCACGCAGATAATCACGATTGTCGAGTCCCATCGGAGCGGGTCCAATGAATTCAAAGCAAACAGCAGTTACACCGTTTCGGAATCGTATCGTCTGGGCAGAAGGTCTTCAAAGGCCATTTGACAACATCCCTGCCGTTGCGAAGCCGGGCCGAACCTGAGATAAACAGTACTCAAACACCCCGCGACCGTTATCGGCAGGGCCGACGCCGATCTGCCATGCGAAAGTGGCCTCTGGTCATACCGCCACCGCAGAAAACCGGCCGTTTTCTTTCCCGCGATCGCCCGCTGACAGCGGCGGCGCCGGGATATTCACACCTCGGAGAAGGAAGAATGAAGATCAGAATCACCTACTGCGTCATGTGAAATTATACGCCTCAGGCCACCAGTCTGGCGGCTGCGATCCGAAAGTCGACAGGAATTCAACCGGAACTTATTGAAAGCAGGGGCGGAATCTTCGACGTGGAAGTCGATGGTCGGCTGATCTACAGCAAGCACCAGACCGGCCGCTTTCCCAGCCACGAAGAGATTCTGGAACAGTTGTAGAATCGGTGTTCCGATCCTGCCTGTACGATGACTCAACGGAAACGTTATGCAGTCCTGTGACGACAACACATTGCGCTCGGCCGACACACTGATTGACCTCGCCCTGCAGGAAGACCTGCAGGCGGACGGTGATCTGACCAGCCGAGCCACCATTCCCCCAGATCGCATGGCGGCCGTCAATATCGTGTCCCGCGAGGCCGGACGTCTTTGCGGGGCGGTACTTATTGACCGGGTTTACTCGGCGCTGCGGCAACGTGAAGACGTCAGCGGCACGGTGCAGGTCACCGTGCACTGTCCGGACGGCAGCGACCTGCAGCCGGGTTCCGTGGTGGCTACGCTGTCCGGACCAGTCCGGCAGCTGCTGACCGGTGAACGCGTCGTGCTGAATTTTCTGATTCATCTTAGCGGCATCGCCTCCTGTACGGCGGACTTCGTTCGACGCGTAGCCGGCAGCAGCGCTGTGATCCTGGACACGCGCAAGACGATTCCCGGATATCGCCTGCTGCACAAATATGCCGTCCGCTGCGGGGGAGGTTCCAATCATCGCATCGGTCTGTATGACGGAATGCTGATCAAGGATAACCACCTGGCGGCCCGCGGCACGGACGATGTCTCCAGTGCCGTGCAGGCCGGTCGCATGTTTCTGACCGAACATGGACTGCAGCTGCCGGTTGAGGTGGAAGTCGACACCATCGACCAGCTGCGCGATGCGCTGGCAGCACAGCCCGACATCGTGCTGCTGGACAATATGAAACCCGCCGAACTTCAGCAGGCGGTCATTCTGCGAAACGAACGGTCACCGTCCACACTGCTGGAAGCGTCCGGCGGAGTGACAACAGAAACCGTGGGCTGTATCGCCGGGACGGGCGTCGATCGGATCAGTGTCGGAGCCATCACTCATTCGGCTCCGGCCCTGGATCTGGGCTACGACTGGTCGATCGAAGCTTCCGCCCCCTGAGCAGAACCGCCGTGAGGCGGCGGTCGCACCTTCGGCCGGTCACGTCAGCGGTGCTGCCACTCACGGTCATGACCGCGGCCGCGCCCCCTTCAAGGATCCACGATCCAGAATCCACAAACCACAAACTACAAACTACAAACCTGAAACCTGAAACCTGAATTCCAGTCAGGCCGGCACGGATGTTGACGGTGACTCAGCAGCGGACTTATCAACAAAGAATTCGATTTCGCCGCTGGTGACGTCGTACATGGCACCGACGACCAGCACGATTCCGTCTTCCACGGCCTGGCGGATGGTTGCACTTCGTTCGACGATGGCGTCCACCGTGTGTTGGACGTTGCGGCGGGCCACTTCGTTGATCAGGACGTCGGCGTCCTCTTCATTCAGGCTGTTCAGCAGGCGACACTGTCCCTTGTCCAGACTCGGTTCCAGCTCCTTCATGATGTGATCCAGGTGAGTGCAGCCCGTGGCTTCCTCTGCCGTCTGGCCGGAACACAGCAGTCTGATGGACGACGTCACGGCACCGCAGCGGGTATGTCCGAGCACCAGCACGAGTCGGACTCCGGCCACGGCGACACCATATTCGATGCTTCCCAGTTCCATGGCACCGGGAACATTTCCGGCCACCCGGACGCTGAAGATATCGCCGATGCCAAGATCGAACACCAGTTCTGCCGGGACGCGAGAATCGATACAGCTGAGCACCACCGCCAGCGGATTCTGTCCGCCGGCGGTGCCGATCACCTGTCGACTGAAGTCGCGCGTCAGCCGGTTTCCTGTCAGAAAACGGCGATTGCCTTCACGCAAGAGTTTCAGCACCTGCTGGGGCGTGACCTTGTCCTGCAGTTCACGCGTGGAATAGTCGGCAAACAGAATCTGATCACTGAGATTGTGTTTTTCCCGAAACCCGCGCAGGCTGACCGTGACGCCCCGCGCCGGACCGGTCTTTTCCTGAAATTCCCGAATCAGACTCCGAACGTCCGGATCCATGTAGTCCGTGTCTGATGCGTCGATCAACACGTGCGATCCTGCCGGTGCATCGCTCAGCACCGTCATCAGCGAAGCACGATTAAGAAAGCTGACCTGGTTCGTCAGTTCAATGTGCAGAATGTCTCCGCCCAGATGTGTTTCCACGATCCGGCGAATCGGCCGCCGCAGATTGCTGTTCAGGATAAACAGCACGCTCACGCACAGCCCGATCAGAATACCGACCAGCAGGTCTGTCAGTACAATTGACACCAGGGTCACGATGAACGGCAGAAACTGGTATCGACCTTCGCTCAGCATCTGTCGAAACAGAGCCGGGCTGGCGAGCTTGAACCCCGTGACCAGCAGAATGGCTGCCAGAGCTGCCAGAGGAATCATGTTCAGCCAGTGGGGCAGCAGCACGACAGATACCACCAGCAGAATTCCGTGAAACACGGCCGACAGTTTGGTGCTCGCGCCCGCGTTAAGGTTGACTGAGCCGCGGACGATTACAGACGTCACCGGCAGCCCACCCAGCAGACCGCAGGCCATATTGCCGACCCCCTGGGCCAGCAGTTCCCGGCTGGGCGGAGACTGCCGCTGCCGCTTATCCAGCTTGTCGACGGCCTGCAGATTCAGCAGCGTTTCCAGCGACGCGACGACGGCAATGGTGAAGGCGGCCGTATAGATGGCAGGGTTCGTCCACTGAGAAAAATCCGGAAAGCGGATCAGACCGGCCTCCGGTCGCAGCAGGGCCATGATGCCGTCCGCCGATTCCGGCATGGGAATCTGTACCAGATGCGTGCCTGAAATAATCCAGTGGCCGCCAATGCGGTGAAGCAGCATATTGACGCCGACGCCGGCGAGAACCACGATCAGCGGACCGGGAACCACCGACTTTTTCAGCCGCGGTATCTTTTCCCAAAGCACCAGAATGGCAATGGACACGAGGCCGACAATGACGGCACCGCCATGAATATCTCCGGCAATGACGGTCCAGATTTCCGAAAACGTGTTCTCGTGATCCGGCTGGGTAAACGACATCTCTCCTTCAGGATCGGTGTCGTGGCCCAGCACGTGAGGGATCTGTTTCAGAATCAGAATCACTCCGATCGCCGCCAGCAGCCCCTTGATCACGCTGGATGGGAAAAATGCTGCCAGCGATCCCGCTCGGGCAATGCCCAGCCCGACCTGAAGGATCCCGGCAATGAATACGGCCAGCAGAAAGGCGTCAAAAGACCCCAGTCCGGCAATCTGAGCGGCCACGACGGCCGTCAGACCCGCTGCGGGACCACTGACACTGGACTGAGACCCGCTGAGAAGACCGACGATGATGCCTCCGACAATGCCGGCCAGCAGACCAGAAAACAGCGGCGCTCCGGTGGACGCCAATGCGATTCCCAGACACAGGGGTAACGCGACCAGAAAGACCACCAGTCCGGCGGTCAGGTCGCGGGCAATCACCGACGCCGACAGGGATGAAACCGGCTGAGTCTGTTGAGGCGTGGTCGACGACATGACGAATTCCTGATTGCAGGCCAACAGACATCGCCTGTGAGACCCTTATTAATCCTGCCGGGCGGCACGGTCGCAGACGCGCCGTTGTTCGGCATTTGAAGCTTGAAATCGGCCGAACGGTACTGTTCGGACCCCGTCGTGGAGACCAGGGCAGCGGGTGCGCCCGTCAGCCTCCCGACACGGCCTTCCTGAACCACACAGCATACGGCAACATCCGGCCCGCCAGTCACCGAAATGTCGGGTGTCGAGCGTCGTCCGGACGAGCCGCTGCGCGAGCTGGTGACGAAAATCGCGGTCGGCGCGCATCGTCACGACTGATCGTTTAACACTTCAGCGGGGCCAGCAGGCCATTGTGCAGCCGATGCCGGTTCAGTGAACTGTGCCGACCAGTGGCCGAACAGCAGTTGCCGGAAGGCTGACGGGAAAATCGTTTCGGAAGCAGTGCGTGGCGACCGAAGGGGCGCCGAGCTACGCGTCGCTGCTCAGTCGCTGAGACCCAATGGCCCCAGTCTTCAACGTCCTCGCCACAGCCCCTGCATTCGGTTTCGGGCGGAGAAAAAGCCGTGGACACACCGGCAAACTGCAACAATCCCGCCAGAACGACGCAGACAATTCGCTGCATCATCAGGCACGATGTGTTGAGTACTACCATCTATGAAAGCTTGTTGCGGGAAAAGTCGAGACGGATCCGGTGATCCCTCGCTCGGGATTCAGAACATCGGCCACGCTGATGCGGACGCTCTCACAGGATCGTCTCTTCAGATTGGCTCTGAACAGCACCATCGTAGTGCCTGCTCAACGCTGTGTAAATACGTCGCGTTTCCCGATAACCGACGGGTTCAGGAAGCAGGCTGATCGAAATCACCACTTTTTAACTTGTTCCAGTAGGTATCCAGCGCGCGACCAACTTTGCCGGACAACAACAACACGCCCACGATATTCGGAATGGCCATGCCCAGAATCATCAGGTCGCCAAAGTCCAGTACGTTAGTGGCGGACAGGATGGACCCTAGAAACGTAAAGACCAGAAAAATGACCCGATACGACATCGAGGCTCCGTCCCCGAACATCCATGCCCAGCAGCGTTCTCCGTAATACGACCACGAAATCATGGTGGAATAGGCGAACAGAATGACGGCGACACCCAGCACATACTTGAAGCCACGCAGATGTCGATCCATTGCCAGCGATGTCAGCGTGGCACCCTGATTCTTGATCATGGCCTCTCGCATGGTGGCGGCCTCCGTACCGGGTTCAGCATCGTCTTCCAGCGCCAGCCTGGACACGACCATTTTTGCAGGGTCTTCAGAAGACGGCTGAAACTCGGTGGCGAACGCCCCTGAAATCACGATCACCAGAGCTGTCAGCGTGCAGATGACCACCGTGTCGATAAATGGTTCCAGCAGGGCCACGATGCCTTCCCGGACCGGATACTCGGTCTTCGCAGCCGAATGAGCGATGGCCGCAGAACCCACCCCCGCCTCGTTGGAAAATGCGGCACGCTTGAAGCCGGTGATCAGAACGCCGACAAACCCACCAAAGGCGGCGTCGGCAGAAAATGCTCCGGAAAAGATCTGAGAAACTGCCCACGGAAGCCTGTCCGCGTTCATCACCAGAATCGTCAGGGCAGCCACGACATACACGCCGCACATCAATGGCACAATCTTTTCCGCCACCCGGGCGATCGAACGAATTCCGCCGATGATGACAATGCCCACGGCAAACGTCATGACGGCCCCGTAAATCCACGGATAGTCCGCCAGAATCGGAATTGATTCAGAGACGGCGTCGAGCGACTGGCGTACCTGAAACGAATTTCCACCCGCAAACGAACCACCCACACACAGCACGGCAAACAGCACTGCCAGAACCTTGCCGAGGCCTCCGAGTCCCTGTTCTGTCAGACCACGCGACAGGTAATGCATCGCCCCACCCATCACCCGACCGTCCGGGCGCGTCACGCGATACATCTGCCCGAGTGTGCATTCTGCAAATTTTGAAGACATGCCCAGCAGACCGGCGATGACCATCCAAAAGGTCGCGCCGGGGCCGCCCAGCGACACCGCAATGGCCACCCCCGCGATATTTCCGAGTCCCACGGTGGCAGACAGGGCCGCCGTCAGCGCCTGAAAATGACTGACTTCTCCTTCGTCGTCGGGGTTGTCGTAGCGTCCCATTGTCACCAGAACGGCATGCCGAAACCCGCGGAAATTGATGAACTTCATTCTGATCGTCAGAAAGCCGGCACCAAACACCAGCCACAACACGGCCGCCGGAATCGTTTTGCCGGCGCCCAGCGGAATGGGATAAAAGATGACGCTGGCGATGTATCCATTCAACTGCCCGAACAACTCATTGATCGGCTCCAGCGCGGCATTGAAGCGGTCGACCAGACTTTCCGATTCCTGAGCTTCTGTGGCTGAGCTTTCGGGTTCAGGCGTCGCGGCTTCTGTCTCGGCTTCCGTCGCGGCCGCGGAATCTGCCGGCTGAGCATGGCTTTGGGCAGAACTTAACAACCAGACAGAAAAGACCGTCAGCAGAATAAAATGCGGAGGTCGGACGTATTGCTGCAGCTTTGTCATGGTCCTGAATCCAGAATCAGCAAAATGACGTGAAATTTGCGGGGGTTATGAGGCGGGCCAGAATAGTAAGTGATTCCGCGGAACGGAACCAAGCGCCAAAAACGGGCCTGGCCCGATGCTGTTCGGCACGCTGGCTGCGCGGCCGGTTTGAAGCCGGCACAAACGTACGTTGTGGTCAGACAGCGGGCCGGCGCGTTGGCGGAGGCCTGATTCGGTTTTTTCGACTTTGCGCGTGGCGTGGGCCCTGTTCTTGTCTGCCTCGACCGTGCTGAACACCGCGGTTGCGCCTGTCCCGTTCTACTCGGGACAGGCTCGTTCTACTCCGGCTCTTCGCTCCGAATTATTACGCGATGGCGTGGCCTATGCTGCGATCTGTCGGTCGCTGAAGCTGAATCAGAACAACCACGACCAGCGTTCGCGGTCTTTCTTTCGCTCTGAACCATCTCCGTGATGCTCAGAATCCACCAGCCGGCTAAAGACACGATCGATGTCACCGGCGTGGTCCAGCAGAAAGCCATCAGACCATGATCTGCGCGACTCTGACAACCCGGCGTCGAAAGATTGGCTGCTGTTCTTCTTGTTTTTGCCCTTGTTTCTGTTTTTCCGCTCAGACGACTTTCCGCCATCGTTGTTGTCGTTGTGGTCGTCCTGATCATCGTCGTGCCTGTTGAGTCGCCTCAGCTCTTTGCGCGTGGCGTCCAGGAACCGAAGATGACGACCGGAAGCGCGGACTTTATCGAAACCTGTACCACCACGGACTGACGTGGGGATATCGATATTGCCGGCCATATGAAACTTGTCGTCGCCATCGCAGAGCCAGACTTCGATTCGCCGGACGTCCTTGAGCGGGAAGTCCACGAACCCGCGCTTCGGCAGGAAGCTGGCATGCACACGTAGTTTGTTCTTCCCTGCGATATTAACGGAAACAGAATCGTCCAGGTTGGTGCCAACAATGATCAGCGTGCCGTTGACCAGCCGAATTCCTGTGATTGGCGACACCGCCGAGGCCGCCGCAACGCCACCCTGCCCGTCTGACACGGTGACCGTAACGACATAGATTCCGGGTTCCCGATACCGGTGTTGGCTGGTGACCGTCCCGCTACCGCCGGATTCGGTGACAACTCCGGTGGTGATTGTGCCATCACCCCAGTCAATCGTGGCGGTATGCACGTCACCCGGGTTTCCGTCGGTAAACGCCGCGGTGACGGTCACTGTTTCATCCGGCAGCGCCTTGTCACCGTGCTGCGACGAGAGTGAAATGGAAACAATAACCGGCGGCACATTTTCGCCGTCCGAGTCGTTGTCTGTAACTTGCAGGTTTGCCACGTCACCGACGTAACCAGCAGCGGCCGCGGAAATGCCGGCTGTCTGCGTTCCATCCACGACGTCATCATCGACGGCCGTGATGGTGAAGTTGGCAAAGGCAGCTCCCGCCGGAATCGTGACCGTGGTCGGGACCGTGGCTTCAGACGTGTCGTCAGATGCGAGGGTAACGACCAGTGCGGCCGATAGATCGGCATCATTGCGGCTGATGGTGCCAGTAGCTGTGCCTCCGTTTTCAGACACACTGGTCGGATCAATCGACAGCGTCAGTGTCAGCACGTCATCGTCGGTGACATCCACGCTCGCTGCATCGCCCGTGTACCCGGTGGCGGCGGCGGAGATGCCGGCTGTCTGCGTTCCATCCACGACATCGTCATTAACGGCGGTGATGGTGAATGTGGCCGAGGCTTCTCCGGCGGCAATCGTGACCGTGGCCGGGACCGTTGCTTCAGATGTGTCGTCAGATGCGAGCGTGACGACCAGTGCCGATGACAGATCGGCGTCGTTGCGACTGATGGTACCGGTGGCAGAGCCGCCGTTTTCGGACACGCTGGTCGGATCAATTGACAGGCTCAGTGTCAGCACATCGTCGTCAGT
>JAVKCM010000124.1:0-35789 GCA_040222735.1 Fuerstiella sp. | reverse complement strand
TCGTCGCGGCGTCCCGGGCACAGCTGCCACCAACGCAGAGCCACGTCGTCATCGGACCAGTCTTCGACCACGTCCGGGCGGTTTCTGAGCACCACATGAAAGTGGTTGTGCAGAATGGCAAACCCGAGCACCTCGATGCCCATGACTCCCGCCAGAAACTCAAACCGGTGACGAATCCATTCGCGCCGATGTTCGTAGTTCTGTCCGGTAAAGGGATCGGTGCCGCACAGGAAACCCCTTCGCACACAGCGATTAATGCAGTGAACGACGTTGATTTCATCATCCGGACAAGTCTCCGCCCGACTCACACGCCCCATGATGCTGCTCCCTGACAGGAAGAAATGTTTACGCCCGGCATCAGAATACCAGACCGGTCGTGGCTGTCAATAACAAATGGGTGGCACTGGTGGTTGGTGTCAATAACAAATGGGTGGCACTGGTGGTTCTGGTTGCAGCACTGGTGGTTGCAGCACTGGTGGTTGCACTGGTGGTTGAGAACGGCAGCGGACAGGAATGTCCGCTGTACGTTCCGAAGCTGGCTGGCAAATCAACCTCCGTACTTCGGACATTCCTGTCCGAAGCCGCGCCACCTAGAACGGCAGCGGCCACGAATGTGCGCTGTACCTTCGGCCCGTGGCGCCGTCAATGGTTGAACAGAAACTCCCGGCTGTTGATCAGCGCCCACAGTATGTCTTCCAGTCCACTGCGCCGGTCCCCGGCATCGGCTATGATGGTTCGGCAGTGAGCGATCTCCTGAACCGTCGGGCGTCGACTGAATGAAACCAGATACAATTCGGTGAAGGCGTCTTCATCCGGCATGGCGGATGCGGCCATGTGCGAAATTCGTCCGTTTTTATCGGTCAGTTTCCTTTGGATCAGCTCACCGTTGGCCAGTTGCAGGACCTGAGCCAGATTGGGTTCGGCCGTGCGTTCACATTCGCATGATACCACGCGCTGCGGTCGTCCCAGAGTATCCAGGAAATACGACGCGAACTGAGGGTCCGGCAACTCAATCGCTCGGGTCCCCAGCGGAACTCCGCTGAAGCGTTCCTGAGTTCCGCACACGGCGTCAATGGCGTCCAGCAATACCTCGGCCGGCAGACGACTGGACGGATAGTGCGAATAGAAACGAGTATCGTTTGCGTTGTCGGCGGTCGCTGTCGAACTGCGCTGAAACGTACCGGATACCAGAATGTTTCTCATCAGCCGCCGCAGATCGTAGCCGTCCGCGACAAAGCGAGCCGCCAACGCCTTCAGAAGTTCCGGGTTGGACGGAGGGTTCGTGGCGCGGAGGTCGTCGATGGGTTCCACCAACGGCACGTTCATCAGATAGCCCCACGTGCGATTGGCGATGTTGCGAGCAAACAGCTCATTGTCCGGTGATGTCAGCCATTCGGCCAGAGGTCGCCGCAGATCTCGAGCGGCAATGTCTTTCAGCGGTGCTGCTCCGAGCGGTGTGGGAGGAACGATGACTCCGGATCTCGGATGGCGGATGCTGCCGGAATTCTTCAGCCGAACCACGGTGTCAAATCCGAACGCTCCAAAATCGCTGCTGCGCTTGGTGGTGACCTGAGTAAAAAAGGCAGCCAGGCCGTAGTAGTCGGTCTGGCTGATCGACTCGAAGGGATGTTGATGACACTTCGCGCATTGCAGGCGAATTCCCAGAAAGACCTGAGCCGTGGTCTCGGCAAGATCCGTAGGCTGGCTGGCAACCTTGTAGTAGTTGGCCTGTCCGTTCTGATAAATCGATCCCTGAGCCAGCAGAATTTCAGCCGCGAACTTGTCCATCGGCATGTTCTGGCGGAACGCGGCGCGGATCCAGTTGGCGAAGGCCCACATGCCGATTTCACCCACGCTGTCGCGATTGTTCCGCAACAGGTCGCCCCACTTCTGAGTCCAGTAGGCACTGAATTCTTCGACATAGATATCTCGTTTGGGATCCCCCGTCAGCCCCAGAAGTTCGTCCACGATGGCCGTTCGTTTGTCCGGATCACGGGATGCGAGAAACGTCTCCACTTGTTCTGTCGACGGCAGCGTGCCGATCACCGCCAGGAAGGCTCGGCGCAGAAACCGCTCGTCACTGCAGCGATCAGAAGGCTGCAGACGGATTTTCTGCCAGCGAGACATGACATGTTCGTCAACAAAATTCTGAGGCTGAAACTGTGACAGGTCGATCTGATTTTCAAACGGATGCACCACGATCGAAACCTTCGCGCAACCTCGATAGCGAACCATGATCGCCGTCTGGCCTGAGGCATTTGCCGTGACCTGTCCGTGGTCCGTGACCGTGGCAATGCCGTTGCTCAGGCTGTTATAGCGGGCTCGCTGCGTCACGTCGCGTTCGCTGCCGTCGCTGTAAATTGCCACCACTTTCAACTGTTGGCTTTCGCCCGGGGCGTATTCGTGTTCGTCCGGCGACACCGTGATATCGGTGACTGTTGGTTCATCGGGAATCAGCCCGGGAGCATCGCTGCGAATCCAGTTCAGCAGAGTCTGGTATTCTGCGGACGTCGGATGTATCCGGGTTCCGCCGCCGTGAGGAATTCCACCGCTGGCCTTCCGCAGCAACAGGCTGTCGGCCGGAGCCACCAGTGACACGCGGCGTTGTCCGCCTTCACGCACAATGGCGGGAAAGTCCTGTTCCGGAGCATACCCGAGCAGCGACAGTTTGAAGCCGCCCTGGCCAAACTGAGAACCATGGCAGGCCCCCTGGTTACAGCCCGCTCGGGTCAGTACAGGAATCACATCTTCACCGAAACTGATTGCATGGCTGGTTGACGCCAGGGTCGCTTCACCGTCAGCGGCACAGGCGTGCGGAAGGCTGAACCACATCAGCGAAAGCGATACGAAAGTTGTGGCCGGAAGTGATCGCATGACGGCTGGAATCTTGAGGCGGGGGGCTGAAGAAGAGGCTCGATTGTCCGGAATCCATCATCACCCGGCAAGCAGGTTTCGGAAAATCCGCACGTGGACAGATTGATCGTCGGATCTGTATCACTGCCCTGCAGCAGGACAACGACCGGCGCTGCGGCGACCAGCGATGATCAGTCCCTGATTTGGCAGGGTGAGTCGATAAACGATAGACCTGGCTGTGGTCCGGTATTACCATGGCGGTCCCGCCAATTCTGCCAACGCAAGTTTTTTGCAAAGGCCACTCCTGATGTTGAATCTGTATCCCCGCCGCCACCACGACTGTCAGCGCGGTCGCCGGCGATCATTTCTGATGCAGGTCGGAGCACTCAGCGGACTCGGTCTGTCACTGGATACTGCCCTGCGAGCCGGCGCCGAATCTCCCACAGCGCGGACCGATCTGAACTGCATCCTGATCTGGACCCGAGGCGGCACCAGCCACATTGATTCCATCGATCCGAAGCCGAACGCAAATGCCAATGTTCGCGGAGAATTTTCTCCGATTGCCACGGCGGTGCCCGGAGTTCAGTTTACTGAGCTGATGCCTCATTTTGCTCAGCAGCTGGAACAGTTCGCGCTGCTGCGCAATCTGAATCCGCGCAACGGCAGTCACAGTATCGCCGACGCGATCATGATGTCGGGACGACCACTCAACCCCACCATCACCTACCCGTGTTTCGGGTCTGTTGTGGCCAAAGAACGAGGCATGCAAAATTCACTGCCTCCGTTCATTCAGATCGGATCGAACGTCGATCGAGCTCATCGGGCGGGGCTGGCCGGCTATCTGGGACTGGAATACAACCCGTTCGAGGTGCCTGGCGATCCCAGCAGCGACGATTTTCGCGTCCGCGACGTCACGCCGCCCGGGAATCTGACGTTGACGCGTGTCGAACG
Organism: Fuerstiella sp.; assembly: GCA_040222735.1. Lineage (GTDB taxonomy): Bacteria > Planctomycetota > Planctomycetia > Planctomycetales > Planctomycetaceae > Fuerstiella. Next base: position 31,985 of record JAVKCM010000124.1, on the reverse strand, counting down.
GCGCCGCAAAGCGCTGGCGCTGCTGGACACGCTGCCGCGCAAGGACGACCGGTACGCGGGAGCTTTGGAAGCGACCGACAGGTTCTACCAGAATGCCTTCGAAGTCATTTCATCGCCGCAAACCCGTCAGGCGTTTGATCTGTCTGCCGAAAAGCCGCAGATGCGCGATGCCTATGGCCGACATTATTTCGGTCAAAGCTGTCTGCTGGCTCGACGCCTGATCGAATCCGGAGCTCGATTTGTCACGGTCAGCGACGGCGGCTGGGATACTCACAGCAACAACTTCACGACGTTGAGAAAAAAACTGCCACCGGTCGATCAGGCCATGCCCGCGTTGATTCGGGATCTGCAGCAACGAGGCCTGCTGGACACCACGCTGGTGGTCTGGATGACAGACTTTGGTCGCACGCCGGTAATCAACGCAAACGCCGGTCGTGACCATTCTTCGACCGCCAGTTACATCTGCATGGCAGGCATCGGCACGCCTCAGGGAGCCGTGATCGGCAGGACCGACGCCACGGCCGAACGAGTCGACGGCAACGAATATTACGCTCACGACGTCGCCGCGACGATCTACACCAAGCTGGGAATTCCGCTCCACACATTGCACGTCGCACCAGACGGTCGGCCCATGCCGCTGTGCGACGGGACGCCGATTCCGGAACTGTTTTCGGCGTAGCGCAGGCGGCACGTTTTACATTCGGACCTTCAGCATGACCCGCGTTGCATTCCTGATCTCAGTGATCACTCTGGCATCGATCACCCCCTGCCCGGCAAAGATCGGCTTTCGGCAGTTGTTGAACATCCACCCCGTGGCGGTGCAGCGAGGCACTCAGCAAACCGTTCGCCTGCGCAGCAACTTTACTCTGGACGATACCTACGCGACGTTTTTCGATCGTCCGGGTATTGTGATGGAGTATGCTGAAACCGAACCCATCGAAGCGCCGCGCAAGAGCCGCACCTATGTGGGAACCCCGTTTCGTTTTCAGGTGTCCGTGCCGGAAGAACAGCCCACCGGAGTGTACGAGGTTCGAGTGGCCACGAAGCAGGCGGTCTCGAGTATTTCGCACCTGCTGGTCACCGATTACCCGGTGGTGGAAGAAACGGGCGATGGTAATGACACTCCGGATGCTGCACAGCAGGTGCCGGTGCCCAGTGCGGTCTGCGGAGTCTGCGAACGCAACGAAGATGTGGACTGCTTTCGATTCAGTGGCACGACCGGACAGCGACTGACCGTTCAGGTTTATGCTCAGCGCGTCACTGAGTGCATTCACACCATGGTCGTGAAGCATCCCGTTTACCACATGAATCCGATTCTGACCCTGCTGGGGCCCAGTGGTCAGGTCGTGGCGGAAAATGACAACTTCTATGGGGGCGATTCGTTTCTGCACTGTGAACTTCCGGAAGATGGCGACTATGTCGTGCGAATTCGCGACGTGCGCTATGCCGGCAGCGAGAAGTTTTCGTATTGCGTGGAGATTTCTGAGCGTCCGTTTCTGACAGCCGTGTTTCCCATGGCTGTGCAGGTCGGTCGGACCATCGCCGCCACGCCGGTGGGTTATGGTTTCGACAATGTTCCTGCAGAAACCATGGTGGCCGCCTCAGACAGCTCGCCGGGGCAATGGAATCCGATGCGCTGCCGGATAAAGTCAGGTTTCACGAACCAGGTTCAGGTGCTGACGAGCCCGCATCCGCAGTACGTCGTCCCGGCGGGCAGCGATCTGCCTCAGTCGGCCACCAGCATCACGATGCCGTGTGGAATAAGCGGCCGGCTGGCCAGACCGGGCACCAGCCAGTACTTCAGCTTCGAGGCAACGCAGGGCGAGAGGTTTTTGTTTCAGGTGGAAGCTCGTCGACACGGTCTGCCTCTGGATGCGATCATCGAGGTGTTTGATGCGGACGGGAAACTGCTGGTCGAAGTTGACGACACGCGTGGTTCGCCGTTTGCCGGGTTCTGGGTCGAGAAAGACGCAACGCTGCGATTCAAGGCACCGTCCGACGGACGCTACACCGTGTCGGTGCGTGACCTGAACGGACGTGGTGGCGATCATTTTGTGTATTATCTGAAAGCCGAACACGATGGTCCCGACTTCGAAGTCTACGGAGAGTACTACTATGCGATGCTGGCGCCGGGAACGCGCATGCTGTGGTTCGCGCACGCTCGGCGTCTGAACGGTTTCGCTGGTCCCATTGAAATGGGGATTGAAGGATTGCCGGAAGGAATCGAGCTGACTCCTGTGACGATGCCGGCTTCCATGAACGACTGCGCGTTGATTCTGACGGCTCGTGACGATGCACAGATTGATGCGTCTCTGGTCCGCGTGTTCGGCAGGGCCAGAGTCGGCGACAGTTCGGGTTCGCAGCGTGAGATCGTGCGCTATGGTCACGTGACCTGCGAACTGCAGCAGGGAGGCGGCAGTGCTCAGATTCGATGGCCGTGCAGAACGCAGATTGTCGGAGTCACGCGACCGATGGATCTGGTTACCGTGGAAACCAGCGTGAACGAAATCAATCTGGAACCCGGTGGGCGAGCAGAATTCAGTGTGCGTGTGGTGCGGCAGGACGGTAACACCGATCCCGTCACGCTGGCCATGCGGCACATGTATTACACCTCAAGTTGTGGAGATCAGCTGCCGCCCGGCGTCACGTTGTCGAAAGACAGCCACACTCAGTTAAAAGCGGACGAATCTGAAGCCCGCTTCATTCTGGAAGCCGCCGGAGATGCGCCACCGGTGCAGAATCTTCCGATTGCCGTCATGGCGCGTCTGTACGTCACCTACAACATCAGCACCAATTACGCGTCTAATTCGATCGCGCTGTCCGTGAAGTCCGCTGATTGAGAGTCCGGGCCCGCGCAGACGCGTCAGACTGCTGAAAAGGTGGAACGTTCTCTGGTTCTGGCACGGCCTCACCTTCGGAGCCATCCATGAAATCATCGCTGATTATCCTCCTGTTGACGCTTACGCTCAACGTATCTGCTGTTGCTGCTGACCAGCCGAACATTCTGCTGATTATGGTGGACGATATGGGCTGGTCTGACCTGGGCTGCTACGGTGGTGAAATCGACACGCCGCAGATTGATTCTCTGGCGGCTCAGGGACTGCGGTTCACTCAGTTCTACAACAACGCGGTCTGCGGCGCGACGCGGGCGTCGCTGCTGACCGGACTCTACTGTCAGCAGACCGGCCATCGCGGCGACCGCTGGAACGAACCCAAAGACTTCAGCATGTGCGTGCTGATCTCTGAGGTGTTGCAGGATCATGGCTACCACACGGCGATGGTTGGCAAGTGGCAGGGACGCGATCTGGCCGTGCACCGCGGCTTCGACCGTTTTTTCGGACCGAACTGCCAGGGAAAAATCAGTTATTGGAACGCCGTCCGCAACAACGATTTTTACCTGGATGATCAGCCGTGGTCATTTCCGAACGATGATTTCTTTATGACGGAAGCGTTCAACGATCGTGCGGTCGACTTTCTCGAGGACGCCGTGAACGGTGCTGATCCGTTTTTTCTGTATGTGGCGTATATTGCTCCTCACTGGCCGCTGCATGCCCGCGAACAGGACATCGCCGCGTACCGTCAGCGTTACCGGCAGCAGGGATGGGATCAGTGGCGACAGACGCGAATCATGCGGCAGCAGCAGCTGGGTTTACTGCCGGGTGACCAGGTACCGGCACCCCGTCCATCCTCCATACATGACTGGGCCGACGACCCACATCAGGACTGGCAGGCCGAACGAATGGCCGCCTATGCGGCTCAGATATCGGGTGTCGACCGAGGCGTGGGACGGCTGCTGGACGTGCTGCGAAAATCAGATCGGGAACGTAATACGCTGGTGCTGTTCCTGTCTGATAACGGAGCCGCCCCGGATGGCGGACTGCGACCCTCAGCCGGTGGCTTCGGTTTCAGTCCGACGGCGGACAACACAAAGTGGCGGAAAGACGGCGTGGCCATCCAGCCTGGCAGCGGCCCCGACCTGATGCCCGGGCCGCACGACACGTTTGCGGCCTACGGTCTGGCGTGGGCCACCACCAGCAACACGCCGCTGCGAGACGCCAAGCAGTCAGCTTATGAAGGGGGAATCCGCACACCGCTGATTGCGCGGTGGCCGGATGTGATCGCAAAGGGTAACGGTCTGACGAATCAGGCCGGGCACGTGATCGACGTCATGGCCACGTGCCTGGACGTCGCCGGCGCCGTCTATCCGACCGATTTTCAGGGACGGCATCCGCTGCCGATGGAAGGAAAGTCGCTGGTGCCGATCTTTCGAGGACAGCAGCGGGATGGGCACGAGGTACTGGGTTGGAAGTGCAGTCGAGGGCGTGCGCTGCGCAGTGGTCCATGGAAGCTGGTCCGTGCCCGCGACGATCGGGACTGGGAACTTTACAATCTGGATAAAGATATGGGCGAAACAAACAACCTGGCGCAGACCTTTCCCGAACGCGTCCGGGCGATGACTGAACAATATCAAATCTGGCGTCAGCGCGTCGGTGCTCGATAAAACCAACGGCCTTGTTTTTTGTTGTATTGTGACGGTGCCAAATGAATTCTATTCAGTCGATTTGTTGTTTCGTTCGCATTTGCACTGCTCAGGCGACGCTCCCGATCATAGCGGTGTGGGCGGCTCTGGTGATTCTGGCGGCCGGTGAGATGAATATCGCGTTGGCTGCGGAACCATCCGCGGCCGACGCGGCCGGACGCATCACCGTGACGGTTGATCGTGGAGTTGACGTCGGCCAGTGCTTTGGGTCTCTGTTCGAAGTAACCAGCGCCGACGGATCTCTGGTGATCGGTGCCGGGTTCCAGAACGGCTACAACACGCGTTATCGAGCGGACCGGCATTCGCTTGAATTTTTTATTCGACCCACCGGCGGTGAACGAATCTGCACGGCGGAAACTCTGCCGCGGCCGAACGACCTGTGCGGGACTTATCTTTACGGACGCGACGATGTCGTGTATTCCACGTACGGCGGTGTCCAGGCGTGGGGCCCGTCATCAGTGTCATGGAGTTCAAAAGCCGGCCCCGGTGGCACCAATGAGACGATGCGGGTCGGTGACGGGCTGCTGAGCTTTGGTGACAGCGAAGTCCGATACGACGGCCGAACGATTCTTGGTCCTCCGAATGCGGGCAGCTATCAGTTGTTCTTTTATGCCAATGGTCATCTCTGCTTCTATCACGTCCATCGCAAAGATGGTCCGTATCGGCCGTACCAGAACGACAGCGATGGCTTCAGTAAACTGTATGCCTGCCCCTGGACTGCCGGATCAGAATCGGTTGATCTGTCAAAGGCGACGGTGCTGACACTGCCGGTTGTCGGCGAGACAACCTTTGCGTGGGGACAGCTGGGTGACCAGATTGTCACGGGCTCCAACATCGGCGGTTTTTATGTCTTCGAAGAGGCCGCCTGGCGGATGCTGCTGGCGCCGCAGCTCAACACCAGCTACCAGCTTTATTCCACCATGATGTTTCACGACCGGCTGTTGATGGGGCAGTATCCGACCGGGCGAGTATTTCAGTACGACGGCGAAAAGATTACCGACCTTCCGGGCTGGCCGCCGGTGCTGAAGGGAGCGTCCACGGCCGCTCGGGAAGCTCAGACGACCGTGATCTACGGCGGTGACGTTTTTGTCGGCGTCTGGCCATGGGGCGAGCTGTGGCGCTACAACCCGGACAGCAGCACCTGGGACTTTGTTCAGCGAATGTTCGACCATCCGGAACTGACGGATAAGATCACTCATCCGTATGACGTTGAAAATCAGGGCAACGACGTCGGCAATCAGTGGGGGCAGCGGGTCACCAGTCTGGTCACGAGTGGTCCGAATCTGTTTGTGTCGACGTCAGCCAAGTGGCCGTGTGACTGGGATCCGGACAGGTTTGCGTTTCTTGCTCCGGAAAAGTGGAAGTCCTACGGCTCGGTTTATCGGCTGAGAATGTCCGGTCATCTGAGTGCGCCGGCGCAGTGGACCGACGGCCCCACGACGTTCGAGTTTCACATTGATGACAACAGCATCACCATCGCGCAGGATGGGCGGGCGGTCGCGACCACCGCGCTGGGTGAGTCTCTGGCAGCGAAATTCAGGAATGCGACAGAGTTGCAGAAGGTTGACTGGGGGCGGGGCATTTACGGTCCTTTTCAGGGCAAGTCGCTCGCAGGTACCGTCGCGGACCGATAGTTCAACACGACTCGGATTCCGAATACCGGGCCGCGAATGCGGACCAGAGGGCAACCCGCTTGCAAATTCATTCCGGACACAGAACCATTTGTCAGTTCGCCATGCACGGCGGACCTCCGCCGGAATCGAATTTCCCTGCCAAACACACCCTGCCGTTCCGAAACGTCTGAACGCCCTCAATGGACCTCGCCATGCTGTTATTATCCTGCCGTTTGTTCGTTGCCGCGTTTCTTGTCTTTCTGTCGTGCGCGGTGACCAGCGCTCAGGACGGGCAGTTTGCGGTCCGTTCGAATCTGCGGGCCGGCGTCGCCAAGGTGGACATCACGCCGGCTGAGGTGAAGGAACTGGAAGTGGTCGGTCACCGCCGCAAGGTCACCGGCGTCCGCGATCCGTTGCGGGCCGGTGTACTGGTTCTGGATGACGGGCAGACTCAGGCGGCGATCGTGACGCTGGATACGATCAGCGCCTGGGACGAAATGGTCACGCTGGCCCGTCAGCAGATTCAGAAGGACAGCGGTGTTCTCGCGGCCAATATCATGATCGCCGCGTCACACAATCATTCCGGCCCGGGTTTCGAAGCTGATTCAGCGTGGGGACGAGAACTGATTGCAAAACTGGGGGCCGCGGCAAAGCAGGCCGCAGCGTCTCTGAAGCCTGTGACGATCGGCTATGGCGAAGATCAAATCGGCTTCAGCATCAACCGGCGCAAGGTGATCAACGGGCGGGCGGTGGTCCGGCTCAACGAAGATGGGGTGAATGATCCTCGCGTGAAAGTGCTGCGTTTCGACGACGGAAAATCTCTGACGCCGCTGGCCGTGCTGATGCATGCGGTCTGCCACCCGTGTTTCTTCACGTGGGGTGACAAGGGTTCGGCACCGTACCCGAACGGCTACCCGAAGATGAGCGCCGACTTTCCCGGAGAGGCTCAGTCGTTTGTGGAGATGTGCTACGGACAACAGACCAGTGCTTTGTTTCTTCAGGGCTGTGCCGGCGATATTCGTCCGAATCTGCCCGGATATCCATATCGCTGTGCGGACGAAGCCGACATTCAGTGGGCGGGACGAGACCTTGGTGGTGCGGTGGTGCGCACGCTGGCCCGCACCGTGATCCGGGAACAGCTGAGCGACCGCGCCAGCTTCTACCCGATTCGCGTGGCCAATTCAGTCGTGTCGCTGCCTGGAAAAGAAGGACGGATCGACGCGGAGCTGCAGGCCATGAAAATTGGTCCCTATCTGCTGCTGACGATGCCCGGCGAACCGATGGTCGAATACGGGTTCAGGCTTGAACGGGACATCGCCGACCGCGCGATCCCGATCATCGTCGGCTACGCCAATGGACATGTCGGCTATATCGCCACGGCTGATTCCTACAGCGTCGGCGGCTATGAACCAAATACGTCGAAACTTACTCCGGAAGCCGAAGATATCATCCTGACAGAACTTGGTATCCTGGCAGACCGGGTCGTGGGTGATGTGTTCGAATCATTTTCCAAACATCCCAAAGAGATGAAGCTGCGGGAACAGCTTGAAAAAGCACGCGCCGGAAGATCATCTCAGGATTCAGCGTCGCAGAATCAGTAGCCGTCGCCGCCGCATTTCAGCTTCAGCGCTTTCAGTAACATTGCGAGACCACAATATGCGTCTGTTCATCCTTATCTTCTGTCTTCTGATTATGTCCACCACTGCTTCTGCTTCAGACCCGGTTATTTTTGTTTCCGCCTTCACTTCCGGGGACAACGGTGCCATTCATGCCTATCGCTTTGACTCAGAAAGCGGTCAGCTGAAACTGCTGCATCGGACCACGGATGTTGAGAATCCGTTTTTTCTTGCGATCTCACCGGATAACCGGTTTCTGTATTCCATCGACGCTGAACAGTTCGGCGGGGCCGACGACGAGTTTGTGGCGGCTTACCGAATTTCCGGACGCGACGGACAGCTGACGCGCCTGAATCGTCAATCGGCCCGAGGAACCGCGTCGTGTTATCTGGACGTGGATGCCACGGGAAAAACTGTTGTCGTGGCCAATTATTCCACCGGCAATGTGGCCGCGCTGCCCGTGCAGGCTGATGGTTCTCTGGGCTCGGCGGTCGGATTCGTGCAGCACACGGGTTCCAGCGTGGATCCAAAGCGTCAGACAGGACCCAACGCCCATAGTATTGTGGTGAGCCCGGACAACCGTTTTGCGCTGGCGGCCGACCTGGGCATCGACAGAATTCTGGTCTACCGGCTTAGTCCGGAGTCCGCTGAAATCAGTGCCAGTGAAACACAGCCGTTTGCTGAACTGCCGCCCGGGTCGGGGCCGCGTCACCTGATCTTCCATCCGAATGGTGAACGCGTTTATGTGATCAATGAACTGAAGAACACGATCACGTTTTTCGAATACGGTGTCAGCAATGGAACGCTGACCGCCCGCCAGACCATTCCAACGCTGCCGCCCGATTTTTCTGACCGCAGCAATACGGCCGATCTGAAGATCACGCCCGACGGAAAGTTTCTGTACGGAACCAATCGCGGACATGACAGCATTGCGATTTATCGGATTGCCGAGGATGGTCGCCTGAGCCTGGTCAGCATCGATCCCAGCCTGGGTAAAGGCCCGCAGAACCTGCTGATCACGCCGGACGGTCGCTGGCTGTTGTGTGCGAATATGCCGGGGAATAACCTGGTTGTGTTTGCGATCGATGCCGACACGGGCGGTCTGATACCGACCGGAGATATTATTTCTATACCAATGCCGTCGTGTATTCGCTGGCTGAAGTAGCGGTCCAATGTCGCGGACCCGCCTGGCCAGGCCGGGTTCGCCGTACTTCTTGTGTCTTTCGAGCTTCCTGATTCGAACTCGGGTCGGGCCTCACGGGATCCGTCTTATGAAACGCCGCACCATTCTTCAGGCCGGTCTGGGACTCGCTTTCGGCGGCCCTGTCATGGCCGCCGTTCAAGATGACAAACTGCAGGTCGCCGCCGATGTCCTGCAGCGGGCCTCTGATTCAGGGCAGGTCGAGGCGGCCGCCCTGTATGTGCGTCAGGCAGAACGCGAATTTGTCCGGTCCTTCGGTGCGGCCGACTCTAAGGACGCCATTTTTCTGCTGGCATCGATTTCAAAGCCCATCACTATCGCAGCGGTGATGACATTATTTGAGGCCGGCGAGTTCGGGCTGGAAGATCCGGTCCAAAAGTTCATTCCTGAATTCCGCGGCGACGGTCGTGAGCGGATTACGATGCGTCAGTTGTTCACGCATAACTCCGGGCTGCCGGACCAGCTGCCCGAAAATTCAAAGCTGAGGGCGGCTCATGCGCCGCTTTCTGAGTTCGTCGAGAGGGCGATTCGCACGCCCCTGCTGTTCAGCCCAGGATCAAAATTCGGCTACAGCAGCATGGCGATTCTGCTGGCCAGTGAAGTGGCCCGACGGATCAGCCACCGGCCGATTGCGACGCTGGTGGACGAAGCGGTCTGTCAGCCGCTGCAGCTGAAACATTCAGCGCTGGGTGTCGGGCGTCTGAATCCGGAGACACTGATGCGCTGTCAGGTGGAAAACGCGGCACCGGAATCCGGTTCGGGCGATCCCGAGACAAAAAGCTGGGACTGGAACAGTGATTACTGGCGGCGGCTGGGAGTACCGTGGGGCGGGGCTCATGGTTCAGCAGGCGATGTCGCGAAGTTTCTGAACGCCTTTCTGCATCCTCAGGCAGGATTCCTGAAGCGAGAAACAGCGCAGCTGATGATTCGAAATCACAATCCGCCCGGCATGCGGCCTCGCGGTCTGGGGTTTGATCTCGGACGCGGTCTGAGCGGCCCACAGGACAGTGATCAAGTCTTCGGCCACACCGGTTCTACGGGAACGCTGTGCTGGGCCGACCCCGCGTCTGATTCCATCTGCGTGATCCTGACGACGCTGCCCGGCCGTGCTGTCGACCCACATCCACGCCACGTCGCCTCAAAACTGGTGTCGGAGGCTGGGTAGAAAAAGGGGTCGGGTTTCTTTTTCGTCGTTCCCGCGCCGCGAATCGACCCCGTCTGCCCGAAAAAGAAACCCGACCCCTTTTCCGCTGGCTATGAATGTCCGGCGGAGGTGGCGCAGAGCTGAAAATAGACCTCGGCCGCCTTCTCCAGCTGTCCGATGTCAATGAATTCATCCCGCGTGTGTGCCTGCTGAATGGATCCTGGTCCGAACACGATCGACGGCACACCGGCGGCACAGGTTCGGGAAGCGTGAGTGCCGTACGGCACGCCGACAGCGTGATGCGGCCCGTCGGCGTCTTTCACGCACCGGAGCACGGCGTCGGCCAGATCGCTGTTGTCTGCATCGGCCAGCGCCGGGCTTTCAATCCACGGTGGTTCGAATTCGAATTCAAATTCCAGGCAGGCGGACAGGAAGTCGTGGATGTCCGACACCACGCGCGAGCGGTCTTCGCCGGGGATCACACGTCGGTCGACTTCAATCACGCACTCGTCCGGGACGATGTTGACGCTGGTCCCACCGTGAATTTTTCCGACACTAAGCGTAGCCCCGCCGCACAGTGGATGTGGCGGGACGGTCAGGGCCAGCTGATCGGCGTACGCCTGCAGCGCGGTGACCAGCTTTGCCATGCGGTAGACGGCGTTGATGCCCTGCGTCGGATCTGAGCTGTGACAGGCGCGGCCTGTGGTGCGGATTTTGAACCGCGTGACACCGCGGTGGGCCACTACGACGTCCAGTTCTGTCGGTTCCGCGATCACCGCCACGTCGGGACGCTGTTGCAGCAGCTCGGATCGCTCCGCGGCGGTGGACCAGTAGCTGACCAGATCATTGATCCCGGTCGTGGTGGCCTCTTCATCGCAGGTGCAGCTCAGCACAACATTTGCCGCTCCGGTGGGCCGCTCCTGAACCAGGCGACGAAACGCCGCCAACATGGCCGCCATGCCTCCTTTGACGTCGCAGGCGCCGCGGCCCCAAAGCCGTCCATCAGCGATTCTGGGTTCAAACGCCGGAATTGTCATTCCTTCAACCGGCACGGTGTCCTGATGCGCGTCCAGCAGTATCGTGGAATCTGCTCCGGGCGAATCGAAGCGGGCGATCACATTATCGCGCCCCGGCGACACTTCAATTCGTTCGCAGGCTGCCCCGATAGACTGAAAAAAGTCAACCAACCAGTCACTCATGCGACCCTCGAAACAGATGGACGGGTCTGCCTCGCCGCCCATCGGATTGACGCTGGGCAGGGCGACCAGCTGTTTCAGAATGTCGACGACGGATGATTCAACAGTTTCAGTGACCATGACGAAGTACTTTCGGCTGGGAAGGACCGGAGGGTTCGGGCTGAGGGATTGCTGAAGCGGTGCCAGAACGGAAGCGGGCGCGAGGTTTCAACGCATCCGTGGACAGGCACGACGGCGGGGGATGAATGTTCTGAGAAATCGTGAAAGAAACAAGTGACTGCGACGCTGCGCAGGATTCCCGCCAGAGTATTCTGAAAACGTCTGGCGATCCACCCCGGGTCTGCGGGGGAGTTGACGATGATGTCAGCAGCTGCCGGCCTTGCGTTTCGGATTCGGGCTGAATATCAGTTGCCCGATCCGATGCTTTGAGATGGCAGGTTGAAGGCCGGGATTTCCGGCCGCCCCGGCAGCGTTGAGTGATTTCTTTGATCCGGCCTCTCGGCTCGACGTTCGGGTGGGCAGTCTTTTCTGGTTTCACCTGGAATTCATCACATCATGCTTGAACAGCTGACATGCAATTCGTGCGGTGCCCCGCTGCAGGTTCCGGAGACGGCGAACTTTGTCACCTGCAATCATTGCTCTACACAGCTTGCCGTGCGCAGAACCAATGACGTGACATTCACGGAGCAGCTGGACCGCCTTGCGGAAAAAACCGAGCAGCTGAGCGAGCGGATCGACGACCTGAGCAGTCACACAGAAGTTGCCACGCTGGACCGCGAATGGGAATTTGAACGAGAAAAATACATGGTGACCGGCAGAGATGGTTCTCGTCATATTCCAACGGAAGGCGGGTCCATCGCTGGTGGTGTCATGATTACGATCTTCGGGGCGTTCTGGACAGCGATCGCGCTGGGAATGTCCTCGGCGGCGCCTGACATTGGCGCGTTCAGTGCTGTGAAGGTCATTTTTCCGCTGTTTGGAGTTCTGTTTGTGATCTTTGGAATTTTTTCCAGCATTTCCAGTTTCTCGAAGGCGGATGATTATCGGAAGGCGGAGCAGCGTTACCGTCGTCGCCGGGATGATCTGCTGCAGAAGTCCAGATCTCGTTCGACGTGAATCGGTCGACCCTGAAATTCAGAAAGCCGTCAGCGAGATGATTCAGCGGCCTCCGCAGGGGCGTTGTGATCGCGGCCGACTATATGGTCCAGACGGTTGCTGAATCATGCTGACGAAGCGGCGGGAAGGCAGAACGATTTTGGGGGAACGGCACCACGGTCATGAGCCGTGAGTCAGAATCCGGTTTGTTGCCGGCAGGCTGATCGGGTTTGAGTAGTGATGGATCCGGCAGACCTCAACCTCGTTCTCAATCACCGGTGTTGGCTGTTCGATCACGAAATCCGCGAAGTCCGGCTGATTGAAGGCCACGAAGGCCAGCTGCAGGCAGTTGATCAGCGGATCCGTTTTCCGGCTCAGATCAGGAAACGCGATGGGGCCGGTGTCGACCTGATACATCTGCTTTTCGAGACTGATGTTCATCGTCTTGACCGGGCATTCGATGACGGCTTTCAGGGATGTGTCCGGACTCACCAGTTCTGTCTGCGACACCAGCGGACTTCCCTGAGCGGTCACGTCCCGGATCTGTTCCCACGTTTCCAGTATGCGGACGTCGCTCGCTTCGGGAATCAGCAGTCGCGGTTCGCCCCAGGCGTTCGGGACGTGGACGGTTTCCCGATAGCGATCCGGATTCAGGCGGGCGTGGCGGCGAAAGATCAGCCAGTGACCGTCGCCGAGAATCGGCAGAAAATCATAATTGTCCGGCAGAAACAGGTCTGATTCACCGAACGTGTTTTCGCTCTTGCAGGATGCGCACTGATAGAAGACAGCACTGTTTCCGCTGGCGGAATCGATGATCGTGGTTCGACTTTCAATCCATAATCGAAGCGAGTTCAGGTCTGACGTGCCGCAGACGAACGAACGACGATAGTCCAGGCAGGCAGGATTTGAGCCGGTGTCTGCTGCGTGCACGTGAGGCTGTGTCATGTTGATCAGTCCCGCAGCCGCCAGCGAGGACAGGGCGCCTGCGTTTTCAAGAAATTGACGTCGCGTGTTTCCAGAGTCAGTCATGAGTGGAGGCCGCGCGCTGAAAGTGGAAGACCGTCGTCAGAACGGCCCGTTGAATTGGATTGTCTGAGATTCAGATTAGACTAAGTGTGGTGTTCATGCGAGCCCGCGGCGTTGCCGGCAGTCGCTTCCGGTCACCAGCAACCTGATGACCGAAACAACAGTACCCGAAACACAGTACCCGAAACACAGTGACCGAAACACAGTGACCGCAGGACAGTTGTCGCAACACATTCACCCAGGAACAGTCAGGTCCGTTGACATGGGACATACCGGCAATCGCCGTGACATGATAAAGGCCGCCGCGCTGGCGAGTGCGGGATTGTGGCTCAACCCGGGCGCCCGTTCGAAGGCCGCGACGTCGCCGGCTGAGAAACTGAATATCGTCTGCGTGGGACTCGGCAATCAGGGCAACAGCAATCTGGGCTTCGTCAGCAGTCAGAACATCGTCGCGCTGTGCGATGTCGACGATGGACGAACCGGCAGGTACGCCGAACAGTTTCCTCGCGCGCAGCGGTTCGCCGACTTTCGCCGGATGCTGGACCGGATGGACCAGCAGATTGATGCCGTGGTGGTCACAACTCCGAATCATTCTCATGCCACGATTGCGATCCGCGCGATGAACATGGGAAAGCACGTGTACTGCGAAAAACCGCTCACTCATTCCATTTTCGAAGCTCGTGAGATGCAGCGCGTGGCTCGCGAAAAAAACGTGGTCACGCAGATGGGTGTTCAGAACCATGCGGGTGACAATTATCGTCGGTGCGTCGAACTGATCCAGTCCGGCGCCATCGGTGACGTGAAGACGGTGCACGTCTGGTTCGGCAAGCCAGGCGGATTCAGACGCTATCGGCAGCTGACCGATCGTCCCGCGGCGGCCGCGCCGATTCCAGCGGGATTCAACTGGGATCTGTGGGTCGGTCCGGCTCCGATGCGTCCCTTCCACCCGTGTTATCACCCGCACGACTGGCATTACTGGTGGGACTTCGGCAACGGAACGCTGGGAAATATGGGCTGCCATTATATGGACCTGATCTTCTGGGCGCTGAAGCTGAAGTACCCGACCTCCGTGGAAACGCGAGGGCCTGAGCGGCATCCGGATTCCACTCCTTTCTGGCTCGACTGTCACTGGCAGTTTCCCGCTCGCGACGGCTTCAGCGAGGTCGAAGTCATCTGGTATCACGGTCGTGGCACGCCGGAACCCGTGGCCGCGCTGGGTGGTCCCGACTGGTCGGCCGGCGTGTTGTTTGTGGGCGATGACGGAATGCTGGCGGCGGACTACAACAAACGGGTACTATTGCCCGAGGATCGTTTCGCCGACTTTACGCCTCCTGACGCAACCATTCCCGATGCTGTCGGGAATCATCGCCAGGAATGGATCGAAGCGTGCCGGGGCAATGGCACCACACTGGCAGACTTTGATTACGCGGCGCCGCTGACGGAAACGATTCTGCTGGGGAATCTGGCCTTCCGGGTCGGTAAGAAAATCAACTGGGATGCCGAACGGATGCAGGCTTCCAATTCGGCGAAGGCTTCTGAATATGTCCACCGTGAATACCGCAAAGGCTGGTCACTCTGACGACCAGCAGTCTCTGTAAACCGTTGACAGCAACCATCTGACAGCAGAATGGCGGATCAGCACATGACCAATACGCGGCAACCTCGTTTCTGCATCTTTCGGGCACATGATCCCCGATTACTGTCTCAGTACACGCTGACGCACTTCCTCGCCGGATTGCTGTTCTGTTCTCTGTCCGTGTTGTGTGCGGGCCGGAACGTCATGGCGGATCCGCCGGCGGACGGTCACAACAGGCGTGCGGCGTGGACAACGTCAACCATCGCGGGATCGCCGGAACCACCGCTCCCCTATACGACGGAACGCGCCTTTCCGGCTCTGAAATTCAAGCAGTGTCTGGATATCACCACGGCTCCCGGCAGCGATCGGCTGTTTGTGGTGGAACAGGCGGGTCGCATCCTGTCGTTTCCGAATCAGCCCGATGTGACCGAGGCAGATCTGGTGATCGACATTGCGAAACAGGTTCCCGAGGCCAGACAGGTTTACGCTCTGACCTTTCATCCGGATTTTGCTGAGAACCGTTACTGTTACGTGTGCTACATCAAGGCGGCTGGTGTGGAAGACGGAACGCATGTGGCTCGGTTTCAGATGTCGGACACCGACCCGCCCACCATTGATGCGGCCAGCGAAACAACGCTCATCACGTGGCTGTCGGGCGGCCACAACGGCTGCTGTCTGAAATTCGGCCCGGACGGGTATCTGTACATTTCCACCGGCGACGCCGGGCCCGCGAACCCGCCGGATATACATCGCACGGGTCAGGATATCAGTGATCTGCTGTCGTCGATTCTGCGGATCGATGTGGATCACCCCGACAGCGGCCGAAACTACGGCATTCCTGCCGACAATCCGTTTGTGGGCATGCCGGATGCCCGGGGCGAGATCTGGGCTTATGGGCTGCGGAATCCGTGGCGGATGAGCTTCGATCGTCAGACCGGCGATCTGTGGGTCGGCGATGTCGGCTGGGAACTGTGGGAGATGTTGTATCGCATTGAACGCGGCGGCAACTACGGCTGGGCGGTGATGGAAGGTGCCGCGTCGACACATCCCGAATGGCCGCGCGGCCCGACTCCGCTGCTGCTGCCGACCATTGACCATCGGCATTCTGAATCGTCATCGATTACCGAAGGTCTGACGTACTACGGTTCACAGTTGAAGGAACTTCACGGGACTCATGTTTACGGCGACTACGACACGGGCAAACTGTGGGGCTTCCGGTATCAGAACGGAAACGTGGTTGACCATATCGAGCTGGCCGATACCACTCATCGGATCGTCGGCTTCGGCGAAGATTATGACGGCGAGCTGTTGCTGCTGGATCACACGGCCGGCACCATTCATCGGCTCGTACCAAACCCGCAGCAGCAGAAATCCAGCACCTTTCCTCGCAGGCTGAGCGACAGCGGGCTGTTCACGTCCACCGTGGACCTGTCACCAGCTCCGGGCGTCATTGCGTATTCCATCAACGCCGAACCGTGGGCAGATCACGCCGTGGCAGAACGTCATGTTGCCGTACCGGGTGTGTCGACGATCAGGGCCGAGGGTACGCCGTGGAAGTTCCCGGAGAACTCGGTTCTGGTCAAGACCCTGTCGCTGGAAATGCACCACGGTGATCCCACGACACGGCGCCGGGTCGAAACACAGATTCTGCATTTCGACGGTGCTGAATGGATGCCGTACACCTATCAGTGGAACGACGATCAGACAGACGCGGTGCTGGTCGACGCCGATGGGGCCGAACGCACGTTTCGGGTCGCTGACGATACGGCACCCGGCGGCCTGCGACACCAGAACTGGCGATTTTCCGGCCGGGCTGAATGTCAGCGCTGTCACAACAAATGGTCCGGACCGCCGCTGGGCTTTAATGCGCCGCAGCTGATGAATCCGCACGGCGATTCCGGCAGCGCGGCATCGCAGCTGGATACGTTTGCCCGCATCGGATTGATCGAACCGCCGGTCGATACCACAAAACACACGTCGCTGGTCGATCCCGACGATGCCTCAGTGGCACTCAACGACCGGGCCCGAGCTTACCTGCATACGAATTGCGGTCACTGTCATCGGCTGCACGCCGGCGGAGCTGTTCTGTCGCACATGCATTTTGACCTGCCGCTGGAAAAGACAAACATGATCGGTGCCCGCCCGTCACAGGGCACCTTTGGTATTCACGCTGCGGCCGTGATTGCTCCGGCAGATCCGTATCGGTCAGTGCTGCTGTATCGTATGGCAAAACTTGGCAACGGCCGCATGCCGCGCCTTGGATCAGCCGAAGTCGACCGCGCCGGACTGCAGCTGATCCACGACTGGCTGCAGCAGATGCCGTCAGAATCGAGTGCTGACGCCGGCGTCGCCGCCTCCGCCGCCGCGATGCAGCAGGAAGCAGCCGCGACACTCGATCGACTTCGCACCGGCACATCGTTGCCGGAAGATCCGAAATCGGTCAATCAGCTGCTGTCGTCGACAAGTGCCGCGCTTCAGCTGCTGCATGCGGTTGACAGCGGCGAACTTCCGGTGCCAGTGGTGGCCGAGGTGATTCAACGGGCGGCGCGGCACAGTGATGCTGGTATTCGCGACCTGTTCGAACGGTTTCTGCCGGCGGAAGAACGCGTCCGACGGCTGGGCAGCGTGGTGCAGCCGGAACAGATACTGACACTGCAGGGAGACGCTGACCGGGGTCGACAGGTCTTCTTTCACACCAGCGGCGTATCCTGCAGGAACTGTCACCGCATTGAAAAAGAGGGCAAAGAGCTGGGCCCCGAACTGACCACGATCGGCCGGAGACTGACGCGGGAACAGCTGCTTGAAAGTATTCTGGAACCATCAAAACGCATCGACCCGAAATATGTGACCTACCTTGTCGAAACGTCCAGCGGTCGGATCGCCACGGGTCTGCTGGTGAAAAAGACAGACGACGAAGTGGTTCTGAAAGATGCGCAGGATCAGGTGCACCGTGTTGCCGGGCAGGACATCGAGCAGCTGGTACCGCAGCGTCAGTCTCTGATGCCGGATCTGCTGGTGCGGGACATGACGGCTCAGCAGGTGGCTGACCTGCTTCAGTATCTGTGTTCGTTGCAATAAGGGATCAGGATGACGTCGACCACTGGAAATACAACTCGTCGAAACTGGCTGGCCTCAGCGGCTGCGGCCACAGCGGTCAGCGGACCGTCATGGCACAGACTGCTGAACGCCGCTCAGCCCTCTGCTGATGCGACGGACGTCCCGTCCAGATCAGTGGCGGCCGTCCTGACCGCCTACGAATACGGCCTGCATGCGGATGTGTTGATCGGAAAAATTCTGGAAGGCTGGGAACAGAACGGAGGGCCCGGACCGGCGCTGCGGCTGGCGTCGATGTACGTCGACCAGTTCACGGACCGAGACATGGCGCGTCCCATGTCAGAAAAATACGGCGTACCGATTTTCGACACGATCGAAGGTGCAGTTACCGTCGGGGGCGATCGTATTCCGGTGGACGGCGTGATCAGTATCGGCGAACACGGCTCGTACCCGACCAACAGCAAAGGGCAGGTGCTGCATCCGCGGCGGCGATTCTTTGAAGGGATCACTGATACCTTCAGAAAATACGGCCGCGTCGTGCCGGTGTTCAATGACAAGCATCTGGGGCCCGTCTGGTCGGATGCCCGCTGGATGTACGATCGGGCGCAGCAGCTGAACGTGCCGTTCATGGCCGGATCGTCGATGGCGGTCGGTTATCGCGACCCGGAGATTTCTGTGCCCATGGGCTGCGAGATCGAAGCGGCGGTGGGTATCGGGTACTCGGGACTGGACATCTACGGCATTCATGCCCTTGAATTTTTTCAGTGCCATGTTGAACGGCGCCGCGGCGCTGAAACCGGCGTCCGCTGGGTGCAGTGTCTGCAGGGAGGCGCGGTGTGGAAGGTGCTGGATCAGGGAGTACTTCAGAAAGACGTGTTCGACGCGGCGCTGGCTCAGGTTCCGCATCAGGACGGCGATGTCCGCCAGGCCGCCGATTCCACGCTGTTTCTGTTTCAGTACACGGACGGACTGATGGGAGCGATCTTTATGCTGCCGCAGTACGCGCACGGGACCTCGGTTGCGCTGAAGCTGAAAGGCCAGAGTGACGTTCTGGCAACGAAGTTTGACGAAAGAACGCAGCCTCGCCATCCGCATTTTGCATGGCTTCTGAAGGGCATTGAACAGATGATACACACCGGACGGGCCGCGTACCCGGTGGAACGAACGCTGCTGACAAGCGGCATACTGGATCGAGCTCTCACGTCACGCGTGCAGCAGCAGCAGAAACTGATGACTCCGGAGCTGAAGATTGCGTACACGCCGGTGGACTACCCGCACGCGCCCGAGCCCCCGCTGAATGCCCCGCCGTCGTAGCGGCCGTGTGGCTTTTGTTCGCTCTGGAAAAGGGGTCGGGTTTCTTTTTCTGGTTTGGTTTCCGGACGAGGTGTCGTGTGTTGCTGGAAAAAGAAACCCGACCCCTTTTCCCACCCCGTCAGTTCAAGGAACGATTCAGAGCTACAGCGTGCCGCTCACGTGTTGCCTTCGCGCCGGCACACCACCGCTGTCCCGTTGTTGGCGCTGTGCCGGGTGTTGGTGTGCCGGCGCTTCGCTTGTCACACCCAGTTGGGTTGGTTACGTCAGCTCTTCCAGCAGACGCTGTATCAGGGGCCTGACTGCTTCCGGCGTCAGGCAGACGGGATTGATGTTCAGCACACCGGCGTGCAGTTTCGCGTGTCCCACGTACACGGGCGGGCTGCCGGATCGAAGGGCGCGGCAGATGTCCATGGCGGTCCGGTCCGCAGCGGACGTGTTCACCAGAATATCCAGAGTGGGCCAGCGTTCGGGGGCGGTCGGTTCATTCAGGCGGCAGACAACGTCGGCGCCGTTCAGCGCCGTGGCAACTTCTTCCAGCAGCGTTCGGTAGCCTGCCAGCTGCTGGTCATAAGTTCCGGAAACAAACAAATCCAGCGCCGTCAGCAGTGCAGCGATCTCCTCTTTGGATACTTTCAGTGCCCGCCCGATGCCGTGTCGAGGAATTCCGGTCATTCGGGATCGGTCGATCAGTTCCGGCGGGGGATCCCATAATTCCAGATGATCATCCATGTCCAGCATCTGCAGAGCGGCTGCTGAAATCAGTTCGCGGCGGCCGCACAGGATGCCGGTGGACTGGGGGCCACGGATCGCCTTGCCGCCGCTGAAGCAGACCAGATCGGCGCCGGTGGCGGGAATATTCTTCAGGTTGGAACGCGGCGGAAGTTCGCCGGCAGCATCGACCAGAACCGGAAGACCGTGCTGCCGAGCCAGCGTGACCAGGTCTGGCAGGTTCGGTTCAGAATCGTCGGCATGCACGTAGATGATTCCGGCGGTCTGCGGCGTCATGGCGGCTTCGTATTCCCACAGCTCTGTGCGTCGCACGCCGGCGTTGGACACGATTTCGTTGAATCCGACTTCAACAAGCTTCGCGCCGGCGGCCCGGACGGCATGATCGTAGCCGCTCCGCTGTTCCCGCGCGATAATGAATTCGTCGGGAAACCCATCGCAGCAGGGCAGCTGTTCCATGCGCGCGAGATGGTGGCCGGTCAGGATGGCGGCCGCTCCCAGCGTAAGAGCTCCGGCGGCTCCGGACGTGACCAGACCGGCTCCGGTGTCCGTCACCTCAGCGATGCGACGTGAGGCCGCGGCCTGCAGCTGTTCCAGCGACACTGTTTCCGAGGCCGCGTCGGCAAACGCCTGCAGCACCTCCGGCGGCATCAAGGCTCCGCCCAGACGCGTGACGGTGCCACACGCGTTGATGATGGGTTCCACACCCAGTTTTCGGTAGATACTCATAATCCTTCCTGAACGGGTTGTCCTGTTCGACCAGCGTCGTTCCGGCTGACGATTTGCGGCGGAGGCGGATCGGTGCGCCCGTGGTTTGTAACCGGTCGCCGTATTGAAAAACAGGGGCTGAGCCGCGACCGGGTGGTTCAGGTAACGGCCGCCGGTCGACGTTCGTGCGTGTGTTGTGCAGAATACGTGCGGTGGCCACCCGACAGGATCCGGGCCGCTCGACGACCAGCCGGCTGTTGGTGTCAGCAGGCGCTGCCGCGCAGGAAGAACATGCACCGCCCCGGAAATTGCCGCGATGATGATTCCAGAACTTCACCCCGTTGTCGCTCGCCTGCTGCTGACGGCTGTTTTGCTGCTGGCCGGACGTGTCACAACGATCGTTCCGTGCTGTGCTCAGGGGCTGTCGCCGGAAGAATCGGTGAGCCGCATGAAATCTGCCGCCGGGTTCGAAGTTTCGGTGGTGGCTGCCGAGCCGCTCGTGCGGCAGCCGGTGGCGATCGAATTTGATGATCGCGGTCGACTCTGGGTGATTCAGTATCTGCAATACCCGAACCCGGAAGGCCTGAAACGAATTGACGTCGACCGGTATTCTCGTACGAAATACGATCGCGTGCCGAAGCCGCCGCCCCACGGCCCGCGTGGAGCCGACCGGATCACCATTCTGGAAGATGCCGATGGTGACGGGCGGATGGATCATGGTCGGGACTTCGTCACGGGGTTGAACCTGGCGACAGGCATGGCCTTCGGGCACGGTGGCGTGTTCGTTCTGAATGTTCCGTATCTGCTGTTCTATCCCGACCGGGATCGCGACGACGTGCCGGACAGCGACCCGGAAGTGCTGCTGACCGGCTTTGGCATGGAAGACGCTCACAGCGTCGCCAACTCGCTGACGTGGGGACCGGATGGATGGCTCTACGGATGCCAGGGAAGCACGGTCACCGCGCAGATCCGCGGAGTGACGTTTCAACAGGGCGTCTGGCGCTATCACCCGGTGACACGGCGGTTTGAACTGTTCTGTGAAGGCGGCGGCAATTCCTGGGGACTGGACTTTGATCGCACGGGCAATCTGTTCTACAGCACCAATTACGGCGGCTACGTGCTGCTGCACGGTGTGCAGGGCGGGTATTTCGTGAAGTCCTTTGCCAAGCATGGAGAACTGCAGAACCCGCATGCCTACGGCTATTTTCAGCATGCACCGCATCAGAATTTTCGCGGGGGGCATGTCACGGTGGGCGGCATCATCTATCAGGAAGATTCGTTTCCCGATGAATTCCGCGGTACCTGCATCGCCGGTGACCTGCTGGGCCACGGCGTGTACTGGCACAGAATCGAATCGCAGGGATCAACCGTGCGAACAGTCCATGGCGGTGAACTGCTGCAGTCAGATGATCCGTGGTTCGCGCCGACTGACGTCACCACGGGACCGGACGGCGCCGTCTACGTGTCAGACTGGCACGATGCGCGGACGGCTCACCCGGATCCGGATGCCGACTGGGACCGATCCAACGGTCGGATCTATCGCATCGCGGCGACGGGCACGGAAGCGGCCGCCCCCCTGGATTTCGCCAGCCGCTCGACTTCAGAACTGATCAGTCTGCATAGCCATCCGAGCCAATGGTATGTCCGCCGGGCCCGGATGGAACTGGCTCGTCGCAGCCGTCAGGAATCGCCGCCGCTGTTCGACGCTGCCGCGGTCCGACAACAGCTTGCTCAACAGGCCACCACCGCCACTGAAGAAGGCCGCGCGCTCGAATCGCTCTGGTCATTGTCCGTGATTGGTGGTTTCGACGAATCAATCGCTGGTCAGACGCTGGAAAGTCCGCATCCCGCCGTGCGTTTATGGACCGTGCGACTGCTGGGAGATGGCGGTCGGGTTTCGGACGACATGGCTCATCGGCTGGATGACCTGGCCGAGCAGGAACCGGACGTGCACGTCCGGCAGCAACTGGCCTGCATGGCGCAACGGCTGCCGGCCGATCAGGCGGTGCCCGTCATCAATGCCAACATCAATCGGGATATCGACAACGACGACCTGTATCTGCCGTTGCTGTGGTGGTGGGCCACGGAACGGCACAGCGTCAGCGGGCGAGAGGAAGTGTTGCGTCGTTTTGTCCGGCCGACGTTGTGGCAATCACAGCTCGGACGTGACTTCCTGCTGCCTCGTCTGGTTCGCCGCTATGCTGCCGAAGGGACGAACGACGGTCTGACGTCGGTGGCGACGCTGCTGCAGGCCGCTCCGGACGATCAGGCTCGATCGGTCCTGTGGTCGGCAGTCCTGCAGGGCTGGAACGAACTGTCGCACGCGGTTGCGACGTCTGACCCTGCGATGATGGCTCAGCCTCACGAATTCAGCCGGATGGTGCGGCAGGCCTGGGACTCAGATCCGACCGACCCGGTGCTGACGGATCTGGCGGTCAGGATTAACTATCCGAGGGCGTTCGACATGGCCAGCCGTCGAGCGTTCGATCAATCTGAGGAACCGGGACAACGCGCCCGGCTGCTGGATATTCTGGCGCGGACACAGACTGCATCGCTGGTGGCACCAGCACTGCAGCTTGTGCAGTCAGATCAGCCCGGGATTGTGCAGCAGGCCGCCTTAAGAATTGCCGCTCGCTTCGATGATCCTGACGTCGCCACAGGACTGATTGAACTGCTGACCGACTCGGTCCGTGCGGCACTGCATCCACAGATCCGCGAAATTCTGCTGGCTCGGCCGTCATCCGCCCGGCTTCTGCTGGCCGCTGTTGAACGTGGTGACATCAGCCCGGAAGAGATTCCTCTGGAACAGGTTCGGCAGGTCGCTCTGTACAATGACGAACAGCTGAATCAGCTGGTGGCCAGACACTGGGGACGACTGCGTCCGGCGACGCCGGGTGAGAAGCTGGCTGAGGTCCGCCGGCTGAACAACGACCTGCGGGCGGGTTCCGGCGATGCTGCGGCCGGAAAGTCCCTGTTCACAAAACATTGCGGCACGTGTCATCGGCTGTTCGGGGAAGGCACGAAGCTGGGGCCGGACCTGACCACGGCCAACCGGCAGGACAGCCAGTTTCTGCTGATCAGTCTGGTAGACCCGAACAGCGTGATTCGGAAAGAATATGTCAGCGTGATCGTGCACACGACAGACGGTCGCGTGCTGACCGGTCTGCCGATTGAGCGTGATGACTCGGCGGTAACCCTGTTGGATGGTAAAAAACCTCAGCCGGCGGTAATTGCCAGGTCTGAGATCGCAGAGATCCATGAATCTGCCGTGTCACTGATGCCGGACAATCTGTATCGGCAGTTCAGTCCGCAGCAGTTGCGGGATCTGTTTCGCTATCTACAGTCGAATTCTGCACCATGATTGGCGGACGGGCCGGCCTGTCGTTCTGGTCATTGGCAGCAGTTTGTTGCCGCCGCCCGTTCCTGTCAGCCACAATGTAATTGCACCGTCTTTTGGTATCGGAATCAAAAATGAAGCGATGGAATTTATTCTTCTGCGCCCTGACGCTCTCACTGACGGCCGCGGGTGACGAACCCTATAACTGGAAACTGGTGACTGACAACGCCGGCTGGCAGGCGCGTGATTCTCAGGGCGAAGTCGTCTTTCGGGATCAGCTATGGATCTTTGGTGGCTGGCACAGTTCGTACGCCGCGCCGCCGCGGGACGTGTGGAGTTCTGCCGACGGACACACATGGAAACAGGTCACCGATGATGGGCCCTGGCTGCACAGCGATCTGTCCATGTCGCTGGCGTTCCGGGACCGCATGTGGTTCATGGGCGGCTGGTACAACGGACGGCTGCCCGGGCATTCGGCCAGCAACATGGTGTGGTCAAGCGCTGACGGAAAGACGTGGAAGCAGGAAACTGAGGCAGCTGGCTGGTCGCCTCGCCTGGCAGCGGCGATTGTGGAATTCCGAGGCCGCATGTGGGTGCTCGGTGGCTCAGAAAACTACTACTTCGGTGATGAATCGAGCCTGAAGAACGACGTCTGGTCATCGGCTGACGGAATACACTGGGAACAGGCGACCGCAAGCGCGGAATGGGATCCTCGAGCCTACCATCAGGCGGCTGTGCTGAATGATCGCCTGTACGTGTTCGGCGGGGGCAATTACGTGCCCGAATACAAGGCGTTCAACGATGTCTGGAGTTCTGCCGACGGTATCGAATGGCGCCAGGAAACCGATGCGGCTCCCTGGCCGGGGCGTCTGTGGTTTTCTTCGGTCGTGTACCGGGACCAGATGTGGGTGCTGGGCGGATGGTCCAATAATCCGTCTGTCAACCACGGTGATGTCTGGCATTCAAAGAACGGCCGCGACTGGCAGCAGCTGAAGAGTGATGTGATCTGGAAGGAACGTCACGAACATTCGGCCTTCGTCTTCCGGGACCGGATCTGGGTGGCTGGGGGACACGCCAGACCACTCAGCAACGACGTCTGGTCGCTGCATCTGCCGGAAGACTGGGGTCAGTAGCACTCGGTCACCGCTGAACGCGAATCATCGCCGAAATGCTGACTGAATTTCCCGGCGGGATTAGAGTGGTGTTCGCCGCGTCCTGCAATCAATCGCGGTCCCTGAATCGCGGCCCCTGAAACGCTACTCTTCGCCTGATCGCTGCCAGTCCGAAAGTTCAGCGGTGACAGATCCCGTTTCCACAACACAGGTTATCGCCGGGCAGACGGGGACAGGCGCGACGCCGCATGCCTGAACCGTTTGTCTGGCTTAACCTGCGGCGTCGAGCCAGTCCCCGTTTGCTTCGACCGTGCGCAATGCGGGCTAATTCTCCAGCTCTTCCATTTTCGCCAGCAGGGGTCGCCAGGCATAGGAATTCAGTATGGCGATGACGCCACGATCACTCTGGTCGCGAGCGACATCTGACAGCGTGTTGATGCAGTTGTACGTCTGTTCCAGAGCCGTTTCCATCTGTTCCATGACCGCGTCGGTATCCGCGTCCTGTTTTGCCAGTGCGGCTTCGCGGACCGCTTTGACCGCGTTCATGAATTCCAAAGCGAACTCACTGCGTTTTGCGTAGTAGAACAGAATCGGTTTCGCGTTGCCGTCGATGGCTCCGTGAGACCGATACAGCTCAACCATATAGGCTGTGTACTCGTCAGCTGCCTTCTGCCACCACTCAGGCAGCGGATCCTGACGGAATTGGTCCATCAGCATACCCGGCCGAGCGAACGCAAATTCGTGGCCGTGTTCGTCGATCAGATCAGTGGCCGTTTCCAGATGTTGCCACGCCTTCCACAGTCGGTCGGCGGCCGATTCATTGCCGGTTGTCGTCGTCCACAATTCGCGCACCGCCTGCTCCGGTGTCAGATCCCGATGCCATGCAGCCTGTGACAGAAAGTAGACGGCGGGATCGAGTTCACCCGGGACCCGCAACTGGGTGCAGAATCCGCTCCACCCCTCATTCCGGATCGTGTCAGTCAGCTGCCCCAGATGCTGCAAAGCTGACTGAGGAAGAATGCCGGCATTGTCATTGCCCAGCGTCATGATCAGCTGACTGGAGACTGTGGTGGCCGGGACCTGAGTGATCCCGGATGTGTTCAGGGCAGACCGGCGGGCGGTCGGAGCTGCAGAATTCAATGTTCCCGCGTCTGGTGGAATCAGCTTATCCAGCACCGAAAACAGCGCCGGGTGGAGGCCGTCGATCACCAGTTCGATCTTGCTGCCATCGGGACGCGTCAGCAGCTGCGGGTCGTTGAACAGCGATCGCAGGAACGCCAGGCCGTTCAGATTCTGCCTGACTGCCTGTTGTGCAGCCTCTGTGGTTGAGTCAGCCGCTCTGACGAGGTGCGTGATGGTCAGCCCGTGCTGTTTCAGATGCTCGCGAGCTTCTTCGGCATATCGACTCTGGCCGGAAATCTCGGGCACCGACACATACAGCGTGTCGAGTGTCGGATACGTCTTCAGGTACGCAAGGATTTTTGCCGCCGCCAGATGGTGCAGCGATTCAGCCTCGACATTCTGTTCGCCGGCCGGCACTGCGTTGCGGGGACGGGAGTCTGTTGAATTTTTCAGCTCCGGCTGGAATTCCGGCGGAAACTCACACGGGGCGATTCTGATTCCGACGGTCATCCCCAGTTCCTGAGCGGCATCAATGACGATCTGCAGATGTTTCCGACCTGCTTCGAACCGCTGTTCCGACGTGGTGAGTCCGGCAAAGTCGGGGTTTTCGAACAGCTTTTCGGTGCCAAACGCTTTCTTGCCGACGGTTTCGCCATCCAGTGGGAACTTTTCATCACCCCAGAGTGCCGCCGTTGATTTCCTGACACCACCAGATTCGTACTGCACGAACGGCTGTGATGCAGTGACCGACAGCATCAGTCGGTTGAATTTCATTTTAGCCAGCTGTCGCAGCAGTGTCTTATGTTCTGCTGCTGACCATGATGCCGGGCCGATGGCCAGGTCGTATTTCGTCTGCCATGTGCGCGAGCGCAGCCCGGGTTCCAGAACCACGTTGTGGGATTCCAGCTTCAGAGTATCCCTCGAAGCCGGGTACACATCTCCCTGCGGCAGGTAGCGAATACCGAGTCGGTATCCCAGTTCGTACGCTGCCCACAGAGTCGCAGCCGGGCTGCCGCCGCCGACCGCATGCAGTTTCCGGTCGGGTCGCGACTGAATCACGATTCCCTGATCCGAAACCTTCGGCCAGTCCGGGAACGCCCCGGCAAGCTGCGGGTTGGTCGCCGGACTGCCGATCAACACTGTCGCGTCAGTATTCGGTGACGTCTCGTCCGAGACCGTCACTGTGATGTCGCTGAACAGTCGTTCAAGCTGTCCCTTCAGCTCCTGTGCCGCATGTTTTTCCAGCGGCGGAGCATCGGTCGCCTGCACGATCGACACTGAGTCAGCGGCGGAAGCGGAAAGACTGGTGCCGACGAAGACACAGCAGGACAGAACAGCCGTTTGAAACTGAGTCATTACTTCTCCTCCGAGAAGCAGAAGATTTTGTGAAGCGTGCGTACATACAGCCGATTGTCGGCAATGGCCGGCGTTGCAATCAGGCTGTCACCGACATCGTTTTTGGACAGCACTTCCAGTTCCGGTCCACTTTTCAGAACCACGATTCTGCCGTTTTCGCCGGGGACGTAAATGAATTCGCCGGCGGCAATCGGCGAGGCATAATAATTGCCGAAGTTGCCGATTCGCTTTTTGGTCCAGACCGTGCTGCCATCCTTCAGATTGAAGGCGGCCGAGATACCGCCCTTCTTGACCATCAGCAGCCGTCCGTCATAAGCCAGCGGCGACGCAATGTTGGAAGGTGTCTGATGATCAAGGTTGTAGATCATGTGCGTGTCTGTGACGTCACCCGATCCTCCGCCCCGGATTGCCTGAATGATATTGCCGCCTCCGACGCGATTGGTTTCGGCCTGAAAGGCATCGTCGATTTCGTCGTCTACCAGAAAGCCGTCCTTGTTGTGGTCACCCCTGTCAAATTTTTCGTGAAACGCCGGTTCCAGCTCATCCTTGGACAGCTTTTCGTCCTGATTCGTGTCGCGCCACTGCAGCAGAGCGTACTTCAGGACTCGGTCGGTATCACCGTAACTCTGCACCGTGATGTACATCCGGTCGTCCTGAACAACCGGTGTGGTCATGATGGTTCTGAGCAGCGAGTTGCAGGTCCAGAGTTCTTTGCCGGATTCCGGGTCGTAGCCTTTCAGCTTGCCGCTGCCGGCCACGACCACGTCGGTACGACCGTCGGCAGTGCACAGGACCGGGACGGCATAACCACCCAGCATTTCCGGGCGTTCGGTCTGCCACCGTACGCTGCCGGACACGGCGTCGAATGCAATCAGATAGGACGACAGGTCATCGTCCAGATTGAAGATGACCGTGTCACCATGAATGATGGGAGAATTGGCGGCACCCCAGCCCATCAGGTAAAAGGGAATCGGCAGCTTGTACCGCCACAGTTCGTTGCCTGTGGCGGCGTCCAGGGCCAGCATCCCAATGGTGCTGAAATGTACGAAGACACGTTTGCCGTCGGATGCCGGTGTCGATGAAGCATGCTCATTTGGTGGCATGATCTCGGGCAGTTCGCCCGTTTCAAATTCGCTCTTCCACAACTGATCACCAGTGGCCGAGTCCAGGGCCAGCACCGCAAACTTACCTTCTTCCGTCATCGTGGTGACGAAACAGCGCCCGGCAGCAATAATCGGACAGGCGACTCCCTTGCCCAGGTCCCGTGACCATTTAATGTTGTGCTCGGCCGAAAACTCAACCGGGGGACTGGTGCTTTCTGCCGCCACGCCGGTCGCGTTCGGACCTCGGAACTGAGGCCAGTCTTCGGCGACCAGAAACGGGCAGACGCCCAGCAGACAGGCGGCCATGCCGCAGAGGTAACGAGGCAGCGAACGGGCGTGAAGAGCCATTGGTCAGATTCCACTCGGGCAGGATTGGACAGGTGAGACCCGCAGGCTACGCGGGAACGACTCTGAACGCAACAATGCGGTCCCGCAGACCTGCTATTGAGCCCCATTACTGTTTCGGCCGGTTGCTCCGGCGCCGCCGTCCGGGTATCGTCGGAGCATGAAATATTCATCACTGCTGGCCACGCTTGTGCTGTTGCTGTCCGTCCACGGTCGGGCCGCCGACAGCATTCCCGCGGACCGCCCCAACATCGTGCTGATCATGGTAGATGATATGGGCTGGTCGGACATCGGACCATACGGCGCTGAGATTATTCAGACGCCGAATCTTGACCGTCTTGCGGCCGAGGGGTTGCGCTTTCGCCAGTTCTACAACAACGCCAAATGCACCACCACCCGCGCCTCGCTGCTCACTGGTCTGTATCCGCGCCAGGGGGGACGAGGCATCACGCTGCTCGATGATCGCATGATCACGCTCGGAGAAGGCCTGCGTCTGGCGGGCTACCAGACCGGCATCAGCGGCAAATGGCACAACGGCAGTCGCGCGCCGCATCGGCCCGTCGATCGAGGCTTCGATAAGTCGTACGGACTGTGGGACGGCTGCTGCAATTTTTTCGATCCGTCACAGGCAGACCCGAAGTTCAAGGGCGGTCGAGTCCGGTTTTTCGGTGAGGACGATCGTCGCATCACTGAGTTCCCCGACGATTTCTACACCACCGACGCCTTTGCTGACCGCACGGCACAGATGATTCGCTCGTTTGCCGAATCGGATGATCCGTTCTTTGTCTACGTGCCGTTCACCGCCCCGCACTATCCGATCCATGCAAAGCCGGAAGACATCGCGAAGTACAAAGGCCGCTTCAGCATGGGCTGGGACGAACTGCAGAAGCGTCGCCACGCCCGCACCGTTGAACTCGGGCTGGTCGATCCGGCATGGGACCTGCCGCCCCGAGACCCGGAGGCACAACCGTGGGTTAAGGCAAAGAACAAGGATTGGCAGAACCTGCGGATGGAGGTTTATGCGGCCATGATTGACAGTGTTGATCAGGGAATCGGCCGCATCCTGACCGCCCTGCAGCAGTCCGGGGCCGGGGACAACACGCTGGTGCTGTTTCTGTCCGACAACGGCAGCTGCGCCGAATCGCCCGGCGGCGAAAACAATACTGAGCACGTGCCCGGTCCGAAGGAATTCTATTCACATGTCGGGCCGAGCTGGGCGTTCGCTCAGAATGCTCCCTTCCGTCGCTACAAGTCGCGAATGCATGAAGGCGGCATCGCCACACCGCTGATCGCACACTGGCCCGGCGTGATTCCACCCGCAACGTTCACCGATCAGGTCGGACATATCGTTGACCTGCTGCCGACTTTTCTGGAGACGGCCGGAGCCACCTATCCGGCCTCGCACAACGGACAACCGATCCGGCCGGTGGAAGGCATCAGTCTGCTTCATGTTCTGAAAACGCCCGACCGCCCCGTGGCCCGCAGCAAACCGCTGTTCTGGGCCTTCGCCGGCAGTCGAGCCGTGCGTGATGGAAACTGGAAACTGGCATGGGATGCGAAAGTGCGGAAGTGGGAACTCTATGACATGGTCGCGGATCGCACAGAGATGCATGATCTGACGCAGACCCACCCGGAAAAGGCGCGGGAGCTTGCCGCCGCATGGGAAGCCTGGGCGGACCTGACCGACGTGAAATACAAATAGCTGAACGCAACAGGTAGCGGGCTCTGCTAAAGCGAGCAGCGCAGCTGCCATCGTTGGTTTCCCTTAGGACCAGGCGGAAAACAAGTGGCGTAAGCTTCCGGCCTGCGATGCAGAAAAACGCAGGCTGGATGCTTATGCCACGTTTCGACACGACAGGAATTTTCCGTTTGATCCTTATTTCATTTCGGAGAACATGATGAGCATTCATGCGTCCGGTGTCGTCCTGTTTCTCACCTGTCTGGTGGCGTTGCCTGTTCACGCCGAGAGTCGCCCGAACTTCGTTCTGATCTTCACCGATGATCAGGGCTATCAGGACCTCGGGTGCTTCGGGTCGCCCGATATCAGGACGCCGAATCTGGATCGCGCTACCAGTGCGCTACGCTACCAGTGCTGCGCTACCAGTGCCACCCATTTATCGACACCGGTCAGAGCAGCGTGTCAAAGCCACGCCCAAACAGATCAACCCCCTGGTGCAGCCAACGTAGACAAGCGAAACGAACGGCCGGAGAACACCCTGAGTACCAAAACGCACCTTGCAGATACCCTGTCATCGCCGCTTAGCAGCCTTCGCGCCGGCACACCATGAGCCGGTCGCCATCACGCGCATCGTGTGTCGGCGGGCGGGCTGACACGCTCTGCGCAGCGCCCGGCGCTCAGCGCCCTCTGCCTTCGTCTCGAACCCGGGCCGTGACGATTCACCGCTTTGCGTCTACGCAAATACCTGGCGGCTCAGGCTGGTGTTGAGCGACCTGTTGCAGCCGGTGCGTTCGGCCTGACGCTTCAACGACTCCGGCCGGCCCAGTCCCGATGCATGCCACTTGCCGAAGCGACGCACGCAGTCCACCCAGATCTCAGGGGCGATGCCCACGCGGTCGAACAGCGGCTTCAGGTCAGCCGGGATGCTGCCGGAATTCCCGTCTCGCCGCAGCTGGCGGCCCGTCCAGTCCAGCAGCTGCAGGTATTCCGCCACCGTCATCGACAGAAATCCTTTGTTGCTCGCCCGACGCGACGTTGACTTCTTCCGCACCTGCTGGCGCTTCGGCTCCAGCTGCACCGGAGCCAGCCAGCCGGCCTTCGGGCCGTGTTCGCAGGCGTTGTC
>JAVKCM010000123.1:0-9336 GCA_040222735.1 Fuerstiella sp. | reverse complement strand
CCTTGTGAGCCGCGACGCGTAAGCGGCCGGGCCCCGGTGCGACGATTCCACGCATTTCAACGTCACACCGGGAAGCCACCCGGTGAACGGCCCGGTGCCTGACGGCACTCGGCTCACTCTTGAGTGCTCTGATAACGACCGGTGTTGACCCCCCGAATTTGTGGGTAACGGCAAGGCTGGAAGCCCCGGCTAAGGCGTGTTCCGAACCGGCGACCGATGGCAGCTATGGGGCTCCCGTGGCGTAAGCATCCTGCTTGCGAGTTAGTGGAACAGCCCCACAACCTCTCCCCGAAAGAGCGTTTTCCACAGCGTTCTTACCCGGACGGCAAAACGACCCTCACTAAATCGACAGCCTGATGCATCCGGGGCGATGCCGGTAACACGCTGCCCGCCCCATACCTTACTGTGAGGCCTTTTTGTCGCTGGATTCGCTGGATTCGCCGGTCTCGGACGGCGGTGGACTCTGCTGCCATGCCCAGCGAAACAGGTTTCGCGAATCGACGTAGCGACCGGTGGACGAAGCTGAACCCAGTACTACCAGCAGCAGTTCTCTGTCCTGTCGTGTGCTGAGCGAAATCAGGCAGGCGCCCGCCCTGTTCGTGGTGCCGGTCTTTACGCCGCTGTAGCCGTCGATGTTCAGCAGGCGATTCGTATTTTTCCACCGAACATTTCTGGTATATCCGGCCGCTCCGATGACCGTACATCCACGCTGCCGTGTCGAGATGTAGTGACGGAACGTGGGCAGCTGCAGAGCTCGGTAAGCAAGTCGGACAAGATCGGCGGCCGTGGACTGATGACCATCCTGAGTCAGGCCGTGCGGGTTGCGGAAACTGGTGTTTTCCATGCCCAGTTCGTGGGCCGCTGCGTTCATCGCCGCGACAAACTGCGACAGCGGATCGAGTGCTTCATCCGCCGCCCCATCCGCCGCCCCATCCGCCGACGCATCCGTCGACCCATCCGTGGGCGACTCCGTGGGCGACTCCGTGGACGCACCTGTGGCCGTAGCGGCCAGCGGCGTCAGACGCGGCCCGAAATGTTCAGCCAGCGCCACGGCGGCGTCGTTGCCGGATGGCAGCAGCAGGCCATACAACAGTTCCCGAACGGGCAACGATTCGCCTTCCTGAATGCCGGCGGTGGAACCGCGTGTGCGATCAGCCGCTCGGGAAAACGTAACCGTTTCGTCCAGCACGGCCGGCTCTGATTCCGCCAGTTTCAGAACCAGATAAGCTGTCATCACCTTGGTGGTACTCGCGATGTCCAGCGGCCGTTCGGCATTGGCACCGTCCAGCACCGTGCCGGTGGCGGCATCGGCGACGGCCCATGCTTTGCAGCTGACAAACGGTGGCCCCGTGACGTCATCGGCGTCCGCCAGCGGCAGTTCTTCACTGTTCACAACCTCTGGATCGGGCACCGGCACCGGAGCGGTCACCAGCGGGCTGAGCGCCTGCCAGGTCTGTTCGTCGACC
Source organism: Fuerstiella sp. (assembly GCA_040222735.1). GTDB lineage: Bacteria > Planctomycetota > Planctomycetia > Planctomycetales > Planctomycetaceae > Fuerstiella. Next base: position 7,870 of record JAVKCM010000123.1, on the reverse strand, counting down.
ACGCCTGTGGCTTCAATCTTTCGGGTGGTTTGAAAACGAACGACCGCCGATTCGGTGACCGAACCGAAGTCACCGTCAACCGAAAGTTCGGGCGACGGGTCAAGTCTGGCATTCAGCGTTCGCTGCAGCGATTCCACCAGCCGACCAAAGGCCCCGGACTTCAGCACTGTCGGGACGGTCGAGTCCTCGTCAGCGGCCGGGTTGAAATGATCGTAAACAGCTCTGGCAATCCGTCCAATCAGGACGTCCGCCGCATTGTCGTCGGCCCATCGCCGGTCGGCATTCTCGCTGGTCAGGACACAGACAGCGATCGGGCCGTTTGCTGAATAGATGATGCCGGCATCGCAGCGTGATCGCGACACGGAACCGGTCTTGTGCGCCACGACTACTTTTTTTGGAAGATACCGCGGCAGCTTTGAGCGACTCTCACAGCTCTTCAGGTGTTCCAGCATCGCCTCACAGTATTCAGGCGTCGCCAGCTGCTGATGATGCAGCTGTTGCAGCAGCATGACGATGTCGGCGGCTCTGGTGCTGCCCAGACCGTACTGGCGACTTCGTTCCGGAAAGATTGATTCGCTGCCGCGGTATACTCTGGCATGCAGTTTCGTTTCCGGAAAACCCATGCGGCTCATTGTCTCTGAGGTCGCCGGCAGGCCGATCTGATCGATCACCAGATTCGTGGCGGTGTTGTCCGAGTACGCCATCATCAGTCGGATCGCATCCTGCAGGGTCAGCTGCGAACCGGCTCCGAAGTGCCTGGTCAGAATTCCGGAACCCGGCACTTTGTCCTCCTCAGTCAGCTGAATCAGCTGATCAGGGCTCAGCATGCCGGCACTGATCTGTCGGTATGCTTCGATCATGACGGGAAGTTTGATCAGGCTGGCCGTGGGCATCACCTTGTCGGCCTGATGTTTAAACGAAGCGCCGGTTTCCAGATGCCGGACCTGCACCGCCACCTCGCCCTCATGAGCCGCAATCAGGGGCGTGAGGATGTCGTGCAGTTCTGTCGGCGTCTGGCAGTATCCGCCCGCCGACAGACCGAACACGCAGATCAAGGCGACCGGAATTCGGAAGAATCCGGAGATGAACATTCTTCGACACTGAGTTTGTTTCATCACGATTTTCCTGATACGTCAGTCTGTCACAACCTGAGTTACTGAAGCATTGTAATTGCAGTGCGCCGTCGCGCCCTACGTCGGCGGGTACAGCAAAGCAGACTCAGCACGCTGCCACCAGGCATCTTCCGGCCAGTCTGCCAGGCCGTTCCAGTCAGCCGTCGCCGGCTGCTCACAGGCGATTCTCAGCCGGTCCGAACCAAACAGAATATCAATCGGCAACTTCTGATATTCGTACTCATACGGCGGATCCAGCCATGAAAAATCGTCCGGCCACAGTTGCCATACCGCCTTCAACAGACGCAGTGTCAGGGCAACAGAGCGAACATTTTCCGGTTCGGTGACATGCAGGCTGACGCCGCCGCAGATCTGATTCGCCCATTTATCAAAGGTTGGCCGGTAGCGGACCGGACGCACACGGACACCGGGATTCGCTTGGCCGGAGAGCATCGAGGCGAGCCGATCGCCGTCGATATATGGTGCTCCCACAAACTCAAACGGTGCTGTCGTCCCGCGGCCTTCCGACAGATTGGTGCCTTCCAGCAGCACCTGTCCGGGATACAGCACGGCCGTTTCGAAGCGAGGCATATTGGGTGACGGCATCACCCATGGCAGCAGCGTTTCCGGAAACATCAGACTCCGCTGCCAGTCCTGCATCGGCACCACGTGCAGCTCGACATCGATGTGGTGTTCCAGACGAAACAGCGCTGCCAGTTCACCGATCGTCAGTGCATGTCGCAGCGGAATCTCTGCGTTGCCGACAAAGCTGCGGAAACCTGAGCACAGTAGTGGTCCTTCGGCAACGGCCCCGCCCAGCGGATTGGGTCGATCCAGCACGACAATCGGTATCCCCGCGTCAGCACACGCGTGCAGACATTCCAGCAGCGTCCAGATGAACGTGTAGACACGAGTACCGACGTCCTGCAGATCCACAACAAGGACATCCAGTCCCCGCATCATGTCCGCCGTCGGGCGACGCGTCTTCGAATACAGACTGTAGATCGGCAGGTCCAGCGGCGTGTAACGGCCGTCCCGCGATTCGATCATATTGGCCTGTTCTTCTCCCCACAAACCGTGCTGAGGTGAAAAGAGAGCCTTCAGCTGCCCGGGAAATCGGTCGTTCAGCACATCACAGGACAGCTGCAGTTGCTGATCCACCGAGGCCTGATTCATAACCAGACCGAAGTTGCCGCTCTGCAGTGGCCCCGGAGGATGCTCAAGACAAGCTGACAATCCGATCTGAACGCGTCGTTCACGCATAGCTGCTGGTCACACCCGTCGTGCCTGATTTTTTTCTGCAATCGAACATGCGACATGCCGTCCGCTTATCCGGTCCTGCCCCGAATCGTTTGTCCGCAGACTGAGTTTCCGGCGTCGGGCCGCCGCGGCCGTGAGCCGGCTTCTATCAGTCATCTGCCGGCAGTCATCAGTCGTACAACAGGAATCCCGCCCGGCGCTGCAGAAAAGCTTCCATACCTGCCGCGGCAACCGCCTGCACCTGTGCTGCCGTCTGCCCCGACAGCAGCGCGTCAAAGGTATCCTGATCTCCCAGCAGTCGAAGCCAGCCGTCTGCCTTCCAGTCTTCCGGATACAGGCGGCGTACGACTACGGCGATCTCGAACCCGGCCCGCAGCGGTTCAAACTGCCTGCGATCGGTAATGATGATATTGATGCCGCCGCATTTTTTGCCCGCAAACTTGCTGCTGTCCGGGATAAATTCGATCGGTACAAACGTGGTTCCCGGAATCTGCCGAGCGTTCAGTTCCGCCGCCAGGCGACGTCCGTCAGTCCACGGTGCTCCCAGAACTTCAAACGGTGTGTCGGTGCCGCGTCCCACCGACACATTTGTTGTTTCCATCAATCCCATCCCGGGATACAGCAATGCCTGAGTCAGACACCTCATATTGGGTGACGGATTAATCCACACCAGCCCGGTCGCGTCCCAGTACTGTTCTCTTTGCCAGCCTTCGCAGGGAATCACGGTCAGCTGCAGATCCAGTTTCAGTTCCTTCTGAAACATCAGGGCCAGTTCGCCGATCGTCATTCCGTGACGAACCGGAATCTGATGAAAACCCACAAATGATTCCCGGCCCGAGTCCAGCAGCGGGCCGGCCACGTCAACGCCGTTGATCGGGTTGGGCCGATCCAGAACTACAAAGCGTTTACCGTTTTCGGCGGCCGCTTTCATGGCTTCGCCCATGGTCGAAACATAGGTGTAGAATCGAGCTCCGATGTCCTGAATATCAAAGACCAGCGTGTCAACGTTTTCAAGCATCTCGGGAGTCGGCCGGCGAGTGCTGCCGTACAGACTGTGGATCTTCAGCCCGGTGCGATCATCCGTGGCATCATCGATCTTTGCGACGTCCAGCAGTCCCTCAAACCCGTGCTCAGGGCTGAACAGTACGGTCAGCGCCACGTTGTCTGCCTTGTCCAGCAGTTCGACCGTACCAATCCCGTCCTGTGTCCGCCCCGTATGATTGGTAATCAGACCGATCTTCTGTCCGTGTAGCTGACGAAAACCGTCCCGCCGCAGTACATCCACACCAGTCAGCACGTGCTGTGCGGACGCGGTACTGCAAAGAATCAGAAAAGGCAGCAGCCTGGACACGCAGGACATCTGGACGCTCCGATGTAATTTCATGGGTGAACCCGTTTCGAAACAACAGGAAGAACTTCGCCGCGGCACAGTAAAGGGCAGCCGATTACGACTCCGGATCCGGCTCAGCGGCGGTCTTCGGCACAAACACCGCCACCAGCAGGCCTGTTACATACGTGGTGACCGACCCGATCAGCGCCAGCCATGGCCACGCGACAACCGGGTTGCCCTCCGGGCTCTTCAGAAAGAACTGCACGGCAATCAGCACGACGGCTCCGGCCAGCATGCCGGTCAGTGCCGACGCCTGTCCGGCCCGTGGTGACAGGACGCCCAGTGAAAACACACCCAGCAGCAGTCCTGCCGAAAAGCCCGCAATGGTCAGCGCATTGTTGACCACGGTATCTGTCAGAGCCATGGCGCTGATCCCGATTCCTATCTGCAGGAGCCCGAACAGAATTGTCAGACCGCGCGACATGTTCAGCTGCTTCTGATCGCTCGGTGGCGTCGAGTATCGCGGCACCCAGAAGTCGTTCAGAAAGGCAGATGCCGATGCATTCAGCGAACTGGAAAGTGTCGACATGGCGGCCGCCAGAATGGCCGCCAGAATCAGTCCCACCAGACCGGTGTTGTGCGGAAACGAATGCACAATGAAGTGGGCAAACACCTGGTCCGGCTTTTCCGGAGCCACCTGACCGGTCTGAGCGTAAAAGCAGGCCAGCTGTACTCCGATAAACAGAAACAGCGCGAACTGAATCAGCACCACAACCGAACTCAGCAGAATGGCCTTCCCCGCGTCCCGCTCAGTGCGGGCACTCAGGTAACGCTGCACCATCATGTGATCCGTCCCATGCGTGCCGATGGTCAGCACCGCGCCGCCGATCAGTCCCGCCCAGATGTTGTAGGGATTGTCCAGCGTGAAGTGGGTGTCAAACAGCCGGGCGCGTCCGGTGTCCGTGGCGAAGCTTCGAATGGCATCCCAGCCTCCGGGGATATGGTTCTTCAGAATAAAAACGGCCGCAACGCCGCCCAGCATATAGATGACAAACTGAATACAGTCGTTCCAGACAACGGAACGCAGGCCGCCGAAAAAGGTGTAGACAATGGTGACGGCTCCCATGGCCACAACGCTGATCGAAAACGGCCAGCCCAGCAGCGTGTGGATAACCACACCAGCCAGAAACAGCCGCAGACCGTCTCCCACATTGCGAGTCACCAGGAACAACAGCGAGGCCGCCAGCCTGGTCGCTCCTCCGAACCGCCGTTCCAGCACCTGATACGCGGTCAGCAGCTTTCCCCGGAAATACAACGGCAGAAAAACACGGACCACAATCGCGCGGCCCAGCAGATATCCCAGTGCGATCTGCAGCCACCGCATGCCTGTACTGCCATAGCCGACGCCCGGTATACTCAGCACGGTGGCGGTGCTGGTTTCGGTGGCCACAATCGATCCCAGGATCGCCCACCACGGCAGCGACCGGTCTCCCAGCAGATAGGATTCCACATTACTGTTCCGACGGCCGTGCCAGAACCCCAGCGCCACGGCACTGACCAGCAGAGTACACAGCACAAATACGTCTACAGGACCGAGATCAGCAGCCACTCAGCAGAAGCTCCACACCATTATCACAATCTGCACAGCCGGTACGACGACAGGGGTACCGAACGGAATTCTGAGCAACATAAGATAACTGCACCATGACTACGAACGATCCCGAACCCCAACTTCAGAATCTCACCACAGAAGCCGTCAATCCGGCCTCCGCAGATATCGATACGCTCAGCCCGCTGCAGATTGTGCAGCTGATGAATGCCGAAGATGCGTCGATTCCTCAGGCCATTGCCCGTCAGGCTGACAACATCGCCGCGGCGATCGAAGTCATTACCGACCGAATGCAGCAGGGTGGCCGCCTGATTTACATCGGAGCCGGCACGTCCGGCCGGCTGGGCGTGCTGGATGCCTCAGAATGCCCTCCAACGTTCAGTACAGAACCGGAACTGGTCGTGGGAATCATCGCGGGCGGTTACAACGCCCTGCACAGCGCTGCCGAAGGCGTCGAAGACCACCCCGAAATCGCCGTCGAAGATCTCAAACGCCATTCCCTCAGCAGCAGAGACGTGCTGGTCGGCATCGCCACCAGCGGTCGCACTCCCTATGTTGTCGGAGGCCTCCGCTACGCCCGCTCCATCGGTGCGTACGCGATCGGCTTTTCCTGCAACGAAAGCAGCCACCTGGAAAGCGTGGCCGACCTGATGATTGTTCCCGTGGTCGGGCCTGAAGTCATCAGCGGCTCGACGCGTCTGAAAGCGGGTACCGCCACCAAACTGGTGCTGAACATGCTGACCACCGGAACCATGGTTCGGCTCGGCAAGACCTTTGGCAATTACATGGTGGACCTGAAAGCCACGAATTCAAAACTGGTGGCACGCTCAAAACGGCTGGCCGCGACGCTGACCGGTCTCAGCGAAGCAGAAGTTGAGCCTCATCTGGCCGCCTGCGGCGGCGAACTGAAAACAGCCATCGTCAGCATTCGCACCAACACGTCGCCGGACGAAGCGCGACGATTGCTGAAACAGGCCGCCGGACACCTCCGCACCGCCCTGGAAACGGCCTCGCTGTCGCTGTCAGGTGAAGCGACTCATGACTGAACCACTGGTGATCGGCGTTGACGCGGGCGGCACCAAAACTTCGGCATGGATCGCACCGCTGCGTTCAGAAGCAGACAATATCCCGCTGGGCCGCGGTCAGGGCGGACCGGGAAACCCGCAGGCGCTCGGATTCAAAAATGCGTTTCAGGAAATCGAATGCGCCATCCGCGAAGCGATGGCGGCAGCCGACGACTCGATCTGCCGCGTCGAACGCCTTTGCATCTGCGCCGCCGGTGCCGGTCGAGCACCGGATCAGATTCGGATCCGGGAATGGGCCGAACAAAAAGGCTTCGCTCAACAGGTTCGCGTGGCAACGGATGCCGAGGCAGTCCTGGCCGCCGCCAGTCCGGAATCCGTCGGCGTCATCCTGATCTGCGGCACCGGTTCGCTGGCATGGGGACGCAATGCCGCCGGCGAAACATATCGGGCGGGTGGCTGGGGCTACCTGATCGGTGACGAAGGCAGCGCCTGGGCGATTGCAATGGCTGGCCTGCGAGCCGCCGCGCGGGCGGCTGACCGACGCGGCCCACAGTCAACGCTGCTGGCCGAACTGACCACCGCACTGCAGCTGGACGACGCCTCCGGCCTGATTGAATACGTGTATGGCGAATCAAACTCGCGCGCGCGGCTGGCCGGACTGGCCGGCCATGTGTTTGCCTGTGCGGCCGGCAACGATCCGGTGGCCACAGAAATTGTCGACCGGGCCGCCCAGGAGCTTGCCGTCATGATCGACACCGTAGCCACCCGGCTGCAGCTTCCGTCAGAGACCGCACTGGGGCTGACTGGCGGAGTCATCATCAACCAGCATGACTTCCGGCGCCGCGTGCTTCGGTTTCTGCAACACCGGATTCAGCACGTTCATCTGGTCACCGAACCCGTCAGCGGAGCCGTCACGCTGGCTCGAACATCCTGACCCGACAGCACAAAACCCGGCCACACTCGTTCCATGGCAGACAATCATACGGCCATGACACGTGCCACCCATCTGTTATTGACAGCCACGACCGGTTTGGTATTCTGATGCCGGGCGTGAACTTTTTCTTCCTGTCAGGGAGCAGCATCATGGGGCGTGTGAGTCGGGCGGAGACTTGTCCGGATGATGAAATCAACGTGGTGCACATGACACGTGCCACCCATATGTTATTGACAGCCACGACCGGTTTGGTATTCTGATGCCGGGCGTGAACATTCTTTCCTTTCAGGGAGCAGCATCATGGGGCGTGTGAGTCGGGCGGAGACCTGTCCGGATGATGAAATCAACGTGGTGCACTGCATCAATCGCTGTGTGCGACGTGGGTTCCTGTGTGGCACCGATCCCTTCACGGGACAGAACTACGAACATCGGCGCGAATGGATTCGTCACCGGTTCGATTTTCTGGCGGGGGTGATGGGCATCGAGGTGCTCGGGTTTGCCATTCTGCACAACCACTTTCATGTGGTGCTCAGAAACCGCCCGGACGTGGTCGAAGACTGGTCCGGTGACGACGTGGCTCTGCGGTGGTGGCAGCTGTGC
>JAVKCM010000122.1:0-76018 GCA_040222735.1 Fuerstiella sp. | reverse complement strand
GGCGTGTCTGTTGCAACCACAGTCGCGGCTGCGCCGCGAAGTGCCGCCCGGCAGGCGGCACCTGCAGTAGGTCCTGCCAGCCGGGCTGGACCTTCGGGCGGAGCCCGAACTGTGCGCAGGACCCACGTTCGAATTGTGGGGCGTTGGGTTCGTGGCAGCGGGTTGGATGAAGTGGCGTGGGTGTTGCAACCACGGTCGCGGCTTTGCCGCGAAGTGCCGCCCGGCAGGCTGCACCCAAAGTGGGGCGGTCGGGAGACCGCCCCACAACGAGTGCCGGTCCTGCCTGCCGGGCTGGACCTTCGGGCGGAGCCCGAACTGTGCGCAGGACCCACGTTCGAAGTGTGGGGCGTTGGGTTCGTGGCAGCGGGTTGTATGAAGTGGCGTGGGTGTTGCAACCACAGTCGCGGCTTTGCCGCGAAGTGCCGCACGGCACGCGGCACCTGCTTTTGCGGACAGGATCTTATTTGGCACCCGCTGAACCGTGCGCACGGTCGGTGTCCGAATCAGCGGGTCGCGGCGTTCGGACTGTCGGGCCTGGCGGCATACAACCACACTCGGCCCTTCACCATCCGGTTCAGGAACCCGGATCACAAAACCTATCCGAACAGACCGTCGATGATCTGACCGGATGAGATCGGCGTCGGACGTGTCAGCCGCGGAAAATAGGTCGTGTGCGGATTGATGCCCAGTGCGTGATAAATTGACGCCGCAAAATCTTCCGGTGTCCACGGACGAGTCTTGGGCCGGGCTCCGTGGCGGTCGGTTGCTCCAATGACCGCCCCGCGCTGAATGCCGGCTCCGGCCAGCAGCACACTGCCGGCGGCCGGGTAATGATCTCGCCCGGCAAAGCTGTTGATCTTTGGTGTCCGCCCGAACTCGCCCATGGCAACCACCAGCGTCGTGTCCAGCAGGCCACGTTCGTCCAGATCATCCAGCAGCGTCGACAGCGACATGTCCAGCTGCGGCAGATTGCCGGGTCCGTCGTAGTTGTGCCACTTGTAGCCGGAGGGTGTATTGGACGGTGTCTGTCGGAACGACATCATGGAATCAAACAGCAGATGATGGTTGTCCCATGTGCCGTTGGTTTTTCCATTGCCGAACAGACCGCCCTGGACGGCGTGATTGATGGTCACGAAGCGAGCGCCGGCTTCAATCAGGCGTCGGGCCAGCAGCACGCGCTGACCGTAGATATTGGCGCCGTAACGTTCGCGCAGGTCATCCGGTTCTTCTTCCAGATTCGTGGCCTTCCGCATGACGTCGGTGGTGAGCAGGGCGATCGCTTCCTGAGAAAACCTGTCCATGGAAACCAGCCCGGCGTCTGCGGCGTCGGCATACCGTTCCAGATTGTCCAGCTGCGCCAGCATTGAGCGACGATTTTCGAAACGGGACGCTTCCAGATTCAGGCTGCCGAATCTGTCCTTCGCCGAAGCCGGATCGTTTTCGATATTGAACGCTGCATGAGAAGCCCCCAGATATCCCGGCGGCGTGGTGTAACGGGCGGCCACGGGAATCCCGAAATGAGCCGGGACACCGGTGACCTGACTTCCCTGCAGCGCCGAAACCAGGCAGCCGAAGTTTGGAAAATGCTGACCACCGACCGGAGGATACATACCGCTGGCCACGTGCTGCGATCCGGTCAGGTGTGAACCGCTTTTCCCCTGCCAGGACCGGACGATCGCTACCTTGTCCATCCGCTGAGCCATCAGCGGCAGCTTCTCACAGATGAACGTGCCCGGCACACTGGTGCTGATGGGATTCCACAGGCCACGAATTTCAGACGGAGCGTCGGGCTTGGGATCAAAGGTTTCGAACTGGCTGGGACCTCCTGCCAGAAACAGAAAGATGCAGGAAATGTCGCGAGCCCGCCCGGTCTGCGCCGCCTGCAGGTACTGGTTCAGCCCAAGGCCGAACATCCCGACACCAACCTGCAGTGCCTGACGACGACTCAGATGCGTCAACGCTGTCGGATGCGGTCTGCTCATCGTTCGCTCCGTTTCAATCGCCTGATCAGACAGCGGCACCAGTCGCTGACAGTCAGCTTCAGTGCCGCCAGGATCAGTACTGGCGTGGCTATCATGTTCATGCAAAGCCCGCGTCCATGCAAGTGCCCCGGATCGACACTCACGGATTACCCTCGATACCGGTGAACCACCCGCAACCACACAAGTCGATTCCATGCAGTTAAGGAGCGTCCAGTCAGATATTGTCGCCTTTCGCTCCGCGAAAGAGCGTTCTTTCGCGGAGCGAAAGGCGACCAACCAGTCAGTTATTGATCTGACGTTTCCAAATAAATCAGTCACGCAGACAACGGGGCAGGGGGGAGAAGAAACCAAAGCCCGGCCGTACTGAACAAAAGAACAGGAACATCATACAGGAAAGCGGCGGTGCGTCGATCGGTGATTGAACGCCGGCTCGGCGATGGCTATGGTGACGTTGGAGATTCGAGATTGACTGACCGGAGCGGGGTACCCTGAAATGGCAGAGCAGACACTGGAATCAGGAATTGTTGTTCGATATCCGGACGGTGTCAGATTGACCGAATCGGGGACACGTCCCGACGGCCTGTCCGCCGCCCCTGAAGCGGAAGAAGGTCATGTCACAGAGCCGGTGATGGATGTTGTGGCCGCCTCTGACGAATTCTCGACCGTCACGGTTCTTGAATTCCAGGGCAAGGCGGACAGGGATGGTCTGGGAGCTGCGGAATCAGTTCCACAGCGGGATTCGGACGAAGTGGAACTGCGTCTGCCGCTGAGTCCGGACGAAAACGCCGTGATCCTGGCCGACTCGGGTGGTGTCCTGCACTGGGAATATCCGGAGATTGTCGAAGAGTCGGTCCAACGCGGCGGAATGGGAGCGGCAGCAGAAACGACTCGTGTCGCGGTCTTCAGAAGTCCGTATGTGCCAGCGGCGGACGAGCGGCAGAGACCGGAGGGGATGGGGCTGTTCGGCGATTTCCTGTGGAAGCCGGTCAAAAAACTGGTCCTGCGATTTGCTGCGAAAAAAACGGGGCAGGCTGTCAGTGAATATCTGGAACGCAATATTCGGGAAGGCCCCATTCTTTATTTCCGTGACACGAATGGCCGGGTGGTCTGGGAGCCGGTGGATTCGTTCGCTGGTGTCTGGTCCGGCTCGGGCGCCCGCCGCGTGCTGTTGTTTGTGCATGGAACGTTCAGCAGCGTGACCGGCAGTTTCGGCGGACTGATCACGACCGACGCCGGCCGGGAATTTCTGGAGCGAGCACTGGACAGCTACGATGCGGTGATCGGCTACGATCACAAGACACTGACCCGACGCGTGCTGCAGAATGCAGAGGATCTTCGTGACGCGCTGGATACGCTTCCGGACTCGGATGTGACGATGGATGCCATTGCGTTCAGTCGCGGAGGACTAGTGCTGCGGTACCTGACAGAGGTTCTGTTGCCGTCACATACGCGTCGTTTCAACCTGCGGAAGGCGGTGTTTGTGGGATGCACCAACGGAGGCACCAAACTGGCGGAACCCGGCAACTGGAAGGATCTGATTGATCTGTACACCAACCTGGTGGCAGGAACTGAGCGAGTGATCGGACTGGCGGGTCCTTCGGCGGCCACAGCCTCCAGAATTGCCGGCGAGGCATTGCGGGGTCTGTTATCTTTTGTGCAGTATGTGGTCAGCGAAGCGATTACCGCGGAAGCTGTCCCGGGACTCGCCTCAATGGATCCCCACGGCACCGATGTCCGGCGACTGAACGAACAGCAGCACGGGCAGCCGCAGCCACAACAGGTTTCCTACTATCTGGTGGAGGCGAATTTTGACCACCGGTTCTTTGATCAGACGTCGCTGGCTGAGCGGGGACTGGCTAAACGTCTGTTTCTGGAATTCGCCGACGGCTTCATTGAACGCCTGTTTTCCAGCGCCGAGAACGATCTGGTGGTGGACTGCGAGGCGATGGGGCATATCGACCCCTGGGCGTCGGACGACTGGATTCAGGACCGCCACGAATTCGCCGGTGACGATGGTGTCTATCACACGGTGTATTTCAACAGCAGTCAGGTGCCGCAGAAGCTGGCGGCGTGGCTGTTGTGACGAAAGCGACCACCATGCATGAAGCCCGACTGGAAGTCGATGCGGAAGGTGATGCCTTTCGCATCCGTCTGATCGACGTGACCGGAGCCGGCGCTGAACTGGCCTCGGGACTGACGCCGGGCGATGCATTCACCGATGGATTCGACGACGCGCAACTGACATACCAGGGAAATCCGGTCACCGGCCCGGGTCTGGTGCAGCTGTACGCCAGCCCGACAGACAATCTGGATGGTCGTCGAACCTTCGGCAGATATCTTTATCGTCTGCTGACCCCCGGTCATGTCGGAGTTTGCTGGGACGACCTGCGGCGGGAGCATCAGGGCAGCCAGGGCCGGCTGTCCACGCTGCTGGAAATCAGACCGTCGGCATGGCAACAACTGCCGTGGGAACTGACCTATCATCCGCATGAACAGCACCTGTTCATGCAGCCGCAGCATTCGCTCGGACTGCGCAGACCGCAGGGACGGGTCACACCGTCACGATGCCGGTGGCCATTAAGAATGCTGGTGATCGTGGGCTGTGATTCGAACGACGACCAGATCAGATGGGAGCCGGAAGTCCTTGCTGTTCAGCGGGCGATGTGTCAGTTTTCGCTGCGTGTGGATCTTCGCATCGTGCGAGCTCCTCTGACACCGAATCAGGCCGGTGAAGAGATCGCCTCGTTTCGCCCTCATATCTTTCATTTTATCGGGCATGGTACCAGCGACGACGGCGGTTCGTTGCAGCTGGCGCAGGATGTGGGGGGCGGCGGCAGTCTGGCGTGGCGCATGGAAAGTATCGCCACGGCATTCAGACATCACCCTCAGGAAACGCCTCGGCTGGCGGTCTTCAACGCCTGTGAAACGGCGGGAGCAGCCGGAACGCCGGGTGATTCGGCGGTCGCGGAAGCACTGGCCGGAATCGGCTGTCCGGCCGTGATCGCGATGCGGGGAAAGATCGACGGCGAGGCAGCCAGTGTGTTTGCAGAATCGTTTTATGATGGGCTGGCCGGTCTGGGACTGCGGCACGTCGACCAGGCCTATTGCCGGGCCCTGGAACGTACGTTCAACCATGACACCAGCACGCGCGACTGGTCGCTGCCGCGGATCTTTTTTCAGACCAGTGCTTCCGGCGTTTTTCCGATTCCCGGAGAGTGCCGCGGGTTCGACAAGGTGACAAAAGGATTCGACGATCTGAAGCAGATCAGGCCATTCGTCAACTGCGACCAGCAGCGATTCGAACTCTATCATGCACTGGACTGCTGGCTTGAGGACCCTGAGCCCGAGTTTCAGGTACTGCTGGTACGGGGAAAAGAAGGAACCGGCAAGACATGGCTGCTGAAAGCGCTGGTCTACGTGGCTTCGCTGCGAGGTTTCCGCACGTCCTACTTCAGCTTTACTGACGAAAACGACGACGAGGTCCGTTACAGTCTGGAAGAATTTCTGCAGATTCTGCGTCACGGCAGTGGTGACGACTACCGGTTCTTCACTCGACCGCTCGCTGATGACGATCCCGGTCAGAACCCCTTCGCCGACTTCGACGCTCCGCCGGCAGCGCCGGCTCTGGCCGGTGATGAAGACAGGCGAACGCCGCGAGCCGTCAGTTTTGCTCAGGGGCTGAAGGCAGCGGCTGAAACGCAGCCGTATCTGCTGGCTCTGGACCACATCGGAAGTTTTCTTGACTGGCGTTATATCCGCGATCCTCTGATCAGGGCAGCCACACGAGGCAGTCTGGAGGGCGGTCTCGGGACGGGCGTCAGAATCATCATTGCCGCCAGTGATGAGGAATTTGCCCGGTGCAATGAACAGCCCACTTACGATCTGAAATCACTTCGCATGAAGTCCATTGAAACGGCAGCCCTGCCGGCAGAATTATTTGAAGAGCACTTTCTGCAGTACCAGCTGTTTCATCTGAAAGACGAAGATCGCGCTCCGCAGATACTGACCGAATGTGCAGATCGGGCTCGTACCCTGGCGGCAACGAGGGCCACCCGGGCCTGGCCGATCAGGGATCTGGATACACTCTACCGAATTCTTTATGGTGCCTGACGATGCCAGCCATGGATCCGGACCGCCGAATGGATCGTCTGATCGAGCTGATGAAACAGGGACATTCTCTGGATCAGATCGAAGCCCGCCTGACGCCGGAAAGCGAAGCCGTTGTAATGCAGCACACCGCGCTGATGCGGCGGCTGGATCAGAATGCGCTGGCCCGGATCCTGCCCGCCGGCTTCGATGCTGCTGAGCAGCTGGATCGGCTGCAGTTGAAGTCCGACGTCACCCCCGTTCGCAACCGGGATGGTGTATTTGCCGTGCGCGAAAAGGTTCGCAGCGCGCATCTTGATCACTGGAGACAGGATACCGATGCGTACCGACAGCTGAACGGGACTCTTGCTGATTACTTTCAGCAAAGTGGACGGGAATGGGAACTGGATTACCTGCACCATCTGCTGGCCGCCGACCCGTCCGCCGGTATCCGGCAGATGACGGCCCTGCTGAACGAGCGACTGCCGCAACCCGACTCTGAATCAAACGGGGCCATTGGTGCAACGCACCCGGACGCCTGTGATGGAATTGCGCTGGGAAAGGCCGTCGACGTCCTCCGGGTGGTGGAAGGGCAGCTGCCGTTTCTGCCTCAGCAGTTTCAGCAGGACTACAAGTCGGCCAGTCGGCTGGTCGAAGCGTGGACAGAGGGTCAGGACGCCTGGTATCGAAGCCGTCGTTACATTACTCGCGAACGCGTGCACGCGTGGTTCCACGACCTGATGGACGGCGGCGGCAGGCAGATTCTGGAGATTCATGCTCCGGGAGGCAGCGGCAAGACCATGACGCTGCGCTGGCTGATGGCTCATCACTGTATTCCGAGACGCCGGCCGATTGCACATCTCGATTTTGACCACTACATCGGGCAGCCGCAGCAGACGTGGCAGCTGCTGCTGCACTGCGCCAGGCAGCTGAATCGTCAGCTGGCCGGGGCTCCCCTGGACACGCTGATTCAGGAAGGAAACAACCTGGAAGAATCGCTCAGACGTCCGCAGGGTCAGAACGACGAAATCACAGGGCTGGATGAATCCAGACTGCGAAGTTTTGAAGACGAATTCGTGAGTCGCTTCGGAGACATTCTGAACAGCGCCAGTACGGAGGTTTCCACGATCATTGTGGATACGTTTGAGGAAGCCATGGTTCGCGGACTCACGCCGGTGCCGCGTTTTCTGGCGTTGCTGGCTCGGCTGTCCCGGACCTGCCCCCTTTTGCGAGTGATTATCTGCGGTCGCTATTCCACCCATCACCATCGCTTCGGAACAATACTTGAACAAGACTATCCAGAGGACTCTGAGTTCTATGATCAGAACGTAAGACGCGAACGACTGCCTCAGTTTGACGAGCAGGAAGCCGGCCGGTACCTCGCTGCACGAAACCGGACGCTGACGCCGGACCAGATCCGTCGGCTGTTTAATGCTCAGTCTGAAATCACAGCGAACACTGCGCAACAGCCTGAAATCTCTCCGTTTCATCTCTCGCTGATCGCCGACCTGCTGAACACTCGGGGTGATAAAACCACGTCAGCCGACGAATTTCTGCAGGACCTTGAACAGGTCAAGCTGATTTATCTGATCGAGCGCGTGATCTCCCGGATCCGGGACGTCACGGTTCGCTGGCTGCTGCGGTACGGCGTGGTTCCCCGGCGACTGACTCGCGAATTCTTCGAACAGGTGATTGTGCCCCAGCTGCGGAAAGTCAGCGACGGCAGATCAGAGCTGGATGACCCGAACAAAGACCAGCTTCCGGCGGATCTGCAGGAAACCAGTCTGTTCTTTGTTGAATCGGCCATCCCGGCAGACGGTACGGGCGCCATCTGGAATCGGCTGTGTGCCTTTGCCGGATCAGATTCATGGATCGAACAGCACGACAACGGCGACAGCCTGGTGTTTCACACCTGCGTGCGGGAACCGATGCGTCACCTGCTGCGACAGCACCCGGTCCTCCGCAGCATTCACGGAGATGCCGCCGCATTCTTCGAACAAAAGGCGGCCGCAGCGGACGCCGCCGACAGATGTGCGTTTCTGCAGGAAGCGGTATACCACAGCATCCAGCTGAAGGGCACAGACGCGGGTCCCGAACTGATGTCGCGACTGCAGCAGTCGGCTGCAGCAGAAGATGCGGAAGCCGTCGTGGCAGTCGCTGAAGAAATAACGCGTGACGAACACCGGTCCACCAGTGACCCGCTGGTCGAGCCGGCACATTATCGCACGGCGCTGCAGTACCAGTGTACCGCCGCCATCGATCTGCTGGATCAGGCAGAGGATGAGGACGCGCGCCGCAGGTGGAGTCAGATTGCCGATCACGCCGCCACTCAGCTGGAATCCATCGCCGCGCGCGAAGCGCCCATGATGCGCGCCGCCATCGACCTTCGTACGTCTCTGATTCGCAGCGCACGAGAGAAGGCATTGAACATTCTGATGCAGGTGAAGGTCGACCAGTTCCCGTCCATGATCACTGGTTTCCTGAACAGCCTTCAGCAGAAGGCGCTGGGCATCCTGAAACTGACAAATGCCGAAAGTCTGTCGGCCCTGATCGCCCGAAGTCTGTCCATTGGATTCGAACTGCTGGCCCATGACGTCTGCGTCAGCGGATTCCGCTGTCTGGTGCTGTGGCGTCTGCAGAATCCGGAGATCGCCAGCCGGCCGATGACCATGTTTCTGGCTCAGTCACATGCTCGCTGTCTGAGAATCTTTGGCGGCACTCAGGAAGACTACCAGCTGTTCGCCCGCGTCATCGCGCTGCCGGGTTTTTCCGAGGACCGGCAGATATCCGCCACCCGATCCATCGCCGCCCTGTTTCAGACATGGCTGCGTCCGGCCTCCGCCGCCGCGTTTATTCGATCCCGCGGCCACGAACGGGATCCGGAACTGGATCTGGTCTGTCGCAAATCCGAGGGCAGTACTGCCCCGGCCGCGGCCGCTGAAAAACTGGAAGAACTGGTGACGCGTCACAGCCGACTTTCATCAACGTCTGATCCGGCTGAGTCAGTCGTTCCGTCGGCTCTGGTAAACCAGGCGTGGTATCTGACAATGCTGGCCGACGTCAACCACGCCCTGTCTGTGCTGCGGGATGCCGCCGGGACCTTTGCAAGGGAATCACGAACCGCCCAGGCCGCGTGGTGCTACCTGATGGAATCTGAAATCTGGCTGCATTCCTTCGGCAACGTCCGCGCATCGCAAAAAGCACTGGCGCAGCGGCAGCGTTCCGTACATTCCGGAACTGACGAACAGGATCCGGACTGGCTGCGCGAATCACTGCTGGAATTTGAACTCGAAGCGCGCAGCCGCATCGACCCGACCCGATATGAGCGGCTGCTGGAGGCCGCCGAACGATCATCCGTCGTCGACGATCGGCTGCGCTGTGCCGTGACTTTGTGTGCCGTCCTGACGGTGCCTGAACTGCAGCGTCTGCAGACGCGGATTTTTGATCTGCTGTTCAGCGCCTTCAAGCGACTTCCGGATGCCATCGCCCGGTCTGACTATCCATGGCTGCTGCGCGAATGCCGGCACCGGATCAGCCTGGAGCCGGAACTGGAAGAACGGCTGATCAAACTGGTGCAACTGCCGGACAGGCTGCCGGAACTGTTCGGCCAGCCGGCCGATTCGCAGGATCGCGCATGGGCAGCTCTGCGACATGCTCATCTGCTGAGACTGGTGGGCCGCGCCGATATCGCCAAAGAAGACGTAGCGGAAGCGGGGAGACTGTTTTCCGAACGTCGGTCGCTGACCGGGCTGCGCGAAGTCTGGTATCTGCAGGCTGTCTGCGGCTGGCGATATCCGGACCCGGACGAGCTGAATCTGCTGCGCGGAAAGGCCCCGCGTCTGGAAGCCGTGACGGCCGTTGAGCAGGCTGAGTTCGCTGTTCTTCGATCCGATTTCACAAGCGCCGAACAATGGCTCACGGCCGAGGACCTGAAGTGCCTTGCCGGGCATCCATCCAGTTTCTCCGGTCGTGCCGACCTGATCTGTCACGCCATTGCCCTCGATCGTGAATTGCCCACGTTGCCGGTGCCCGTCCGATATCTTCAATCGGCCCGGAAAAAATTCGACCGACTGGGAGACCCGGACGCTCTTCTGCGTTACCAGGCCGCCTTTCAGAAAAGCTTTAACACGACACCGTCACCTTCACCGATGATCACCGAAGGGCCTGATCTGTGGACGATTGCCGACCGTCATCGGATTGAATTCCGCGTCAACAGAAACCAGCCACAGGAACCAGAAAACTACTGGATCCGCCTGCTGACCAGCGATTCTGAGTTGCAGAAAAACCTGCTGAACGCCCGGGAAGCCGCACCATATTCGCTGGTGGTGGCGGTGGCGGAACAACCCGGATGGGTCGCCGGTGCCTTTGATGGTCTGACCCTGGACACCAGGAAATCTGCGGGTTCCGGGATCGACTTCTGCCTGACGGGCGACCACCTGTCAGCGATGGCCACTCCGTGGGAACTGGCTCGGTTCAGTTTCAACACTGCCGAACGCCCGTTGATTTACCGGGATGTCTTCAATGCCACCTACCGAATCCACTGGCTCCAGTCGGCTCTGAGAGCCGCGGGAGCTCATGATCTGTCACAGACCGGAAGCTGGAATCCGGAGACCGCAGAGGCGCTGAAAGAATTCGTCACGCAGAACCGCCCGACAGATGATCTGAAACAGGCACTCAGAACGGTACTGGCGGCCAGTCTGCCTGCCTGTCGACCCAGAGCAGTCGTGCTGCAGCCGACAGAATACCGTCAGCAGGAAGCTCAAAGAGGACTAAGCGAACTCGGCGATGAAGAACGTTTTCTCTGGTTGTACGAACAACACGGATTCAGCTGTGAAATTCATCACGGCCTGACCCTGGACGACTTTGCGGCCGAAGATACGGCAGACGAGCCTCCGACGATCATTCATGTCTATACGTCGTATCGTGAATCTCGTTCCGATGGCACCGTAGAACCGGATTTCGGCGGTGGTGGTCGCAAACGGAAGGCCCGGAAACGCGGACCGGAATTTCAGCCAGAAAACCCGGGCTTGTGCTCATTGCTGATTCTGGACGGCCCCGGAGAAACAGACAATGCAGAACAGGTTCGCCAGCTGTTTCTTCGTAATGCCACCGGGGCTGTTCTGGCCAGAGATGAACGCTGGCCCAATCTGCTGGGTATCGGACTCGATCAGTATCCGGACACAGAATTCCTTCAACGACTGCTCGCAGGCATCAAAGCGGGGGTGAGTCTGCGTCAGCTGTACCAGGCACTGACGGGTCAGGACATGGTACTGAGTGCGGAAACACTGTGTCGCCAGACCGGCGTCGCCGCCCCTGTCCTCTGGACATCAGATCCCGATCTGAGCGTACTGATCTGAGCGTACTGATCTGACCGATGAAACGGAGATTTCAGCATGTCTGCCGCCACACTCAGGGCCGGTCTGGCCAGTAAGCTCGACAGCCTCAGGGACGAGCTCCGCAGCTGGCAGGAGATCGCCGAAGGCCGGCTCGATTCACAGGGAAAGCGGCAGCTGCACCCGCAGTTTCCGGTGTTCGCAAAGCACCAGTCACAGATCATGAGGCTGAACAGTTTTTTTGACGGCGTCGTGCAGTCGCTGGAAGGTTCAATCACGACGCAGGACGCACTTACCTTCAGCGGAGCCCGAAAAATCGGAGATCGGATCCTGCAGGGACATGCGTTGTGGGCCTGGTACCGGGACAAGCTGCTGCTGAGATATTCTCCTCATCTGCAGCGATATCTTGCGGCGGCCGACGAATTCGCGTGGCGATGTTTCAAGCCTTTTCGTGAGGCACATTCTGCCGCCGGCAAAGGTGATGAGACCGCCAGAGTGCCTCCATTGATTTATCTTGCGCGGCAGATGAGCCCCTACATTTACCCTCGCAACTGGACACTTGCCAATCAGATTCCGGAGGTCAGTGACCAGGTGTACGCGACCTTTCTGGCCAAAGCCCCATTCTCCGTTGTACGGCTGCCGTTCTACCAGACCACGCATCTGCCGGAGACCATGGTCCTGGCTCACGAAATGGGCCACGTGGTGGAAATGGATCTCGACCTGACGGTCGCTCTGGATGAAGCGCTGGCGAAAATTCCGGACGCTGAAGTACCGCCCGAACGGCGCAGAACCTGGCAGCGCTGCCGCATCGAAGTATTTGCCGACCTGTTTGGCGCCGCGGTCGGTGGAGTCGCTTTCTGTCGCAGCCTTGCCGCGTTTCTGGCAAAGGATCGCGACGCGCTGCTGGAGGAACGAATCGGAGATTCTGCCAGATACGCCTATCCCACCGCCTATCTGCGGGTGATGCTGGTTCTGGAAGTGCTGCGGCAACGAGACGGCGAACGAATCGCAGCAGCAGATTCTCTGCTGACTGAATGGCAGCAGGCCTGCGGGACGCAGCATCCGTATCAGGAATTTGAGGCCGACATCTCGCCCGTGGTCAACAGTCTGATCAACACGCCAATCCCTCAACTGCAGAATGCGTGCATCCTGAAGCTCGGAAACTACACAAAGTACGATGACGAAAAGGCCGAGAAAGCCGCCACGGGGATGCTGGCACGACAGCAGCCCGACTCACGTGACCCGAGAGTTCTGTTTGCCGCCGCAGCGCTGGCATTTCATCAGGACCCGGAACGCTATGCAGACAGTGGCGTCGAAACGCTGGTCCTGAGCCGGATTGAGAAGTATGCCGACCGCAAGCCTCGGAGTCGCGACGGCATCTCCAGGCAGGACCTGACAACGGACAGGCAGGCAGGTCAGGCTGTCGGAGCACTGCTCGGCTGAATACCGTGATGCAACCCGACTCTGATGCAACCCGACTCTGATGAGGCTGTGCAGCTTTTAGATAGTTTGCGGGATCAGTTTACGTCCAACAAAAAATGATGTTGCGAAAACCTGTTGTGCCAGGGCAGGACGGCACACTAGTATCAGGCTCGACACAAGGCCGCCATCACTGGTGATCTTTTCGGGACGTTTTCCGCGAATTCACGCCCCGTGAATTCACTGAGATCGGCCGGTGTCAGCATGCCGTGGGCCGAGGAGGGTCTGTTGCGGAGTCGCTGGGAGGCAGTAACGCTCGTGTTTCTGCAGAGTTCAATCGCCGGCGACAATGACCCTTCGCTTGTTTCTAAAGTCTGTTCTGCCTGAACGCAGAAACCAGCGTCGGCGAAGGAACGTCCGCCCGGTCGCCGGCGAAGTGCTGGAATTACGGCAGCTGCTGGCGGTCACCGGTCTGACAACGCAGGTCGACGGAAATGCTGGTCGGGTGCAGCTGAACTGGCAGGATGCCGACCATACCGAAGTGTCCCGCTACGAAATCTGGCTGGACCAGAATATTTCGGACTCCGCTCGCAACCCGAAAGTCTACTACGCCTCGATTGAAACGGCCGGTCACGGGATGCTGAATCACATCGTTCCGCAGCGGCTGGCTCCCGGCGATTACACCGTCTATGTACGAGGCCAGCACGGTTCCACGTTCACCACCTGGGCCCGGCATTCGTTTCAGATCGACGACGATCACAACCCGGAAACTCCCGTTATCCCCGGCGTTCCGCAGCGCCCGGTGATTACGGTTATTCGCGAAGGGCAGGGAGCCGCCGGACAGGCCGTTTCTGAAGGAGCCATCCGGTGGATGGGGGATGCGGCGCTGTACGATGTGTGGCTGGGACAGCGGGACAGCCGTGGTCGTCTGAGTGCCGTCGGTGTGGTCAGAAACGTGCCGCAGCAGTCGATCACCCTAAGAGAACTGGCGTTGGCAGCAACACAGAAGGAAGTTGTCTGGTACGGCGATCTGGTCCCTGATCAATCTGTTGCTCAGCTGCCGACCGGCGACTATGAATTCTTTGTGCGAGGGGTGAACGGAGCGGCAAACGAGGTCGGCCGCTGGATCGGGCAGGGGCCCTGGAGCAGCGCCGCCAAAGTGACGTTCCACCGCGTAGAAGGAAGTGCGGCTGTTCCGGCTCAGCTGGCGGCGACCGACAGCATTCGTCCGACGGTCACCTGGCAGCCGGTGGCTCACGCCGAGGCCTATCTGGTCAGCATCTGGAAAGGGCCGGATTATCAACTGCACACGCCGACCACGATTCGAGTCTATGGCACAACGCTTCGCCTGCAGTCTGCCGATCCGGGCGACAGCGAAGAACAGTCAGAAATCCGCCCCGGCGACGAATATTTTATTCGCGTGCGAGCGGTCGGCAGCGAAGGAGCACTGGAAGGATTTCATCCCGGCAACTATGCCTCAACGGTGATCCGCGTTCCGGAGCAGTTAACGCCCGCCGATCTGACCGCGCCGCCGATCTCGGGCCCTGGTCGAACAATCACCGATTCGATGCCCGTGTTGCGCTGGCAGCACACCGACCATGCTGCCAGCTATGACGTCTGGTTCACGTCCCTGCAGACCGGGCGACGTCTGTTTCTGGCGAGTGACATCCGAGATGATGTGCTGCGACTTGCTCCCGAGGTGCTGAACGCTGTTTCTGATCTGAATTCGAACGGGCAGCCCGGCTATTCAGACGACTACGGATTGAGGGACGGTCGGTATCGATTCTGGATACGCGCACGAAACCCGGCTTCCCCGGAGCCTGGCCCATGGAGCCGGTCTTATGACTTTACGGTGGACAAAACTCACGCGGTCACGCGGTCGGTGTCTGACACCGGAGATCCCGCACGTCGGCCGCTGGTGTCGCCGAATCTGGTGAAGACCTGGACGGCAAACGGTCAGCCCACACTGCTGGTCACCAACGGGCTGGGCGAATCATTTGGCGCGTCTGTCCTGGGCAGATTTGTGATGGGGGCTGATGAACAGCCAACCCGGCCGGTCGTGACCAGCCCGGCCACCGGACTGACAGAACTTCAGTTTCCTGATCTTGCCGTCGGCAGCAATGTCTCGGACATGGACTTCCTGGATTCGCACCGGCTGGCCGTTCTGAGTCGCGGATCAAATCAGTTACATCTGATCGATCTGGATCGGTGGGAAATGACGTCCACCATCGATCTGTCAATCGGGGCGAACACCAATGCTCCGGATGCAATGGATATGGAAATTCTGTCCAACGGTCAGATTCTGGTGGTCTTCAACCGCAGCAATCGGCTGCGGGTGTTTGACATCAACGATGACGGAATGCTGTTCGAAGTCCGGATTCCCGGCACCAGCCCGGCAGATCAGGGTTTTGTGCTGGACCAGGGTCGGGCGATGCAGGTTTCTGCCGTCGAGCGGTCCGACGGCAGCTACACGCTGTTTCTGGCCACTCCGGCCGTGGCGGGAACGGTGCTCAGAACCTATACCCCTGAGCACCTGACACTCGGAACGGTGATGGACAACAGCGGACAGGCGGTTGAAACGATTTCCAGAAGTCCGTTTTCCGGCCCGTATGTCGGCGGAAAAATTCAGACCGTGGTATCCCTGTCGGGACAGCGTCAGACTTTTTACCTTTCGACGGACCGAAACGGCTTTCTGACATGGGTCAATGTCAACAGCTTTACGTTCGGACACATCGATCTGGTCGAATACATGACAACGGCATCGCGCGACCCGGCGTCCGCGTCTTACCGCAATCCGGATGACAATCATGTTGACCCCACCCGTATCATCAGCATTGATGACCGCCATGTTGCTGTGCTGAACAATCGGGAACAGAGCGTTCTGCTGAAACTGACGCTTTCTTCCGGCGACGGAATGTCTGTGACCGGGGCGGGAATGCTGCCGGCGGGTTACGGCGGAGACACGATCCGGACACCGACCGGACTGAAGCTGGTCAGCAGCTCAGGCGGATCGATCGGCATCAGTGTCGGTTCGCACCTTCTGATCACAACGGATCTGCAATACGCCCCCGGGACCGGCAACTGGCAACCCGGACAGTTCACACCGACGGTTCTGGCGACGCCGATCGACCGTGCCGTCGTGATCTCGGACGACAGGCTGCTGCTGGAATACCCACAAGGCCGCCGCTCAATCGTTCATTATCACGCCCCGACACACAGCCTTGAGGAAACATATCTTCCGGGTCAGTTCGAGCACACGGACGGAAACATCTACGCTGTCAACGGCGGGCCGGCCGCAGCGTGGGGCAATACGTCCTCAGGTCGGCAATACATCGCCGTGCGCGGAATACTGTCAGCAGTCGGGAATCCGACAGACGTGTTCGTGCTGGTGCTGGACGTGACCGCCCCCGCAGCTGTGACGCTGCACAGCGTGCATCGGCTGGACGCTCAGGCTCAATGGTATTCTGTGCAGATGAACGGCGAGCAGATTGACGTTCTGGACCGGCTCGGAGCCCGCCTTCTCAGCGTTCATCACTGGCTGACAGGAAACCAGACTGAGTTCCGGTCTCTGGAGTTCGCGGATCGTCAGGGAAGGTCCTTCGGCGGCAGTCGGCCCGGGCGCACGGTATTGATGCCTGACGGGACACGAGTTGTCCTGCACGATACGACGCCGGACAAAGTCTTCAGCGTTCTGACACCGGAAAGCCTGCGCGCGCAGACGCCACTGGCAAAAGTCCATACTCACAATGTGGGGCAGTGGATTTATGACATGCAGATCTACGATCAGGATCGCGTGATCGCGGTCACCTGGGATGCGGTACTGGTGATTCTGAACATCCGCACGGGCGTGTTTGAAACTGTTCAGAAGCTCGATCGCTTTTCGACGCTGCCACTGGACGTGTATGGCGTCCGAGGCATTTCGTTCGAGGGCCACACGCTTTCCATCGGCTCACCTGCCGCCGGTCAGGTCGCCGAATATCGCGTGACCCCGGACGTTCGAGGCGCGGGGCATCAGATTGAACTGCTGCGAGTGGTCGAGGCTCCGGATGTCGTCACCACGCTGCTGACACCTTCGGCTCTCTGGGTCCTGGAAACCGGCCGCGTTACTCGACTGCCCCGCTGACCGAAGAGCCGCGGTCAGACCACCTTCAGGACATCCCGGGCGAACTGAATGGCATCAGTCAGCGCGGCCACGTCCTCGGCCGTGTTGTAAGCGGCAAAGCTGGCGCGTGTGGTGGCGCTGACCCCCAACAGGTCGTGCAGCGGCATCGCGCAGTGGTGACCGTGTCGCGTAAAGACGGCTTTACGATCCAGCAGGGCGGCCAGATCTTCCGGATGCACGCGGTCCATGCGGAAGCTGACGATCGCGCCCTTGTGCGACGTGTCCGGCCCGTAAATCGTCATTCCGGCAACCTGCTGCAGCTGTTCGGTGGCCGTCTGCAGCAGCTGCTGTTCATGCCGGTGAATGGCCTCAATGCCGATATCCTGAATCCACTTCACAGCGGTGCCCAGAGCGATCGCCTGGACGATCGGCGGAGTACCCGCCTCAAATTTGGCCGGAGGAGCGGCCCAGGTCGAATGATCCCGGTAGACCCGGTCGATCATATGTCCGCCGAACAGAATCGGATCCATTTCGTCCAGACGGTCCGGTCTGCCGTAGAGAATTCCCACACCGGTCGGACCATAGAGCTTGTGTCCGGAAAAGATCAGAAAATCTATGTCATCGGCCGTTACATCGGTCGTCATGTGAGGAACGCTCTGTGCCCCGTCGACCACAATGATGGCCCCCACCTCGTGGGCTCGCCGAGTCAGTTCGGCAACCGGATGCACGGTCCCCAGCACGTTGGACATCCCCCCGACCGCCAGTACCTTTGTCCTGTCTGTCAGGACCTCGTCCAGCCGGGACAGATCGAGCCGACCATCGGGTGTCAGCGGGATGAATTTCAGCGTCGCCCCTTTGCGCAGAGCGAGCTGCTGCCATGGCACAAAATTCGCGTGGTGTTCCATTTCCGTGATCAGCACTTCGTCACCGGGGCCGACGAATTTGTCGCCCCAGCCGGCGGCCACCATGTTGATGGTGGCTGTGGTTCCGGGCGTGAAGGCAATCTGTCGCGAGGACGCAGCACCGATGAACCCGGCGATCCGCTCTCGAGAAGCCTCCAGTTCTTCATCCACACGAGCTCCGAAGCTGTATCGGCCGCGGTAGGCATTGGCGAAATACTGTTCTTCCACCTCCCGCTCTTTGTCGATGACGACCTGCGGCTTCTGAGCTGAGGCGGCGCTGTCCAGAAAGACGGGCCTGAGACCATCGTCCAGTGTCTGGTTCAGCACAGGAAACTGCCGGCGAATCGCTTCCGGATCGAAGGCTGAATTGCGGGCTTCAGAATCCTGTTCAGCCATCCGCACAGCAGGCGACCTGCCGTTACCATCGCCAAGAGTACTGTGAGTACCAGACGCTCGGGCACTGGCATTGTGACCACTGGCATTGTGACCACTGGCACTGGCACCGCGACCGTCACGAGCAGCGACTTCGAGCGGCAGCGTCTGCGTCTGCGGCGTCGATGCGGGTGCGTGAGAGGCCGCAATCTGACGAATCCGGTCCACCATACCCTGCAGGCCGTTGTGACGCTGTGGCGATATATACTGTTTCAAACGCAGACGATCGAAGACTGAGGTGACGGGAAACGCCAGGATCTCGCTGGCTTTTCGGCCGTCATAAGCCGCCAGCAGAATCGTGATCAGCCCTCGGACAATTTCAGCATCGCTGTCGGCGCTGAAGCTGATTTCGGGATCATCACCGTCAGCGGCTTCTGCCGTCAGCCATACCTGACTCTGGCAGCCATGGACAAGATCGCAGTCTCGCTGCTGTTCCGGAGCAAACCGGGGCAGGTCGTAGCCCAGTTCGAGCAGATATTGCGACTGGTCCCGCGGGTCCAGATCCTCGAATTCTTCGAAGATTTCGTCGAGCGTAATAAACATTCCGGTGCATTCCGTTCAGAAGCAACCACGGCACCGGTGACAGAAGAAGCTCGGTCTGCCGTGGCTACAGTATTTCCAGCGTCGGAGCGGCTGGTGTTTGGATCAGATTTTTCGCCACCTGCATGGCGACGGTCTGGCAGACCTGCCGCAAAGAATCGCGGGCCGGATTCTCTTCGGTCAGCAGCGCCATCATCTGTCCGCGATCTCCGTACTCACGGATGCAGGCGTTGATCGGCACTTCGCCAAGAAATGGTACTTTCAGTTCGTCGGCCACCTTCTTTGCCCCGCCGCGGCCAAAGATTTCGCCGGACATGTTCTCCACAAATCCCAGGACCGGAACATTGACCTTCTGGTACATGTCGACGGCTTTAATGGCGTCCAGCAGAGCAACCTGCTGCGGGGTGCACACAATCACGGCGCCTGCCAGCCCGACCTGTTGAGACAGGGTCAGCGACACGTCGCCGGTGCCCGGTGGAAGATCGATAATCAGATAATCCAGCTCGCCCCAGCTGGTGTCCTTCAGAAACTGAGTCAGGGCCTTGTGCAGCATAGGACCGCGCCAGACCACGGACTGTCCCTGTTCGATAAAGAAGCCCATCGACATCAGCTTCAGGCCGGCCACGTCAATCGGCTCCATCCGCATCAGTTTTCGGCCATCCGCCCCCTGCTGCTCGACCGCGGCCGGCTGACCAGTGGCCCCCAGCATATGAGGAATACTGGGGCCGTAGACGTCAGCATCCATCAGGCCGACACGACAGCCGAACGAATGCAGTCCACAGGCGAGGGCCGCCGCCACGGTACTTTTGCCGACGCCCCCCTTGCCGCTGCCCACTGCAATGATGTTGTGAATATTCAGCCCGATCCGACCGCCAGCATCCTTGCCGCGAACACGGGATGTCAGCCGGACCTCCAGCGTCTCACCGTCGCCCAGAGCCGGCGTGACCTGTTCCGAAACCAGAGCTTTAAGGCGTTCCGGATCCGGATAGGCGGGCGTCGGCGTTTCGACAGTGATGATGGCGACCGAGCCATCCTGTGAGACATCCGTCACCATCCGAAGTTCGGACAAAGACTTTTGAATCTCGGGATCGATCACCTGTCCGGCAAGATTTCGAATTTCGTCGACCGATACCATATGAGCAAATTTCCTGCAGCAGATGCAGCGATGTACGACTTGGAATTCAATGCTTCCGGACAGCACACTCCGGAAAAAGCCAGCGGTTCGCCGCTGATCAGACGGTCTGTCAGAACCTGCATCAGCCGCGGATTCAGACGGCCTGTCGACGTCCAACGTGAGGCTGACAATGGCATCCTACGCAGGTGTGCCACCAGATCAACACCGCCAGACGGGGAAGTCCCGCGATTCGCTGGACTGCGTTTCAAATTCTCGATTTCGTCAGTGGAATTCTTCCTCAACGCCAGCCACCGGGAAACCGCACCGGATTCAACCGCTCAATATCACGCATCATTGCGCGAACCGCGGGTACCTACCAGGAAGCTGCCCCTCGATGGCAACACCCGTGACGGCCACCCGTGACGGTCACTCGTAAAGGCCGTCAGAAAACACCGATGCTCTTCAGCCGGGAATCGGTTCAGGCAGAGGCCGCCGCAGTATCCTTTGCAGCCTTGCCATTGCGGCGAGGAATTTCCTGTTCGTCCATCAGCTCGAACCCAACCGGGGTCCGATCGTTCTCATCACCGTTGTAGTTGATGGTCACTTCTTCGCCAGGCAGAATATCTCGCAGTGCGGTGAAGACCTTGGTCATCCGCCCCACATCATCGTAGCGGGCGTTGGGAGAATACGAATGGTTGTACATCGAACCGCAGCCCAGCGCCAGCGCCACGGTGCCGCGGCCCCATTCGAAAACATACTGCTGCATCACCGTGGACGATTCGTTCAGAACCTCATCCTCGGGAATCACGATCACGGGAACTCGTTCAATTTCAGTTCCGGCGGCGATGAAACTGCGAGCGAATACACCACGGCCTTTGCGGGCCGTCTGCTTGATTTCAACGAACTGAGAGGTGGAGATTGGCATGATTCGAACTGGTTGAACTTACCTGAAACAAGGGAAGGCCTGAAACCACAGAGACCGAAGGCAGAGAATCGGCCGGGCACACGTCGGAACAGCAATTCGATTCAGGAAAAACAGAGTTCTGAATTGCGACGCGCGGATTCTACAGGAATATCCGGCTGCGGAAAGTCCCGCGGCGAGTTCCTCGGCAGGACACAACCGACAGCGACTGAAGCATGGTCCGCAGCTTAGTCGATGATCACGACGACGGCGGTAATGTTGTCACGTGAACCGCCGGCCAGCGCGGCATCAATCAGACTCTGAGCCACGTGCTGCGGATCGTCAGAGGCGGACAAAAGGCTGCGGATGGCGTCATCATCGATGCCGTCGGTCACGCCGTCACTGCAGAGAAAGAAGCGGTCGCCGGACTGCGGTCGTATTTCGCTGGCATCCGTTCCTGCGGCCCCGTCCCGGGTTCCCAGATATCGGTACAGGACATTGCGATATCGGTGCGTCTTCGCTTCTTCTTCATTGATGGTGCCGGCTTCCAGCAGCGCCTGAGTCAGCGAGTGGTCCTTGGTCAGCTGCGTGAGCTGACCATCACGGAGCTGATAAACGCGGCTGTCTCCCACGCCACCGATATAAAAATTTTCGCCGGATCGCACCAGGAAGACGACCGTGGTCCCCATGTTGCGGACCGATGGATCCACCTCACTCAGCGCCATGATCTCGGTGTTGGCCTGTTCGACAGAGCGGTCGATGGCAGCGACGGCTTCGCTCTTCGAGCAGCCGTCGAAATTCATCCGTTGTTCCAGCTGCTGCGGAATGACCTCGACAGCGATCGCGCTGGCTTTTTCGCCGGCGTTCTGACCGCCCATACCGTCAGCCACGATAAAGAATCGCTGGGCATCATCAACTACGTAATTGTCTTCATTGTTTTCACGATAATTGCCGGTGACGCTGACATGGCCTGTGCGAATCGAAAGCATGAAATGGTCCGCTGACGCCGATCTGAGGGCGTATACGTCTGCTGAAGGTACATCCTGGTTGTGAACAAGGTCTCAGGAAACTCCGTCCCGAGCACCACAAATGGTCTCAAAGACATTCCGAATACCGAGTGTTGTCGCAGAAATCAGCATCTCGCCGGCTGCGAAGCCGGCGGTTGCTCCCAGCAGCCGATTCTGGCTTTCCACCAACTGAAAGACGCGCTGCTTGTCAGGGGGAAACTGAGTCTGGTAGGCGCGAATCGATTCCAGTTTCATTTCCAGCGTGTCTGAAATGTCCGAGACAAACCGACCGCCTCCCTCTGGAAGGCTGAGATTCTGCAGGCCCAGAGGATACCAGATTTGCTTTTCAATACGATGAACCGGCAGGTTTTCGAACACTTCATCCCATTTTGACAACCGCGAGTAGAAGATTGCGGCGTCGGTAATCTGCATCGCCTGCCAGTGATCAGGCGACGCCATCGGCGTTTTTTCAGCAATTCCCAGGACCAGACGCGGTCGGTAACGGCGAAAGACCCGGGCCAGCGCCACACGTTCGTCAAACCCGTCAAACAGGCGTCGGTTGGGCAGCGTCAGCGTTTCCCGAACGTGGACTCCCAGAATCTGTGCGGCGCGGACCGCTTCCTTCAGGCGAACCTCCGGACCAGGACTCAACGGCGTCGGCTCACCGTCGGTCAGGTCGACAATTCCCACCCGCAGGCCCTGTCGAACCATGGCCGCAAGGGTTCCCCCACAGCCGATTTCCACGTCGTCGGGGTGGGCTCCGACCGCAATCACATCCAGCGGTTCCGGCAGCAGCAGATCATCAGATGCGGACACAACATTACCCTGACAGTCGAAACGGACCAACCACACACCACGGCGGTCGAAGGATTCGTAGTGTGGGTCGCGAAGGACCGGACTGCAACGGTAGACCGGTTCTTGTCGGCCGATTGCCGCAGGTCGCCTGAGTCAGTTGAGGAGCCGGACCGGATCCCATGCCGTCATATTGGCCGCCTGTGGCACGACATACAGTTCCACCCGACGATTACGCTGTCGCGCTGATTCATCGGTGGACGTTTCGAGCGGCTGAAACCGACTGTAGCCCATGGCCGCCATCCGTTCCGGAGCCACACCCAGCTTCTCCAGCTCCACAACCACCTGATCCGCCCGGTCCGTGGACAGGTGCCAGTTGGTCGGATGCTGCCGGGCCGTGGATGGGCGCGAGATGGCCTGATCGTCTGTGTGGCCGACCACCAGGATCCGCAGCCCCTCTGCACCACCGGAACTGACCCGGCTGGCAAATTCCTTCAGCACCGGCAGAGCTTCCGGACGCAGGTTGGCACTGCCGAGGT
Organism: Fuerstiella sp.; assembly: GCA_040222735.1. Taxonomy (GTDB): domain Bacteria; phylum Planctomycetota; class Planctomycetia; order Planctomycetales; family Planctomycetaceae; genus Fuerstiella. The sequence continues at coordinate 52,869 of JAVKCM010000122.1, read as the reverse complement.
CGAACAACAGGTCTTCCGGAAACTTGCTCAGACCGGTCAGCGGATCATAGTCAAAACCGGGCAGAGCATCGCCGGTGCCGGTACCAAACGAATCGGTGGTTGTGTCTGTCAGGGCGCGAGCGTAGCGGTCCTTGATTTCCGTCCGTTCGGCCAGCAGGTTGTCAATCCGCGTGTTGGCGGTCGCCAGCTGGCTTTCCAGCTGCCCCAGATGCTCAGACAGCCCCTGCCGGTCCTGTTCCAGCCCGGAAATGATCTGCTGCTGCTGACTCTGAGACAGCAGCAGCTGTTCGTTCTCGGCAAACAGTTCCTGAGACCGCAGCTGGCTGGCCTTCAGGTGCTCTCTGTGCGCCCGGCGTCCCGACAGCCCGCAGCCGCTGAGAAGGCAGATAAGAATGGCGATCGCAAACAGATTGTGTTTTCTGGTCAGCATAGCAGACTGCTCTGGCAGAACTGAGAGGAACGAGTGCCGTGCCGAACGCTGCCTTCCCAAAGGAAGACTGAATCCGACCGGATTCTTCGAGAGCGTCAATGCTGAGGGCACTGACAGGAAGGATACGTCTTGTATGCCGATCCTCCGAACAGCACCTACACTCGTTTTAACAAAACACCGGTGCCACCGTCGGAATGTCGTGAACAACGTCGACGAACAGCCACAGGACCGCAGTTCCTGCCGGTCACACCTCCGCAGCAAGCAGGTCTGGCAACTGACGTCGGGCTGCAAAGCGGCAATTCATGCCGATGACTGGCGCGGCCGTTCAGTCTGTCGGCACGGCCGCATACTTGTGCATGGTGATTTCGTTGCCGCTTTCATTGAACGTCACCTCGTCCATGAACATCCGGATCAGCATCAGGCCCCGACCATGAGGGCGCATCAGGTTCTCCGGATCCGTGGGGTCCGGCAGCGTTGACGGATCGAATCCCGGTCCTTCATCCCGAATCGTGAACACCGCTTCGGCTGTACTCAGCGAGCTGTGCACCGAGACGGTACGTTCGCGATACGGCAGCAGGCGGGCACGACGTTCTCCCTCCTGTCGATACTTCTGATGATCTTCCTCCCGCAGCTCAGAACTGAGCTCCAGATTGCCATGATCGATCGCATTGACCAGCGCTTCGGTCAATGCAGTACCGACGCGCACCAGTTCTCCGTTTTCGCAGATATTCTGCTGCCGCAGCGCTTCCTGAAAATAACTGACCACGGCTCCCGGAGCCCGGTGGTCGTTGCCGAAACGAAACTCAGTCTCTCGGGACGTCATGTATTCAAACGCCTGCTCTGTCTGACGTCGGGCCTTTGAAGACGCGTCGACGGCTTCCAGCGCCGACTGCAGACTGCTGCGAAAAGAACGCTTGGGAACATAACTAGACGCACCGGCAATCAGTGCCTTTGTGGCGACCTCTTCACTTCCCTTCGCCGTCATCAGGACGACCGGCAGGAACGGATTCCGACTCTTCAGCGCAGCGACCAGTTGCAGTCCATCCATTTCCGGCATCTGCAGGTCTGTCAGTACAATGTCCGGACCTTCGTGATCCAGTACTGCCAGCGCTTCCACACCGTCACAGGCAAAGCTGGCCACCATCCCCATTTCCGCCACAAAGGCGCCGGCCAGCTTGCGATCCACGGGGTTGTCATCGACGATCAAGACTTTAGTCATGCTGCTGATCACCCCCCTGAAGACGTCTTCCGCCCCGACTGTCCGCGTCGCAGGCCAAGCAGCCGGTCGCGGACCAAGCCGCCGGCCGCAGCCGGAATCCCGACATTGTTCCGTCAGGGCGAACCAGTTTCAAACAGCCGGCGAAAATTACCGGAAGGGACGCCTGAAACCGCGTCCGCCACAGTACGGAACGGCCGGAATCCGGGGCGGCCCGCCGCCGGCCGGTGCCCGCCGGCGATAACGGACGTCGGCAGGGAAACGTCCACACGGTGCCTCCGTCCCGTCAGCGGCCTCCGGCAACACATTGTGTCTGGTGCCGGAGGACACCTTCCCACTACACTCCCCGGCTGCAGAAACAGTCTGATTTCACATGGAGGGTGTCGTGACGACACGGATTTTGAGTATTTCCGGCCTGCGAGGAATTGTGGGCGACGGTCTGGACCCGCTGTATGCAGCAGAATTCGCCGCCGCCCTCGGGACGATGTTCAACGGCGGCAAGGTCGTGGTCGCGCGCGACGGCCGGAACACCGGCCCCGTGATCTACCACGCCGTCGTGTCGGGTCTGCTGGCCACTGGCTGTGAAGTTCTGGACGCCGGGATCTCTACCACCCCCACCTGCGGCGTACTGGTGAACCACCACCGTGCCGCCGGAGGTCTGCAGATCACCGCCAGCCATAACCCCATCGAATGGAATGGCCTGAAGCCGTTCGCTCCGGATGGTTCCGTGTTCAACAGAGAACTGGGGGAACAGCTGATCCAGACGCTGGAACAGGACGAAATCATCTGGAAAGACTGGACGGGTGTCGGACAGGTCACCGTGATCGACGATCCGGCAGCACCACATATTGAAAAGGTACTGCAACTGGTCGATGTGGCGGCCATTCGCAAACGCGGCTTCAAGGTCGTACTGGACTGCAATCACGGCAGCGGTGCAGCGTCCGGACCACGACTGCTGAAGGAACTCGGGTGCGACGTCCATGTACTGGGCGGCACGCCGGACGGCCGGTTCGAACATATTCCGGAACCGGTCGAAAAGAATCTAAGTGACCTGTGTCGCGCCGTTGTTCAACACGGCGCCGACGCCGGTTTTGCCCAGGACCCGGATGCCGACCGCCTGGCCATCGTCGATAATACCGGCCGCTTCATTGGCGAAGAACTGACGCTGGCCCTCGCCGCTGATCATGTGCTGAAGACTCGCAAGGGCCCGTTTGTGGTCAACGGATCCACCAGCCGCATCACCGCCGATATCGCCGCAAAACACGGATGCCAGTTTCATCGCTCTTTTGTCGGTGAGGCACACGTCTGCGCCAAAATGCGGGCCGTGCAGGCAGTTCTCGGTGGCGAAGGAAACGGCGGTGTGATCGAACCGAAGGTCGGCTACGTTCGCGACAGCCTGGTGTCGATGGCCTATATCCTGGACGGTCTGGTCCGTCAACAGACCACGCTGGAAGAATGGGCCGATTCACTGCCGTTCTACACCATCGTCAAGGACAAACTGGAATGCCCGAAAGAAGCCGTCACCGAAGCGTGCAAGGCTCTGCGGCAGCAGTTCCAGGATGCGAAGGTCATGGAAGGTGATGGTCTGCGTCTGGACTGGCCCGATCGCTGGGTACAGGTCCGGGCCAGTAACACAGAACCGATTCTCAGGGTCATCGCCGAAGCACCGGAAACCGAAGATGCCACCTCGCTGTGCCGACAGGCGATGCAGGTCGTCAAAAAGGCCGTCACCCGGTGATTCCGGCGACAGGATGAATGTCATGAAAGCTGTATTGAACGTCGCCGCTGCAGGAACCGTGTGCGGATGCCTGGCGCTGATCTGTCTGGCCACCGGCTGTGCTCAGCCGGAATCACGGCATGATCAGCTGACAAGATCATCCGCGCCGCTGCCGCCCGTGGATCGTCGGGCTGATAATTACGAGTGGGTCAAGCGTCTGATCGCGAGTCCGCCGCTCGAAGGCGTGCAGCAGGTCAGCTTCAGTGGTGCCACATCCACGCTGCCGGTGCCGATTCCCCCTTCCGTTGCCGCTGGCGGAACCGGCTACACCGTGATTATCGATCCGCAGGCACAACTGGTCTGGGTGAACTCGTTCGGCGGGAATTCCGGTTCAGCCGGCCACCGGTACGGTCCGTGGCGTCCCGATCACCCGGATGTCGCTCACCTGCTGCATTCGCTGACAAATCCGCCAACGCAAACGGCGGCAGTTCAGTAGAAAAACCATGCGGTGCACGTACCATGCGGCGATGGGCGCTGCGTCGTGTAGTGCCCGCGTGATGTCCGTGGGTGTCTGAGTAATGCCTGCGCTCGGCACGTCGCCGGCACACGGCAAGCCGCCGCCGCTCAGCCTTCGCAACGTTTTCTGCGGAAATACGGTGATGCACCAACACAAATACGTCGAACGCTTCGTCAACCTGCTGGATCCGTCAGCGAACACCATTTTCAACGCCACGGTGGATGAGGCGATTGAAATACTGGGCACCGGTGACGCCGCAAAGCTGCGTGAAATTGATGGTCAGTTTGCCCTCGTCCATCGCAGCGGGCAGATCGTGCGGATGGCCAGATCCATCGGACGCCCGATGAGATATTTTCTGGCCAAACAGGTCGACGGCCCCTGCCTGATCGTGGCGGAACGCATGGAAGAAATTCTGAACTGGCTGAAAGCCGAAGGTCTCGACGATCAGTTTCATCCGTCTTACACACGGATGGTTCCCGCTCATTATGTCGTCGAAATCGCATTGCTGGGCTGCCCGGACCCGAATCCGAACTACACCCGTTTTTTCACACCACAGCGAAACCGACTGTCAACAGACCTGGATGAAATCGGCTACGCCTACGTGGCGGCACTGCAGACAGAGATTGCTCGCTGGCTGGATCAGATCCCTGCGACCGAACCGATCGGCGTGCTGTTCAGCGGAGGCATCGACAGCGGCGCGGTCTTCTGTGCAACCTACGACTGTCTGCTGAAACGAGGAGAATCGCCGGCACGCCTCAAGGCCTTCACACTGTCCATCGACAACGATGGACGCGACCCGGAACAGGCTCACCAGTTTATGAGTGACCTGGACCTGAATCTGTTTCTGGAAATCGTGAATGTCCCCTCCACGTCAATCGATTACCGGGAAGCCATTCGACTGACCGAGGATTACAAACCGCTGGATATCCAGTCCGCCACCATGACGCTGTCCCTGTGCCGTGAGATCCGCCGCCGTTATCCCGACTGGACATGGCTGCTGGATGGCGACGGCGGCGACGAAAACATGAAGGACTACCCGATTGAAGAAAACAGCGAACTGACCATCGGCAGCGTGCTGAACAACCTGATGCTGTATCACGAAGGCTGGGGAGTCGATGCCATCAAGCACTCGCTGACCTATACCGGCGGGCAGAGCCGCGGTCATGTGCGATCGTGGGCGCCGGCACGGCAGTTCGGCTTTCGAGGTCTCAGTCCGTTTGCCCTGCCGAACGTCATCGAAGTATCCGAAGGTATTCCGTTTATCGAACTGACAGACTGGCAGCACGACAGACTCTACAACCTGAAGGGTGAAGTCGTCCGCCGCGGGATCGAACAGATTACAGGACTGACCATGCCGGTCTTTGAAAAACGACGATTTCAGCGCGGAGCCACTGACGACCGGACATTTGCTCAGCTGTTTCCCGCCGACGAACAGACCTATCGGGACGCATTTCGAGAAGTCTTCGCCTGACAACCGGTTTTCCACCGCCTTCCTGCCAGCCCGAAACACCGTACATGACAGGACGCCTGCTCTCAGACGCGGACATTCTTCGGGCCCGAGGTCCGAAAAACACCGTGGACCCGTTTCGTCCATATCATTTTCTGGTTGAGCCCGAATATTCAGCCGATGGTGCGGTAGAAGATGTCGCCACGGTCTTTCTGTCGAATCGGGAATGCCCGTTTCGATGCCTGATGTGTGATCTGTGGAAGAACACAACCAACGATCGGGTTCCCCCGGGCGCCATCCCGACTCAGATTGAACTGGCCCTGGCTTCAATGCCGCCGGCTCGACATCTGAAGCTTTACAACAGCGGCAATTTTTTTGACCCTCAGGCCATCCCTCCGGCCGATCTGCCTCAGATCGCAGCGTTGTCGGCCGGCTTTCGGACGGTGATCGTGGAAAATCACCCAAAGCTGTGTAGCGATCGGGTGCCCCGCTTCCAACAACTGCTCGAAACCCAGCTGGAAGTCGCTCTGGGGCTCGAAACGTCGCATGAACCGACGCTCAGACAGCTCAACAAGCAGATGACCGTGCAGGACTTTGCTCAGGCCTGCCGGTTCCTGACAGACCACGCTGTTCGCATTCGTACGTTCATCCTGCTGAAGCCACCGTACACCAGCGACGACGAGGGAATTGATCGGGCCGTTGAATCGGTGCGATTTGCCTTTGACTGCGGAGCCGAGTGCTGTGCCGTGATTCCCGTGCGGGCCGGCAACGGAATCATGGACGAACTGCAGGCCCGACAACTTTTTTCGCCGCCAAAGCTGTCTGCTCTGGAAACCGTTCTTACAGAAACCCTGGCATGGAAACGAGGCCGCGTGTTTGCCGACCTGTGGGAAGCGCGGCAGTTTGCCGACTGCTCACACTGTGCAGATCAGCGCACGAAACGTCTGCACATAGCCAACCTGACTCAGACAATGCCGGCCCCGGTCAGCTGTTCTTTCTGCCAGCCAGATTCGGTGACGCATGATGCCTGACACGACCGACGTGCTGATTCTGGGCTCAGGCTGCGGCGGAAGTCTGCTGAGCATGATACTGGCACGGCAGGGAGTTTCAGTGACCGTGGTCGACCGCGCCCGCCATCCCCGCTTTGCCATCGGCGAATCGTCGACGCCGCTGGCCGATGCCACGCTGGCGGCACTGGCCGGGAAGTACGATCTGCCCGAACTGCGACCGTTGGCAAAATACGGTTCGTGGAAAACGCATTACCCGAATATCACCTGCGGACTGAAACGCGGCTTCAGCTACTTCGGCCACCGGCCTCACGCTCCGCTGGCGGCAGACGATCAGCTGCTGGTGGCGGCCAGCAGCCGTGATGAGCGTTCCGACACCCACTGGCTGCGGAGCGACGTGGACGCCTTCCTGTTTCGTTCCGCCGCCGCCAGGGGCGTCCGCCAGTTCGAATCCGCCGACTTTCAGCTCAGCCTGCGTAATGACTTATGGACCGTGAGCGGAACGGCCGAGCACAGAAATGCGTTCTCGATCACCAGCCCCTTTGCAGTCGATGCCACCGGGGCCGCCGGTCAGGTGCTGCAGGTCCTGCAGGTTCCGGATCAGACTCATCGGCTGATAACCCATTCTCAGGCCGTATTCGCCCACTTCAGCGGTGTACTGCCGGTCGCCACCGGACTGGACAACGCCGGAATCAGCCGCCGCCGTCACCCGTTCTGCTGCGACGCGGCCGCCGTTCATCACGTACTGGACGACGGCTGGATGTGGCAGCTTCGATTCGACGACGACACCGTCAGCAGCGGCTTCGTCACTGACTCCCGGACACAGCGTCAGCCGACTCATCCTGTACAGTACTGGCAGCATCAGCTGCAGCGATTCCCTTTTCTGCGCGAACAGTATGCCGAGGCCGAAATCATCCGACCGGCCGATGGCCTGCGCACGACCGGGCGTCTGCAGCGACTGACAACTCAGGCGGCTGGCAGCAACTGGGCCGCGCTGCCCGGTACCGCCGGGTTTATTGACCCGCTGCACAGCACCGGCATTGCTCATACCCTGTTCGGCGTACGGCGGCTGGCTGACGTTATTCTTCACGAGTCCGCCCCTGAACATCGATCGGACCGCCTGGCCGCGTACTCAGGGCGGGTCATCGATGAACTTTTCCTGATCGATGAACTTGTGGAAGGCTGTTACGCCGCGTTGCCCGACTTTCGTCTGTGGTGTGCCTGGTGCATGCTGTATTTCGCCGCCGTCACGTCAATGGAACAAAGCGGTCCGGACGGCGACCCATCGTTTCTAAGAGCTGATGACGCAGCGTTTCGATCCATGGTTTCCAGGGCCCGAAAGCAGCTTTCCACCACCATTGCCTGCGGTCGCAGCAGCTCAGCCAGTACCGGTTTTGAACAATGGCTGCGCGACGCCATCAAGCCGTGGAATCATGTCGGCCTGCTGGACCCGCAGTGCAGAGGAATGTACTCGCGTACGGCGGCTCCTGAGTAACCGCCGAAAAACGAACGAATCATAACGCATCCCGAGTCCCTTCACGCCGCGCATAATTTGCCGTTCCAATTCGCCCCCGAAAAACAGCGCTGCAGCGTCGCCACCGAGCTCCTTGAACAAACAGCCTGAACACCCGCTCGACCAGTCTGCGTGGACAACAGACCCCCAGCCAACCTTCGCACCGCAATCCACCAGCGCCGCGAATTCAGACGCTCATCAGTTTGCCATTGGTTCGGCGATGGGGTTATTCTTGAGACGCTTCCGGATAATCGGAGAATGCGGAGATAGTAGCTGGTCATGTCCCAGCCTAAAGGTGAGGATCAGGAACAAGAAAACCGCGCTGACGGCAAGAACGCTTGGAAGCCACTCAAGTCGGCTGCTCAGATTTCCGCCTGAAACGTTGACCAGCAGGAATGACGGCAGAAGTACCTGAAGGCCGATTTGGAGAAACATGGAATGCCTTATTCGGAATACAAGATGGCTCAGAACCGGGCTGGTGTACAAAAGAACGGTCACGTGCCTCGTTGTGCCGAACAACCAGTGAAACCCGGCGGCGACGAAAGTTTGTCCAGACGAAAGTTTGTCCATTTGAAAATGCCGGACCTCGCCGCCCGGACGCCATGAATTGTCCTGTCGCGTTAAAGTTCGGAATACGTCCCACACCAGCATTGCCAGAGGAACCGGCCCTTGTCCCGGCACCACAACAGCCTCAGGCAGACGAGCGATCCATGCGGCAACGCTCAGATTGTGGCGACGGAGAAGCGGGATATTTTCGCGTCCGATGCGGCGAATCTCGTATTGATAAAGTCCTCGATATGAGGATGTCTTTAAATTTCTGCAGATTGGAATTGTGCAGTTCACGCGCTACATCGTAGGTTGGCTGACTGGAGGTCTTGTCATTGTGCCCAGATGTGTCTTTCGTTCCATTGTTCAGGGCATGAAACGGGTTCTTTCTGCCACAGTTCACGACCGGAAAGTATTCATCCCGGCTCACATCAGCCAATTCCAGCCGACTTTCGCACTCACTTCCGTCAGAATGTCAATAAGTGATCGAAGATGGCTGTTAGTGGCCTGTGTCTCGATGATCTGCCTGTAAACGGCATGACCGCCGTCGGTGCGGGATTCATTTCGATAAATGCACACTTCATCGCAGATGCACAACTGGACGATCCGTTTTTTCTTAAACTGTTTCGCCCGTCCCGGTTGCACGCCTCAATCCATACGTTGATTGTGTTCAATAGTACAGCGGGACCGGCCAGGCGGTGTGCTTTGCGAGCAACCCACAGTCTGTGGTGTGAGCAGAGTTTTGACCTAACCAGGAAAGGTAGAAAAGTGAAGACACGGCTTTTGTGTTTGGCTGGATTGATGCTGGCGACGATGGCGAGCCAGCAGGTTCATGCTGCATTTGTTCGCACAGGTACCGGCTCCGGGGGCACCGATGCAAACGCAGCATTTGCCTTGTGGCAGACTGACGTTAATGGTGTGTTTGTGCAGGACAGCTTCGATGGGTTGAGCGGTTCCCCGCTGACGACGACTCAGGGAAACTCATTCACACCGTTTAACGGCGGAAGCCTCTCTGCAAACAGTAGTGGCCTAACAGGGGGCGTCATTGACGGAACTTATCTTCGTCTTGACAACGGATCTGGAGCCGGTGGCTTCACCTGGTCGCTGGCGACTCCATCCTACGCGTTTGGCATGTTCGGATACGATAATGACGGAGGAACCCTCAGTATCTCATTTGTTGATGGTACGACTCAGAACTACACCGCACCAACGGGACCAGGAAGTGGCGACAGTACGTTTTGGGGTATTAGTGGACTAACGTCAGCCATTGCCAGTGTCAGCTTAACAACAACTGACCCCCCCGGCATTTCAAGATGGGACAACTTCGTATACGGTGGTGCAGCCCCCGTCCCTGAACCCGCCTCCCTGGCCATGTGGTCGCTCGTGGGCGGCATCGGATTTATGGTGCGTCGCCAACGTAAGAAGACGATCGCCATCTAAGCTTCCCCACGACAACCAGATCTTTCAGACGGACGACCATCATGGTCGTCCGTTTTTCGTTGGCACCATTAAAGACGACCATCTCGTTGTGGCCGGTCTCCCGACCGAGCCACCTTACCGGTAATGAAATTCTCAAAGCGAACTATCCGGGCCATTGCATCGGCGAGTTGGCTTTTTTTAGTCTGTGAGCGCACGCTCAGGTACATGTGAAAAGGGGCCACAAGAGTTATTCGCCGACCATCAGGGCGGATCAGCCATCGTTCAGATGAAGGCGGGCGAAGACTGCACGGAAATGGTGACGTTCGCGTGGACATTCGACCAGGACATTACATTCCTGAAAGCTGACCAGCAGTTCAAGGTCAACTTTGAAGTGAACAGCACGGACTGTAACAGAAACGACTCGAACCATACGGCAAATGCACGCGGCGGCGGAACGAACGTGATGCCGGAAATTCTGCAGAAGCGGGGACCCGACGTCCGTGAACGGTTTCGATCCCGGTGCTGTTGCATTACGAGTGATCAGGTGACGCTGTGCGATAATGTCTCACAGCGTGCAAATCCCTGGCAGCCTGTCCGAATACTTCTGTATGACGGACTTCCAAGTCTGTCATTGGCGAAAACCTCCGTATTTTCAACGCGTCTGGCCGGTCGGCGTAGAAATTTTCCGTTATCCGGACAGGCTCCTGGCGAACGCCGTCAAGACAGTCGGCAGTACATTGGGCCGGGATTCTTGACGACTGTCGCGACATGGGTATCCGGCCATGCGCAGTTTTCCGGAACAGCGCTTCTCTCGGTCCAGCCTGTATTTTCCCGCGTGTTGCGGTTGATCAGCTTCCGGCACGGCAGTTGCTGCCCATTTCCTGCACGATCGTAAACTGTGCAAAAGGGAAAGTGATGACGCAAAAAGCGTGGAGAGGTGTCCGGTGGGCAATTCTGACGAGGGTTGTGGTCGCCACTTTCGCGAATTGGAGTGCTTGGTCCGTTGCTGGTCCACCGCTGCTTGAGGAACCGGCTGAATTCCTGCCTGAGAACCAGTTCTTCTCTCTGGCCGCTCCGGAGCAACAGGGGCATTTCAATCGGTTCACCGGTCAGTATTCGTTGCACCCGGTTGACCTTCAAGGCGTCTCAACACGGCATCAGCTGCAGCGTATTCGGGACTCATCGAATCCATCCGGTGCGTTCGGAAAGGGTTGGCTGCTGAACTGGGAGATCAGCCCGGACCGAACTGGTACGCAGCCGGTCGTCACCGAAGGATCGCTCACAACGGTGTTTCAGGCGGACCCGGTCGAAGCGGGTGTGTTCTGGTCGCATCACGGCGATCAGCTGCGACTGCAATTGGGCATCGTCACCGATCCGTTCGGATATAGAACGACTTGTGGCTACGGGGGTGATAGGACGCTGGCAAGCGAAACCAACGCCGAAGGCAATCTCACGCGGTACGAATACGATGGCGAGGGCAGTCTGCTGGAGCCCCTTGATCCGCTGGGAAAAACGTCTCGCAGAGAAGACGACGACACCAATCGACTGAATGCGGTCGTGATGACCTCCGGACGCAAGGTTGCCCTGGGCCTGGACAAAATCGGTCGAGTGATCTCGGCAACCGATGATCGCGACGCGACGACGAAGTTTACGTGGGACAAGATGAAGGCATTCGAGGCTTTTTCTGCCAGACACCGGAGATCGTCCTGGGAGTTGGACAGGATGAATTCCTTTTCGGCTTCGGGCACGATGCGACAGACCTTGTGAAAACCGTGCTGGATCGATCTGCTGATCCACCAGAGGCAGATCAGCCTGACTCAGAATTCGCAATGAAAGGGAACAACATGTACGAATTCTTCGTCGCTGTGACTATCCTTGTCACGCTGGGATTTCAGGAAGGAAGTAACGTCATTCCGGCCTCGCAGGAACCGCTGAAGGAACAGTTGGCGAGGAATCGCGAGGAACTGGACAACCAGCGGCAGGCCGAACAGCGATATCTTGAATGGCTGACCGGAAATTACATCTGGCTGGACGGCTGGATGACAGGCATGGGGCCTTTTGCAATTTCTGCTGAGGAATATCGAGCCAACTTCACGCAGGTTCTGCTGCTCGCGAAGAAAGACGAGTATCCGGCCATCATCCGCCGTGTGGCCGAGTTGCGACGTCAATCCGACAGTCACCGAAACGATATCCTGAATCGTTACTTGCCATCGGTACAGGAAGATATCGCGCGGCTTGAACGTCAGATTCAGGCGGCGACAGATCAGCTGCCGCCAGACGACGTGTTGCCGGATGAATCAGAAGACGACCTGAGTGCGCTGGGCGGGCTGATCGGTGGTCGTGATGATTCGCCGGGGACAGACGATCGCAATGAACAAGACGGCATCGGCGTGAAACTTTTCGCCACAGGCACGATACGTGACGACTGCAAAACTCGGTTCACGGTGCTGTTCAGAGAGATGCAGAAATTCTACGGCGGCATACCTCGTTCGACCGACGTCAAAGCGGACGAAATGACACTCAGAATCAGCGGTGAACGACGTGCGACACTTTCCGGTGGCCGCATCAGTGTTACTGGACTTCAAGCTGACGGCCAGTCAATAAAGATGGTCGTGAAGTTTCAGTTCGATCCGGCCGTCGGTGCCGCCATCCGTATTGCGAACACACAGGCCTCGGCTGTGATCAATGTGAATGACGTCACGGAGATTCATGGTTCCGGGACAGGTGAAGCCGTGCTTTCCTATTCAGGAGGCGGCCAGCCTGCCGCTTCGGGCGGGCAGGGCTCCCGGACGATTCACTGGATCGCGAAACGTGATCATGACGACGTCTGGTACGTCGAAGTAAAGTTTCAATCTGATAACGGGCGAGCATCCCTCGCAGAAAGGTTCCGTTTTGATTTTCGACTGGATGGAAAACCCGTCGATCCCGAACCAGGAGCGGACACCACCAACAGTCAACTTATTCGGGACGGCGTCTACGACCTGAAGCTCGTCACCATCGGATACGGTCTTCGCAATGAGATGCAGCCAATATCATTGGGCAAGGCAACGTGGAAGCACATGGCAGCAGATTTTGCCAACTTGAGGATCGAAATCGACCCGGCACTCGAACGCGAATATCAACGCCGCAACATCCGCCTTGGTTTTCCAATCGAGACAGTGTTAATGAAGAAGGGCAACAAGTACGAAACCGCCGGGCCATTGTTGCAGCCACTGGGTCGCTGGGCATCCCGGTTCGAGGCGCCACAGCCGGAAGAAGGGCGGCCCCTGACAGACGACGACAGAAACGAGCTTGCACGCAGGATGGTTGAAGTGAGCGAACTGTTTGGACATGGGAAGCTGCGACTTTCTGTGTCACCATCCGATAACGGCACGTTGCTGTTCGAATTCACATCTGCGATGGACAGCTACTTCTTTGATGGACTTCCTCAAAGCCGGAATTGACCACTGAACCGGCGACCGGAGTAATCCGCGTGACACATGCAGAACAAAATCAGCGACCGTTCCCAGAGGATTGCATGAAACATCGACGTCGTTGCCGGCAGCAGATCATTCTCGGCCTGCTCGCACTGATATTCGTTGAATGGAACTCTGTTTTCGCTCAGGACGACATTCCGCAACTGCGGGGTGTGCAGCCTGGATGCTTAGAACAGGAATTGATGTCTCGCCTGCCTTTCGGTCCTGTTCAGTCGTCGGCGAAAACCGTTGCCGGATGGAACATCAAGATCTTTCAACCAGCGACTGAATACGCCGTCCACGTGACGATTCGGGACGGTGCCGTGAGTTCACTGGACGTGGTGTTTTCACAACCGCAGCCCTTCCCGAAGGTCGTCGGCACATGGCGTCTGGGCGGACTGATTCCGGCGAGCGCGTTTCCTGCGGGCGCGTTGATCGGTCCGGTACTGTCCCGCCACAGCCAGATTGCCCGGACCAGGGCAGGTGCTCTGCTGATCTTCACTCCAATGGTCGACGGAATTCCTGGGGGCGAGGCGCTGGTGGAACGCATTCGCATCTTCGCCTCAGAGGACCCCGATTCGCTCGATGCCCCGCAGGCCGGTACCCCGCAGGCCGGTACACCGGATGATCGGTTCGGCGCAGTGGTTTCGAACGTTCCGCCACAACTGGCACGGCAATTGGAACTTACTGACGGGCAGGGAGTGATGTTGACACACGTCAGAGAGAATCTGCTGGTCTGGCACCTCGGAATGGAATCGAATGACGTCGTTATTCAGAGCAACGGCGAAGCGATTCGCGGTCCACAGCAGTTTTCAGAACTACTGGCGCGTGGCGATCTCACGAAAAGGCGGTCATTCAAAGTGATTCGCAACCAGCGTCACACCGTGCTCGACGTTCAAGTGCCTCCCGACCTGTTGAAGACTTTGCGTGCACCGCCCAACAGTCAGGACGTCGACCCGCTTCAGAATAATTCTTCGATTGCGACCACCTCTCGCGTTATCACATTTCAGGGAGTGACCCCGGGAGTCACCACAGAACGCGAACTGCTCGCGAACGACACGTGGGGCCGCGCCGAGAGCCGTGAATTGATCACGCCGCTGCTTACACTCTGGAAGTACCACGTGGCAGAATTTGAGGTCTCGGTCGCCACATGGGGTGACAGGGTGCAGACGATCGACATTCACCTGAAGAAGGGAGCATCGATCGCTTCAGCCGAGCGGCTGTTTGGTATGACACAGCCGGCCAACGACGTCGACTTGTCCAGCGAAATGCTTGCTGGTCAAACCGTCTCTGTCGATTTGCACCGCAGGCCATATGCCGACAAACATGTGGTGCTGTTTACCGACAACACGGCAAGTCGTCCCGTCGTCCGCATCATCCGGTTATACGCTGACGATGATCCGGGAAAGCCGGCTGGCAGTGTTCGTTAGGTTCGATGGTTCATCACGAGTGAGTCACACAATGCAGCAGCTTTTTCATCGAGCGTGCGAGAGAGTGCCGAACCATCGAATGTGATTAGTGGTTGGGCAGGGGCCGACTGCACTCCGGCCAATTCACGGACACCCGCAGCACCGCCTGTGTCGCGTATGATCCTCCGATGCAACTCAGGAACTTCCGCTTGTGTTCCCTGTTGACCACCTGGTTGCCTGTGGTGATGTCACAATGTTGTTTCCGGGCACAATTGAGGTCGCCCCCCTCAGAGATCCGGCCGTGAGCCGTCAACGCATCCGGCTTTCGGCCGTTAGAACCGCTCGATCAATAACTCACTGGTTGGTCGCCTTTCGCTCCGCGAAAGGACGCTCTTTCGCGAGCAACGTCGATTTATAACTGATGCAATTGCCAGGGTGTCTCTGGCTGCGTGTCCTCCCGAAAATTCCGACCAGACAGTTTTCCCGCCTCGGTCCCAGGCTCCGCCTGGGACCGCAGGACCTTTGGGCGGAGCCCGAACTGTGCGCAGGGCCCGCGTTCGAATTGCCGGGGCCTTTGGTTTGTGGCAGCGGGTTGGATGAAGTGGCGGGTGTCTTGCAACCACGGTCGCGGCTTTGCCGCGAAGTGCCGCCCGGCAGGCGGCACCTACAGTAGGTCCGGCCGGTTGTGGCCGGGTCGCCGGTTGTGGCCGGGTCTCACGACCCGCCGGTTGTGGCCGGGTCTCACGACCCGCCGGTTGTGGCCGGGTCTCACGACCCGACCACCCGACCGACCGCAGGTCTCCCAATCCGCGTCACGTCGAGCCTGTCCAACTGATCCGCGAAGTGGGGCGGTCGGGAGACCACCCCACAACGAGCGGTCGGGAGACCACCCCACAACGAGCGGTCGGGAGACCGCCCCACAACGAGTTGCCAAACGGATCCCAGGTATTTGAGTCGACCCCCGCGGGCACATGCGGCTCATCACGCGGTGGTGTGCCGGCGCTCCGCTTGTCACACCTACGGCTCTGCGTCCGTTTGATGCGTGAAATTTTGGTAGACAAGAATCCGCTGGCCCCCGGCGCCCCCGGCGCATGCGATGGTTGCGTCCCTCCGATGCGGGGTGTCGCTACGGCGCGAGCTGACGGTTCTGCGGTGACCAGGACGTTTCGCGCGCGTGACCGAGCGGCACAACCGGGTAGCTTCGCCGGCGGACGTCCTCCAGATGTTCAAGCAGAACGCGTCTGACTTCGGCAATGGTTTCGGGATGTCGGTGAACCGCGCTGTGGCCTGCCCTCACGCGAATTTCGGAATCGGCATCAGGCCGGCTGGCGCTTCTGGTTTTGACAACCCCGTCCGTCCAGTCGTCCAGCGAATGGCCGGACTTGACGCCCACGATATTGTGGTGATGGACTTCTTCCGGGACGGTCGTCTGGTTGACCAGCCTGATCACGGCCGAATTCTTGTTCAACGAATCCAGGCTGGTGCGCGGGGTAAACATGCGGTCCCAGATGCTCTGGTTATTCTGCCGGTAGATCAACTGACTGAGCCGCGACGTCGCGTTGGGCAACGAGATCAGATTGCCGCTGACCCAGCGAGTGACAAAGTTGGCATAGCTGCTGCCATTGAACGGACTGGCAATGGTGACGATGCGATCAATCGAACGATCAGATTCAAAAAAGAACACGCGGCGGATCTGATGCCGGGTCTCCGGATCTGCCTGAATCTGGTCCACCGGCAGCTGGCTCATGGCCGACCACAGTTTGTCCTCGCTTTCCACGGTCAGCAGATAAGACATGAGTCCGCCCATGCTGTGCCCCACGACGACCATCCTGTCCAGATTTCCGTTCTGTCCGTACGGATCACAGCGCTGCCGCAGTTCCTTCAGCCGGTCGCGCAGGTTGGCCGCGGCAAACGTCAGCGGCTCACCGGTGGGATACAGATAGAACCAGAACTGGTAATTATCGCGCAGCACCGGATCACTCTGCAGATCGTTAAACATCTCCATCCATGTCATCGGACTGGACCAGAGTCCGTGTACCATCAGCACAGGAATCCGATCCGGATCGTACGGAGTGACCATGTACAGTCCTTCCAGGCTCTGAGCCTTATCGGGCCTGAGAAAGGCAAACGTATCCAGCAGCGACTTGCGAGGATCCGTCAGAAACCAGGCCAGCGGCGTGCTCAGGTCCGCCTGCAGCGGCAGCACCGTGTCGCCTGTCAGAATTCCATCAGATTCTCGCGGATCAAACAGCTGCAGTGTGATCTCCGGATGTTCTTCGCCGGCCCCGTGGCGATTCAGCGGAAAGCGGGCGACAACCGTGACCGGAAGACTAAGTCCGTCTTCGTAATATCGCTCCAGCTCCGGCGCCGATTTCGGGCGTTGTCGGCGGACCATGATCGGCACCCCAACTCCCGGCACGCAGTGGCGGTTGCGCAGATTCTTCAGTTCGTAGTCGGACACGAATTCGAAGTGCCCCAGCTGGTCAGCACTGAGCCACCTGGTGGGAAAAGGAATCTGAGTGTGAACCACACGACCGCTCACCGGCATCCGGATCGGCTGCCCGAGACGAAAATCTCCGCCTTTGCGAGCCAGCCGCAGCAGCTGTTCCAGACTGGTATTATACAGATCGGTCGTTTCGCGATGCGGTTCGGCGCACGGATCGTTCAGACGACCGGAATCGTCCGGCATCACCGTGTAGTCCCAGCTGAAATGGGCGGCGTCCAGGTACAGTTCCATCGCCAGCCCGGGATCGTGCGTCTTAGCTTTCTCAGCGGCAAGGTAGCTGAGCTCCGCCGTCGCATACAGCGCTTCCCGGCCCAATGGCCCATCCAGCTGACTCCGGCTGTGTCGCAGCAGATGCACATAGTCGTTTCCGCCGGGGTACGACGTGGCCGTCAGAAAATGGCCCGTCCGAACCGACGGTCCCGGATCGCCGAAGGCCGTACGCGTCAGGCGTTCAGTGATCGGATTTCGCGGTTTCTCTCTGAGTTCAACAAACCGCACCGTCGTACAGCCCCCCAACACGCTGACAAGCGCGCAGAAGAAGATAAGCCGAATCGAACGACGGTAAGGCATTGCTGTTAAGACTGGCGGAAAATCAATGACCGAACGGTCTGTCAGAATGGTGGACAGGGCTGAGAAAATCCGGAGTTCCGGACACCTGCGAAGGTGGTGAAAGACGAAAACTCGCCGTCCCGACGAGTGAAAATGCCGATTTTTCGGCGGTCGGAGGCGAATCTTTGCGAAACCAGCCGCACTCACCGTCCCCGCACTTCTTTTGTCCTGAATTCGGAATAGTTTCGGAAGGGGTCCGAGGGATCGAGAGGTTCCGGGCGTAGAGTCTTCTGATTGGCGATTTTCGTCAATCCCAAGCCAGGGCCGACGGTCTTCTGGCACAGGTCAGAAAAAAGGGGTCGGGTTTCTTTTTGGTGCCATGTCCGTAAGAAATCTACCGCACGACAAGAAAAGAAACCCGACCCCTTTTCCGCGGGCAGGATTTTGAATCGATTTCATGTTGCGGCTGTCTCTGAAACGCCCCGGGTGGGTGCTGATCTCGCTGCTGTTTCTGGCAGCAACCGCTCTGTTTTCCGGAGCTGTCTCGGGCTGGCTGACGCATCCGGAGCTGCGTCAGCTGATCTGGCCGGACGACATCAACGCCACCGTGCTGACGCTGCTGGGCGGCACCGTCAGCCGTGACGCGGTCGGCAATGCTGCCTCATCACTGAACCCACTCGCCGTCTGGGCCAGAATGCTGGTTGTTATGAGCAGCCTGCTGGCGGTCGGACAGTACCTGTTCGGGCACTGGTCGCGACCAGAACGAACCCGCCACATACAGGACACCTTGCTGCTGACATCGATCGTCCTGCTGGCAGGTTCGGTATGGTGGGTCATCTGGGTAACGGGAAGTATGGGCGTCGCTTTGATGGCCGCCGTGGCGGCGGGCAGCCTGTCTCTGTGGATTTCGATCACGGTCGGCTTTTTGTCATGGGTCTGGATCATACATTTGTGCCCGGGTTTCTGGCGGGAACCGGAACTGAACGCGGAACCAAAGGGGCATGGTGCCATCTGGCTGATGTTTGTGTGCATGGTCGGCTGGATTGGCGTTTCGTACTGGATGAACTTCTGCCTGTATCAGCAGTTGCTGATTCCTCATGGCGATTCCGCGATGTACGAAGAGCATCTCTGGAACATCCGGCACGGCAAGGGATTTCGCAGCTACCTGGATCAGGGGCTGTTTCTGGGAGAACACATTCAGGTGATCCACCTGCTGCTGCTGCCGCTGCATGTACTCTGGCCGTCTCATCTGCTGCTGGAACTGGCAGAATCCATTGCTCTGGGCAGCTGCGCTATCCCCGTGTTTCTGATTGCCCGACGACATACCCGCAGCAGTCGAGCGGCGTCGCTGCTGGCGATGGCGTGGCTGTTTTATTTTCCGATGCACTATCTGGACATTGCGATCGACCAGAAGACCTTTCGACCGATTGCGCTGGGGGTGCCGTTCCTGTTCTGGCTGATTGAATTTTCTGAACGGGGGCAGTTCAAGACAGCCTTTGTCTGCCTGCTGCTGGCATTGTCGGCGAAGGAAGACATGGCACTGGTGACCTTTCCACTGATGACGGTGATGGCCGTCATGGCGTGGCTGCAAACCAGACCGCGGCATCGGGCAGGGCAGGGCAGCGTCTCTGAATGTACAGCGGCCGGTCAACAGCGGGCGGTGCGGTGGTTCGGCGGCATGGCCCTGTTTTCGGCCGCTTATCTGGTGGCCGCGGTCCTGCTGATCATTCCCGCATTTCGTTCCGGCGACGCGGTCCACTACAGCCGCTATTTCGGAGACCTCGGCGGCAGTCCGTCAGAGCTTGTGCGCACGGCCCTGACAGAGCCGGAACGCGTCCTAACGCGCATCCTGAGCGCCCGTACGCTGCTGTATGCGCTGGTATTTCTCGGGCCGCCGGCGTTTTTCCCGCTGCGTCGCATTCTTCCGCTGCTTTCCGGAAGTCTGACCTTTGGAATGCTGTCGCTTCTGGAACTGAGCGGAGAGGCCGGAGACCTGCCTCCGGTTCCCTATCACCATTTTCACGCTCCGCTGCTGCCGATCGTGTTCTGGGCGGCCGTGCTGGCAGTCACCGGATTCGAAAACGCCCCTGCCGCGGCGTCAGGAAACCTAAGCCGCTGGCTGGCCCTGCTGAAGCGCCGACCGGCCACGGATGCCGGAGCGTTGCTGATTCTGTTGTGCTGTCTCAGCACGTCGGCCACAGGCTCGCTGATGCCGTGGGGAGTCACCTTCTGGTCTCAGCAGTCTGCCTTCGGCCGCACGCGACTGTACCAGCCGACGGATCCAGATCAGCAGCAGCGGGCAGCCATGGTGGCTGAGGTGCTGAAACAGATTCCTGCCGATGCCCGAGTCGCCTCGACGGATTACATTCATACGCGGCTGACGCATCGTGAACGGTCGTATGACTACAGCGGCTACCTGCGGGCGGTGAACAATTATCAGCCGGGCGTACCGGCGGATACGGAATACATTGTGATTGACACGGGCCATCGATACAGCACCATGCACACCGCGGCGGATGTTCCGGAGCTGCACGATCCCCGGCAGGGCTGGCGTCTGCTGCCCGACACCACCAACGGGTATTTTTTGGTGCTGCAGCGGCAACCCGCAGCCTCCGGGCAGCCCTGATACGGGGGTGTGCTGGCTACAGCGCATAAAAAAAGGCCGCCACGAAACCCGCATTTCGTGGCGACCGGACCCCATAACTGCCGCTTTAGAATCTAAAGAGCAGCGAGGAACGACTTGCATAGAAGGCGATGTCCCCATCCGACCAGACCGCACCTGTGTCGGACGGGATGTGCGTCGGTTCAGACCCGCACTGCTGAACCAACTTCGCCCTAATTAAGCCCTGAAGTTCCAAGGATCAACTCTTCCTCCTCTTCCTGAATAATGATGCGTGGTGTGACCATCATCATCACGCTTTCCGTTTCCCGACCCACACCGCTGTTCTTGAACAGTCGACTGACATAGGGAATCTTGTTCAGAATAGGCACACCCGCCATGTTGCGACCTTCGCGAAGACGCTTGATTCCGCCCAGCAGAACCGTGCCTCCGTCAGGGACGCTGACTGTTGTCGAGACGGAAATACTTTCGATCACCGGCTGCTGCAGCGTCAACGTACCGCCAGCAGCTCCCTGCTGACCCTGTTGTCCCTGCTGGCCACCCTGACCGCCGAAGCCGCCGCCGCCCTGACCGCCGCCGAAGCCGCCGCCCTGACCACCGATGCCGCCGAAGCCGAACTGGCCTCCACCGCCACCGCCGCCGAAGCCGCCGCCGCCGCCGCCAAAGCCGCCGCCACCCTGACCACCGAAGCCACCACCACCCTGGCCGCCGATGGCACCACCACCGGCTCCGCCACTGGCAAAGCTGAAGGTGAACACATCGACCAGGTTCGTGAAGTTCGGAGCCAGTGACAGCCGGACAAACCGTCGGTCCGCGGATACCACGGCCAGTACCGTCAGCTGAATACCGTCATTGATCTGCTGAATAATCGGCTGGAACCCGACGGCTCCGGTGCCGACCACGGGAACGAGACCACCGACAAACGGTCGCTGAGTCTGGTCTGAGATGGTGGCCACCTGTCCGTTGAACAGCGTCACCTTCGGAGCAAACAGCAGGTTGGCTCGTTCATCGGCCTGAGCCGCCTGAATGAAGAAGAAGGCTTCGATGTCACTCAGGATGGCCATACCAACCTGGATACCGGCGTCCGGATTGAAGTTACCGAAGTCGGGCACGCCCAGTTCAAACGATCCCTGACGGAACTGAATATCGTAGTCCTCAGTAAAGGCGTCGGGGCTGGCCAGACCAACCACCGAGCGGCTGAAGTCGTCACGGGGAGCGTTGACGCGTGAGACCGAGTCAAACAGGCCCGCGGACGCAGTCTGCTGTCCCTGCTGGCCCTGCTGGCCGCCCTGGTTTCCGCCTCTCAGGTCCTGACCGCCACCGCCGCCCTGACCGCCGCCGCCACCACCACCGGGGAACTGCAGCTGACGAGAACCGAACTGTGGCACACCGGCCGGATCACCAAGGGTGTCCTGCAGGTTGAAGTCAAAGTCGATCCCGATTCGTTCGAAGAACCGGTCGGTGACGCTGATGAAGCGAACTTCCACGGTTACCTGAATATCCTGCAGCTTTCGCAGCTGCCCGAGCAGGTCCACAATCTGTTCGTGAACGGCCGGCGTCTGACGAATGACAAGGCTGAGTGTATTTTCGTTGCCTTCCAGACGTCCTGCACCACCATCAAGGTCCCATGTACCGGGTTCCACGGTCGTGGTGATCAGATCGATCAGACCGCTGAAGTCCGGTCCGTCATCACCCGGACGTCTGCCGGCGGAACCGCGAGGCGAACCGTTTCCGGCAATACTCACAGCCAGATCGTCCTGAACCTGATACAGCCCGAGACCACCAAACTGACCGCGACCGTTCAGAGCATCGGTGTCCAGTCCGCTGGTCGCCGAATTCAGATGCATCGGAACCACCAGGTCGGCCACGTTGTAGGCTCGTGTTGAGAACGTTGTTTCCTGCTCAAGACGATTGGTAATCTTCAGCACTTCGTTTTCGATGTCGTAAACCAGACCGCCGGCCTGTTCCAGCAGCAGATTCAGAGCACTTCGCAGCGTGATCCCGTCCACGTCAATACTCACCGACTGGCTGACCATCAGCCCGTCAGTTTCAATGGCACGGGTATCCAGAGCGATATTGATGCCGTGCGTGGTGGCGACATGTCGAATGATGTCGGTCAGCGGCACATCGTGAAAGTGCAGGGAGATTGTTTCGCTCAGTGCCTTTTCAATCTTCAGTTCACTTTCTGTCCGGGTCCGGGCATCAGCGCGGCCATAAGCCTTGCGACGCTGTCGCAGAGCTGCCCAGCTGTCAGCATCCGGCAATACATAGTCACCAATCGGTGCCGCGAACGCTTCATCCACATCGTTCAGGGCCTTCAGGCCGTTGTCGGCTTTTCGCACCTTTACGTCTTCGATGAATGCAATCTGTCGCTGCAGCTTGGCCTTTTCGACCATGATCACGGCCTGAGGCAGGTCCGGATTCAGATCCTTGGCCTTTTTGGCGATCAGTTCTGCTTCGGCATACCGACGCTGACGCATCAGGTCGTTGAATTCCGTGGTCAGGTCAGCAAACTCCTGTTCGATGCGAATCTGGTTCTTCACTTCGCGATCGATGGCTTCCTTCACGTTCTTGTTGCGGTTTTCCATCGCAATGATCGGAGCCCGCTGGTCCATGTACGTCTGGATGCTCTTTTCAGACCGCTGCAGATGACTGGTCAGGACCTTCTGAGATTCTTCGGGCAGCTCAGCAGATTCCACCGTCTCCCGGGTGCGACCCAGAATGGACAGAGCTTCATCCGGATTCTGTTCCTTCAGCTTCTCGGCCCGGAACACGGAATTCAGTACTTCGGTGCGCAGTTTCGTGAACCGCACGTCCAGTTCATTGGCCGCCTCAACCAGCGGATCCGATTCGGCCACCGCGTCCGTGGGCGACTGAGTTGGGTCGGCCATGGCGCCTTTGAGTTCAGCGTCGTCAATTCGCGGGAACTGAACGATCGGCTCTTCGTCTGCCGGGACGCCGCCCGGGTTAACGACAAAACTGTCATCGTCCTGCGTGTTGCTGACGCTGACGATGCCGCTGTCCGCATCAAACGGGTTGGGCTGAGCCGGAGATTCCGGAGTCATATCCACGGGGGCTCGGGCAACGGCACCGGATTCAAACGGATTGGGCTGATTTTCCGAACTAAGAGCCTGCTCAATATCGGCGATCACCAGTTCGGGACGATCGTCGAGCAGTGCGTAGGCCACGTTCAGATTCTGAGCCTGTTCGGCTTTCTTGCGGGCAGCTGCCAGCTGACCCTCGCGGATCGCGGCCCGTGCTTCCTTCAGCAGCTGACGTGCCTGCTGTTCGTTCTCAGACGCCGCGGCGGTTGCGAACTGTTCAGTCGCAAACGCATCGGCCGGAGCACGGCCAGCCTGATTCAGCTGTTCAATGTCTCGCTTCACGAAGGCCGGGCTGTCTTCAAACAGTCCGTACGAAGCATCCAGTGCTTCGGCCTGATTGGCCAGGTCCAGAGCCTGCTGAAGCCGCCCCGCGTCCATCGCTTCGCGAGCCTGCTGTACCAGCTGACTGGCCTGCTGCCAGGTCTGTTCGGCATTCATTCCGGAACCAGCTTCGACGGTGCCTCCGTCAGCCAGAAACGTCGTGGTGCCGTCAGCGCGGTCAATATCCGCCAGCAGATGTTCGGGACGATCATCCCACAGCCCCCACGACACCTTCATGGCGCGGGCCTGCATCGCTCGAGCCCGAGCGACAGCGAAATCACCAGCCTTCAAGGCGGCTCGCGATTCCTTCATCAGCTTCTGAGCCTTGTACTTGTTGACCATCGCGACGCTGGCGTTTTCCGGCAGAGCCGGTTCCTCCGGCTGTGGCTCGGCGACAGCCCCGTCCGCAAACGGGTTGCCGTCCTGACCGGCCGTCGCCGCCGACACTTCCGGCCACTGAGCCGTGTTGTCCGTGTCAAACGGATTCGGCTGCTGAGCGGCTGCTTTGCCGTCCAGTTCCTCAAGGAACTGCTGCGGCGTCTGCTCGCCTTCCTTCCAGCCGGCAGACAGCGACGCGGCGGTCTCAGCCAGTCGCCGAGCCTCCTTGATGTTGCCCTGCTGCGCCAGTTGGCGAGCGTCGTTCATAAACCGTCTGGCAACCGATCCGTAACTGTCCACGTCTGTGGATTCGGTCTGGGCTGACAGAACTCGTGATGGGTCACCGCCGCTGAAAAGATACAGCGACGCGGCCATCACCGAGACGCATGCGATGAATCCGATGGCCTTTTGCACTTGGATTTCCTCCTTGAAGACAGGCCCCGCTGCGAATCGGTCCAATGTTCCGCAGACGGTTGTTCGCCGTTTCCGTTTGAACGGCGTTCTTATTATCCAGAACTCACTTGTTGAAACCGCACCTGCTCGCCGAGCTGATGTCAGCCCGTTGAGCACTCTGTTCCCGGTCCGGCCAGCGCGACGTTTCGAAGCGCGGCAGAACACTGTGAGTGAGGGTGATAACCTGACTGTTTCGCTCAGGTCAATACGGCGAAAAGCTTTGCGATCCCAAAAAAAATCGGATTCGCCTCCGGCCCCTGCGACATCGGCATCGCCTGCCGAATCCACGACATGGGACCACATTTCACGCCGGTCCCAGCCGGCAACAGCGTCGCAGGAATCGCCGAAACCACGGTCCGGTCCCGGTCCGGGACCGGGGCGGGACCGGGGCGGATGCGGTACGGATGCGGCCGGATTCCGTCCGCAACCTCCATTTTTCGCGTTTCAGCCGCTCGTTCGGGGCGGCAGCCGACAGGGGACCGCGGCGACGATGGCCGCCAGCGCCATCAGGGTCAGGTGAGCTTCGTTGGCGTGACGCGACAAGTTGTGCAG
Organism: Fuerstiella sp.; assembly: GCA_040222735.1. Taxonomy (GTDB): domain Bacteria; phylum Planctomycetota; class Planctomycetia; order Planctomycetales; family Planctomycetaceae; genus Fuerstiella. Next base: position 27,710 of record JAVKCM010000122.1, on the reverse strand, counting down.
CCTGATGAATTCCTGCGTTCGAGCCTGTCCCGGCGGCGTAATTGCAGCCTCCAGCGGCAGGTAAACAAGCTGGTAGTCCAGCGTGATCAGTACTGCCGAAATCGCAATCAACAGCAAAACCGCCAGAAATCTTCTGCGGTGCGCCGTCAATGCCGTTCTCCAGACCACCATCGCCAGCAGACCACAGGCCGCGTAAAGACCAAAGCCGAATCGGTAGTAGTGCGGAAACCGGATCACAGCCAGCTGGTCCCGCACCACCGAATCAAAATTTCCCGACGTCTGCTCCGCCACGCTGGTAATCACAAACAGCACGGCGGCTCCGATCCATGCCGCCAGCAGACACCGCAGCACTGTCAGTGAAACAAGGAACAGTTTTCCCGGTTGTTGATCCATTATTTCAGTTCCCGCAGCCTTCACAGAATCAACATGGCATCGCCGTAACTGTAAAAGCGATATCCGGCCTCCACGGCCTTCCGATACGCTTCCATGACCAGATCATAGCCGGACAGAGCGGCCACCAGAACAATCAGCGTCGATCCCGGCAGATGAAAATTCGTCAACAGGCGGTCGACGGTACGAAACTGATAACCGGGCCGGATAAACAGATTCGTATGGCCCTGCCATTCATTCAGCGTGCCGGCCTGCGATGCTGCTTCCAATGTCCGGACGCTGGTGGTTCCCACCGCCACAATCTGCCCCCCCGCCGACTTCGTCGCGGCGATCTCCTGAGCGGCCGAGGCTGATACGCAACACCATTCAGCATGCATCGAGTGTTCTGAAAGCCGGGACGCACTGACGGGACGAAACGTACCGATCCCGACGTGCAGCGTGACTTCACTGGATTTCACTCCCTGGCGGCGGCATTCATTCAACAGCTCCGGCGTAAAATGAAGTCCCGCCGTGGGGGCCGCGATCGCCCCCGTTTCGCGGGCAAAGATGGTCTGATACCGCTGGCGATCGTTGTCATCCGCCACTTTCCGGCCGATGTACGGAGGCAGTGGCAGCGTGCCAAAGCTTTCCAGCAGATCCAGCGTCGCCCTGTCCTGCCACACAGCAGACGGCTTCGGAGCGGCCAGCCAGGTGCCGTCGTCAAGACGCTCAGTCAGCTGCAGTTCCAGCGTGTCTGCCGGCCCCACGTCGTTCTCCGGCGGTTTCGCGTCGGCGGCTGCCAAAAGACCGGCTTTGATCAGCGTCAGTGATTCACCAGTCTGCAGTTTTCCACGAGTCTGTCCGGTAATCTGCCAGCGTCCGTCCGGATGTTCCTGCAGAAACAGACCTTCCCAGCGACCACCCGTCGATGTGCGAAATCCGAACAAACGCGCCGGCAATACCTTCGTATTGTTGAATACCAGTCGATCTTTCGGGTTCAGCAGATCCGGAAGGTCCACTGTATGGCAGTGTTCAATCGTTCCGGTGTCGCGCCGCACCAGCATCAGACGCGACGCATCACGGCGCGGCGCCGGTCGCGCCGCAATCAGTTCGGCCGGCAGGTCGTACTGCCACGCTGAAATATCGTCAAGGTCCGGGGTGACCATGCCCATCGCGTTCGTTAAAAAACCCTGCCTTCTGCTGCCCGGCACTTGCGATCCGCGGCCGGTCTCACGGGCGGAACAGCTTAGCGTGTTCGAATTTATCTGCGACCCGGATGACCGACTTTGACTCATTTGCCCGCGACAAATCCAGGCATCACCTGCTGCATCACCGAACTGGATATCGGTGGTGCCGAAAAAGCGTTTGTGAGGGTGGCCATCGGCCTGCAGCAGCGCGGCTGGTACGTCCGCGTCATCAGCCTCCGCGATGAAGGCCCTCTGACTCAGCCACTGCAGACCGCCGGAATCCCCGTCACTGCACTCAACGGTCGCGGTTTTCCTGATTTCCGCCTGTTCTGGCGGCTGCGGGCTGAGCTCCGCCGGCATCCCACAGACATGTTGCTCGGGTTTTTGCACCAGGCCAATGTCTATGGACGCCTGGCCGGACGCTCCGCCGGAATCAGACGCATTATTTCGGGCATCCGGGTCGCCGATCGACGTGCCTGGGTCACCGCTACCGAACGGCTGACGCACGGTTGCGCCGACCACCATATCGCGGTCAGCCAGTCGGTTGCCGACAGCCACGCGGCCCGGTGTCATATTCCGCGTGACCGCATCACGGCAATTCCCAACGGAGTGGATCTGCCGACACAAGAGCCTTCGGCAAACTCGCACCGACGAACAGACCGCCTCTTGTTTGTCGGTCGCCTGACACCACAAAAAAATCCACTGCTGCTGCTGCAGGCCTTCCGCATGCTGCCCCCCGAGCAACAGCAGTCCCTGACGCTGCATTACGTCGGTGACGGACCGCTGCGGGAATCACTGGATCAAAAGATCCGGGACTGGAAACTTGCAGACCAGGTGACTCTGGTCGGACGCAGTGACAAAATCGAACAACTCATGCAGGAAGCCACGCTGCTGGTGCTGCCATCCGCATGGGAAGGCCTGCCCAATGTCGTACTGGAAGCAATGGCGTGCGGATTGCCCGTGATTGCGACCGCAGTGGACGGCACTCGAGAACTGATTCACGACGGCCACACCGGCTGGACTGTGCCCGCCAGAGACCCCGCTGCTTTGTCGACCGCCATCGCCGAAGCCCTGGCAAATCCGGACGAACGACAAAGGCGAGCCACCCAGGCACGCGACATGGTTGTCCGGGACTATCGCTGGGAATCTGTTATTGACACCTATGACAGACTACTCAGGTCATGGCTGCCGAACGACTCCAGGCAGAACAGCGGGTAAGAGCTGCTTCGGACAGGCAACTTAGTTGTACTGCTCCATGCCGACTGGGATACTGATCCCCCGCCCGCAGAAATCCACGCCACAAATCCCGTCGCAACACCAGACACACCACCAACGCCTCACACCAGCACCAGCAACCTGAAACCAGCAACCTGAAACCTGAAACCTGAAACCTGAAACCCCCCGCCTCCGACATCGAGAACGCACTATGTCGCCCCGAACTATGTTGATCCTGCTGGTATGCACTCTGGACACGCCCGGTCTGTCGCGAGCCGAAGAACTGACCGTTGCGTCGGCCCTGGCGCAGCGGATGATCGATCCACAGCTGCCGCTTTCAGAAGTACAGTCTTACACCGAATCACGTATTCTGCCCATGCCTGAACCAACGTCGGTAGATGCCTGGGAAAGTTATGCGAACGCGATGCGGCAGGACGTGTTGCAGAACGTGGTCTTCCGTGGCAGGGCGGCACAGTGGAAAGACATCGACACCCGTGTCGAATGGCTGGGCAACATTGACGGCGGCCCGGGCTACCATATTCGCCGGCTGCGATATGAAGCGGTGCCCGGCATGTGGGTTGCCGCACTGCTGTATGAACCGGACCAGCTGAAGGGCAGGGTGCCCGTTGTGATGAATGTCAACGGACACGACCGCACCGATGGCAAGGCGGCTGACTACAAGCAACGTCGGTGTATCCACCAGGCACAGCACGGCATGATTGCTCTGAATATCGAATGGCTGGGAATGGGTCAGCTGAATACTCCCGGCTTCAGCCACTACAGCATGAATCAGCTGGATCTGTGTGGTACAAGCGGACTGGCACCGTTTTACCTTTCCATGAGCCGCGGACTCGACATCCTGCTGCAGCATGAACACGCCGATCCTGCCCGCGTGGCGGTCGCCGGACTATCCGGCGGAGGCTGGCAGACAATTTTCATCAGCTCACTGGATACACGCGTCACGCTGTGCAATCCGGTCGCCGGCTATTCCAGCTTCCGCACCCGCAGTCGCTTTCTGAGTGACCTGGGAGATTCAGAACAGACGCCGTGCGATCTCGCTTCGGTCACGGACTACGCCCAGCTGACGGCTATGTTGGCGCCGCGGCCGGCACTGCTGACCAAGAACGCCGAAGACAACTGCTGCTTCAAGGCAGAACACGCGCTGCCGCCGCTGCTGGAAGCGGCTCAGCCCGTGTACGACCTGTACGGCAGGTCTGATCATCTGAGATACCACATCAATCATGACCCGGGTACTCACAACTTCGGCCCTGACAATCGACGGCAGCTGTACCGTATGCTGGACGATTTCTTCTTTCCGGAAACTCAGGGACCGGACAGTGAAGAGAACATCGCCGATGATGAAATCAGGACCAAAGAAGAACTGGCCGTCGAACTGCCCGCCGACAACCTGGATTTCAACTCACTGGCCCTGAAGCTGAGTGACCAACTAAAACGCAGCAAACCGGCCGACGCCGCGACGCTGCCGGCATGGCAAAGAAAGGCTCGACCGGTACTGAATCAGGTCATCCGGGCACAGGATTTTCACACTCTGGCCATTCGGCAGTCAGAACAGCATTCCGAAGCGCTGACGGCCACCGGCTGGTGGCTGCGTTTCGGAGGCGACTGGACAGTCCCGGCCACGGAACTATCCCGACCGGATACAGACCACAACACATGTACGATCTTCATCGCGGATGATGGCCGTGCGACAGTCGCCGCTCAGGCGCAGGCGAAGCTGGATGCCGGCCATCGCATTCTGGCGCTGGATCCGTTTTATTTCGGTGAATCGAAAATTGCTCAGCGTGACTTTCTGTTTGCCATTCTGGTGTCCAGCATCGGAGACCGGCCGCTGGGCATTCAGGCCGGGCAGCTGCAGGCTGCCGCCAGATGGGCTCGACAGGAATTCAATTGCGAATCCGTACAGGTCGTGGCCCGCGGTCCACGGACATCGCTGATCGCACTGGCCGCCGCCGGTCTGGACGACGAAGCGATCGATCGTGTGGAGCTGCACGACTCGCTGGGCAGCCTGCGAGAACTGCTGGAACAGAACAAGGGCATGAACCACGTGCCGGAATCTCTGTGCTTCGCTCTGCTGCAGCACTTTGACATTGCCGAACTTGTGGCTGTCGCCGGACCATCCCGCGTGCAGTTTGTGAACCCAACGGACCGCTGTCGCCAGGAACTGCAGGCAACAGTGGACGCTTTCCCGGTCGCCGCCCGGCAACTGTTTTCCGATGCTCCCTGAACGGGAAAAGGGGTCGGGTTTCTTTTTTTTGTCGAGTGCCGAATTTGTGACGGGCATGCAAAAAAAGAAACCCGACCCCTTTTCCTCGGCACGGCGGTTGCCTTAGTGAGGTTCAGCGTGACGCTTTTCATGCGTCAGCGCGAACCATGATATCACCCTGTGATCTGACACCCGCCGGAGACTAACTATGCGACACTTACCTTCGACGCGTTTTTCCATTGCTGCAGTCGTCGCGATCATCTGGCGGGACTCAACCGGCAGCTCGACTTCTGCAACGTGGTCGAGGTCTTCCTCGGCGGTCAGGAGATGGACTTCCATGTCTGTTCCTCGCAGTCACTCTGTACCTGTGCTTTGGCCCGTCTCTGAAACCACACCTGCCCGTGCTTCCGGTCGAAGATCAGAACGCACGGCCGGTGCAGGTCTGGATTGATCGCGACTTCGCCCTGCAGAATCTGGCCAACCGACTCGAACTGCCCGAAGACAGAGTCTCGGCGCTGAACGAGGCGCTGGATGCCGGTCTGCTGTCCGCCATCAACCTGCTGTTCTGAAAAGACAGCAAATGGATGCCGGTCGAACGACTGTCGCTGCAGAACAACTGGCTGGTCATTGCCATGGATGACGACCCATTGCTTCAGGCGGTTGCCGAGTAAGCGGTCGAATTAACGAATCGTGGTCGCCAGAGGGCCGCCTTTCGCTCCGTAACAGAGCGTTTTTCACAGCGATTCATCGTGACACGCCAACTTCAGTCGTCCTGCAGCGGTGTGGCTTCGTTGAATTTCAGCGAGAATACGTCGGCCTCATTCATGACAAACCTGAGACGAACGGGCGTTCCCGCGACGTCCTTCAGATCTGCGCCGTTCTTCCACCGAACAACCCGGGCGATATCGTCGCCGTAGATCACGTCGCAGTCGGCCAGACTGTAGCCGGCAATCGGCTGGCCGTCGGCCTGCTGCAGTTCGATTCGCATGCGACCGGCACCGGAGGTTGAGTAATTGATTTCCAGCTCGGTGCCGGAAAACCGAAACGGCTTTGTGACGAATTCACCTTCCTCGTAGCCGGCGTGCACAGAGATAAAGCCATAAATCCCTGCTGGTACTACGACGAATGGCTCGCACGCCATCGCGGAAGAATCGGAAGTAAGCGACATACTGATTCTCGGCCGCTGACCAGAACGCGACGTTCTGAGAATCGAAGCTGCCGACATCTTCACTCAGCACCGGTTCCCGCCGCAGCAGTTTCCAGTGCAGGCCGTCTGCGGAAGCGAAGGCCTTCAGGCCGCCAGGGCCGTATTTTTCTCGCAGCCGTTGTCGTTCGTCGGGCGATTTCCAGCCGCCCCAGTTTTCGGCCGGGTACCGGCCTCCACCCAGCGCCTTGTAACGCTGGTCGGCCGGAACGTCCGGCCGAGTATCGATGAACGGGGTGAAATTATGCGTGACCAGAAACGTATCCGGACTCATGTCCAACACGACATTTCCCTTTGGTATCTCAGGAACGTCGTGGATACCCAGATCCGGCTCGGTCCAGTTGATGCCACCGTCGCGGCTTTCCGCGTACAGCGTGACTTCACCTTCGTGATACTTGCCCCAGCCGTCCCGCCAGTGAGCATTCGGCACTTTGTCGCCGCGATAATAAAGACGCAGCAGTTCACCGTCCTGTAATACCGTTGCATAGTGTCCAAAGGGCCGCGGCGGCAGACGCTTCAGAAGTTGTGGTTCGTGCAGTTTCAGCTGCACGCCGTTCAGCTGATCAATCAGCAGGTCGTCCAGAAACAGCTCACGTCGAGATCCGATATCAACAGGCCCGTCATCAACGGAACCGTTCTGCTCATCGGCCGCTGTCGATGCATGCTGACTCAGCAGCAGAATGGTGCAGAGTACAAAGCGAACTGTCATGGATAGCCGTTCCTGCGGATGGATTCAGATGACTTGTTACTCAGCCTGAGACAGTCGATCCAGGACATTGCGGGTGATGCGAACGACCGCCGGATCGTTGCCGCGCAGGCCATGAGCCCAGTCGGTCGTGCCAGCCGTCACCACGGTTCCGCCGCGTGTGTAGACGCCCAGTACGGCGGCTCCTTCGCGGTCTTTGGGAAACTTGTCGTACCAGTAGCAGTCCCCCGGCGCCCATTTTGCCGGACAGGTGGCCAGCACGGTGAACGATTCGGGCGTGCCGTCGCGATGAGTGGCAAACGGCAGTCCCTGCTTCCATTCCAGCTCGCAGCCATCACATTCGTATCCGACCACAGTATCTTTTCCGCCGAATCGATCATCGCGTTTCAGGTTTGTTCCTTCGAACAGCCAGTGATCGGGGCGATGCACCTGAAAAGAGGCCGGGCCGTCCATAAACTGCCCATGGCTGCGGTGATATCCCCCCCACAGAAAACCGACGCCGGTCAGCTGGTTCTCCGGCCGCTCAACCAGATGGTGGCTCCAGAGGGTACTCAGCAGTCGGTGATCGCCCTGGCGATACAGCGGGTCGACGTTGTACCACTGCTTCCAGCAGGTCAGGGCGCGACCGTCGTCTTCACTCCGCACCTGCCAGCAGCAGGTGTTACCACTGAAGAAGGCCACATTGCCGCCATCGGCGATGTACTGTTCAAGGTTGTCCCGCATGGCCGACGACCAGTATTCGTCGTGTCCGACGCTCAGCACCAGTCGGTAATGCTTCAGAATCTCAGGGTGAAACTCAAGGTCATTGTTGACAGCGTAGTCAATCACATAGCCGCTGGATTCCGCCCAGCGAACGAATGGATGCTCCCAGTTGGCGAATTGCGACTGCTGAGGCCGGTCGAAGGATACACGATGCCCCTGCAGTCCATCACGATCGTGGTAGGAATACAGGCTGTGCCCGCCCCAGTTTGTGTAGGCGTTCCAGGTATTTGTGGCCAGCTGCAGCAGAATGCGCGAATTTTTTCCCGGCTCCGCCGCCCGGACCACAAACAGCACGACACTTCGGATGTTCTTTTCACCGGCTTTCATTGTAAACGTCGCCGCATAGCAGCCGCTTTTCCAGTCCGCAGGAATCTGCATCGTATAGGCAGCCGGCCAGTTGCAGCCGTGCGATGAGGCACGATCCGGAATCGGATGAATCGCACAGGGGATGTCCGATGCCTCGAAGACGTTCTGGTTCAGGGCTCCCAGTCGCTCAATAACCAGCTGCACCGCTTCGCCGCTGCCGGACAGATGAAACGAGATCTCTTCCCCCGGCAGACAGCTTTGCTGATTCACATAGCCGGACAGGAACGGAGACGCGGGCTGCATCTGGTCTGCCGGTGCCAGCGAAGTCGCCAGCAAAACAACAAGGGTCGCTGCCACTCGCAGCATCAGATTCCTGTTCATCAGTTCTGTCATGACTTTCAATGGTCTGTTTCCTTTTCATGCGTTCCGGTCAGCTGCGAGTTGTCTGCAGTCGGCCATTGTTCAGCATCATGTCAGGCTTCTGGTCGTCGCCCTGCAGACTTTTACAAAACCGGCTTCCGGCGGGCCACCTGCGCATTGTTGAAGAACCATCGTTCAACTTCAAATGTCATCACGCAGCGAAGGATGTCGAATCAGCCGGACCAGAAACAGAATCAAGACGACTTCAGCAACGGTCGTCACCAGCGAACCCTCAAGACCAAAACGGCCTCCGGTGAGCCAGTCCGGAGCTCCGTCAGCCACGGCGATTCCAATCATCCCGGGCAGGTCGAGGCCACTGACCGGAATGTCCAGCACCAGCCCCTGCGTGACGTTCCAGCCAAAGTGCATCAGTGTCGGATACCAGATATTTCCACTCAACACATAGGCCAGAGCATGAATGATTCCGGCAGCAAAAAGATTGATGCTGATGACAGGTGAATCCCAGACGCCCGGATTCATGCCGTGCATCAGCCAGAAGACCAGTGACGAAAAGACCACACCGGAACCGGTTTTTCCGGCTTCAATCAGGTTCTGCAACAGATACCCCCGGAAGACCAGTTCCTCGGTAAAGGCCATCAGCAAGAGCACGGGCGCCATCACCAGCATCATCCAGGAAAGCTGAATTCCGGTCCACAGGTACCCGCCGGCACCCGCCACGATAATCGCTGACATCAGCATGGCCGCGGTGCCCAGCCCGAATCCGGCCGGCAGGCTCGTGGCCCCGCCGGTTGCCGGCCACTGAAATCCCATCGACTGCCACGACCGGCCGTCAAGGCGGCGGCGACACGCGCAGCACCACAGAAATACCAGCGCTGTCAACGGAACGGCGGACGAAGCCGTAAACGGGACAACAAAGGCCGGCAGCAGGGTCTCCAGCGCAGCCGTGTCAGACAGTGAAGCAAGCCTTTCCGTCCCCAGCAGCCACACGATGAATCCGACACCCACAACACAGCCGACCAACACCTGAATGCCGATAAAGCCAACACCAAAGATCAGAAAACGAACCTCGATACCAGGCCGGGGCGAGCTGTTCTGTGCCGAATCCGATGTTGATTGCTGAGTTTCAGACATTCCGCGAATCCGGGAAAGGGCCGAGCCGCCTGAGTCGATCCGGATGCATGCTCGCGTGGCCGGACGCGAATGACAACCGTTCGTGCGCGTTCTATGCTGTACCCGGACATGGCACCCGGTCCGCACGTTGAGATGGTGCCTGTATGCATTTTTCAGAAACGACATTCAGGAAATGACACATGAATCTGCTCCGAATGTGTTTGACCGCCCTGCTGACGCTGTTGCCCTGCTGCCGATCCGCCTCGGCCGGCGCAGGCGATGTGACACTGCGGACCGACCATCCTGACTACGCCGGCGAGGGAGCGTTTCAGACGGTCGAAGACTGTGTCGCATTCGCGACGAAGGAAAAGGCAGGAGCACAGGACAGGGCGATTGCCCTGTACAACTGGTTCCTGACGCACCAGTGGCACCTGATGTCGCCGATGGAATGGTCGGTGCCCGGACGCGTGCCGGATTCGGCCGATCCCGGCGACTACGAAACCGTTGTGTTCGACGCCAATCGAGCGAGATTTTCTTACGGCTACGGGCTGTGCGGCACCGTCCACGCATGGAACGAACCATACTGGAAGGCCCTGGGATTTCCCGCTCGACGTCGTGAATTCCCCGCCCATGTGAACAGTGAGATCTTTTACGACGACGCCTGGCATGCGTTTGACACAGATATGGCCGGCCTGCTGTTCCGCTCCGACGGCGTGGTGGCCGGCTATCAGGATCTGATCCGCAATCCGGAGCTGGCCGATCACGGACGCCCTCCGTTTCCCCATTACCCGTTCGCCTGGCCATCTGATTTCAATGCTATGAAAGCCGGCTGGCAGAAGGTCGCGCAGAAGCAGCAGTGGTACAGTCTGTACAACGGTGGCTACGCCGCTCACCCCGGCATCGTCCATCTGCGGAGTGGCGAAACCTTCACGCGCTGGTATGACCGAGATCACTTCGGCGGCTTTTCCAAACGTCGCTTCTGGCACCATCAGAAGGGCGGGCCTCAGCGATCATGGACGTATTTCAACAACGGCACTCCGTTTCATAACAAGGCCGAATCGAATTCCCGCAGCGATGCCAGCTACTGCAACGGCGAATTCGTGTATGAACCCGTCCTGCGTTCGGCCGCGTGTCAGGAAGGCATGGCCGGCTGGTCACCGAACATCGGCCACAGACAGCAGTCTCCGCAGCTTCACTGCCGCAATGACCAGCCCGGCCACGTCACCTTCCGGCATTTTTCGCCCTATGTGATCTGCGGTGATCCGCTCGACGACGCCAACCCGATGTCCGCCGCCGCCACAGACGGGCTGGTGGTGGAAGGCCTGCGGATCGGCCACGTCACCGGGCAGGTGTCGGCCGATGAAGGACAGACATGGACGGATTTTCAATTGCTGCCGTCGCCCGACGACGCTTCATCAGACAACGCGTCGGCAGATGCTCCCTCTGCAGACGACCCGCTGAAAATGCCAGCAGACAAAGCTTCGTCAGCAAACGACTCACCAACATACAGCACGACCTTTCGCGTCGATCTGACAGACTTTGTCAAAGGCCGCTATGGGTGGCAGATCCGCTTTACATGGCGGGGCGATGCCGGGCTGGATCGACTGAAGTTCTCGACAACAACACAGGTCTGCCAGGCTATATATCCGCGACTGACCTCCGGTGGCTGCAACGTTGAATACCATTCCCGGCCGAGGGCGGTCGTGGCGGTCCTGCCGAACTTCGGTCTTCCCGAATCCGACGTGGCGGCATTTGAGAAAACCGATCTGAGATCGCCGAATCTGAACTACACACCGCGATCACGGACCTCGCGTTATGCCTACCAGGCCAGCGACCGAAATCCGGCTCATGTGGTGTTTCGCATTGCCGCTCCAGCCAGACTGACCGAAGTACGGGCCGCGGTGCGATATCAGGTGCCGGTACCGCCACCCCAAGGCTGCGACTTTCGTCTTGAGCTGTCCACTGACGACGGTGCCTCGTGGTCGCCGTTCGCCGCCGCCGATATTCCCGCCGACAATGAATTCAGCAGCGGTTGGCTGGCCGGCCGGACCGACATTTCAGTCGCAGATGCCACGACGGCCCTGGTCCGCTTTCATATGCACTGCCCGGGCCGACGGGCCGCCCTGATCGACGCCCGACTGTACGGCATTCACGACGTGCCCGCGTCCGGACGAGTGGCTGTGGAATTCGGCTGGGGAGAAAACGGAGCGTTGAAAACACATCGCACTCAGCTGGATCCGGAAGTGACATCCGCCACGATTCATGTGCCGACGAAGGATAATATCGTGAACCGTTTCGTTCGGCTTCAGGCCCTTCCGTAACAGCGGACAGACGACTTGTCCGTCGCGGCCGACAAAATGTCTCAGGCTTCCCAACTTTTATCCGGGACCACGGGCGACTGTCCGGACAGGCTCACCAACGGTTCCGTTCTGGTCGCAATCCGACCAGGGACGTCCTATGTTACGCCACCGGCCGATGACTTTTGCCCTCTCAACAGACAATCAGACGGCACTGACGCCTGATTGCCCCCGCCTGAATCTTCCTGGACAAATCATGATCAGAAAAACATTCGTGCCTCTTGCCATGACGCTGCTGCTGCCTTCTGTACTGCACGCTCAGGAAGACCTGAAGTTTGAGGGTCTCACGGAACAGCATCAGATGATTCCGATGAGAGACGGGAAGCGTCTTTCCGCGTGGCTGTATATTCCGAAAGGTTCCGGACCGTGGCCGGCCGTTTTTGAACAGCGGTATGCCAGCCTGAGGGGACGTTCAACTCGGGCAAACGCCGCGTCGCTGGCCCGCGAAGGGTTTGTCGTGGCACTGGTCAACTTCCGCGGAACCCACCAGTCAGAAGGCAGCTGGGTCGGCTATCGAGCCCTGCAGTGGGGCGAACTTCAGGACGGCTACGATACCTGCGAATGGCTGGCCGGCCAGTCGTGGTGCACCGGCAAGGTGGGTACGTTCGGCAGTTCGCAGGGAGGATATGCTCAGAATTATCTGGCGGTCACTCAGCCCCCGCATCTGGTCTGCCAGTATATGGTGGATACGGGCCTGAGCCTGTTTCACGAAGGCTACCGCATCGGAGGCACCACCCGGCCCGAACGCTTCAAGGGCATGGACGCTGTGTGCCGGAATCCCGAAGACAACCGCCGGCTGCTGGAAGAATGGTTCCAACACCCCACTTATGATGATTACTGGAAGGACGAGGACTGCACGCTGCACTTTGACCGCATGAATGTCCCGTGCTTCACCATCGGCAGCTGGTATGACTTTATGAATCAGGGGTCGATTCGCAGTTTCCAGGGACGTCAGCACGAAGGCGGAGACCGATCCCGCGGCCGCCAGCAGCTGCTGGTCGGCCCGTGGCTGCACGGCCGAACCAACAAGGGCAGCCGCGTCGGCGACCTTGTCTACCCGGAAAACGCCGTCTGGCCCGTACAGGACCACATGGTCCGCTGGTTCAACCACTACCTGAAAGGCCACGACAACGGCATCGATCAGGACGACACCGTCCGCTATTACGTGATGGGGGCTGTCGGCGAAAAAGATGCTCCGGGCAATGAATGGCGAAGCACCGACAACTTTCCGCCGGAAGCCGAATCGACTTCTCTGTATCTGCACAACAGCGGCCAGCTGTCCGCATCACCACCCAACGCTCCGCAGGCGGCTGCAGCCGGTTCCACCACTTACGAAAGTGACCCGCACAACCCGATGCAGATTCCAGGTCGCGCTTTTCCGGGTGCGAAGGACGCACGCGCCTTTGAACAGCAGAAGCAGGTCCTGACGTTCACCACAGAACCGCTGACCGAACCGGTCGAATGGACGGGGCGCGTGCATGCCGAACTGTTTGCCGCCTCAACTGCACCTGACACGGATTTCATCGTCCGCATCAGCGACGTGTACCCCGATGGACGTTCCATTCTGATCGTGGACTATCCGCTGCGGGCCCGCTACCGCGACGGCTTCGACCGGGAAGTGCTGATGACGCCCGGTCAGGTCGAATGCCTGAAGTGGCCAATCGGCTGGATAAGCCAGATCTTTAATGCCGGACATCGCATACGAGTCACCATCGCCAGCACCGGCGCCCCGCTGTATGAACCGAATCCCCAGACCGGCGGGCCCCTGACCATCGATTTTCCGCCCGACGCCCGCAAGGCGAACAACACGATCCATCACAACCGTGATTTCGCCTCAAGAATCATCGCTCCGGTGATGTCACCCTGACGATAGTGGAAACGGGACAGGCACAATCCTGTTGCTCAGCTGCAGCGGCTCGCCCAAGACAGACGGCTGCCGGCAGACGTCCCCGTCGGAAGACGGCCGCGTCGGCAGACGGCGTTTATACGCTGCCGCTTTCTGCCAGAATGGGCCGCCGAACACAGACCGGCGGAGTGACGCGAAAAGCCAGCGCCGCCACCGGCAGCGTGACCAGTGCAAACAGAATCAGAATCCAGTCATAGCTGTCGGTCAGATCCCGGACACTTCCCGCAAGGAATGGTCCCAGACTGGAACAGGCCACGTTGGCCGTCATCAGCATCCCGCGAATTTTTCCGATGTGCAGGCGGCCGTAGTACCGAGCCCACAAGGGTCCACTGGCACCGGAGTACAGCCCCTGAGCACTGCCGAGCAGCAGTCCGACAATCAGGCCCTGCCAGTGGCTGGTCATCAGCAGCAGAAACACGATTCCTGTCGCCAGCAGAGTCAGGCCGACCCCCAGCATCCGACTGGCCGGATATCGGTCCGCCAGCCAGCCGCTGACCAGATTCATACCGGCCATGCTGATCGCGAAGACAGACATCATTGCGGTGGCACTTGATTCAGCAAGACCGCGATCCCGAAAGATGGACAGCAGACTGAAAATGACCGCCGTCAGAATCATACTGAACAGCCCGGAACCTCCCACGACGACGCGGAAGGAGGACATGCGCACCGTTTCGTTCAGCGAATAATCAACGCGCGACGGCGTCTTCGCTGACTCAGCTTCATCGTCCTGAATTTCTTCGGGCAGCCCGTCCAGTGTCTGACCGACTTCTTCCGGGCGATTGCGAAACAGAAACAACATCACCGGCAGCATCAGGCTCCACACGATCACGCCCAGAATGACATAAGAATCTCTCCATCCATGATGCTGCTTCAGCCACAGATGAAAGATGGGCACCAGTGCAATCGCACCTGCGGTTCCGACCTGTCGAATTCCTTCGGCAGTACCCAGACGGCGATGAAACCAGAATGAAAGAGTATTGCCGCTGAGAAAGGCCAGCGTTCCGGGCCCCAGCAGTCGCAGCAGAAAAAATGCAAGAAGCAGCGTGGTAAAGCTGTTCACACGCGACGTCAGCACACAGGCGCCGCCGAACAGTATCACGGCCACGGTGGTACTGGCCCGCAGCCCGAAGCGATCCATCAGACTGCCCACATAAATAATCGGAACCGCGGCCAGCAGTGTTCCGAGCATATAGGCCAGTGCCAGCGAACTGCGGGACAGGTCCAGCGTTTCACGCAGCGATTCATTGAACACGGCGACGCCGAATGTCTGGCCGGGGGATGTCACCAGAATGCCCAGCATGGCCACGGGAACCATGATCCATCCATAGAACAGGCGGTCTGAAGTCACCGGACGGCGGGCAGAATCGGCGGAGTGAACAGAAGAGGCGGGCATCGTCAGGGATACAGTAGTTGAATTCGTCTATTGGCCGGACGGCCGGCGAGAACCAAGCAGCGGCGCAGGCCGTACCCGAAACCGGCCGGCCGACCACGCCATGCACCCCTGCAGAGTAGAGGATCGGCCTCAGCGATCAACCTCTTAAATGCGCGAGACCGCCATGAAAGGCTGAGTTCTCTGGTTCAATAATGAAGCTTTTTTAATGCTTCCCTGGCAGCAGCCGCCGCATTTTCGTCCTGATCAGACGCAGCCAGCTTCAGCGCAGCAATCACTTCGCTGCTGTTGTTGCCGATGATCCCGAGCGTACGAGCCGCTTCGGCGCGGACTTCAGGATTCGAAAGGGACAGCCCCCGCAGCATGAACGGAACGGACAGACGCTGATGCTCGGCAGACGGAGCCACCCGCACCAGCGCCCAGGCGGCCACAATGCGGTCCAGCTCGGCACCTGCTCGCATGTCGCTCCTGAGTCTTGCGGCAGCAGCATCAGCTCTGGTTCCGATCTTTCCCAGCAGAAACCGAGCCGCATTCCGCACAACCGGGTCTCCGTTCTCCAGAGCGGCGATCGCCACCGGCAGCGCGTCGTCAGGAATCGTCGGCAGTTCGGCCATCGTGTGCAGTGCTTCGCTTCGCACCGCCGGTTCCGGATCATGCTGAGCGATCTGAATCAGGGCACTGCTGGCCGGCTGCGCCCGCGCCCCGAGTCGAGCGATCGCAGCCAGCGATTCCTGACGGGCGAGTGGCAGTTCAGACGACAGGGCTTCGATCAGGTGCGGCAGAGCGATGGCCGCATTCTCCTGATTGTCCGGCTGCAGCATGACCACGGCCCAGGCCGCCGCTCTCAGTGTTCGCGGATCCGCGGCCTGAGGGTCACTCAGAATCTGTTTCAACACGGGCAGGCAGGAGGTCTCGCCGATGTTTCCCAGTACGTACGCAGCTCCGGCCCGCAGGAAACCGGCATCAGGATCACGTACCAGCTTCAGCAGTGTCGGCTGAGCTGATTTTGCAGCCGGACCAATACTGGCGAGGGCAATGAATACTTCCCGCAGCAGCCGTTCATCGTCACTGTCAAGAAACGCAACCAGCGCCGGCACGGCAGGCCCGGCCTCCGGCCCCATTTCTCCCAGTACGCTGATCGCCAGGTCACGAAACCGAGGCTGACCGGTCATGCGTACCAGCGCGGGCACAGCCACCGGTCCCAGCTGAGACAGCGCGTTGACGGCCTGAATGGTCACACCACCGTGAGGATCATCAACGGCATCCACAAGAGCCTGCACGACCTGCGCATCGTCACTGCCTATCCGCCCCAGTGCACGCGCCCCGGCTGCTCTCACGATCGAATGTTGATCCTTCAGCAGATCAAGAACAGCAGGAACGGCCGGCTGTGCCAGCGCACCAAACTGCATCAGCGCCCCCAGCACATCCGCACGTACAGCGGCAGATTCGCTGTCCAGAAGCTGTTGCAGCCGAGGCACCACCAGATCCGGATCACTCTGAATCTGACCCAGAGCTGTCACAGCCGCACGTATCACTCGTTCGTCTTCATCCTGCAGCGTGGCGACCAGCAACGGCACCAGCGGCGCAGCCACCAGCTCCAGGCGTCCGGC
Organism: Fuerstiella sp.; assembly: GCA_040222735.1. GTDB lineage: Bacteria > Planctomycetota > Planctomycetia > Planctomycetales > Planctomycetaceae > Fuerstiella. The sequence continues at coordinate 10,983 of JAVKCM010000122.1, read as the reverse complement.
CACTTCACAGGCTTTCAGACGCGCGACTGGCACATCACTGCCCAGCAACCTCTGCAGCGCCGGGATCGCAGGCTCTCCGATCTCCACCAGCGCAGCGGCGGCCGCATTCCGCACAGACGGTCGAGAAGTCGAAAGTGCATTGGTCAGCTGCGGCACGGCCGCCACCACAGTGGCGTCAGCTTCTCCATTGGTCGTGATCAGACACCGGACGGCCGCTGTCATGACAGCATCGTTGTCCTCACCCACCAGCTTTTCAATCAGACCGGCAGTCTGCTCGGACACCGACCCGATCTGGCGCAGTGTTTCCAGTGCAGCGACTGTGAGTTCAGGGATGTCAGACGACAGCAGGGACGACACATCAGACACTGCACCCGTCGCCAGAGGACCAATCTGACTCAAGGCCATCAGGACTTCGTACTGCAGAGCAGGGTTTTCAGATTTCAGGACGCTCCCCAGATCGCTGACAGCACCTTCTGCGTAAGGTCCCAGCTCGCCCAGTTGTGCAGCGGCCTCCAGCTGATCCGACAGACTCTTGCTGTGCAGTTTCTGCACCAGCACCGTTACATCATTCGGATCCTTCACGACATCCTGAGCCGTCGCCGGCCCGGTACCAAACAAAAGCAGCACTGCCGTCGCTGTCATGTTTGAAGTCACACACGCAGAAAGGCGAAACAGCATTACAATTCCTCCATTGCGTGGAAGCCTTCGACCGAAAGATTGTCCAGAAATTTCCGGGCTTCCGTGTAGGTCTGAAACCCGGACTTACTCACCACCACTTTTGCCGCCGTCTGTTTCATCTGCTGAGCGACTTCGTTGATGATTTTGGCCGACCGCTGATCCGGTCCGTTCTGAGCCATGAAGCGGACAGCTTCCTGAATGCGGGTTCGGTCTTCGTCAAAATCCGATCCTGCCAGGCTGTCCGGCCAGAAAATTTCTCCCGTGGTCCAGTCGAGCTGATCGACGGAAAGTCTGCCGTAGAGCGCCGTGACCGATTTCTTCTGCCAGTTGGCAGCTCGCTCCCGCCGGGCCGCGTCTTCCTTCGCCTCGCGGGCTTCGGCGACGTCCCGCTGCCAGCGACGCATTTCGTCATATCGCGCCTTATTCTCAAGATACTGCGCCTGCGCTTTCTGATTGGCAACCGCCGCGGCGGCCGCATCCTTCCGGGCCTTTGCTCGCGCCATGACCATTGCCGCCTGAGCACGGATGGCATTCCCGCGGGCCGTCTGAACGCCGCGGGGATAATAGGAATATCCGCTGGCCCCATACTGGACCGGCGAATACCACCGGCCGCGATACACCTGATCCGCGACTGCCCAGCGAGCCACCGCGGGATTCACATACTGAGCGCTGGATGACGCAGGACCGATGGTCAGAATCAACAGCAGCAGGCAAAACCCGCCCAGATACCGACGAACAGCGAACATCCCATGGCCACGCTGCCGCCCGCGATTCAGCCAGAGCCTGACCGTATCCGGTCTGAGGCAATGCCATGCAAATGACTGGTTCACCTCTGCGTCTCCCCTGTTTACATCTCTCTGATGGTAGCGTCCCGGATGACGGCGAACGTCAACAGCAGCCTTTGTTCAGCCCCTGTCTGATTCAGCCCGTCGACCGGTTTGCCTGCTGGCGTCACACCCGACTGTGCAGCATGACACACAAAGTTTTACTCAGACGACCTGGTGCAAACCACATACCAATGCGGAGTGACGAGCAGCAGAGCTTCGCCCACATTTTTCCCCAGCGATCCTTGTTAGGATCAAACGGAAAATTACTGTCGCGTCGAAACGTGGCGTAGGCTTCCAGCCTGCGTTTTTCTGCATCGCAAGCTGGAAGCTTACGCCACTTATTTTCCGCTCGGCCCTTAAGAGACCGGCTCCGACCGGAAGTGGAGCATCTATCTGGTATGACCCCGATTTTTCGGTCGCTACCGATCCCGCTACCGTAGCTCGCTTTGTGCTCGGATCGTCGAGTAACCGGCACTGGCACTGGCAAAGATCGAAGAATCGACGCGTTCCTGCCTGACAGGCGCTGATCATTGTCGGGCAACAAGAAGAACGCAGCACAAAGCGGACGCGCCCCGCCGTGCGGGCTGAATACAGTTGGAAACGGTCGATCAATAACTGACTGGTTGCTCGCTTTCGCTCCGCGAAAGGGCGCTTTTTCGCGGAGCGAAAGGCGACCAATAATCGACCGGACACTCCTTGGCGGATCGCAGGAAACTTTCGTGTTGCGGCGTCACGCCAGTAATTCATCGATCACGTGAGCCGGAAACACGCCGGTCAGCCGCTGATCCAGTCCCTGAAAACGGTAGGTCAGTCGTTCATGGTCAAAGCCCAGCAGGTGCAGAATGGTGGCGTGAAAGTCACGAATATGAACCGGGTTCTCAACGATGTTATAGGAAAAGTCGTCCGTGGCTCCGTAGATGGCACCGCCTTTGGCGCCGCCTCCGGCCATCCACATCGAAAAGCACCGCGGATGATGGTCGCGGCCGTAATTGTCCCGCGACAGCGTTCCCTGAGTATAAATGGTGCGCCCGAATTCTCCGCCCCAGATGACCAGTGTGTCCTCCAGCATCCCCCGCTGCTTCAGATCCTCAAGCAGCGCATAGCAGGGCTGGTCCACGTCCCGACACTGACTCGGCAATCGATTCGCCACATTGGAATGATGGTCCCAGTTGTTGTGATACACCTGAATAAACCGCACACCCCGCTCGACCAGTCGCCGCGCCATCAACACCGTGTTGGCAAAAGTGCCGGGCTTTTTTGCCTCTTCACCATACAGCTGAAAAGTCGATTGGGATTCCTGATTCAGGTCCGTCAGCTCGGGCACGCTGGCCTGCATGCGGAATGCCATTTCATACTGCTGTATTCGCGTATGAGTCTCCGGATCACCAAGCGACCGGTACGTGAGTTCATTCAGACGATTGATGCCCTGAATAGAACGCTCACGTATCGCGTCGGGAACTCCGGGGGGATTGTTGATGTACAGAATCGGATCTCCGGCACTGCGAAACGACACTCCTGCATGTTCACCGGAAAGATAACCTGCACTCCAGAGTCGCGCTGAGATAGCCTGCTCCTGCTCACGGTTGCTGGGCACCGCCACCAGCACGACAAACGCCGGCAGGTTTTCATTATCAGATCCCAGCCCGTACGACGCCCACGAACCCAGACACGGCCGACCGGTCACCTGATTGCCCGTCTGCATGGCGGTAATCGCCGGTTCGTGGTTGATCGCTTCCGTGTGGAGACTGCGCATCCAGCAGATTTCATCCGCCTTCTCAGCAAGTCGTGGCAGCAGCTGAGTATTCATCCACAGACCGCACTCTCCGGCCTGGCTGAACTGAAACTTTGACGGTGCCACCGGAAACCGCGCCTGACCGCTGGTCATGGTGGTCAGCCGCTGTCCCATACGGATGGATTCCGGCAGTTCCTTGTCGAACCAGTCCTTCATGACCGGCTTATAGTCAAACAGATCCATCTGCGACGGCCCGCCCACCATGTGCAGATAGATGACGCGTTTGGCCTTCGCCGCAAAATGCGGGCCCGGCGCGAGGCGACCGCCTTGAACGGCGGCTGTTTCGGCCGCGGCAGCGGATGAGGCGCGGGATGTCCCCATCAGTGAAGCCAGCGCGGCACTTCCCAGCACGTTGCGTCCACTGGTAAAAAACTGTCGACGGGATTGCAGCGTCTGCATCTCGTATTCCTTTCTTTTGCGGTCCGGCAGGGTTCCACAATCTGACAACCATCGCCGCTCTGAACGGCAATCTGATTACTTGTTCAACGCCTCATCCAGGTTCAGCAACTGATTACACACCATCGTCCATGCGGCCAGTTCCCCGATATCCAGACCCTGGTCCGGCCTGGATTCTCCAACACTCACCAGGGCACGAGCCTGCTCAGAAGCGGCCGCGTAGTAGGCCAGATACTCAGCCAGATCAGACAGCACCACCGCGCGTTCGGCTTCATCCGGCAGCCGACTCACCACGCGCCGGAAAATGAAATCCACCGTCGCCCCGGCATCGCCGTCACTCGCCAGCAGAGCGTTCTGCGCCAGCACACGAGCGGCCTCCACAAACTGCGGATCGTTCAGTGTCACCAGCGCCTGCAGCGGTGTATTGGTTCGCTCGCGACGCACCGTACAAACCTCGCGGCTGGGAGCATTGAAGGCTTCCAGGCCCGGAGGCGGCGCCATCCGCTTCCAGAACGTATACACGGATCGCCGATAAATATTTTCGCCGGTGTCCGGCACATAATTTCGCGTATCGCCGCCCGGCAGCCCCACCACATCCCAGATGGCCACCGGCTGGTAAGGCTTGACGCCGGGTCCGTACATTCTGGATGACAGCAGACCACTGGCCGCCAGCGCCGCGTCCCGTATCATTTCAGCATCCATCCGATAACGCGGCCCGCGAGACAGCAGCCTGTTGTCGCGATCCTTTTCCAGCTTCTCCGGTGACATCATCGCCGCCTGACGGTAGGTGGCGCTCATCAGAATCAGTTTAAACAATCGCTTCACGTCCCAGCCGGATTCCCGGAACTCCACCGCCAGCCAGTCCAGCAACTCCGGATGACTGGGCTCAGCTCCCATCACGCCAAAGTCTTCAGCCGTCAGTACGATGCCCTGGCCAAAGATCTGCTGCCAGAACCGGTTCACGGTCACCCGGGCCGTCAGTGGATTGGCAGGGTCGACCACCCACTGCGCCAGCCCCAGACGATTGTTCGGGGCGCCAGCCGGCATCGGGTGCAGCGCTGCAGGGGTCGCCGCCATGACCTGATCACCAGGCCGATCATACTCACCACGAATCAGCACGTGAGCCATCGCGGGCGAATCCATGCGTTCCTGCTGAACGTGCGTCACCGGACTGCGCGACCGGATTGCCTGCTGTTCGGCTTCCAGCTGCGTCACGGCAGCCGCCAGCGTCGAATACTCTGAATCGCGTGTCTGCAGGTAATGATCAAACAACGCGGTATCCTGTTCCGGCGTTCGCTGATCCGCTGGCGTGGCAATCATTGTCCGCAGCACAGCATCGTCTGCCAGCGTTCTGACTTCCACCGCCGACAGCTGACGACCATAAACACGCACGTCCTGAATATTAGCGCCGTCAAACACCTGCCCGGTGCTCCGTTGCCCGATTCTTAGTGGTGTGGCGGTGCGGATGGATGCCTCCGGACGCAGTGTATTCGTTTCCTGTTTCAGCAACTGCGGCTGACCATCAACATAGATGCTGACCCCCGCCGGTGTACCGGACCCGTCATACGTGACAAAGACATGCTGCCACTGGCCGGGCGTCAGCACCGCCTGCTGAGTCACCACTTTCAGCGCATTGTCCGGCCAGCTGTCGATGATGTGCACGCCGAAACTGCGTCCCTGAACCCAGAGATCCCAGCCGCGATAGGCGGCCTGCTCATCCATCCGGGCGATCACCGCGGCACCGTTGTTGTCGCGGTCTGCTCGTACCCACGCACCGTAGCTGAAACTCTGATTTCGCTCGAAGTCACCGGTATCGCCGAGCTCAAATGTCGCTCCGGCTCTGATGACCGGTGCGGGGCCCAGTTTTCCGTCCGGTACCCACGTAATAGCGCCGGTCGTCCCGGGAATATTGGCCGGCTGAGTCAGATTCACCACGGGCTGATCAGCCCCTTCATTCAGCGGCAGATGAGCCACCAGGCCATCCCTCGGCAGATCCGCCTCCAGTGACTCGGCGGTCACCGCGGCAACCCATTTTTCGAATGCACCGCGGGCGGTCTTCCGCCGTTCGTTTCGTCTGGCAGCAGCGGCGGCGATTTCGTCAGGCAGCGCCTGCCAGCGATCCCGATCCGTCAGCGCCGGCACCACCACCACCGGTCCTCGTCCGTCTTTGGTGTTGCCGTCCTTCGCCGGCTGAGTCGTGTTTCTGAAGAACGCCGCCAGTGAGTAATAATCTCTTGTGGTGAACGGATCGAACTTGTGATCATGACACTGTGCGCAGTTGGTGGTCATTCCCAGATAAACCCAGCCGAAGGTCTGCACACGATCTGAGGCGTATAGCGCCATGTTCTCTTCGTCGATCGTTCCACCTTCGTTGGTGGTGATGTTGCAGCGCTGGAAACCCGTGGCGATCAGCTGGTCGCTGGTCGGATTCGGAAGCAGGTCTCCCGCAATCTGCTCGACCGTGAACTGGTCAAAAGACCGGTTGGCATTGAACGCCCGAATGACCCAGTCACGATACGGCCAGATTTCACGATAGTTGTCAAAGTGCAGCCCGTGCGTATCGGCATAACGAGCCGCGTCCAGCCAGTAGCGAGCACGATGTTCTCCCCAGGCCGGAGCCTGCATCAGCCGGTCAATCCATTCAGACAGGGCCTGCTCGTTGCGCTGGCCATAGTCAGCGGCAAACGCCGCCACATCCTCAGGCGCCGGCAGCAGTCCCGTGATGTCCAGATGAAGCCGACGATACAGCCTGTGAGCCTCGGCCTCGGGCGCCGGTGACAATCCCTCAGCTTCCAGCTTCGCCAGAACGAATGCATCAATCTCGTTTCTGGGCCATGCCGCGTTCTGCACAGGGGGCAGAGCAGGGCGCGTCGGAGGAATGAAGGACCAGTGAGCCTGATATTCAGCGCCGTCGGCAATCCACTGTTTCAGCAGTTCCTTTTCACGGGCCGTGAGCGTCTTTTTGGTTTCGGCCGGTGGCATCACCAGTTCCGGATCTGCTGACAGGACGCGGACCAGCACTTCACTGTCGTCCGGACCACCGGGCACCAGGGCGCCGGATTCAATCGCCGCCTCTCGCCTGTCCAGCCGCAGGTCAGCCTGCCGCGAAGCACTGTCCGGACCGTGACAGGAAAAACAATACTCGGCCAGAATCGGACGTATATCGCGGTTGTAAGTCGGTCGGTCATCAGCGAATGCCGACGACGACGAAGCACAGGAAAGCAGAAGCGCCCAGCCAACGACGGGCAGTACGGCCGGCAGCATCCGCCGCACGATCAGAATTTCGGAAGATAAACGTTTCATTTGGGTAGCCCACGACTCCAGTACTTTAAACCCGATCGAATATGCCGCGCCATCGCCCGCGAGGCCGCTTTCGCATCGCCGGTGAGCAACGCCTCAACAATGGCCAGATGTTCCCTCGCTTCCTCAGCAAACCGCGGCAGATCTTCTGTCGAACGCCGATCCCAGGCGACGTCTCGAAAGGTCCGAAACAGCAGTTTCAACCGCCCCAGTTCTTTGGACAGGAACCGGTTACCACAGGAATTCGCAATCAGATCATGCAGCCGGCTGTCCAGATTTCGAGCTGACTGAATGGCACAATGGACAGCTCGGCCATCATCAGCCGCCGCCGTCTTCGCGGTCGACGGCTGATTGTCGATCTGCCCGCGACAGGCTTCCGCCAGTTCCTGCAGCTCCGCCAGATCAATCCGTCCGCAGGCCAGTCGCACGGCCGCACACTCCAGCGCCCGCCGGACCTGACACACTTCTCGCACATCGTTTTCGGTTACTCGCCGCACCACCGCACCACAGTTGGGCGCAATATCGACGATGCCGATTCCTTCCAGCGTCACCAGGGCTTCGCGAATCGGCGTGGGACTCATATCCAGTCGCTTCGCCAGACGACTGATCACCAGATGCTCACCCGGCTTCAGCCGTCCCTGAAAAATATCCGCCAGTAATTCTTCAACAACCGCCTTCCGGCGCTGACCGTGCTCTACGCCGGCCTTCGACGATTTGCCGCGATCGGATTGAATCTTCACGGAACTCATCATTCCGCCTCGGGACGAGTGGCATTCGACCAGTGTCCGGAATAATCCTGCCCGCTGACAACGACACCTTTTTCATGCCAGTTGCTGCCGGCCCGCACATCAGGCGTGCAGTATCGCAGGGTCAGCCCGCAGCGCCGCCGGTCCGAGTTGTTCGCCTCAGAACCATGCAGCAGCAGGTCTGAGTGAACTGACACTTCTCCGGCCTGCAGTTCGTCAATGACCTCGTGGCCGTATTGCTCGGGGTTGTCAATGGACTGGTTCAGCACGTTGTGATCGTCTTCGCTGCTTTCCCGATAGGTCAGGTGACCGGAATGCTGGGAACCCGCGATAAACTTCATGCAGCCGTTGCTGGCATCTGCCTGATCAATGGCCAGCCAGACGGTCACACTTTTGGAAGGTGTTAAAGGCCAGTAGCTGGCATCCTGATGCCACGCCACCGCCTTGCCGTCTTTCGGCATCTTGCAGAAGAAATGAGATCCCCAGCCGATCACGTCGTCGCCCAGAATGTCACGCACAATGGCCACGATCGGTGGATGAGTCAGAATGTCATACACGGGCCCGTACTTCAGGTGCGCCGTACTGATGGAATAACTGTCTCCGCCGGCTGCTACCACACGAGCCAGCAGATCGTCAAAGTAGTTTCTGACCGCGCCGATCTGTTCGTCTGAATACACACGCAGACCCTTCAGGTATCCGTCCTGATTGAACTGCTGAATCTGATCCCGCGTCAGCACAGCCGGATCCGTGGTCGTGGACGGGTGAAACCGCAGGTCGCGTTCGATCTGCTGCAGCTCGTCCTGATTGGGAACGGCATTGAACCTGGTCGACATGAAAACCTCTTTCTCCGATGGTCAGAACTGTGCCGGCGGCCGGTCACGACAACCGTCAACCGACATATAATATATAATATCAAGCTCATTATCCACAATCATTTCCAGGCTTTCCTATTTGGCCCCCGGATCTCTGTCCGCATCAAAGCGATTCGCCCCTCCCCCCGTGGACGCCTCGCTGTACCACACAAGTCGGTGGCCGACGAAAACTGCCGGAGGTCGACTTCCGGGAATCTTGAGGCCGTCAAAGCGATGTTGGGTTGGGGATTCAGCGGTCAGCTGCGTGAGCCGGTCAGGAGATCGCCCCACAACGAGTGCTCAGCAGAAGGATAAAGCGTGCATGCCCTGACCGCGTTCTGACGCCGACCATCGCCGCACGAGTCACCTCGGCTCTGCATCACGCTCACTTCGTGCGGCAGGCGAAGTCAAAGCCTCAATGGTTAGCCAGCGCTATGGGACGTAGACTGCCTTGTCGTGCTGGCGTAACAGGAACGATACGAATGCAAGTATATCGGTCGCATCCTGCTCATCAATCGGCCAATGCAGTGCCGGTTCGTGTGCCGTCGGATTGCGTATGGCCCGCATGAGGCCCGCAGAAAGAAACTTGATTCCGTCTTGAACATTGCGGTCGGTCTCAGTCTGACACGAAGTGACTTTGAGAACTCCGTTTCGTGGATCCCAGACGTTCATCATCATCGCTTCGCCATCTTTATCGCTTTGGGACTTGTCACGAATGAGGTTGTGATAAACCTTGGCTGCTTCAAACACCGCGTGGAAAAAGTTTTTTTGCCCGTACAATTTGCGGCAATGAAGAATGATTTCAGAGTGAAAGTTGCCGGCATCAAATCGACGCAGCACCTGTTGATCAGGAGCTGCGCCTTCGACGCCAGCGTCGGCCAGAATCTTGTTGACGCGCTCGTGCGCTTCGCCTTCGGGCGCAAGGCGGTTGACAAATGTCTTCAGCAGCGTTGCGCGTTCACTTGCGGTACAGCGATGGCGGCCGAGGCACATGATCCAGTCGTAGATCAGCTGCGCTCGTTGTGACGTTATTGAATCGTTGGGGAAGTGATCGTGTTGAAATGGGAGAACCGCACCAGCGATACGTCCGATTTCGTTAACCGACGTGTCGTACTTGAGGGCGTCGCCAACTTCGACTGCTATCAATCGTATGTTCATGTCGAGTTTGCTGGCTAACGTTACGGATCACGCGGTCGCCGCGAGCGATCCTCCACTTCAAAAACCACGACTCGGCGATTCGTCGTGCATCCGATGGTTACGCCTTCTTCCAGAATTCCCATCCCCGCTTGGGTTTGGCGGCGGCAACACTTCCCTCGATCTTCCCAATTCGGTCTTGCGAGTCAAATCGGATCTCAATCGAATCATCATCGCGTTTCGCTACAACCGTTGATGGACCATCTGTCAAATCGAATCCCTGTGTTTGCAGAAATGATTTTGCCATTTGGCAATGATCGATGTCAAACTGCGAGATCACCTCAGTGAGAACAGTAATCGCTCTTTCAGGTGCAACGTGGCGCGTGACGACATTCGGTGCATCGCAAACGAGAAAGAATAGGGCACCTCCTTCGTAGCGACCGCGATAATAGCAACAATCGGGATTCAGCCCAGATGCAATCAACGCGATCATATGCCCATCAGCATCTTCTTGAGAGCAACTGCGTTCTCTCAGCTCTGGAACTCCAGTCCGTTCTCCAAGCGTTTTCATTTGCGAGCACGCTTGGAGCAGGCTGTCGGGAATATTACTTTGCTCGTTTGCCCAAGCCCAAAGCCAAGTCGAATCGCCATCTGCTTCGGTGCCGAATAAGTTGAATAGCAAACGAAAGGTCGTCGCCAAAGTTCGCGCATCCCTCTGAAAGGTTGACACCCCAATTGCGTTCTTCCAATATGTCGCCGAATGCGATTTGTTTTGCGAACGCATTGCCGACGTGAAGTGAAAGCAATTCGCGAAATTCAGGGCTCATGTTTCTCCACGGCGTAACGTCCGCCGTCACCGGGTACGGCGAGTTAATTTTCCATTTGTAAACGCGCGATGCCGTACTCCGGTGCACGGCATGGTTCAAGTAAGCCGCTGTGGCGGCGGGTCATTTTCAGGTGTGTATGGTACCCGTACGGGCGTCTGTCGGGAATGCTGTTCTGTTGAGTTTTCTTTTTCCACTCAACAGGAGACAGATCCATGCCTCAAGCCGCCTTCTTTACCGGACCGCTGTACGAGAAGATGTCCGAAGACCTGCACCTCACCGGGAAAGCCCAAGGTACGCACGATGGCTATCTGCGTGAGATCCGCAAACTTGCCGACTTCTGCCAGCGGTCACCCGACCAGATCAGCGAAGCACAGATGCGGCGATACTTTCTGCATCTGAAGAATCAGCGCCACTTTGCCGCCGGTTCGCTGA
>JAVKCM010000121.1:0-61278 GCA_040222735.1 Fuerstiella sp. | reverse complement strand
GCCGGAGCACAGCAGGTAGACTCGCAGCAACCGTTGTTGCAGCAGCCAGCCGGAGCACAGCAGGTAGCTTCGCAGCAACCATTGCCACAGCAGCCATTGCCACATCCGCTGTTGCACTTACGCAGCTTCAGCTTGGGCAGCTTGAACTTCGGCAGGCGAAGTTTCGGCATCTTGAAGCGACGCTTGCCGCAGCAGGCTTCGGCACAGCAGCCATTGCCACAGCAGCCGCTGTCACAGCAGCCAGCCGGAGCACAGCAGGCCGGGTCGCAGCAGGCAGCCGGTGCACAGCAGGTTGCTTCACAGCAGCCGGCCGGAGCACAGCAGGCCGGGTCACAGCAGGCCGGAGCACAGCAGGTGGGCTCGCAGCAGGCCGGAGCACAGCATGCGGGTGCACAGCAGGTCGGCTCGCAGCAAGCATCGTTGCAGCAACCGGCTGGAGCACAGCAGGTGGACTCACAACAGACGACAGGTTCGCCACAACCGCAACAACCACAGTCGTTGCCCGTTTTGAACATGCCGAACAGGCCGGCATTTGCGCTGCTCGCGACGGTCATAATGACCAGGGCAGCTGACAGTGTAATCCCTCTCATTGTTCACTTCTCCTGAAATTGAGCTGAAGGGGAGGTGAGGATTCCCGTGACAGCAAACGGTGCCGACACGGTAGGAATCCTCAGTCCAGAAATTGGGTAACACTGCGTTGTTTTTCGTACCGTGGAACTTCGTACATTCACGCAAAGAACAACAAACGACGGCAACTCCTTCATGAGCGTATGCGTGTACCGGTTGTTCCGATTGCACCGGCGTTACACTTTGCCCCGCCCACGGAGTTGCCATTTCTTCTGCCGGGGACGCACGTTAACCACCGGCAACAGCAGCCTTTGCCGGTCGACCATTCGCCGGCCAGCCATTCGTCAGCCAGCCATTCGCCGGCCAGCCATTCGCCGGCCAGCCATTCGTCAGCCGGTGGTCGGCCCGCGGGCGGCCACGCCATTCCACCGCTCAGCCCCCGTCTCCCCGTCGCCCCCCCCGCCGGCGTCACTGACTTCGCTCTGCCCACTCGCAACGCAGCCAGCCACGGCCGTCCGGATCGACCGTCTCTGCCAGCGGGCTGGGGCGGGACGCTGCGGGCAATTTGTCCGGTGGTGCCAGCGCTGAGCTGCCGTCGCGGCCGAATGGGAACCCGGTCGCCTGTGGCACGTTTTCAGGGTGCATGGCGGGACTGCGTCCCGGGTTCTGTTGCAGCGACAGGCCGACGTGAGTCGCCAAATGGCCCGGGATACCCGGAAATTGCCCAGTCGATCCCTCAAAGGTTGGTTTCCCGCCGGATTTCCTTCTATGCTGTTTCTAACCGGGCTCTGCCCGCTCTTCCTTCAGATTCCCACCTCAGCAATTATTTCCAACCTGATGAACGTCAGCCAACAGGACATTACGCTGCCCTTTACCGTCAGCTTCCGGCATCAGCTGCGTTTTACGGACGACGTGTTCGGCCGCGACAGCAACACTCTGCTGAAACTGCTTGAAGCATCAGAAGGCCTGACGCCACGCGTTCAGTTCTGGCTGGATGAACACGTCGCCGAAGCCAATCCTGATCTGATACAGCGCATCCGCCAGTTCTGCCGTCAGCATCGTGAAGATCTGCGGGTTGCGGGTAATACGCAGATTGTACCGGGTGGCGAGACCGTCAAGAACGATATTCATATCGTCGAACGCATGCTGAAATGCTTTCACCATGCCGACCTGGATCGCCGCAGCTACATTGTTGTGATTGGAGGCGGCGCGGTTCTGGACGCGGTGGGCTTTGCCGCAGCCATCGCTCATCGCGGAATCCGACTGATTCGAATTCCCACCACCACGCTCGCTCAGGCCGATTCCGGCATCGGGGTCAAAAACAGCATTAATCTGTTTCACAAAAAGAACTGGGTCGGCACCTTCGCCGTTCCGTGGGGAGTGGTCAATGATCGGAAGCTGACCGAAACGCTCAGTGACCGTGATTTCCGCTGCGGCTTTTCTGAAGCCGTGAAGGTGGCGCTGCTGAAGGATGCTGATTTTTTCCGCAGAATCGAAGCACAGGCCAGCGCCATCTGTGCGCGTGAGCCGGTCTGCTGGCCGGTCATCGCCGACTCTGCCCGCTGGCACCTGAAACATATCACGGCCGGTGGCGACCCGTTTGAAATGCTGGAAGCCCGTCCTCTTGACTTCGGACACTGGTCAGCCCACAAACTGGAAACGCTGACCAGCTTCGAACTGCGGCACGGCGAAGCCGTGGCCATTGGTGTGGCGGTAGATACCGTCTATTCCAGCCTCGCTCATGGGCTGCCTGCCGAGGACGCAGAACGTGTTCTCAACTGTCTGCAGTCGCTGGGCCTGCTGCTGGACCATGCGGCTCTGCATGACACCGAGGAGCTGTTTCAGGGGCTGGAAGAATTCCGGCAACATCTGGGCGGCCAACTGACCGTCACGATGCTGGAGGCCATCGGAAGTCCCATCAACGTCCACACGGTGGATCGCCACCTGATGCGGCAGGCGATTTCCACGGTGGCTGACCGAGTATTGAACTCAAAGGAATAGCAATTTCGCCAGGAATGGTTAGAATCAATCCGGTTGAAGCAATCCCTGCGGTGGTTCGTATTGTGGCACGGAGACTTGTGATGCAGACTTTTGCTTTGAATCGGACGGGACTGCCAGATCTGACCTTCACCGGTGAATTGCTGGCGACCGTCACCGGCGACGACCCGGACGGAATGACAGAAGGCCGGTACCACAGCATCTCGACGTACCGCACGGACGACGGACAGTATGTGGTATGCATCGAATGCCACTCGCCGTTCGATAGCGAGATGTCTGACAGCATCGCCGAGGCAGTTGACACAGTTGAGGAAATTGAAGCAACCCTGAGCCTTTATGACCCCGCAGAACGTCTCAACAGTGAACTGTTTGCTCAGAACGACCGCACCTCACAACAGGCGGTCGCGTCGTGTTTAACAAAACGCTTTGATCGACTGGTGCTGCAGATGCTGAACGCCATGGAATCAGTGGCCCGCGTCTGAGGGCAACACTGCACAAGTGTCCAGACCACTCCGCCGCCTGAACGCCAAAGACTGAATGGTGTGGACTGAAGCCGTTTAAGCTTCCGGCTGTCCTGTTTCTGTTGCAGAAACCCAAAACCCGATCACGGGAACCTTAGAACGGAAGATCACCGGAATCGTCGCGGTAGCCTTCAAAGTCATCGTCGTCGTCATCATCGTCATCTTCGTCGTCCAGATCCGGGTGCAGCGGATCATCCGGAGAAAAGAAGAAGTCTCCCAGTCCCATCGGGACCATATTGCCGCCCAGCGACTGGTTCTTTCGTTCGGCCAGTGAGTGCAGATCCGCGGCATCTTCGCCCAGACATCGTTCCAGTGCTTCTCGCCAGGCATCGTCGCGGGCGACCGGATGTTCGGATTCCTGAGCGAGCCGCTTGAGTGCAAAACGCAGCAGATTGATTCCGTCACGGGTTGAGAAATCAAGATTCAGTGAGTGTGACTCCTGCAGGAAGTCGACGGTCAGATTCAGCATCTGATCGTCGGCGAACGGCAGGTGGTACTGCAGAATCGCCATTTCGTCATTGCGGGACGGGTGTCCGAGCGCCAGTGTGGGCTGCAGACGACTCATGATGTAGTCAGGAATTTCAAACGTCGATTCGTCCTCATTCATCGTGACCGCACAGCGAAAGTCGGCATGCGCGTGGATCGTGACCCCGGCCACAATGGATTCGGCGTAGCGACGATGATCAAGCAGCGGTGCAAGGCTGGCCCACGATTTTTCATTCATGCGGTTGCCTTCGTCCAGAATACAGATGCCGCCGGTGATCATCGCGGTGACCAGCGGCGAGGCGTGATAGGCAATTCTGCCGCTTTCGGCCAGCACGGGTGTCACCAGCAGGTCTTCAGGACGAGTATCCGCGGTGCACTGATAAATGTACAGGTCCTGCTTGCGCACGCGTGCTCCGGCGATTGCCAGCGTGGTCTTGCCGATTCCGGGAGTGCCGACCAGTCGGGGCGTCAGCGGCAGATCCCGGCGGTCGACCACCAGCCAGCAGGCCAGCAGCTGCTTCAGAACTTCGCCCTGTCCGATCCAGTCGCCGGGACTGGCATCGGGGGTGGAAAGGTGCAGTGAGATATCGTCGATTGTGTGAATTCTGGACATCGTAGTCGTTTCGAGTTGGAACGGCCGGCTCGGGCGAGCAACCCAAGGTCGCCGAGACCGGGAGCCGCATGAGCGCCGATTGGCGGCCATCTGTCAACCATACCACGACGATTCGTCCACTGTTCAACAGGCTATGTTTCGGCCAACGGATCAAAAGTGCTGAGTTCCGTGACAACCTGCTCCACAACACGAGTCAGGCGCTGCATGATTTTCTCGCCGGTCTGGGTGGTGCCCGAATCACCCAGCCGTTCCAGTGTTCGGGCGACATCTGAAGGGCCGATGGCCCCGAGTGACATCAAGGCGCCCTTGAGAGTGTGGCCGGCACGGTGCAGCGTGACTGCGTCGTCGTTCTCAACAGCCGTGCGTCCCATCTTCAGCAGCTGAGGTGCTTCCTGAATGAACGCGTCGATCACGGCCTTCAGTAGTTGCCGGTCATGGTCCACACTTTCCAGCGCCTCGTTCCAGTCGACCAGCGGTCCACTGTCCTGCACGCATTCAGCATCCGTCCCGGCCGCGGCATCGGATTCGGTCGCGGCTTCGGTTCCGACCGCAGCTCCCGCTTCGCCCTCGACTGTCGCAGTCGCAGTTGAGGTCGCGGTCGTGTCTTCGGTCTGAACGGCACCGTGGCCACCTGGCTTCAGCTGCAGCCGGACAAACATTTCAGCAATCTGATTGCCGCGGATCGGTTTGGACAGATACTGGTCCATGCCGGCCTCCAGACAGCGTTCGCGGTCGCCCTTCATCGCATGAGCTGTCATGGCAATGATCGGTGTCTTCCGACCGACCTGCCGTTCGTATTCACGAATGGCGGCGGTCGCGGCCAGTCCATCCATTTCAGGCATCTGTACATCCATCAGCACCACGTCGAACACGTCCTGCTGATACGTCCGCAATGCCTCAGCCCCGTTGTTCGCCACGGTGACGTCGTGTCCCTGTTTCGTCAGCAGTCCGATGGCCAGGCGCTGATTCACCAGATTATCCTCCGCCAGCAGTACCTTCAGACCGCTCAAACCGGCAGCTTTTGTCGCGGGATCAGGTTTCTCACCAATATCGTCCTCATCGGTGACTCCCAGCACGGACACGATACAGTCGAACAGTTCTGACTGCTTCACCGGCTTCAGCAGGTGATCGGCGACACGCAGAGTCTGTCGTCTGCCCGCGTCGCCCGGGCGGCCGGCGGACGTCAGCATGATGATCTTCAGCGCGGCAAAGCGGTCATCTGCGCGGATCCGTTCACACATGCCGAATCCATCCACGCGAGGCATGTTGACGTCTGACAGCAGCAGCGTGAACGGTGACGATTCATGGTTTTCCTGAAGCAGCCCCAGCGCCTCTTCAGCAGATTCAGCGGCAACCGGATCCATTCCCCAGTTGTTGCACATTTCCACCAGAATGCGGCGATTGGTCGCATTATCATCCACAATCAGCGTGCGGGTTCCGTGCACCACCACCGGATCACGGCGTCGTTCCCGCAGTCCCGGGGCAATACCGAACTGAGCGTCAAAGATGAATGTGCTTCCCCGGTCCGGCTCACTTTCACAGCGAATGGTGCCGTGCATCATTTCGACCAGCCGCGTGGAAATCGCCAGTCCCAGTCCGGTGCCGCCGAAGCTGCGTGTGGTGGACGTGTCGGCCTGTTGAAACGCGTCAAAGATATCGCTGATCTTGTGCGGCGGGATGCCGATGCCGGTGTCGGAGACGGAAACCCGGATGCGCACACTGTCTTTCGTCTGTTCCAGCAGGCTGACGCGCAGGACGACTTCGCCGCTGTTTGTAAACTTGATGGCGTTGCCGACCAGATTGACGACGACCTGTCGTAGACGGGCCGCATCACCGATCAGAAACGAAGGAACGTCCTCCTGAATCGAAAACGCCAGTTCCAGTCCCTGCTTGTGGGCTCGTGTGCCCAGCAGTTTCATGGTATCGCCCAGCGATTCGCGAAGATCAAACGGAATGCTCTCCAGATCCATCTTGCCCGATTCGATCTTGGAAAAATCCAGAATATCATTGATCAGGTCCAGCAGTGATTCGCCGGAGGCCTGCACCATTTTCAGGTATTCGCGCTGGGTCGGTGTGAGTTCCGTATCAAGCAGCAGTTCTGTCATCCCGATGACGCCGTTCATCGGCGTACGGATTTCGTGACTGACATTCGCCAGAAAGTCACTCTTGGCCCGATTGGCGGCATCAGCCGCTTCCAACGCCGCGCGGAGGGCATCTTCGGCACGTCGACGTTCAATGACCCGACCGACCTGTTCCCCGACACTCTGAAAGACACTCAGCAGTTCCGCGTCTTCCGGCTGTTCTTCAAAGGCGAAGAATTCCAGCACGGCCACCGTGTCCCCCCGGATGATGATCGGAAAGGCCACGCCGCTGTGAATCTCAGCGTCCCGAAACACTTCAGCGCTGCGTCCGTCAAAGCCGATCTGCAGATTTGCGACCCACTTCGGTTCACCCGACGACCACACCGTGCCTGACAACCCCCGCCCCTTCGGAATACGGGAGGATTCCGTCTGCTCACGAAAGGACTGCAGCGTTCCGGGTTCCGCCACATGCCAGATTCCCATCGATTCCAGTTCATCCGCGGCGCCTTCTTCGGCCGGCTGCAGAACATGACCGACATCCCAGCCGGTCAGATCACACACGATCGCCAGGCAACCGCGCAGCGCCTCTTCCAGAGAATCGGTGTCGCGGGCCAGGCTGGTGGCCTGATACAGCAGTCCGGCTTCCGTGGCCTTGCGTGTTGCGGCCTGCTGAGCGCGTTTCAGTTTCGTGATATCGCGGCCGATGCCGACAAGGCCGATCACCTGGCCCTTGACATCCCGCAGAGGAATCTTGCTGGTCAGCATCCACAGGACTTCCCCGTGCTGATCCACGTTTGATTCTTCCCGATCAACCAGCGGGTGGCCCGACTGCATCACCCGCTGATCATCGTCGGCAAAATGCTGAGCCACTTCCCGAGGAATGAAGTCAAAATCCGTTTTGCCGGCCAGCTGCTCAGACGATTCGCAGCCATACAGTCGGTTGAGCGACGGATTGGTCATCAGGAATCGGCCCTGACGATCCTTGATGAAGATCACGTCGGGCAGGTGATCCATCAGCGTCTGCAGGCGATCGCGTTCGCGCGCCAGTTCTTCCTCCACCCGCATGACGTTGGTAATATCGCGGGACAGTCCGAACGTGCCGATGATGTCTCCGTCGGCATTCCGCAGCGGCAGTTTGGTCGAGGACGCCCAGGTATCTTCGCGATCCGGCCATGTTTCCCGCTCGATCCGTCCGATAATGGACTCGCCGGTCCGCATGATCCGCAGTTCATCTTCGCGCGCCTGCTCGGCATGAACGGCCGTGAAGAAATCGGCGTCCGTCCTTCCAACGGCCTCAGAGGCACTTTCCAGTCCGAACCTTCGCGCCATACTTTCGCTGATGCGGATAAACCGGCTGGAGGCGTCCTTGAAATAGATGGCGTCGGGAACAGAAGTCAGCAGTGTCTGCAGCAACGCACTTTCCCGCTGATGAGCTTCCTCCGCCCGGATCCTGTCGGTGACCACCCAGAACAGAACCTGGATACCGATGATGTGGCCATCGGCATCTCGCTGCGGACCTTTCAGCCGTTCGACCCAGCAGGGCGCACCATCGGACCGGAGATGCTCGACAACGCCCTGAAACACGGTCCCCTGTTCCAGAATGCTGCGATCTTCCCGGGCGAACTGAGCCTTTTTCTGAGGATCTTCGACCGGCGGCACACCGCGGCGCATGAGTTCATCCAGATTGATCCGGTGAAATTCAAGGTAGGGCCGGTTGGCGAACACCGGACGCCCGTCGCGGTCTTTTCTGAGCAGACACACGGGCAGACTATCAACCAGCATCTGATAGTCAGCCTGCGTCTGCCGCAGCGCTTCTTCCGGAGAATCCGAGGGGACCAAATTCATTGCTGTGTGCCATTCTTGATCAGAGTGACCCGGTTGCCGCGGTCATTCCACCGCACGTCGTCCAGAAACAGTTTCATCATCATGACGCCGCGTCCGTGCGGCTTCAGCAGATTTTCCGGATCTGTCGGATCGGGCAGACCGAAGGGATCGAAGCCGCAGCCTTCGTCGGCAATTTCGACCTTCATCTGCCCCGGAGTGATCATCGCCTGCACGGTGACACGGCGATTTTTCCACGGCTCTGCAGCGGACCGCTGCTGAGCCAGCTGTTCGAAAATGTGCCCGTCACCTTCTCTGAGTTTCGAATCCAGCTCCAGGTTGCCATGCAGACAGGCGTTCAGCAGCGCTTCTTCGAGGGCAATGCCCAGCCGAGGAAGTTCCTGGTGCGGGCACAGATTCACCGCCTGCACCGCCTGTCTCAGAAAGCGCGCGGTGGCCGACATCAGCACCCGATCATTGATCAGTGACAGTTCGTATTCGTCAGCCTTCAGCCTCGTCAGCAGCTCGGCATGCGACAGCGACTCGACGCGCGACGCCAGCACCTGATCGACGCTTTCGTGCAGCCACAGGGAAGCACTGGACTTGCTGACATAGCTGGCCGCCCCTTCTCTCATGGCCTGCACGGCGACTTCCTCACTGCCCATACCGGTCATCAGGATCACGGGCACTTCCGGATGCCGCTGCTTCATTTCGCGAACCAGCTGCAGGCCGTCCATGCCGGGCATCTGCAGATCCGTCAGCACCAGGTCGAAGCCGATCTCATCCAGTTTCTTCAGTGCTTCCGTGCCATCCGCCGCCGTCGACAGCTGATAATCACGTCCCTTTGAAAGCAACCCGCAGATCCGGGTACGATCCGTCGCCGAATCATCGACGACAAGCAGGGAAGCCACTGGTTTTTCTGGTGTTGAACTCACAGACGTCACTTTCGCAGATACCTGAGTCTCTGAAGACACCGCGTCAGTCCGCCGGCCGGCCGCCGTTGCACCGGGCGTCCGGCCCCGGATTGTTCAGACGGCGGTTTCCGATCCCGTTCAGGCGCCGGCCGGTTCATACAGAAGGTTCCTCAACCACATCGGTCAGCGTCACTTCATTTCCGCGATCGTTGTAGGTGACCTCGCTCATCAGTGTCCGCATCTGTCGGATACCGTTGCCGTTCGGAAGGCTGGCCTCAGGAGCTCCGGTCAGGCCGTCCAGCGCAGTCACATCAAAGCCACGGCCATCATCGGAAATCTGAAAGCTAAGACGCCCCTTTTTCAGGCACATCGACAGCCGAATCTGCCGACCGGCAAGAAGCGGATCATGCCTGCGCTGCGACGCCAGCGCGATGTACTCTGAGCGGGAAAGTTCCAGAGGGCGGGAGTTGACTTCCAGATTGCCGTGGAAATGAGCGTTGAGCAGCGCTTCGCGGACGGCAGAGGAAATACTCTGAACCCTGTCCGGCAGAAACATCTGCATCGCATGCAGCCGCTCACGAATGAAGTTGACCAGCGACCAGACCTGTTCCAGATCACTGTCGATTTCAAAGGAACATCGATTGCGAACCACATACTGCAGCACGCGGCGCGTGGCAATCACTTCCGCCTCGGCCGTCAGAACCTCCTGAAGCACGCGGACCAGGTTCTCTGCCAGCAGGCGCTTGGGCACGTAATTCACGGCGCCCAGGCCCACACATTCGGCGGCGATCTGCTCATTGCCCTGACTGGTCGTCAGAACCACGGGCGTGAGCGGATAATCGCGATTCATGATCTGCAGCAGTTCGCGACCGTCGATCCCGGGCATGACAAGGTCGGACACGACCACATCAACGCGGCGGCGCGCTATTTCCTGCAGCCCTTCCTCAACACTGGACAGAGCCACCACTTCCCAGTCGGGGCGGCCTTTCTGTATCAGCCCCGCGCCGCGGATCCGGTCGGTCGCGGAGTCATCAATCAGCAGGATCGTCGTGCGTGTCGCGGCTTCACTTGTCACGCGGCTGCCTCGCATCGCCTGAGCAGCGTCCGCAGAGCTGGATGAGCAACATACCATCCCCGTTGAAGGCCTGTGGAAACAAAACCGAAGTGCAGCACCCGCCGGAGCCTCCTGTTCCTTCAGTCGAGTTCCTCGCCCTCATCGTCATCATCAAACGGCAGCACGGCCCGTTTCAGCATCGTAACTTCGTTGCCGGCGTCGTTGTAACTGCATTCGTCCATGATCGATTTCATCAGCGTGATGCCGCGCCCCCATCGGTTGGCATCACTAAGATCATGTTCCTCGTTTGCACGTCCAATGTCAAAACCACAGCCGTCGTCACCGACCACAAAACGTGCAACATCGCGTGAAATCTGAGCCTGGACGCGAATCCGCCGATGCACATAGGGCTCCAGACGACATTTCTGAGCAGCGACTTCAACATATTTTGAGGCATCATCGCCGGTTTCCGCACGGACCTCCAGATTTCCGTGAAAATATGCGTTGTTCAGGGCTTCCTTGAGTGCGATTCCGACCCGAAGGCGTTCCGCCTCATCACCCAGGGGAAGGCATCTCAGCATATTCAGAAGCTGATTGACGCAGACCGTGATCAGAGGAAGGTCGTTCGGCAGAACAAATCTTGTGTCCGTGTTCGTCATGTAATGCATCAGTCGCGACTGCGAATGGGCGACCTGA
The DNA here is from genome assembly GCA_040222735.1 of Fuerstiella sp. Taxonomy (GTDB): domain Bacteria; phylum Planctomycetota; class Planctomycetia; order Planctomycetales; family Planctomycetaceae; genus Fuerstiella. The sequence continues at coordinate 50,527 of JAVKCM010000121.1, read as the reverse complement.
GCCGTGCTGTAGACCTGGTTCAGCGTGGTCACCAGATCATTGGCCAGACGGATCTTGGGGACATAGCTGGCGGCACCGCACCGAAGAGCCGCCGCGGCCACTTCCTCGCTGCCCTGAGCCGTCATCAGGACCACCGGAATATGCGGGTAGTCTTCCCGCACCGCCGACACCAGCTGCAGACCGTCCATTTCCGGCATATGCAGGTCCGTCAGCACCAGATCCGGCATGTGTTTTTCAATCTGCTGAAGTGCCGTCCGGCCGTTGTCAGCATCCAGGATCGTGCAGTTAAGCCATCTGGATGCAATGCCCGAAACGCGCACTCGTTCTGTCAGGGCATCGTCGACGATCAGCACTTTCGGCATTTCTGTGCTCCTCAATGATGTCTAAAACAATCGCCTTCAGTCCGGGTCAGTGCCGTCCAGACGATACCTCTTCTTCTCTGGCTCGTCTGACTCATGAGATGTAATCCACGCCGGTGCATTGTCTGACTGGACGATGTTTTCCAGACCGGCTTTCTCAAGCAGACTTTTGTTCATCACACTGTGATCCACCGGAGGCTCGCCCTCCGCCTCGTAATCGATCGTGAAACGCTGACTGGAAACGGCCAGTTCGTCACCGGGAATCAGTACCTTTCGATCCACCCGCTCACCATTGACCTTCACGCCGTTGCTGCTGTTCAGGTCTTCCACAAACCAGTAGCCGTCTTCATAGTTCAGCGTGCAGTGCCGTCCGGAGACCGTGGGAATCTTCAGCCGTATATCCGCCTGACGACTGCGGCCGAACAGCAGCACCGGCTGCAGCAGCGGAATCGGGTCGCCGCCGCCTGCCGGAATCAGCATGCCCAGGTACCGACGCGGCGTGGACGTCCGGGGAGCAGCCGGCTGACCGGCAGATGACTGACGATCAGGTGGCTGGTGATCGGTCGCGCGTTCGTCATTCGAATGACCACCGGACGACGGCTTCACAATCCGTCTGATTTTTTTTACCGGACGCCGCCCATCGTCGTGGGTCGAGCTGTCCGCGGCTTCTTCCAGCACGGTAGCGGCAGAGGACGTGTTCCCGGCACCAGCGTCATTCAGTGCCCTCAGGGCCAGGCTGTCGTCTGAACCGCGATGTCCGTTGTCCTCGGCACTCAGCTGCCCTTCCGGCGCGTCATAAACCAGCTGAAACCGCATCTTCGGAATACAGAGGGTTTCGTTGGGCAGAATCCGCCTGTGCTGACATTTGACGCCGTTGACACCGATCCCGTTGCGACTGTCCAGATCCCGAACCCACCAGTAGCCATCCTTCCAGGTCAGTTTGCAGTGACGCCCCGATACCGCCCGGGACGGAATCACCACATCACACTCCGGAGAGCGTCCCAGAATTATCTTTTCCGCCAGCAGCGGAATCGGTAACCCACCGCCTGCGGGAACCAGTTGCCCCAACATCACAGAACTCCTCTGTTCACGATTCAGTCGCGTGTGATGATTCCAATCAAAACAACCTTCAATGTCCACTGTGGACAATGGACTCAAAACGAACTTTCGGACCATTATATCCGGGGGGCACGCTATCCCTGCCCCAATCCCGCCAGAACGAACACTTCCCCGGGCCGGTCACGAGCACCACCGTCACGCCCCGACGAGCAGTATACCGCACGGTTTCCCGCGACTCACTCCCCACCCTGAAACGGGAACCGCACAATTAAAGTCCGGTGGCCGCACGGCTTTTCTTTCGCTTTTCGAATGGATTCCTGAAACTGCGCACGAGAAAGCCCGTGACTTTCCGGGCAGCGCGGAATTCGGCACAATTCCCGCGCTATGCTGTTGCGCGTGACAAATCTGAGAACCCCGGTTGAGCAGCCGGAAGAAGCTCTGCCGGAAAAATTCTGCCGCACCCTGAAACTGCGGGCCGAGGACGTCACGTCCTGGAAAATTCTCCGCAAGAGTCTGGATGCGCGCCAGCCGCACAAACTGCAGTTTGTCTATTCCGTCATACTGGAGGTTCCGAACGGAACACGAACAGCCTCGGCATCTGACCTGCAGGTACAACCCTGTTCCCCGGCCACTTTCTTTGATCCCGATCCCGGCCCGGTACCACTGACGCAGCGCCCGGTGGTGGTCGGGTCCGGCCCGGCCGGTCTGCTGGCCGGATATTTTCTGGCTCAACGCGGATATCGCCCGATCATCATTGAACGCGGACGACCGGTGAAGGAACGCGTCCCCGCCATCCGCATTTTCGACACCGGCGGAGCACTCGACGAAGAAAACAACTACCTGTTCGGCGAAGGCGGTGCGGGCTGTTTCAGCGACGGCAAACTCACCTGCCGGATCACCGGGCCGGACGTGGACTGGGTGCTGCAGAGTTTCGTGGACTGCGGAGGACGGCCGTCACTGACCTACGAACACCGTCCTCACCTGGGCAGCAACAAACTGCCGATGATCTGTCGCAACTACCGCCGCCGGACGGAAGCACTGGGGGGTGAATATCGATTCGACTGCCGTTTGGAAGGAATCGACCTGAACGATGGTCAGCTGCGGGGCCTGCACACATCGTCCGGTTATCTGCCGACGTCGCACTGCATTCTTGCGATCGGACACAGTGCGCGTGACACCTACGAAATGCTGTACCGCGCCGGACTGCCGCTGCAGGCGAAAGCTTTTCAGCTGGGCCTGCGGATCGAACACCCTCAGGAGCTGGTCAATCAGCAGAAATACGGCCGGCCGGAATACCTGCAGCAGCTGGGCGCTGCTGACTATTCACTGGTCGCCAAAGGACAGCGCGATCTGTTCACATTCTGCATGTGCGCCGGTGGTGTCGTGATCCCCAGCGTTTCTGAACCGCGCATGTTCTGTTCGAACGGCATGAGCAATTCACGACACGATACTCCGTTCGCCAACAGTGGCCTGGTCGTGACGCTGGAAACGGCACAGTTCGGCAGTACGCACCCGCTGGCCGGCGTGGAGCTGCAGCGTAAGTATGAAGCTCGGGCCTTTGAAATGGGCCGCGGCAACTATCTGGCACCAATACAGCGGGCCGTGGATTTTCTGGCGGGCCGACAACCATCCGCAGACGAATCCATTCCGTCTTCGTATCAGCGGGGCACGGTGCCCGGGCAGCTGGCCGAAGTGCTTCCGCCGCCCATTCTGTCGGCCATCCAGGCCGGACTGCCGGTGATGGATCAGAAATGGCGCGGCAAATATCTGCCGGAGGCCGTGCTGGTGGGGCCGGAAATGCGAGGCAGTTCTCCCATCAGAATTGCCCGGGATCGTGACAGCTGGCAGATCCCCGGAATGTCGGGCCTGTATCCCGTCGGCGAAGGGGCCGGCTACGCCGGAGGAATTGTTACAGCGGCCGTCGATGGACTGCGGGCGGCTCGAAAAATCGTGGAACACTTCGGGCCGCCGGAGTAACCCGGCCGCTGGCGGACGCCAACGGAAGAACCAACCAGCGGTCCGCCATGTCGGCAGTTTCTGCCGCTCTTTCGCCACTGCTGCGCATGCTTCATGCGACAGTTTTTTGGTCCTTCTGACAGCCCGAACCGGATTTCGCGAATCTGTCTGAACCGCTGTAAGGTTTACGTCGTTGGCACGAACAATCCTGCATACGGACAAGTAACCTTTTCCCTTCAGTACTTTGGCACGGCCAGGCAGATGAGTACCTCCAGCATTTACAACCTTCGTTCTCCTGATCTCAGCAAGACTCTGCGGTACGAACGCGTGGCGCGACTGGAAGCCGCTTTGAAGCTCCGCGACAAGCGGCAACGAGCTCGAAATCTGCGACGAGCACTGATGCTGGCGCTCGTGGGTGCCGCCTTCGTTACTCTGCTGGTGCTGTGGTGATCTGTCACTGAGCTTGTGCCGGCAGGCCGGCACTGATCATTCATAACACCACAACCGGCAAAGTCTGCCGAACTACACTTCATTCAGCACACGCTGGTACACGCCGCGAATCTGTTCAGTCATGAATTCATGTCGAAACTGATCGGTGAACCGCGCACGACCGGCCTCACCGAACTGCTGTCGCAGTTCACTGCCGGATGACAGCCGGATGACCGCATCGGCCAGCTCGGTGATGGACTCCGACGGAACCAGCAACCCGGTCTCATTGTGAATACAGACCTCAGGCGCACCGTCGATATCGTAACTGATCACCGGCTTCCCGCAGATCAGTGCCTGCGGCAGCACACGGGCCAGACCTTCCCAGACGCTGGTGTGCACCACCAGGTCCATGGCATGAATGTACTCGGCTACCTGGTCCGGAGGCACCAGACCGGCAAACACAAAATTTTCGGTCAGCCCCAGTTCCTGAATCCGTGTCTGAAACCGGTCTTTCAGAATGCCGTCCCCGACCAGCAGAAAACAGACATCAGGAATCTGTTCGACAATTCGCGGAGCCGCTTCAATCAGGTAGTGATGACCTTTCAGATTAAACAGACGCCCAATCTTGCCGACGACGATCCGGTGCTGTTCAATTCCCAGTTCGCGGCGCACCTCACTGCCTGACCGCGCCGGTTGCAGAAAGCGATCCACATCCATGCCGCTGTAGATCGTCGTGTACTTGTCCGGATAACCGATTCCGGCGGCAAGGTACTGCTGAGCCATCGCGTCGCAGACGGTAATGAAATGCTGACACCAGCGATCCGCCGCCCGTTCGGCCGCACGGTAGGCGCGGAACAGCGCGGCCGGCTGTCCGAAGTGAAAGGCAGCTCCATGAATGCTGTGCACGCAGGGAATTCCGAGCGCCCAGGCGGCTCGACGCCCCAGGATTCCGGCCTTGGAACTGTGCGTATGGACGATGTCGGGCCGGTAGTCCCGCAACTGCCGTTTCAATGCCCGATAACACTGAAGGTCACGCCACGGGTGCAGACTGCGCTGAAGCTCGGGCATCACTCGCAGATCGAGCCCGCGTTTGCGTGCGCGGTGTTCCAGAGTTCCCTCGGGGCCAAGCCCCGGCCCTGTGATCAGACAGACTTCATCGCCGTGAAGATGATGCTGATCGTCGACATTGAACAGCGTGTTTTCCTGAGCGCCGCCAAGGATCAGCCGAGTAATAATGTGGGCTGTTCTCATAGTCTGGTGCGATTGAATCAATGCCTGTCAGAAGGCGGCACAGGCGGGTTGCAGATCGGTGTGCTGACTCCGTTGCCCGCGCCCCTGCGTCGGAGAGCCGACAGCGTCTCTGCACCGGATGTCGCCGCAGGATACACGGCCATTGTCTTTGCGGTAAACCATCGCACAGATCCGGCCACGTCATCACCGCAACAAAAAAACGACGAGCCTGACTGCAGACTCGTCGTTAATGGTGTGTCACCGTCACCAGACGGGGCAGCCGTTTCCACTGCCGATGAATTCAATGCGAGGAAATGGGCCATCCATGGCCAAGCCCCTCGCGGGTTCCCGACACACGCACATCCATGCGGTGCATTCGTCGTGGAGGGCGGAACATAAGATGTCGCGTTCTTCGTGTCAAAGCTAATCTTCAAACCATTTGTTGCGATGGACCAAAGTTGATCAGCTGGTGTATCACGGCTTCCGCGAACCGCAGTTTCTGCCGAATCGCTCTTGCTGCCTGAGCATGGTTGGACATAGATTCCCGACTGGCAGTGGGCGAGGTTCATTCTTTCGCTCTTCCAGGCAGTTTCAGATGACGGTCGGTCTGTCACGATGACAAGAATTTCCACGAGACGCTGATGAACAAAGCGGACCGACAAAGTCACGGCATCAACCGAAAACACCACAGCGACTGTGGCCGACGGCGGGTGCCCTGCGGACCGCTGCTGGTGACACCGGTATTGCTGCTGACATTGACCGCCGGATGCATTTCGCCGCTGCACACACGAATGCCCGTCCTGTGGGCCAGCCATCCTCAGTCAGAACGGCAGGCCTTTCAGCAACAGGATCCCTTTCCTGATCCGGATCTGGGACCAGACATGCAGTCACGCCCCCGCGAATACAGCCGCCCCAGAACGGCTCCGCGCCGCGCGGCCGAGCAGCGACTGCTGCAGGGAATACCCTCCGGCCCGGAATATGCGCCGCCCGGAGATCCGCGCGGTGGACTGCGCCGGCCAGCGGCCGCGTACTGACCATCCGGATCCGGCAGTTACGCCAGATTCAGCGTGAAACACAGATACTCATCGTCCCGCACCCAGCCATGACGCTGGTAAACGGCCTGAGCCGCGCTGTTGTCAGGGGCCGTCTGCAGATGCAGCCGCAGGGCACCAGTCTGGCGACCGAATTCGGCGGCAGCCTCCAGCAGTTCGGTGCCGACACCGCACCGACGCATGGACTCCACCACGAACAGATCGTTCAGCAACCACGCCGAGCCCATCGACACCGATGAGAACAACGGGTACAGCTGCGTGAATCCAACCGGCCGCCCATCGGACTTTGCCAGAAAAATGACGGATTCGCCCTGCCGCAGTCGCTGACTCAGAAAGTTGCGGGCACCATTCAGATCAGACGTCCTGCCGTACCACACGCGGTAGGCGTCGAATAAGGGTGCGATCTGTTCCACCTGGTCGGTGCCGGCACTGATAATTTCAATTTCTGCAGACACAGGACCTGTCTTCCCGGAATCTCAGCACATGGCTGCTGCCGCGACCCGTCCTGTGACGCAGCTCCGCGTTCACAAAGGATCGCAGCTCAGACGGTTGGCGCCGCTCAGCCCTGACCAAAGTTTCAGATATCGATGGTGCGCAGCAGAGTTGCCTGCCCGAAGCGATGACAAACATGCAGAGAACCCACATACTACAGCGCAGGCAGAACAGATCAAAACGTCAAAAGAGAATCATGATGCGCTGTGTATGGACCGTCGCTTCGCGGGCATTGACCGTGACCATTCTTCTGGCCACCCTGGCCATCAACGGACGCCAGGTGCAGGCGATGCAGGAAGTCCGCGCCGACCTGCTGATTGTGGGAGGCACCGAGTCCGCTTGTGCGGCCGCCGTTCAGGCGGCACGCATGGGCGTTCCGCGAATCGTGCTGGTCAATGATATCGAGTGGCTCGGAGGACAATTCAGCGCCGAGTCACTGGTGGCCATCGACGAGAATACGGATCGTCCGGGCATTCGACATGAACCTCCCATTCCGCGGCACGGTGCCTTTCGGGAAGTGATTGAACGCATCGAAGCCGTCAACATTGAAAAGTACGGCGTCGCCCGACCGGGCAATACGCGCGTCATTACCACCTGCCGTCCGGCAGATGCCGCTCGCGTGTTTCGTGAATGGCTGGCTCCGTATGTCAAACGCGGTCAGCTTCAGATCTTTTCGCACTACGAACCGCATCGAGTGACCGTTTCGGGCAATCGTGTGACGGCCGTGCAGTTTGCCGGACGTCGATCAGACCAGACGCCGCTGCGTGTCGAAGCCGGACTGACCATCGATGCCTCAGACTGGGGAGATGTGGTCCGACTGTCCGGGGCCGCGTATGAATTCGGCCCCGATCTGAAGAGCCGCTACGGTGAACCACTGGCGCCGGAACAGCGTGACGGTTATCCCGTCACAGACATGAATCCCATCACCTACTGCATGGTGATTGAAGAAACCGACGACTATGTGCCTGTCGCTCGTCCGCCCGGCTACGATGCTCGACACTACCGGTCGCATCGCTGGCCGAAGGATCCGCTGTGGCTGTATGAAACCCGTCGGCTGGTGGATCACTATCACTTCACTCAGATTCAGCATCCGGATGTCCTGCTGCTTTGCTTTCCGGCTTTCGACTATCCGCTGGATGTGTACCCTCAGGCGGTGGCCGCCGCGCTTGAAGCGACTGAACCCGGCGCCTCACGCAGAAATATTGTCGAACTGACACCCGCTCAGCGACGAATCATCTTCGAGGATGCGAAGCAGTACTCACTTGGTTTCCTGCACTACCTGCAGACCGAAGTTCATGATGCGATGTCCGACACGACTCACAGTTATCGTCGCTTCGTGCTGACTGAGGAGTTCGGGACTGCTGACAGGATGCCGTTCAAGCCGTATGTCCGCGAGTCGCTGCGACTGCAGGCGATGCATATGATGCGGCAGCAGGACACGATGGGTATCGCCGGAACTGCTCAGAACTTTTCCGCGGCCATGTATCACGATGCGGTCGCCGTGTGGCAGTTTGAATATGACTTTCATCCCACGAAACGCGAGTTCCTTGTCGACGGGGACCCCGGCGGTCCGTGGCGCTGCGGATTTCGGCCGGGACGCACCTGGGGACCTCCGTACAGTGGTCGCAGTGTCTTTCCGCTCCGCAGTCTGATTCCGATCACGGTCGACGGCCTGCTTGGTGCTCAGAAGAACCTTGGCTTCAGCAGCATCGTCAGTTCCGCCGTCCGACTGCACGACACGTCAATGGTGATCGGACAGGCCTGCGGAGCCTGCGCTGCCGTGGCTCTGAACAGGGAAATTCAGCCGCGAGACATTCCTTTCAATCGCGACCATCTGCTGGCCGTGCAGTCCGCGCTGATGACCGTTCACGGGGAATCTGAGCCGAGCATGCTATGGCCGTTTCGTGATCTGTCCTCTGAAAATTCCTGTTTCACGGCTGTCAATATGCTGGCGGTGCAGCACTGCCTGCCGCTGCGGGCGGACGACGTGGATTTTCGTCCGCATCAGCCCGCCACCCGGGAATGGATGCACGAAGTCGTGACACTGACAAACCTGCAGCAGGACTCAGAACACATCCCTGAACAAACTCTGATGCAGGTCGGCACGCGCGGCGAATTTGCCGAACGGTGGTGGCAGATCGTCAGAAATGGCCCATGGAAACCCTACCAACGCCTTACCAAAGAGGACGCGGACGGCGACGGCATTCCGGATCCTGCCGACGCCCTGTGTCTGGATCCTCAGAACACGACGCTTCTGCCCAGCCCGCCGGACCCGGAAACGGACGGGATTCCGAATCTTCTGTCCGATGATCTGACCATGGTCCGGCAGTTCAACTTCGGTGGCCCGGGCAACGACGCCGCCGAATTTGAAGCCGATCACGGTCAGGTCTTCACACCGAAACGAAACTTCGGGTGGACGCGGGATCTGTCGGCCCATCATCGTCTGCGAGGAATGTCAGAACCGCCGGCCGATACGTTCTTGTTCACGCGAAGTCATGATGTGTGGGAATGCATGCTGCCGGAAGGAAATTACACCGTCGAATTCTGCGTCGGTGACGCCGAGCATGTGCAGGCAGGACAGAACGTGACGGTTGAAGGACAGGCGGTGCTTCAGGACCACACGACGATGGCCGGTCGATTCGCAGAACGCCGCGTCGACGTGCACGTCACGGACGGTCGTCTGACGGTGGAAATCGGCCGGCCCGGCAGCACCACCAATACCTGCCTGAACTGGCTGCGAATCTCAACCGCCAATCGTTAGGGGACGGGCTGAAAACAGTGCAATTTCGCCCTGACAGTCAGCCCCGAAGAACCAATGACACGCGTTGATCCGTGGCCTACTGACTCGGTGTGACCGACGGATCGCTCAGGTCCTGCAGAAACGTCTTCTGCTGAAGTTCCTGCTCTTTTGATTCCTTGTACAGATGAACCTCCAGCAGTTCATAACTGTCCAGGTCTGCATGCTCTTCCGCAAGTTCCCTCGTGCGAGTCAGGCGTTCCTGAACTTTCTGCTGCGTCTCGGGATCATCGGCTATGGGATCGAACGGCACGCGCATCACAACGCGCAGGATCATCGGCGTCCCCTTGTGACTTTTCCGCCGCCCGCCATCCACGCGGGGACTGGATTCATCGAACTCGGCGGCCAGAGATTTCTGCAGAGGCATGAACGGCATCAGGTGCAGCTGCCAGTAGGTCCACAGAATTCCCGTCGCGATGATTCCGAGTGAAAACATCGCGACTACGATCAGACGACCGGGAACGCCTTTTTCGGCTTCCGCGTGACTCAGGCCTTCGGTATGCATGACAGAGGACTTATCAGAGAATTGAACGTCGCGGGTTCAGCAGCATCCGCCGACAGGATCAGCAGGCAATCTGTCCGACGGCGATTTCAATCCATCCCTGCCAGACCCCACCTGGTTCCAGAACCTTCAGACCGGCATCGACGCCGCGCTGCTGCAGGTTGATGGCATCCGTGGTGCAGGTGTATGGCTCCAGACAGACGGCGGACGCCCATGGCGGAGTGAAGGCGACAATCTCACGAAAGCTGTCATCGCAGCGCTGAACCAGCTGCAGGCCGGCGATCTCATCCGTGATCCGGCATTCGACCACGCCGTTCTCGCTGTGTACTGCAGTATAGACATCATCAACCTTCAGGCGGTCAAACGTGGGTGCCTGCTGCAGTTCAGCATCTTCCGGCGGATCCAGCAGCCTTCCCGTCGGCAGGCAGCCTTCCAGTTCCCACCTTTTGCTCACGGGGGCGTAGACCTTACACCGGTCCGGTCTGCCGTCTGACGAAAGCGGCACGCGGAAGTAGGCGTGCGTCCCGAATCCCCAGGGCAAGGGGGTCGACGTCGGATTTTGAACCTCGATATCCGCCCGCAGACAGGCATTGTTCAGCGAATACCGGATCCGGATTTCGCCATCCGTCGGCCACAGCGGCAACCGCTCCGGAGCGTCCTGGCTGATGCGAAACGCGCCGGTCACGGAAGATTCGGTCTGTTCCACCACACGCCATGGGCGATCCAGACAGAAGCCGTGAATGGCATTGCCCGAGCCTTCATAGCCGACCAGAGATTCCGGCAGTTCGTAATCCTGCCCTTCCCACGAATAACGACCGGATCGAATTCGATTGGGGAACGGAAACAGCAGCGGAATCCCGCTGTGGCTGGGCGGCTGGGTTCCTTCTGCAAAACCGTCGGCCGCATGAATAACGGCCACGTCGGCTTCGCCCACTCGGGCATGGAAATCAAAACAGTTAAACCCCAGGTGAGCGGCAATAAGGGCAGAGGAGCCTGTGACGGCATCGGTCAACACAACGATCTGCATGAAAAATCCTTCAGTTCCATTCCGGGTTCTTGACATCGTGAGGCAGCAGTCGGTGCTGTTCATGCACCAGCTGTGTACAGACTTCCCACAGACTATAAGGGTCTTCCTCAAAGACCAGCGAGCTGTCTGCGGGAATGATTCTCCAGTCGCTGCGGTCAATTTCGGCTTCCAGCTGCCCCGGTCCCCAGCCGGCATAGCCACAATAGATGCGAAAGCCGCACTTATGCGTGCAGCTGACGTCGCTGGTAACCAGCGATTCAAACGAATCGTTGCTGCCGGTCACGAAGACTCCCGCCGTGACTTCTTCATCCTGCTGCCCCAGTTCGACGCAGTTGTGCAGAATAAACAGGGCGGAAGTGTCGACAGGGCCACCAGAGAAAATGGGATCGCCAGAGATCGGTTTCGATTTCAGCTTCAGCATGGCCGCGTCAACGGCAATCGAACTGGGACGATTGATGACCAGCCCCATCGCCGTTTCCTCTGAATGCTCAAGCATCAGTACGACGGAACGGTAGAAGTTGGGGTCACGCAGATGACTGGCGGCCACCAGCAGGTGACCTCGCAGACTTGTTGACATGGTCGCCTCGCAGACAATAACAGGCACGGTTCAACTGCAGACGTATAGCTGAGTTCGACGGTGCTTGCCATCCAGCAGCGGAATTTCATCGGCACATCGCGGACACATCGCGGACACGGCGCGGTCAAGTGCCGGACAACTGCCTCGTGGACGGACTCGGTCCCGATCGGGCATCGAAGGCTGTCGGCGTCTCTGCTCGGAAGCTTGTCCGCGAATACACGGCCGTTTTCAAAGCGAGAAATTTTCGGCGGCTTCGCCCGCCTTCTTCGAAAGCTGGCCCGGTCCGGTTAATTCGCAGAAATCTTACTGACGTCGTCCGTGATCTGATTCTTCGCCGCCACCGGGTTCTCATCATGACGACAATCTACCACGACGCGGTTGCGCCCGTTCTGCTTTGCCTGATACAGGGCCGCATCAGCAATGCCGAACAGCGTCGCTCCGTACCCGCTATCCGTGGGAATTGCGCTGGCGATTCCGATACTGATCGTGACGGAAATGGTCAGTGCTTCAAACTCCACCTGCAGTGATTCCACCATTTTTCGGAGACGTTCACCGATCACCAACAGTCCCTCTTCGGTCACGCCTTCCAGCAGCACAACAAACTCTTCACCGCCGTAGCGAGCCAGCGTTTCGTTGGACCGGGTCCCCATCTGCAGCGTATGAGCAACCTGTTGCAGCACGCAATCGCCGGCCAGATGGCCATACGTGTCGTTCACTTCCTTGAAATGATCGATGTCGATGGCTGCCAGGCCGAACGGGATCTGCTTTCGGAAGCAGTGCTGACTCAGTTCTTCCACACGCCGGTCAAAATAAGACCGGTTGGCAACTCCCGTCAGCGAATCTGTGCTGGTCTGGATAACCAGCGACTGAACCTGTTCCTTGAGCCGCCCATTTTCGGCCACCAGTTCAGCCGGGACGGACGCGGAATTCAGATCGTTCATCATTTCGGTGAATTCAAACAGCTGCTCCAGCGCGTTCTGCAGCAGATCTTCCGGTTCCGGAATCACCGACGGGTCAATGTCGAACAATGCGGCGCTGTCATCCAGTTTCTGTCGGACGGTTGTGGTCAGTTCCTCCAGACTCAGCGCCGGGCCGTTGCCGGCCCCCAGTCGTTCCTGCAGCACCACCAGAGCCACTCCGCGATCATTGTCGCACAGATAGCGGGCAAATGCCTCGGCGGTGCCAACAATCTGGCTCAACTGTGCCGCGGCCGGTTCCAGTTCAGTTTCGGCCCCCGCTGCCGTCAGAGCGGCAACGGCGCTGATAAACCGGGGCGGAAGGCGTGATTCCTCCAGCATTTCGAGCGACAGTTCGAGATGTGTGATACCGAAGACCGCACGTTCCTCGTCGTCCAGGCTGGTTCCTTCTGCCTGAGACCGTTCCAGACACCCGATATAGTCTGCGGTCTCCTGTTTCAGCAGCGCCAGCTGGCCGATTCCGGCGAGCAGATTCAGTGTAAACGCCTCAGCGGCCACCGACGGCCCGTAGAATCCGCCAAGCACCTCGCCCGCCGTTGCCTGTACAAAGGATCGCAGCCAGTAACGCCGAAACCGTTCCGCCTGCGCCCGGTCTTCCACGCATTCCGACGCCAGCGAGAAACTTAAGACCAGCGGCGTTACCTTGGCCTTGCCCATCAATGTGAGCGCCTGACGCAGATCCGCCACTCTTCTTGGCAGCCCGAAACGACTGGAATTGGCCGCCTTCAGAATCTTACTGGCCAGCGCCGGATCAGCCTGCACCAGATCGGCAATCTGCTGCATCGGGGCGTCCGGATTACTGATGACCCGCAGTATCTCCACAGCAATGGTTGGCAGTGATGGCAGCCGAGTGAGACTTTTCTTCTTCAACGACATCTTTGCCTGCCCTGTGTCATCCAGTGCGTTGTAAAAGCCAGATCCTTGAATCGACCACACTTTCCAGCAAGGCTCATCGACGGGGACAAGTCCGTACTTGCCAACTCAATGACAAAAACCTGCCTTTTGCCGGAAGCCCCGATTTAATCTTGGTGACGAAGTCACCCGATACGGGATTCCCCCCACGACAGGTCATCCACCAGCTTCGGGACCGTGTCACCGCCGGAAAGTGGGGAACGCATCCTGCCTGCCATTTTCTATAGCGGTCGATCGCAGACTGGAAGCTGACCTCAGGAATCGAAGCCCGGGATCAGCACGTTTCTGCGGAAAGCAGAGAACCCTGTTTCCCCGCGCGACAACCATCGAGGGATTCCCCTCACCTGCTGAGGAAAAACATTCCGGCGGCGACGATAACACGCTGGTGTCAAAATGTGACGGTTGCATTGACTGCATCAGTCCGGTCCGGTTTTCCGATCCTGATGACATGTCACTCCTTAACAATCAATTTGATCTGCTCACCCGCCTGGTCGCCGCGTCTGAACAGCGGCAGCAGGTGATCAGTCACAATATCGCCAACGTCAATACGCCCAACTATCGGCGACTGGAACTTGACTTCGAAACGGCGCTGGCCGAGGAAATCCGGCGTGGCGGCACCGGACAGGGAAGCTCGGCCACACCGGCTGTGCGTCAGACGCCAGGGCTGCCGGCGCGCGCCGACGGCAACAATGTGGACATCGATAAGGAGATCGGACAGCTGAACAAAAATGCCCTGCTGCAGCAGGTGTATCTGCAGCTGATGAGCACAGATCTGAACCAGATGCGACGCGCCATGGACGGTGGTTAGTCAGAATCATTCAGCATCAGAACACATCGCAGACAAAGGGGCGGCGTCCGGGCTGACGGACGTCAGAGGCGTGGCTGTGAAACGAAGAACGGGGGAATCGTATGTCACTGGACAAAATCCTGTCCGGAATGCACATCAGTGCATCCGGGCTGTCAGGCGAACGGCTTCGAATGGAAGTCGCCGCCAACAATATTGCAAATGCTCATTCGACACGAACGCCCGAAGGTGGTCCTTATCGAAGGCAGCGGGTTTCCTTTGCCTCGGCCATGGATCATTTCGCTCACGCGGGCATCGCTGATCCCAGGGGAAAGCTGGGCGGCGTCCGGGTCATGGGAATCAAATCCGACAATTCGCCGCTGCCACTGATCTACGACCCCGGACATCCGGACGCGAATGCAGAAGGATATGTGGCCATGCCAAACGTCACGCTGCCTCATGAGATGGTGGATCTTGTCACGGCCAGCCGGGCGTACGAAGCCAATCTGAAATCCATGGAAACGTTTCGGAAGATGGCAGAACAGGCACTGGCGCTGCTGCAGGGACTTAGATAAACAAGGATCCGCCATGGCAGCGTCGCCGCGGCCGTCAGTGTCCGAGGGTTCAATGGCGGACCACCGAAGATGACAACACCGCGTTCTTTTCATTCCACCTGTTCACAACAGACTGACACCAGCGTCAGCCTCACCCGGCTTTTTGTCCTCCGGACATGTCACGATGACTTCTCCCGTTTCTTCAATCGGATCTGTCGGCACCGGCCTTCCCGCCGCTCCTGCTTCGGGTGCGGGAAAGACGGGGCACGCACTGCCGTTTGCGGATCTGGTCAAGGGCCTGCTGCAGGATGCCAACGGTCATCAGGCGCAGGTGGAGGAAGGCGTCAAACAGCTCATTACCGGCGAAACGGACAGCATTCACGACGTGGTACTGACCGCGGCCCAGGCCGACCTGGCTTTCCGCCTGGTCATGGAAGTCCGTGACCGCCTGATTTCTTCGTATCAGGAGATCATGCGAATGCAGATGTAGTGTCTGCAGACGGAGTGCAACCTTTAAACATATTCAGAACAGAATCCCTCATCGAGGGGGCAGGTGATGGCAGTACTGACAAATCTGATTGAGCAGCTGAAAACTCTGTGGTCCCGCTGGACAATGTCTCAGCGCGTCGGCATCAGCGCGGCCACCGTGGCGTGTGTAGCCGCCGTCGCCGGAACGCTGATCTGGGCGACGCGCGCGGACTACGTCGTGCTGGCCAGTCAGCTGACTCCTCAGCGTGCCGCGGAAATTGTGGGCATCCTGGAGACGGAACAGATCAGCACGGAACTCAACTATTCCGGCTCGGCCGTGTCTGTGCCGCGCAGCGACGTCAGTCGTGCCCGACTGGCGCTCAAGGATGTCTGGGAACCGGTGGCAGAAGCGGACACCAGCATGTCCGGCGCCTTCCCCGGTTCACCGCGGGCGGAAGAGGATCGACGGCAGCGACAGCTGGAGGTCAGAATCGGGCGGTCCATCGCCCAGATTCGCGGGATCCGCGCGGCGACTGTCCACATCAGCCGCCCCGAACCGTCTCCCTTTGTCAGCGATCAGACTCCGACAACCGCAAGCGTGATTATCGAACCGGTCGCCTCCACCTCGGTAACGCCGTCGGTGGCAGAAAGCATTATTTCACTGGTGGCCCGTGCCGTCGAGGGCCTGGCGCCGGACGGCATTTCGCTGATGGATACCGCCGGACGACAGTTCAACGTGGCCGACGGTATCGGTTCCACCATGGAGGGTCAGTTCGATTACCAGCAGCGAGTCGAACTGCGTCTCGCCACCAAGGCCGAATCCATGCTGGCCACGCTGCTCGGAGACGGCAAGGCCGTAGTTCGTGTTTCCGCCGCCATCGACTTTCGCGAAAGTACTCGCACCGATCGCACCTACGACCCGGATGGAAAGGTAAAACGCACCGAGACCATTGAAACGGTGGAACAGACCGGCGGCCTGATTCCTTCCGGCGAAGTCGGCACCGCTTCCAACGTGCTGTCCACCACGCTCGGCGCAGAAGAAAACGGCGGCAAGTACAAGAAAGAAATCATCTCGGCCGACTATGACAATGCAACCACAGAAGAAGTCACTCGTGACATCCCCGGAAAGATCACCCGGCTGACCATCGCGGCCATCGTTGAACTGCCGACCCCGACAGCCGATCCGGCTGCTGCCGACGGTGGCGGAGCTCCAAACGCTGCCGCCGCCGCGACTCCCGCAGCGCTCGATACAACACTGATCGAATCCATTGTGAAACAGGCCGTGGGCTTCGATCAGAGCCGGGGCGACGAAATCCAGGTGCTCACTGCCAGTCTCGATGCCGGAACACCGCTGGAGGCGCCGGGGCTGCTGAGTGTCTGGGAGCAGTACGAACCGCTGATTCATACCACAGGAATGGGACTGATTGCCGCCATGGCGTTCCTGATGGGATTCCTGCTGCTGCGAAAGATGCAGCCCGTCATCGTGACCGATCCTTCCGCCGATCAGCAGTTGTCACTGGAGGAAGTTCGGCAACTGGCCGCACTTTCTGATCAGGCAAAATCGAACCCGGATGTCGCCGCCAGAGTCCTGGCTGCATGGCTGGGTGAAGAATCTTCAGAGGACCAGGAAGAACAACCAATTTCAGCAAAAGCAGCCTGATCAGCAGTCGGGCCTGGATCCCGGATCCGACCTCGTACGAAACCGTGAAACCGTGAAACCGTGAAACCGTGAAACCGTGAAACCGTGAAACCGTGAAACCGTGAAACCGTGAAACCGTGAAACCGTGAAACCGTGAAACCGCGAAACCGCGAAACCGTGAAACCGCGAAACCGAGTTACCGCAACCCGCATTTAATATTGAAGACTGACACCTCAAACACCGTGACTGACCACCGGAAACAATCTGCCGCCCTTCTGAAACTGCTCGGACCAGACGCTGCCGACGCCGTGCTGGAACGCATGCGCCCGGAACTGGCAGCACAGATCCGGGAGCAGATGGAAACGGAATCCGCCACCGCACTGAAGGGCCGCGAAAAACGAGCTCTGCTGCGGGACTTCGGCTGGTTCTTCGACGTCGCTCTGAAATCCGCCCCCAATGCGCTGAAGCTGTTCGATAATGACTCTCAGGACAATGACTCCCGGCACGATAATCAGGAATCAGGTGAAGATGGTCAGCGTGCCGAATCCGCGTCAGCAGACCGGCCGAAAAAGATCCGGCTGACCGGTGATCCGATGCATGACCTGGGACTGCTCAGCATCTTTCAGCTGTCTGGTGCGCTGGAACGTGAACAGCCGCGGACGGTCGCCATTCTGCTGAACAATATCGCGCCGGAACTGGCCGCCAATGTGCTCAGCTACTTTCCGGAAGAACACCGGACGCTGGTGGCTCGCCAGCTGTCCCGGGAACAGAACGCGCCGCAGCTGCTGGTCGAACGCATCGCCCGTGCAACGCTGCAGCGAGGCATGACACTGCCGGCTGACCCGCCGGACCGTCGCGATCACGTGGATCGTCTGGCTGAGGTTCTGCGGGAAGTACCCAAGTCGTACCGCAAGGACATGCTGACGGCGATCGAAGAGGAAGATGCGGACCTGAGTGCCGCTTTGATGAAGAGGCTGTACCGTTTCGAAGACCTGAAGGATCTTGATGCGGCGATTGTGCAGCAGGTGCTGGGTGAGATTGACGGGACCACGCTGACCACCGCCATGTTCCAGGCGGACGAAGAAGTCCTGGCAAAAATCCTTGAGAACCTGTCTCGTCGCGCCCGTCAGACCATCGAAGAAGAACTGCAGTTTCAGACTCGGGTTCCGGAAGCCCGCGTGCAGCAGGCCCGGGAGGCCGTGGCGGATGTGATTGCGAAAATCGACCAGGAAGGTGAATAGGAAACAGCCGAGTCATGCCACAGCAGATCCGACTTTTGCTGAACCGATCGCCGAGTGCGGTCAGACTGGCACCTTCCGGCAGCGCGCGCCCTGCGCCGGCAGCTTCTGCCCCACAGGCCGCCTCTGCACAGCAGGCCGCCGCCGAGGAAGCGGCACGTCTGGAACAGCAGCTTGAGTTTCTGCGGCAACTGCTGAACGAAGTCGGTGTGGCCATTGAAGAACTTCAGCAGCAGCACCGGAACACGCTGACCGAAATGCAGCAGACGACGGTTGAGCTCGCAGTCATCGCCGCCTCGTGGATTGTGGGCGCCGCCATTGATGCCGACATGTTTGCCGTGGATGACCTGGTGGCGTCGATGATTCAGCAGCTGCACAAGGCTGAATCAATTCGGGTGTACCTGAATCCGGACGACGCGAATCTGCTGGAACATCTGCGTCACAGTTCCGATGCCATCAGTTTTGCCCGGGCGGATGTGGAGTTCATTCCTGATGCTCAGCTGTCTCGCGGAATCGTAAGGGCCGAATCACCCCGCAGTGCTCTGGTGACGAATATGGATGATCGACTGGCGGAGATCCGCCGAATATGGATGGAAAATCTCAATGAAACTCAGACTGAACGTCGAGCAGATGAACCGGCTGGCGGGAAATTCCGCCGCTTTCCGGAACGTCGGCACACTGCGTAGCGCCCGAGGCCTGCTGCGTGCGTCGCTGCCGGCGTCGGTCGGCGAGGCATGTGAGCTGCATCTTCCGGCCGGTGATGTGCTGACCGCCGAAGTGGTTGGTTTTGATGACCATGAGTCGCAGCTGATGTGCTTCGACAGCCATGCCGGGCTGCGCCCGGGCCTGGAAGTCGTCGCGCTCGGTCGACGGCGGTCAATTCCGGTCGGACGCCAGCTGCTGGGACGCGTCGTCGACGGACTGGGACGCCCGGTCGACGGACTGGGCCCCGTTCGCTGTCAGGCCTCGCGTTCGGAAGAAGCCACCGTTCCTGCGGCAATGGAACGCATTCGCATTACTCAGCCGCTGACCACCGGTCAGCGCGTGATTGACGGCCTGATCAGCATCGGACGCGGTCAGCGAATCGGTCTGTTTGCCGGCAGTGGTGTTGGCAAGAGTACGCTGCTGGGCGAAATCGCCAAGGGCGCGGATTCCGACGTCAATGTGATCTGCCTGGTCGGCGAACGAGGCCGTGAAGTAAGGCCCTTTATTGAGGACTGTCTGGGAGACAGCGGCTCCAGACAGTCTGTGGTCGTCGTGGCCACGTCGGACCAGACGCCACTCATGCGCATCAAGGCAGTGCTGACCGCCGTCACGATTGCCGAGAGCTTTCGTGACGACGGCAGAGATGTGTTGTTCTTCCTGGACAGCCTGACGCGGCTGGCCATGGCTCAGCGCGAACTCGGTCTGCTGCTGGATGAACCTCCGGGCAGTCGCGGTTACCCGCCGTCTGTGCAGGCGCTGATGGCAAACGTGCTGGAACGTCTGGGAGCGGGCAGCTGCGGCACGATCACGGGACTGATCACCGTGCTGGTCGAAGGCGACGACATGGACGAACCGATTGCCGACGCGGCGCGTTCCATCCTGGACGGACATATTGTGCTGTCACGAAAGCTGGCCACAGCCGGACATTTTCCGGCCGTGGATTCTCTGGAAAGCATCAGTCGTCTTTTCACGGATATCACACTTCCGGAACACCGGCTGCATGCCGCCAGGGTGCGAAACCTGATGGCAACCTACCGTGAGATGGAAGATCTGATCCAGATCGGAGCCTATCAGCGCGGGACCTCACCGCAGGTCGACCGGGCGATCCAGCTGATGCCGGCCGTCCGGGTCTTTCTGAAACAGAACGTCGGAGAACAGTCCTCCTGGCAGGAAACCACTGAACAACTGAAAACACTGGCCGAAGCCTGGCCCTTCTGAATCCGGCTCAAAAACTCATGAAACGTTTTCACTCCCGAATTGAATCGCTGAGTCGCATTCGACAGCAGGCTGAAAAGCTGGCCCGTCTGACGGCCGCGGTGCGCCAGGGGGAAAAGTTAAAGGCAGATCGGCGGGTCGATCAGCTTGAACAGCAGATCGCGGAACTGCAGCAGCTGGGCACCGGCCATCTCGCAAACGGTGATGCCACCATGATTCAGTCTGTCATCCATGCCGTGGCACGCACCGCCGCCGACTGCCGGACTGCCCGCGAACAGCAGGCAACAGCCGGCGATCGGCTGCTGAAGGCGATCCAGGAAGTGACGGCAGCCCGATCACAGCTGCAGGTGGTCGAAAAGCATCGAGAAAAGGAACTTGCCGAACATCGCCGTGAACAGCTGATCAGAGACGAAAACATGCGTCAGGAAAACAACGGACAACGCTACGCACGACGCGAAGCGGTCAGGACCTCAGGCGAATTTCAGGATTCGCCGGAACCCGGTCTTCCACCGGACACGACATCCCGACCGAACACACCGGCTGACGGGGAGACAAGACGATGAAGAAGATGATGATCGGAATCTACGGTCTGATGATTCTGGCAGTGTCTGCCGGAGGCACCTGGTTTCTGCGGCAGCAGGATCAGACCGCTCAGCAGGACGGCGCCCCGTTGCCTCCGCTGGCCGAAACGGTGGCGGACCTGAGCCAGCCGGTCGACGTGACTCAGCCGCTGGCTCCTGCCCAGCCTTCTCAGGAACTTCCGGCTGCCGTGCGCCCGGGAGAAATGAGCGTCGAGGAAATCGTGCGTTACGGACTGGGACTCAAGGCTCGTGAATCGGCGATCCAGCAGCGCGAAGAAGCTCTGCGGAGGACGGAAGCACAGCATCGCCTGGTGCTGGCGGATATCGACGGAGAGCAGAAAGAAATTCAGGGACTGGTGGCTCAGGCACGGGACCAGCGAATGGCCACCGAACAGCTGCTCACTCAGGCCAGAAACGAGCGAATTGCCTCAGAAGCCCTGCTGAAACAGCTGGAGGAAAAGCAACAGAAACTGGAGCTGGAACGCCAGAAGGCAGGCAGCAAGCCGACCGGGAACCCAGGCAACTCACAGGTGAACAGAGAAGCCAATGTCAAGGAAATGGTGTCCGTGATGGAAGGCATGAGTCCGGAGAAATCAGCGGCAGTCATCAAGCAATTTTCCAACGACGGCAAGATGGAAATGGCTGTTGAGATTCTGTCCCGCCTGGAAGAACGCCGCGCGGCCGGCATTCTGGATTCACTGGACGACGAAAAACTGGCCAGTGAACTGCTGGCCCAGTTCATGGAACTGAAGAAACCCACTCGACTTTAGACAGAACACCGGCTTGTCGGCGGGCTGATCGCAGCGGTTAGCCTGGTCATACAGATCTGAACATCGTCGCCGCCCCGAGGTCGGTGACGCACAGACAGGGCGGCACTGGAAACAGCTGTCGCCCGGGGAAGGATCCGAAATCATGGATACACTGGAAGTTGTGGAAATCGGCCGGGATCTGCTGGTCACAGCCATGTGGCTGGCCGGACCGCCGGTGATGATCAGTCTGCTGGTCGGACTGCTGGTCAGCATTTTTCAGACCATCACCAGCGTGCAGGAACAGACTCTTTCCTTTGCTCCGCGGATTGTGGCCGTGGGGCTGGTCATTCTGCTGACGCTGCCGTGGATGCTGACCATGACCTCAGCCTTCACGCTGCGGATGGTGGATCGTATGACCATGGTCACTCAATAACAGGAACTGAACCGTTGCTGGAAGCGTTGATCATAGCCTGTGGACTGGTGCTGATGCGGTGTGCCGCCTTTGTGGCGTTTCTGCCGCCGGTGGCAGGACGCACCATTCCCGCCACCGTGAAGATCGGACTGGCGGTGGCGCTGACAATTGTGCTGGCACCACGGTTCGCCGGTGCGACGGCACTCGAATTGATGGTCTCGATCAGCGGCCCCAACAGCTGGCTGAAACTGGTCTGGCTGGCTGGCCGGGAATCCATGCTGGGAGCAGCGCTGGCATGGCTGTTCGGGCTGTGTCTGGTGCCGGTGCGGATTGCAGGAGCATGGATCGCTCAGGAAATGGGACTCACGATGGCACAACTGACCTCAGCCACCGACGACCAGCAGTCAAACGTCGTTTCACAGGCGTTTGAAGCGCTGGGAGTGCTGTTGTTTTTCGGCATGAACCTGCATCACACGATGTTTCTGACGCTGGGCAGTTCGCTGGCCACGCGACCGGTCGCCGCGGCGTGGTCGATGCCGACGTGGGATCAGGTGATGTACGCCGTCACGCGCGTTGAGCATCAGGGTTTTCTGATCATCGCGCCCATCGGCATTCTGATGTTCTGTGTGACGGTGACGCTGCTGGTGACGATGCGAACGGCGCCTCAGTTCAACTTCATGACCTATGGCATGACGCTGCGTCTGGTCGTCGGTATGGGCGGACTGCTGTTGTTTTTTCCCGATTTCTGTATGGCAATGCAGCACTTTCTGAACCAGGTAAGTGTGGAAAGCGGGGCCATCCATGGCTGAACAGGAAAACGAAGGTACAGAAGAACCAACACAGCGGCGGCGTGAGGAATCACGCCGGGACGGGCAGGTCGTGGCCAGTCCGGATGTCGCCGCCACGTTTGCAGTGCTGGCCGGCTGTCTGTTCATGATGTGGTTCGGCGGACCGCTGGGCCAGCGGCTGATGCAGAGCTTCCGCATCTGGTTTCGCGACGCACCATCCATGGACTGGACATCACTGCACACCACGCTGGGAGCCCGATGGCTGTCGGCTGAAATGATGGCCTGCTGCGGAGGTCTGATGCTGATGCTGATGGGAGTCGGTCTGATGATCGGATTTGCACAGGTCGGATTTCTGATCTCGTGGAAGCCGATGGAGATTGACTTCGAGAAGATGTCACCGATCCGTGGCTGGAAGAGACTTGTTTCGATTGATTCAGCGGTCAAGGGAATACTGGGGCTGGCCAAGGTGTCATTGCTGCTGATCGTGAGCTGTACCATTCTGTGGGCTCGCCGCAGTGAACTGGCGGCCCGAAACTTCGGTTCGGTCAATGGTCTGTTCACATTCGGCTGGAACCTGGGTCTCACCATCTGTCTGTCGCTGGCAATGGTGTCGTTTATGCTGGCGGCAGTCGACTACGTGGTCCGCTGGCTGCGGCATGAACACAAGCTGAAAATGACGCGGGACGAAATCAAAAAGGAACAGAAGGACGAACTGGGTGATCCGACTGTCAGGGCCGCTGTGCGGAGGAAGCAGCGGGAGGCAATGAAGAACCAGTCCGTCGCAGACGTTCCTGAGGCCACCGTGATTCTGACCAACCCGACTCATTTTGCCATCGCCCTGAAATACGAACCCGGAAAGATGATCGCTCCGAAACTGGTCGCCAAGGGAGCCGGATCGTTCGCCGCCAATATCGTGAAGATCGCCAAAGGCCACCGGATTCCCGTCTTTCAACGGCCGCCGCTGACACGAGCCATCTTTCGCAGCGTCAATGTCGGACAGGAAATTCCCGCGGAATTCTTCCGCGCGGTGGCAGAGATTCTGGGACAGGTTTACCGAGCCAAACGAAAAGCCGCCTGACGGAACAGCGGCAGAACATAATCAGCTGAATCACCAACGCAAACCATTCATACATCCGGACAACAGGAAACATCACGCCGCCGACGACTGTCGGCGGAAGGTCAGGGAAGGGATATCACATGGACATTTCCACAGTAATCGGACTCGTCATGGCGATCGGGCTCGTACTGGGCTCGATCATGATCGGCGGTGGGCTGGGCGATTTCATCGACCTGCCCTCACTGATGATCACCGTCGGCGGTTCCGCGGCCGCCGTGCTGATGAATTTCCAGCTGAAGGTCGCGTTCGGCACCGTCCATGTCATCAAGAAGTGCTTTCTGGTGAAGATCCAGACGCCGGATGAAGTCATCAACCAGTTTCGCGGCTTCGCCACAACAGCCCGGCGGGACGGGCTGCTGGCTCTGGAAGGCGAGCTGGAAGACATCTCTGATGACTTCCTGAGACGCGGGCTTGAACAGGTTGTCGGCGGCACGTCCAAAGACGACCTGAACGCGGCGCTGGTGACTGAGGTGGATGCCATCGCCACGCGCCATTCCAACGGCAAGAAGATTATCGATGCGATCGCCGCGGCAGCTCCCGCGTTCGGCATGATCGGAACGCTGATCGGACTGGTACAGATGCTGAAGTCACTGGACGATCCGAGCCAGATCGGCGGTGGTATGGCCGTCGCCCTGCTGACAACGCTGTACGGTGCGGTCATCGCCAACATGTTCTGCATTCCTCTGGCCGGAAAGCTGGAAGTACGCAGTCAGGAAGAGCTGATGATCCGGGAACTGATGATTGCCGGGCTGGTGTCGCTGGTCGAAGGTCAGGCTCCGCGGGCACTGGAAGAAAAACTGCTGGCCTATCTGTCTCCCAAGAGTCGTGAAAGTGCGACGCAGCAGGCGGCCTGACAGGGCGGCATCGCCGGCTCTGATCAACAGGCTCTTGTTCGTCCGGTCTGGCTTCGTCCGGTCTGGCTTTGTCCGGGTTAGCTTTGTCCGGGTTAGCCTTGTCCGGGTTCACTACAACAGCACGGAACCGTGAATCAGAACCGGCTGAAAAACGACGTTCAACCGCCCAGGCGGTGCGTCGGGAAACATTCAAGAGATTCAAATTCAGGACGGAAACATGCCGAAAAAGAGCTGCTGTCCGGAACCCACCGGTGACGTCCCGGCGTGGTTCATGACATATAGCGACGTGATCACGCTGCTGATGACGTTCTTTATTCTGCTTCTGACGTTCGCCACCAGTGAACCTGAGTTCTTTGCCAAGGTGAAAGTCGTCGCGTTCGGGGGAGGAGCGTCGTCCGGAGCCGCTGGCGAATCAGAACGGCTGGTGGACAAGGATTCCATGATTATCCGTGAACGTCCGAACAGCGCCGCGCTGACGACGCGAGGATCCGAGGTGCCGTCGGCCCACGAAAATCCGGCACGCCAGTCCCTGTCACGAGGACTGCAGTCACTGCAGAACCCGGATGTACTGGCCGACGCCAGCCGCGTCCGAATTCAGACGTCGGTGGCCATGATGCAGAGTGCCGACGGAGAAATGACGACTCAGGGGGTGACTCAGCTGCGAATGCTGGCAGAACAGCTGAAACGGCAGCCGCTGGTCTGTCAGATTCTGGTGTCCGACCCGGAACACGCCGCTCTCTGCGTCAAAATGGCTGCCATCATGACAGACCCTGACGGATTTGGCGTGATTCCCGGCAAGGTGCCGGGGCGTGTCGCCGTCGGAATCGTCGATCCTACGCAGGTCCCGCCGGGGCAGATCGTCTATCGCTTAAGTCGCACAGAGACGGAGTAACCTGATGGCCAAATGCAAGGAACGCTGTCCCGAAGGACCCAAAAACGGCTACCTGATTTCGTTCGGCGACACGATGACGGCTCTGCTGGCCTTTTTCATCGTGCTGAACTCGCTGGCCGAAGAACAGACCGGCGCCAATATGCACGCCGGAACGGGTTCCTTTATGAAATCCGTCGACAAATTCGGACTGCAGGGAAAACTGAGCACCGGTTTGTCTGCTCAGGCCTTCCAGCACCAGACGGTGTCGCCCAAATACGTCGTTCCGGACAAGGATGGCAGCTCAGAACGCGGCGCCACCGGACCGGATGAGGACGCCGACAATGGTCGCGTGCTGGATCGTGTCAAAGACGATTACAACAGGTTTTTGCAGAGCCTGCGGCAGGTCAATAACCTGGAACAGGATCGCGATGTTACCGGTGAAGTCAGCTTTGATATTCTGGAGAAATTTCCGTCCGACGGCAGTCTGATCAATGACGAACTTCGGGCGGCGCTGACAGGTGTCGGGCCGATGCTGCGACGGGACGACTATGCCGTGGAATTGATTGTCTGGACGCCCACGCCATCCCAGAGTGCATGGCTGCGCTCGCTGAAGACCGCCCAGCGACTGCAGCAGGAAGCCGTTCAGCTGCTGCGTCTGCCACCCAACCAGATACCGCGAATCACGGCGGTCGCCCAGCCGTGGATTTCGCCCACACTGAAACGCCCCACGGTGTCCGTCTCGCTGCGGCGGCTGAAAATTCAGTGACCCGCTGGCCTCGGGGTTCAGCCTGCGCCAAACGGTGGCCGAGGGGAACAGCGTCGGGCGGGAGTCTGCATCACGGCCGGTTCGCTTCGATCTGCTGCAATGCCCCACTGTCTGCTTGGAAACGGTCGATCAATAACTGACCGGTTGGTCGCCTTTCGCTCCGCGAAAGGGCGCTCTTTCGCGGAGCGAAAGGCGACAATAATTGACCGGACGTATCCTTAGATAACGCGTCCTCTGCTGCGATGCCCACAGCGGACACAGCCTGCCGCGCCTTGGGTGGCCGGAAACGCCGTGGGGTACCGAGTGTCCAACCGCGTCAAAGTGTGGTCGGGCTAGTTATTTTCAGGGTGCGTCCCAAACGGCGGTCCATCGGGAGGCGGATCGACCGGCGGTGTCTGAGGAGGAGAACCCGGGGGCTGACCGGGCGGTCGCTGCTGAAACTGCTGATAAGAATGACGCAGTGAATCCAGCAGCCGTTTGGCATTGGGCGCCGCCACAAACACGCGGCTGGACACAGCCGATCGGGGGAAAAACGTTGTAATGAAATCCAGCGAAAATTCGGAGGCCGTGTGCCCGATCATGACGGCGTTGGCGTAGACTCCTGACATTGTTTCTTCGGACAGCTTCAGCTGATCATACAGGTCCTGGGCGGACTGTTTCGGCGCATCCGGAGCCGGTACGGGCTGGGACGGCAACAGGATCGGACCAAACCGGTCTTCATGCTTCTTGATGTTTTCCTGCAGGGCCTGAATAAACTGAGCCACCACGGCCGGCGGCATCACGATTCTGGCGGCGACCTGCTGCGGCTGCTGCATTCTGAGCAGAAAATCGACAATGAATTCGTGTTGTCCCTGTAACACGACCGCCCCCGTGCTGAAGATACCCCGAGCCACGTGAGCGGGCACCAGGGCTCCCACATGGCTGTGGCGGACTTCCTGACTGTGGGGCTGATCTGACGACTTGTCATCAGGATTCGGAGGCACGTCGGACATAAGAAGCTTTTATTTCGCATAGAGCCGGGTAAACAGATGCCGACCTTAAGTTTAACAGCAACAGGACACAATAACAGCCGACAGATTTCCTCCACTGGAGTTTTGATCGTCAACTGCTACCCTTCCACAATTGGCAAAGTCGTGTTGAACTGGCGGCATGAGGGTCTGGTGTGACAATCTTCACAAAAATCATAGAACGAGAGATTCCCGCAGACATTGTCTATGAAGATGATCTGTGTCTTGCGTTCCGCGATGTGAATCCTCAGGCACCCACGCACGTGCTGCTGATTCCCAAACAGCCACTCGAATCCCTCAATGCACTCACCCCGGAAGATGCCTCGCTGGCCGCACATCTGCTGATGAAAGTGCCGGCCATTGCAGCCGATCTGGGACTGTCCGAAGGTTACCGGACCGTCATCAACACGGGCGCCGAAGGCGGCCAGACGGTCTTTCACCTGCACATCCATATTCTGGGTGGCCGCAACCTGCAGTGGCCTCCCGGCTGAACATCACGATTCTGCCTGTACCAAACTCTTGTCTTTCCATTCCGGAGTCCTGATCAATATGACGAAGCCATCCTTTGCACGTCGCCTTATGGCGGCCATCCCGCTGACACTGCTGACCATCTGCCTTTCTGCCACCACCGGAGCCGTCGCCGAAGAAACTCCGGGCGCGGCCATGACCACGGCGGCCACTCGGCTTCTGGAAGTACTGGATCACAGTCAGCGACTGCAGGTCACATTCAGCTATGATGATCCTGAGCGGATCAACTGGCACTTTATTCCGCGCGACCGCAGGGGACTCGGGCTGTGGGATCTGCACGGCGCAGCCCACGATGCCGCCAATGCTCTGGTCAGCTCCGGGCTGACGGCGGCCGGCTATCAGAAGGTTCTGCAGGTCCGCAGTCTGGAAGAGGTGCTGTACCTGTTCGAAGGCGGCAGTGAAGCAGAACGCCGCCAGAAGCGGCATCCGCACCGGTACTACGTCAGTATTTTCGGAACTCCGGGCCCAAAGTCATTGTGGGGCTGGCGGTTTGAGGGACATCATCTGTCCCTGAACTTCAGTATCAAAGACGGCCAGATTGTCAGCAGCACGCCCGAATTCTTCGGCGCCAACCCCGGTCTGATTGATGCCGGGCCCGGGCGGTCGCTGCGTGTACTGGGAAAACGGGAAGACATCGCCCGACAGATTCTGAAAGCCTGTCCCGACAGCACCAGGTCTCAGCTGTGGCTGTCCAAAGAAGCGCCCAACGACATTCGCGGCGGTGGCGTGGCACAACCAGTGGTTGACAAGCCGCAGGGACTGCGTTACGCCGACATGACGCCTGAACAGAAGCAGCTGCTGAAGGATCTGCTGGCCGAATACCTGACCGCGATGCCGGCAACAGTTGTTCGTGAACGCATGCAGCAGATTGAAGATGCCGGGCTGGAGAATATTTATTTCGGCTGGTGGGGCGGATCCGAGCTGAACGAACCACATCATTATGTGGTTCAGGGACGGACGTTCATCATCGAATACAATAACACTCAGAACAGTGCCAACCACGTGCATGCGATCTGGCGAAATCTGGACGGAGACTTCAACCTGAAGGCCGGCAGCTAGCAGCCTGCCCGGATACGGAAGTTTTTTGTACGCCGGCCGGCGAGGCGGGTTGGAAATATGGGCGGGTTCGGCGATGACGGACCTGGAAGTCCGTCATACGGAAGTATCCGGACAGACTGCCAGCCTGCATTGCGCAAAGGATGACAACAACGGATGGGTAGTCAGAAATTTGATTCGTTCCAGCTGGACAATGGGCTCCGGGTGGTTGTGGAATCCATGCCGGGCGTACAGTCGGCCGCCATGACGCTGATGGTTCCGGGCGGGGCGGTTCATGATGTCCCGGGAAAATCAGGCACGGCCGCGGTTCTGGCCGAACTGTTTCCTCGGGGAGCCGCCGACATGTCCGCACGTCAGCTGTCGGCCGCCATGGACAATCTCGGACTGCAGCGCAGCGTGGCCGGCGGTGTCGGCTATATCACGTTCTCGGTCGCCACCACGGCAGATCGATTGCCGGATGCGCTGCCACTGATCTCGGCCATGTTGTTGTCGCCTGTCCTGCAGGAAAGCCAGTTTGCTCCGGCCCGGGAAATCGTCGCTCAGTCTCTGCACGCGCTGGAAGATGAACCGCGGCAGCGACTGGGGCATTTTCTGCGTCGCTGTTCGTATGCCGGCGCCTGGGGCAATCCGGCAGAAGGGTGCCTTGCGGATCTTCCGTCAGTCTCGCTGGCGGACGTGCAGCAGCACTATCAGAACTTCATGGTTCCGAATGAGGCGGCCATCGGAATTGCCGGCAACGTGGATGCGGAAACACTGCGTCCGCTGCTGGAAGACGCGTTTGCCGGCTGGCAGCCACGCGATGTGCCGGCCACGGAACCGGGCAGCACCGAGGAATCACCGAAGCACATCCCTCATGATTCAGCACAGACGCACATCGGCATTGCATGGGACACCGTGCCGTATCCGCATGAACGCTATTTCGAAGCCTGGGCGGCTGTGAGTCTGCTGAGTGGCGGCATGAGTTCGCGTCTGTTCACCGAAGTGCGGGAAAAACGAGGACTGTGTTACGCGATTTCCGCGTCCATCGATACTCAGAAGGACCAGGCACGCGTCTTCGGTTACGCCGGCACCACCAACGAACGTGCTCAGGAAACTCTGGACGTGATGGTGTCGGAAATCCGCCGTCTGCCGGAGGGCATTACAGAAGCGGAACTGGACCGCTGTAAAGCACGCGCCAAGAGTGCCCTGATCATGCAGCAGGAATCGACGACGTCCCGCTCCGGTTCGCTCGCCCGCGACATTCTGTTTCTCGGAAAGTTCCGCGAACTGGACGAGATCAAGTCCCGCATCGACGCACTGACTGTTGACAGAGTGCGTGAATTCGCTGTTGAATCGGCTCCGTCCTCGATGGTTCTGGTGACGATCGGTCCCGAATCTCTGAATCCGGCGTGTATCTCGGCTCCCGCAGCCGCCGTTTAGGTGACTCGGCCTCGGATGCCGAACAACTTCGTCCGCCACACGCCTCTGTGCCTTCGAAACAGGACGCCCCCATGAAGTTTCATCAACATAAACTCAGCAACGGCCTGCAGGTGATTGCTGAACTGAATCCGTCCGTGCACAGCGTTGCGGTCGGATTCTTTGTCCGTACCGGTTCGCGGGACGAAACCGACCAGGTTTCCGGCGTCAGCCATTTTCTGGAACACATGGCGTTCAAAGGTGACGACCGATTTTCGGCCGACGATGTCAACCGGATCTTTGACGAAGTCGGAGCCAACTACAACGCCTCCACCGGCGAAGAAGTCACCAACTACTATGCCGCCGTCCTGCCTGAGTACCTGGAAACCACGATCGCACTGCTGACCGTTCTGATGCAGCCGATTCTTGGTCAGGGCGACTTCGACATGGAGAAAAACGTCATTCTGGAAGAGATTGGCATGTACGATGACCAGCCTTCCTTCACGGCCTATGACACCGCCATGGCCACGCATTTTGCCGGGCACCCGCTGGGGCAGAGTGTGCTGGGCACCAATCACAGCATCACCGCGCTGACGTCTGAGCAGATGCGGCAGTATCATGCGACACACTATCGGGCCGGAAACATCACTCTGGCGGTTGCGGGCAACACGGACATTGATCGGCTGCTGTCATTGATTGAAAAATACTGCAGCAGAATTCCCGCCGGAAGCAGTGAACGTCTGCTGCCGGAACTCACACTGCGTCCCTGCACCCGTCTGATCACGCGTGAATCCAGTGTGCAGCAGCACATCATTCAGATGGGGCCGGCTCCGAAGGGCAACGATCCGCTGCGGTACGCCGCAGAACTGCTGGCCGTAGTCGTCGGAGACGACTGCGGCAGCCGTCTGTTCTGGGAACTGGTTGACCCGGGCCACGTTGAGTCTGCCGATCTCGGTTACAACGAATACGACGGTGCCGGAGCATGGATGACATACCTGAGCTGCATGCCGGAAAATGTCACAGAGAATCTGGCACGGATGCAGCAGGTATTTGACGACGTCAATCGGAACGGCATTACCAGCGAAGAACTCGAACAGGCACAGAACAAGGTCGCCTCACGCATTGTGCTCCGCGGTGAACGTCCGATGGGACGACTGTCGTCGCTGGGCGGCAACTGGCTGGCCCGCCATGAGTATACGTCTCTGGAAGACGACCTTCAGATTGTCCGCAGGATTTCCAGACGGGACATTCAACAGCTGCTGGAACA
The DNA here is from genome assembly GCA_040222735.1 of Fuerstiella sp. GTDB lineage: Bacteria > Planctomycetota > Planctomycetia > Planctomycetales > Planctomycetaceae > Fuerstiella. The sequence goes on along the minus strand of JAVKCM010000121.1, from coordinate 19,164 downwards.
GTTTCCTCTAAGAATGAACACCACCGCCGGCGTCGGTCCACTGGCGGAACTGCAGATACCTGATTCACCGGTAATTCTCGGAACCTGACCATAGAACGGAGCACCATGCTGCACGCAGTAATCATGGCCGGAGGCAGCGGCACGCGGTTTTGGCCGCAGAGTCGGCAGCGACTTCCCAAACAGCTGCTGCGACTCGCCGGTGAACGCACAATGATTCAGCAGACGCTGGATCGATGCGGCGATCTGATCGCACCACAGCAGGCGTGGATCGTGACCAACGCGACTCAGGCAGACCTGACACGCCAGCAGCTGCCGGCACTGCCCCCGGAAAACGTACTGGTGGAACCCGCGGCCCGCAATACCGCTCCGTGCGTGGGCCTTGCGGCTGTGCATGCCGTGCAACGCGACCCGGACGCCGTGATGCTGGTAATGCCGGCGGATCACGTCATTTCTCCTCCGGAAAAATTTCAACAGGCACTCAGCCGGGCAGCGGCTGTCGTCAGTCAGTTTCCGGACCGGCTGGTGCTGTTCGGCGTCCCGCCCACCTTTCCCGCCACGGGCTTCGGTTATATTGAACGCGATATTCCACTGGATGAAGCGGCCGGCGTGTTTGAAGTCAGCACGTTCCGTGAAAAGCCGGCTCTGGACGTCGCCGAACAGTATGTCGCCGCCGGCAACTTTTACTGGAACTGCGGTATCTTCTGCTGGCGGGCCGATACGATTCTGAAGCAGCTGGAAACCTTTCAGCCCGAAACGCATCAGCGACTGCAGACGCTGGCTGAGGCGATCGGCACAGACCGTTACGACGCGGTGCTGGCCGAACAGTTCCCACAAATGAACAGCGTGTCCATCGACGTGGCCGTGCTGGAACAGGCCACGGGCGTCACCGTGATTGAAGCCCCGTTTACGTGGGACGACGTGGGCAGCTGGCTGGCTGTTCCGCGACTGATCGGTCAGGACCCCAACGGAAATACGGTCGACGGCCCGTTTGCAGGCGTCGACACGAAAAACTGCATCGTTCGCTCAACGCCCGATCATCTGATTGCCACGCTGGGCGTGGATGATCTGATCATTGTACATACCGAGGACGCCACGCTGGTGGCCCGGCGTCAGGATTCAGAACGCATCAAGGATCTGCTGCAGGAACTGAAACAGCGCGGTGACGATCAGTATCTGTAACAGGCCGGGGCGGTCCACCTTGCTGATAAATCATTTCGGGCAGCCGCTCCTGGAAACAGACACCCGTCGCGGCCCGAGCTTTGCTCAGATCGTGACAATGCCCTGCTCACTGTTGTTCAATCGGCCGTCCGCCGCGCAGGTGCCGGTTGCTGCGATAGCCCGCGAGAAAAATCAGCGAATGATATTCGTCAGTTCTTCCAGCACTTCATCCGTCACGGTGATGGTTCTGGCATTGGCCGAGAAGCCTCGCTGAGCAACCAGCAGGCGGGTGAACTCCAGCGCCAGATCCACGTTCGAACTTTCCAGCTGCTCCGCACGAATGGCGCCTCGGTCACCGGACAACGCCGTACTGATGGCAGGTTCCCCACTGGCCAGCGACTGTTCGTAATAATTGTTGCCGCCGCTGCTCAGACCGTCCGGGTTGCGAAAGGAAGCCACCGCCAGCTGTGCCAGAGAAAACTTGACCCCGTTGCTGGCGACTCCCTGCAGCGTCCCGTCAGCATCAATTTCCACGGATTCCAGTTCTCCGGGTCCGTACCCGTCGTTGGTGTAGGCTGCTTCGGCCGCAGAGCCGATTTCCGCCAGCCCGTCGACGTCGCCAAACGTGCCGAGGCTGATATTGATGGTCCGTGCCACATTTGAGTTGGCAAACTGAATCTCGATATTGCTGTCGCCATCGCCTGTCCCGGTGATCGCCGCCAGTGATCCGTCGGCGGCGAATTGGATGCCTTCAATCACTCCGTCGTTGACCACGCCGGACGTCGGGTCCATTTCCACAGTCAGAGTCCACGTGCCATCAGCCTGTTTCAGAAATGTGTAGTCCAGCGTGTGTTCTGCTCCGCGTTCGTCGAAGATCCCCATGGTGTTATTCAGAACCGTTGCGTCTCGACCGGGCTCCAGGACGGAAAACAAACCCTTGAAATTATCATTGCTCTTTCCGGAAGTATTTCCCGCGGTATCGCCGATGTTCAGGCTCATCTTCTGAGGCCCCGTCATCGTCGATTCCACCTGAATGGCCGAATCGGCAAAGCTGACCGTCGCGTCCGTTCCGAACTTTGACTGAATAAAGTTCATCAGATCCTGCACCGTGGTCGTGTTGCTTACGGCGAAAGTCCCGCTAATCTGGCCACCGTTGTTCAGCTGTCCGGAGATTTCCAGACTGTCGCCGCTGCCATACGAGCTCTCCGTTGAATCCAGATCATTGATCAGCGTGGCGGCCGGATCCGTGACCGCGACATTGCCAACGGTCAGGGGAGCACCTTGCAGCAGCTGACTGGTAGGCCCGGTGGCGTTGGCGCCGAGACGACCGCTGAAACTGATGTTCTGGGTGACGGCGCCCGAAATGCTGGCCCCAAAGGGAATACGGATCCGCCTGTCACCGGATACCTGGAAAGCCGGGGCATCGCCGTCCGGTTCTCCGACAGTGCCAAACCGCTGGATCCAGAATCCCGTGGTCGAATCCTCCAGATAGCCGTCCTGATCCAGCGTAAAGGCTCCGTTGCGGGTGTAGACTTCCCGCTGACCGTTGCTGGCCACAAAAAAGCCATTTCCTTCCAGCGCGACGTCCAGGTCCTGACCGGTCGATTCCAGTGTGCCCTGCTGAAAATTCTGGTCAACGCTGGAAACCTTGCTTCCCGTACCGACCTGAATCGGGTTAATACTGCCCACCACATTGGCAGTTCCCGAGGACGCGCCGCGGTGGTTTTCGTACATCAGGTCCGAAAACAATGTTCGTGCCGATTTGAAGGCCGTGGTATTCACGTTCGCCAGGTTGTTGCCGATGACCTCCAGCATTTTCTGATGGCCGCGAAGTCCGGAGATTCCTGTCAACAATGAGTTTGCCATCGTGATTCCAATCTGTCTGTCGGATGAAATTGACCTGGTGCAGCAGCAGTTCGCGGGCTGTTTACCGCCCGCGATGATCGACCAGGGATCAAACGAAAAATTACTGTCGTGTCGAAACGTGGCGCAAGCTTCCAGCCTGCGTTTTCTGCATCGTATGGCGCAAGCTTCCAGCCTGCGTCTTCTGCATCGTATGACGCAAGCTTCCAGCCTGCGTCTTACTGCATCGCAAGCTGGAAGCTTACGCCACTTATTTTCCGCTCGGTCCAAAGATGGTCGACCACGGCGATCGGCCGCATTGGTCCGGCCGCTCAACTCAGCATGACCACCACAATCTTCCACTATTCAAAAACGGATACCGCGCTGATGTCAGCCAGCGGCATTAGCTCTCCGTTGACCTCCACCAATACCTGTCCATCCTGCTGACGCACGGTGTCGACAAGTCCGCTTTCTCCAAGCCCATACTCAACCTTTCGACCCAGCACCGCCGCACTGGTCTTTGCCAGTTCAGTTGACGATGCCAGTTCCTGCTGCAGAAACTGGTCGAAGTTTCGATTCAGGGTTTCCATGCCCTCAACCTGAGAAAACTGGGCCAGCTGACCCAGAATCTGAGTCTGGTCCATCGGCGACAACGGGTCCTGATGCTGGACCTGAGCAACGAACATTTCCAGAAACTGAGTTCGTCCAAGTTCCGCGTTGAACGTTCCCGAACCAAGTGCATCCGCCATTTCCATATCCTTGTCTGCAACAGACGTATTGTTCTGTACCTGATCTGTTTCTTCACGCGCGGATGCGAATCCGCGATCCCGCTTCTCGCCGTCGGCCCCGCCCCCCGATGTCTTCTGAGCGGTTTTGAGCAGACTGGCCGAAACCGACGCGGGACTCGCTTCGTTCCTGTTCGGCCCCGCGTCCTCGCCCCTGACCTGCTCCGGAATCCGCCCCTGATCGGCCGTCGACGTCCAGCTCTGCCGTCGCAAATTCCACACTCACAATATCGGCATCCTGGGCTTTCAGAATCTTCTCGATCTCGGCCCCCCGTGACAGCAGCATTTCCATCGTCACGTTTTCTTTGGCAGTCACTCGAATGACCAGCCCATCCACGGATCGACGAAACTGCACATCGACCTCACCAAGTTCCGGCGGATCAAGTCTCAGCGTCAGGGCTCCTGGTACTTCGCCGGACGCACTGGCCACCACGGTCGACAGCGCCGTGACGACCTGGCTTGTCAGCGGTGCGGTGACTGCGGCCATGCCGGTTGTGGACGAACTGACCAGAGTTGGTTCCGGAGACCACGCCATCGCAGTTGTGGGCGGCTCTACAGCGTTCGTCGGTTCGGATGACGGAAGTGACGAGCTGTCCGCGCCCGCGTCTCCAGTATCCGTATGGGCCGGGGCAGTCTTCGGCAGGATACTGGTGAACGTCGGTGTTTCCCATGTCTTCCCGTCTGATTCACCTCGACTGAGCAGATCGTCTGCCACAGCGCCATTCGTTGCGCTGGCAAGCTGATTCGATGAGTCAATGCTGGATTCATCAGCGGGCGTGGCGGCCGTTTCCAGCGTGTCCGAAAGCGTCAAAAACGCCGGATCCGAATCCGACTCTGGCTCCGCATTCAGAATCGCCGTCAGTTCCTCCGCCATGCTTTCAGCTGAAGATTTGCCGGGCTGTGCCGGCAGACTGATACTCAGGGTGGACGCGTCCGGCAACGACTCACCGGAAACAACAGAGATGATCGCCTCGAAGTTTATCAATCCGGGAGGCACCGGGACACCGTCACCGGCAGCCACCACGATGCCCGTACCGTACAGCCGATCAACCGCCCGTGCCTGATCGCTGTCGAACCTGTCTGCCGCGACGGCCGTGTAGACCTGCAGCGATCTTTCCTCACCGGAAGACGGTTCAGCCGACGGTGAATCTGCCTCAGCCTGCCTTACTTCGGGCAGCGGCGACGGCGCGAACAATGTTGACGCCAGCAGGTCCTGAAAACCCTCAGACTCGTCAGACGTTTTTTCACGCCCGACCGTGCCGCGCAGCGCCCGCGCGTCGATATCGCTCGATGCTGGCTGAGATTTCGGGAGCACGTCAACCTTCATTTCGAATCCGTGAACAAAATGTTTCGGGCAGAACCTGCTGAATTAAATCTGATGTGAATCGAACGATACCGGCTTTGTCAATGGTTCCAGCACTGTGCGCAACCCGCTGATTCCCAGGTACGCGCAGGCATGTACAGGATCGCGAATCAGGGCCTCCCGCTCTCGGCCCCGATAGCTGGCCACGGCGCACACATACCGCGACAGTCCTGAATATTTCGCCAGCTTCCCGCCGAATTCGTTCAGCGTCAGGTCTTCCTGATATAGCCATCGCGTCAGGCGTTCGATGTCACTGGTTTCCGGCAGGCTGAAAGCGTGCGGCGTGGGCGGCAGCAATTCAGCGCCGTCGACACGAAACCTCGGCGTCGCTTTTCCGTCTTCGGTCTGGTTAGAACGCCTGAAAGCCATGTGATCCGGTTCTATCGAACAGATGGTCCCTGAGGATAAACAACAGCGTCATGGCCGGCGGCCGGCACCGTTATCGACATTCCTGTATATCGTCATTTCACGCCGTTTGCGTGGAAGCGCAGTTGTCACAAATACTGAATCTGATCGCCACGCCCTGCCGCCCGGCCGGGGCGACGGTGGCAAAACACCTACTGCAGAAACTGCAGCAGATTCTGTGAAAGCAGCTTCGAAACGGAAGCCATCGTGAACTGCTGCAGAGTCAGCAGTTCCTGCAGGCGAACCGCGGCCACGGCGATATCTGCCGCTGTGGTTTCGCTGTATTTCAGTTCCTGATCCAGCGCCAGATCTTCCGTACGCACCTTCAGGCGTTCCATCTGTTCAAGGCTGACCGACTGCACTCCTACTTCGTTCAGCAGATGGTTCTCAACGCGTTCAATGTCACCGAGTCGCCGATCAATGGCGGCAAACCGATCGGCATTGTTCAGGCCGCGTGAGTTCAGAATGTCGTCGCGCAGCTCAATCAGAACATCAAAAGCACTGGTGGTCCCGGGGAATTCCACGTGTGCCGTGCCGGTCAGGCGCGCGCCGGTCGTATCCATGTAGACTTCGGCGCCGTCTGCCGGATCCAGCAGCAGCTGATTGTCGGCAAAGGTCAGCGGCTGCGTGGTCACACCATTGTCCAGCGACATCGTCCCGTCGGCTGTGATGTCGACGGTTCCGTTGAACCCCGCCGTGATCGCCGTCATATCCAGATGCACAACTTCGCCATTCGGCCCCGGCACCTGCAGATCGGTATCCGTGCTGGTAAAGCTGATGGCTGCGCCTCCGTTCAGAGAGACCGTACCGAAGGATCCGGTGCCGCTGGAATCCGTGATCTGCAGCTGATGTACTCCGGCCGCCCCGACGATATTGTCGCCGGCAACCGAGCTGCTTCCAGCCGCGATTCCTGAGCCTGCGGCAAAGGTGGTGAGGGTGTGTGCCACGGTCATTGTCAGCGAGCCGCTGGCCGCGTCGGTGAAGGACCCCGACACGATCCCGGTAGTTCCCAGCACAATTGTGTCTTCGCGGGCCGGCGCATTGAAGGCCTGATCGCCGGCTACCAGCGCCTGGCGGGATACGTCGCCCGTCACGTGCAGACGAGAGTCGGCGGAGGCCCCGCTGTAGGCCACCGAGGTAATCTTTCCGAACGCTCGCTCCGCGGCAAAAGGCTGCGATTCCGTAGCCGTTCCGCCGAACAGGTATCCCGATTCGTCCGAAGAATTTGCAAGGCTGACCATCTGTTCGAGAATGCCGTCCAGCTCGGCCGCCAGCGCATCGATCTCGGCATCTTCGGTTGCCTGAGTGACCGACAGCGCGGCAGAGCGGGCGCGGACAAACAACTGCTGAGCCTCTCGCAGCTGCACATGCGACTGACTCACCCGCGCCTTCACGTGATCGACGGACTCCAGATTGGTCTGCAGGCGCAACAGCTGGTCCTTCTGAACTATACTGCGCCGCATCGCCGCCGGGTCATCAGACGGTCGGTGCAGTCGGAGCCCGGTGGAAACCTGTTCCTGAGTACGCTGCAGTTCCGTCGTCTGCCGTGCCAGCTCGCTGGTGGCGAAGTCGACCGCCAGCCTTGGTGTGACTCGAAAGTTCATCGGATCCGCATTTCCTTTAGTCCGAGCTGTTCAGCTACTGAATGATGCCCATGATTTCGGTGAGCGTTTCGTCAACCGTGGAAATAAACCGAGCGGCCGCCTGAAATGCCCGTTCGACTTCCAGCATCAGCAGGAATTCCTCTTCGGTACTGACACCGGACACGGACTCACGCTGTTCCTGCAGCCGTGTGGCATAGGTGGTGAGCAGTTCCTGGTTGCCGGCAGCGTGAGCGGCTGCCAGACCGGCGTCCGCCGTGAAGTCCGCCAGTTCTTCGATAAAGGTTCGATCATCCAGTTCATCATTCTGAAGATCGCGCAAACCGGCCAGCGCCGCAAAGTTGCCGGCATCTCCGGGCTGTCCGCTCGAAGACAGAGCCATATTTTCCGGCCGCTGAAGCAGGTCCGAGCGAACGGCAAATTCCCCGACGGTCGAACCGGAAAAGAAGCTGTTCAGTCCCAGCGCCGACAGCACGCCGGTCGGGTCCGAGTCGGCCGTGACCAGCGCCGATGTCGTATCCGTCGCGGCCACAGTGCCCGTGCTGAACTGCAGGCTCAGACCGTCCGCCAGCACCAGCGGGACACCCGGCACATAACCGCTGCCCACATCCAGCGTGCCGATGATCTGTCCGGAACTGCTGGTCACGGTCGCCCGCAGTCCGTCCGTCACACCAACCGTGCCCGAGTTATTGAACGACACCGTCCAGTTGTCGTTGGCGCTGCCTTCGTAGTCACCGGAAAGAAGTGGAACCGAGGAACCGGAAAATGAAGTCAGATCAAATGAATTGTCCGTTCGACCGGCAAAGTCGATCTGGTATGGTCCCGCTCCGGAGATCCTGAGCAGTCCGCTGTCGAGATTGACCGCCGCATTGACGTTGCTGAGAGCACTGATCCGGGCAGCAATGTCCTGAAGAGAATCAACCGCCGGGTCAATCGCCACGCGATGTGACGTGCGGCTGCCCGTCCCGGTATCTGTGACCGTCAGAGTGAATTCACCTTTGGTCACCGGAAAGGCCAGGTCCGTGTCCTCCAGAGGCACGCTGGCATCGTCGACCGCGCGGGTCGCCTGGATCACTGAAAACGCTCCGTTCTTCGTCAGCCCTTGAGCGTGCTGCTGATCAATATTCCGCACGATCGCCGACGCCAGCTGGTCCAGCCGCTCCAGCGTCTCAGGAATCGTTTCATTGACGGCCTCAAGCAGTCCGCCGATCCGACCGCCGTTCAGCGAGACCGTTCTGTCCGTCCCGGCAAAGACCAGTCCCCAGCCATCTTCCGAATGAGCCACTTCAACGGCCTTCGGCAAATCCGAGAAGGAAAATGCGCCCGAACCGATCGTGACAATATCCCGGCCATCCACATTTCGCTGAAGCGAGACATCGGTCCACTGAGCCAGCTCGTTCAGTGTCTGATCGCGTCGGTCCAGCAGGTCATTCGGACTCTGCCCGCGGGCTCTGGCAATCTGAATATTTCGATTCAGCCCGGCAATCTCCGAGATTGCTCGATTGATCTCCTCAGCACCATCCCGAGCGCTGTTCAACAGCGAACCTCGCTGGTCCAGCAGACTGTTCTGAATTTCGCTGAACTGATCCAGCAGACTCTGCGCCGTGACAATCAGTTCACTGCTGAGCGTTTCGACCTCAGGAGCATTGGCCACCGATTCCAGACTGTTGAAGAATTCGGACAGCGATGCATGGATGGAATTATCATCCGGAGTCAGCAGCGTTTCGATTTCACTCGCAATGTCCAGCGCCGCCTGGTTACGCCCCAGCTGCCCCTGATTTCGAAGAATTCCGTCTTCGGTGGCGTAGTCAATCACCTGACGGATGTTTGCAACCTCGACGCCGCTTCCGATCAGGTCATGCCCGTCGTAATTCGGTGGTCGCGTCATCAGGTCCACGCGTTGCCGGTGATAACCCGGCGTGGCGGCATTGGCAATGTTGTTGCCGATGGTGTTCAGAGTCTGTGTGTGGGCGCGAATCGCCGACAGACCGATGTCATAAGCCTTCATGGGCAGCGCCTTCCGTGTTCAGGACCGTCGTCCGTATCTGAGCGCATCCGTGGACAACGCTTTTCTGCCGCTGGCGTCGTAGCGGTCTGACGCCGCCTGCCCGCCGGCCATTTCGAACACGGCATGACGGACGCGCTGACGCTCAGACAGCACCCAGGCCGTACTCTCTGAAACTCGCTGCACCTGCCACGTGAGTCGCAGCAGCCGGCGACGAGCCTCCCGCAGCTGCTGTGCCAGGCCGCTGTTCCCGCCCACACTCCGAATCACGTCCCGAATGGAAAACTGTTCCGGCGAACGGCCACAGGACCGTGCCAGAGTCCGCAGCAGCAGATCGCAGTCACTGACCAGTCCGGAGCACAGCTGATCGGCCGCGTCCATCCGCACCTTCAGTCGGCGCCGCTGCGCATCGTCATCCGGATCCCGGCCGACATCGACCAGCAGATTCTTCAGGGCCAGCAGAGCTGCTTCCTGCGCATCCAGATGACTCAACAGCCGATCGACATCGGCCCGTCGGAAGCTGTCAGACACAGAGGAATGGTTATCGTGTGGCGTAGGCATGCTGGTAAGCCTTCAGTGAATTCGATATTTCCAACGGCGTCGCGACACCGAGTGAATCCGCAGACGGTAAATCCTTTGGTGCCACACCGTCCAATGTCCCGGTGCCAGGTGTCCCGGTGCCAGGTGTCTCGGTGACAGGTGTCTCGCTGACAGGTGTCTCGGTGCCGGCGCCCAGAACGGACGCTCCGCTGGCCAGCACCATTTCGGCAAGGCCGAAGCCGCCATGTTCGGCAATATGCTCACCCAGAAACGAGTCAAACAGTCCGCCGAACGTGTCGCTGCTGTCGCCTTCGAACATGTCCTTCGACATGGACTCACGCATGGATTTCAGCATCATCGACACAAACACCGATTCAAACTGCTTTGCCACCTTCTGCAGTTCTTCTTCCGAACCGTCCTGCGTCCTGCCGCTCAGGGCGGACAACGGATCGGACGAAAAGGCGGCTGCGTGACTGACGATCGATTCCATGATCAAAGCCTCCGGTCTGACTGACCGCGGCAGAGGCCGGGATCAGACGGATAAACGAATGTTCGGGTGATTGAAGTCATTTGATTTCCAGTTCCGCGTGCAGTGCACCCACTTCTTTCAACATCTGAAAGATGGAACTCAGGTCACGCGGCGAGACTCCCAGGGCGTTCAGAGAGGCGGCCAGATCAGACACCGTCGCTCCGTCCGAAATAACATTGATGGCTCGACTTTCTTCCGTCACGTCGACATTGGTGCGTGGCACCACCACCGTCTGCCCGTCGCTGAACGCGTTTGGCTGTGAGACCTGTGGTGATTCCATGGTCTGAACAATCAGATTGCCATGCGTGAGCGCGATCGGTGACAGGCGTACGTTTTCGGTGAACACGACGGTCCCCGTTCGTTCATTGATGACCACTTTGGCCGGCGTGTCCGGAGTCACCGACAACTCACGACATTCCGCGATAAACTGAAACGGCGTGGCGCCGTATTCCGCGGGGATCTCGACGGAAACCATTGAAGGCCCTTCCACCCACGCCATATTTTCAGCGAACTGGTTGACGGCCGCACAGATGCGGGTTGCCGTTTCCACACCGGGACGTTGCAGCAGCAGGTGAAAAACGCCCTGGTGGATAATGGTCGTCGGAACTTCATCTTCCACGACCGCACCATTCGGCACCCGACCGGTGGTCGGATGGTTTTTGGCCACGGACGCCGCCTGGCCTCCGAAGTTGCCGCCGTTGGTCGAAATCGAACCGCTGGCGATCGCATAAATCTGACCGTCGACTCCCTTCAGCGGGGTGCGCAGCAGCTGACCGCCGTTCAGGCTTTCTGCGTCATCAAACGCCGACACGACCACGTCGATTCTCTGCCCCGGCTTGGCATGTGGCGGCAGCATGGCGGTGACCAGCACCACGGAAATATTGTCTGTTTTTTCGCGTGCCTGCTGAATGGCGGCGCGGGTCTGCGGGTCGGCCCGCAGACCCATCTTCTGCAGCACCTCAACCGCCGCGCGCTTCGTCGCCTCACCGGTGCCACCGGTTCCTTCCAGACCGGACACGATGCCCAGCCCGACCACCTCGTTCGGATGCTCACCGGCAATGTCGGTGATGTCCCGAACCCGGACCGACACCGGTGTCTGCGCCGACAGATCGACGGCGCCGACGATTAGCAGCCCCAGGGCCGCCATCCAGCCGGCCGCTGTCGCACGATCAATGCTCGCCATCACAAAGCCTGCCTGTGCTGATACTGACTTGAATGTTTCATACTGAAAAACGTCTGCCCCGCGCAGCCGCCTCGGTTTTATGGTGATCAGAATGGCCAGACGTGGTTCATGGCCCGTCCCAGCCAGCTCTGACGAGTAAACTGACGCTCTGCCCCGTCATCCATGTAAACGGTCTGCATGTTGGCGACGAATCGAGAGCTGACGGTGTTGTCCGGCCCGATATCAACTGGCCTCACAATTCCGGACAATCTCAGCACACGGGTCTCACCCGCCGTCGTGATCCGGCGGTCACCGGCCAGGATAAGATTGCCGTTGGGCATCACGCTGATCACAGTGACCGTGACCCGGTCCAGTACTTCCCGTGAGTTCCGATAGGTGGCGTCGCCCGCAAAACTGCGGTCAGTCCGCTTGCTGGCATCCAGATTCGCGGCCACCGAATTGGTTGTTGTCGTCCCCGTCAGGTCAAACATCCCCGAGGCCGCCGTGACCTTGTTCAGCGCCTTGTTCTCGCGATTCTCCACTTCCGTCGATTCATTGATGACGATCGTCAGCAGGTCGCCGGGACGTCGCGCGCGAGAATCTTCAAACAGCTGTACCTGATCGGCACGACACCGCTTCAGCAAAGAATCAGCCTTCGCTGTCGGTGACAAGACATCTGACAGGCTGAAACATGCCAGTCCGAGCACCGGCAATCCAAGCACGGCCAGCCGACTGTTGCCTTTGAGTTTCATGATTATTCCTTCCCTGGTTGGCAGCAGCCACGCAAACAGCTGCTGATCATAGATCGCGAACGCTTAGCGCAGGCGAATTTCCACTTCTCCGGCGGATACGACACGGCCGGTGATGATTCTTTTGGATTCCAGATTCTTCAGCAGAATAAAGTCGCCGACGCGACCGTCGTCCATGGCTTCCGCCTGTCGCAGCCGGATCCGCAGCGAACCGCTGAGCGCAGTGACCTGAACCTTGTCCCGGCGTTTGACGACAACGGCTCGTTCCAGCGCCACCGGCTGAGCGATGTCGCGCAATGAAACCAGCTGTCCCGGCCGCAGGTTGTTCCGCACCCGGTGCCCCAGAATGTCTTTTTCCTCAGGTTCGTCCGCCGTCGTGGCCAGAAAGCGATTCTCAAACTGCACGTCAGAAGCACTGATCGTTGAATCTCGTTCCAGTGATACCCGGGTCACCGCCACACGATGACGCCTGAGCACTTCAAACTGAGTGTTGCGTGATTCAACCAGATTGCCGCCCTCCCAGAGTCGGACACTAAGCGGCATGATCCCCAGCGTTATCCGAACGGGCGGAGCCACTTCAACACGCAGTCCGCGATGTTCTCGAATGCCCTTCGGAAGATGTTCGATGAACGGATTTGCCAGACGAACCCGAAGATCATCCGCCGACAGTCCCAGCACCTGCTGCATGGTCTTCATCGCGGCCGTTTCCACATCCTGGTCGTTCAGCGGTGGCAGTTCCTGCAATGTCACGACAACCGTTTCGGGACCTTCCATGCGAACCGAACGCCGTGAGATTCCTGCAATGGCCATTCGGAATGCGATGTACGATCGACTCAGCGCAACCGTTGTTTCGCCGTCTGCGATCTGTTCCAGATCCAGCGCTCCGGCAGTCAGCACCTGCTGTCGATCGACCCCCGTGATGGTGGCGATATCAGACAGCTGGATGCTGCGACTGGTGACCATCGGATGGCGGTGAAGTTCCACCTGCAGATCTGCGCGAACAGACTCGGCAGCGCCACCGGCCGCCAGCGCGGTCAGTGTCAGCAGGAAGCTTGATAACAGGGGGTGCAGTCGGTTCATGAATGATTACCTGACGATGTCAGCGGAAGTGGAGAGCATTTCGTCGCCGGCCCGGATGGCGCGTGAGTTGATTTCGTAGGCGCGTTGAGCGGCAATCAGCGAAATCAGTTCCGTCACCACTTCCACATTGGAGTTTTCAAGAAACCCCTGACGAATCAGACCGAAACCGGCTGATCCGGCGTTGCCCGTCACGGGGGCGCCGGAAGCAGGTGTCTGAGCAAACAGGTTCGACCCTTCACTGGACAGGCCGGCGGCATTCAGGAAGGTCACCAGCTGAATCTGGCCGAGCGTCTGAGGTTCGCCGTCGCTGTTGCTCGAAACCCCCTGCACGCTGCCGTCACTGCCGATGGAAATTTTGGTCAGATCAATTCCCTGAGGAATCGTGATGGTCGGATCCAGCACATACCCGTCCGAATTCACCAGGTTGCCGGTCACACCGTCAACACGAAAGTTCCCGGCGCGTGAGTACCGGAATTCTCCGTTCGGATGCAGCACCTGGAAAAAACCGTCGCCTTCGATGGACACATCCAGCGGATTGTTGGTCTGCTCAAGATTTCCCTGCGTGAACTGCTTGGTTGTGGAAACGGCGCGCACACCGTTGCCGATCTGCAGACCGGTCGGTGACACCTGCTGGTTGGTCATGGCCGTACCGGGCTGCCGCACCGTGTTGTAGACCAGATCAGCAAAGTCCATATGACTCTTGCGGTATCCCGTCGTATTGACGTTGGCCAGATTATTGGCCGTGTTGTCAATCAGCATTTCCTGGGCCTTCATGCCCGTCGCGCTGGTATAAAGTGCTCGCAGCATCCGGTGATGTCCTTATCTTCCGAATCTTCGGTTCAACGCCGTGTCTGTGGCGCTTAGTTTCCGTTGATGTGACGACTCAGCGATTCATCGATGGTCTTCAATGCCTTCTGAGCCGCTTCGTATTGTCGTGAAGCCACCAGAATGTTGACCAGTTCGTCCATGTGGGCCACGTTCGCCGCTTCCACATAGCCCTGCAGCACATTGCTGTTTGTCGGCCCCGTCTCAGTGCCCTCGGGCGCGTGAAACAGAGAGGCTCCTACGGCGATCAATGCAGCTTTGTCCGGAACGTCAACGATCTGCAGCTGGTCGAATTCGAACCCGTCGACAGACAGACGTCCGTCGCGAGAAATATCAATCGCCTCAGCCGGCGTGTCGGCCGGAATCCGAATGGGGCCGTTGGTTCCGATCACGGCAAGGCCGTCCACCGTCACCAGACTGCCGTCAGGATGCGACTGGAACGATCCGTTGCGGCTGTACAGCGGACCATCCGGTCCCTCCACCACAAAGAATCCATCGCCTTCCAGCGCCACATCCAGAGACCGCCCGGTCTGCTTGACCGGCCCTGTCGAAAAGTCGACCCGGATCTGGCGATTCACTTCGGTGCCGGCCGTCGTCCCCAGTGTCGGAGATACGCCGCCCGATCGTGCCGCCTGCGGCCGCAGCAGACTGCCAAAAGTCGACTGATGCACCACACGCCGGCGGTAGCCCGGCTTGTGCGCATGAGCAAGATTTTCAGCTGATGTTTCGTGTCGCACCGCGGCGGCATCCATCGCCGTCGCTGCACTGTAAAGTCCGGAAATCATGACAAGCCCCCCGCTGTCTGTATCAATTCTTCGGAATCTGCGGGCCTCAGCAGTCGCGGGAAGATGAACTCCAGGGCCCGGATACTGGTTATTACCCAGTTTTGCTCACACTCCGGTGTTGAAGATCCGATCGCCGGCATCACCCAGCCCCGGTAGAATGAATTTCTGCTCATTCAGCTCCCGATCAATCGCACAGGTGTAGATCGGGACCTCCGGAAATTCGTCCGTCACCCGCCGAATCCCCTCAGGCGCTGAAATGATCGACAGCAGACATACTGTGGGCACTCCCCAGTCTCTCAATGTCTCCAGCGCCAACGTCGCCGATCCTCCGGTGGCCAGCATCGGGTCGATCACAAATGCCGTACTGGTGGGGTTTTCCCTGGGCAGCTTGTCGTAATAACGAACCGGTTTCGCCGTTTCTTCATCGCGGTACAGTCCCAGATGCCAGATTTCCAGGTCCGGAATCAGGTCCACCAGTGGTTCCACCATTCCCAGACCGGCTCGCAGAATCGGCACCACGGCGATTCGACCGCTAAGTTGCTGCGCCGTGGTGGTTTCCATCGGAGTGGTCACCTGGCACTTCTGCAGCTCAAGATCGCGCGTCGCTTCGGCCACCAGCAGTGTCGCCAGTGCCCGCACGTGCTGTCGAAAGGCCGCACAGGACGTTTCAGCAGAACGCAGGTGGCAAAGGTGGTGAGCCACCAGGGCATGCTGCAGTTCGTGAACTCCGGAAGAGGGCTGTCCCATGATGGCTGACCTGTTGCTGAGAGATTGCGGCGAGGTTTTCCGGCCCGGCCGAACGGCAGGATGCCAGTGTCGCGTCGGGGCGAGAAACCTGATTCCCGAAAGCGCGGCGTGATTGGCTTTACGCGGGCGAAGACTATGATGACCTGCCGGCCAAATTCCAGCGTATCGCCGGACCGTTGTCCACCGGCCGGTCCGGTTCGCCTTCTGTAAGTCTGTTTCAATATGCGTTTTTCGGTCATTGGTGATTTCGCGGAAGCCGTTCTGCTGGCCGAAGCCATCCATGCGTCCGGCGATCACCGTCTGGTGTCCTGTTTTGTGGAAGGCGAACTGGCCGCAGCTTTGGCGAAAAGTAAAATTCCGTTTCCGCTGGTGTCTTCAGCAGAAGATGCGATGCTGGATCCCGCCGTGGATGTTGTGGTGGTGGCCGTCCGGGACGTCGATGAATCCATCGGGCTGGTCCGCCGGGCGTCTCAGGAAGAACGCCATGTGGTGGCCATTCCGCCCGACGCCGTTTCTACCGCCTATAGTTTCGAACTGCATCTGCTGCTGGATGAGACGCGTTCCGGTGTGCTGCCCCTGACCGGCCGCTGGTACACCGAATCATCGGTTGAGGCTGCTCTGCGGGCCCTGCCGGCTGTGCGTCAGCTCAAGCTGTCGCTGACGCTGGCGACGGATTCTGCCGTGCAGCGCCGACGCCAGCTGCACGCCATCGACGCCATCTGCAGCAGCGGGCTGGTGTTCAGCCAGATCACCGGACTGGATGTGCCCGGTGCAGACGGATCCCTGCTGACGCGGACCATCACGCTGGCCAGCGGTGAAGCGTCTGAAATAAAGACGCCGCCGGCCACCGTCTGCTTTGATCAGGAACCACATTCTGAAACAACACTCGACATCAGCGGCACCGACGGCGGTCAAAGTACCATTCGAACCTGTATACCGGATGCAGACTCAGAAGCGGCCGCCCAGAATGCCTTGCCGGATCTGCCGCGACTGGTGGCCGCGCTGACGGATCGCGATGCCTGCCAGCAGCAGATGGAACAGTTTTCGAACACGCTTGAACTTCTGGAAGGACTGGACAAGTCGTTCCGCCGACGCCGCACCGTCGACATATATTTCGACAGCGTCTCTGAACGAGCCGTCTTCAAGACACAGATGACGGCCATCGGCTGTGGCGTGCTGACCTGGATGATCTTCGGCATGATCGGCTATCTGGTGATGGCCCAGGTGCTGGAACTTCCAGCGATCGTGCTTAACATTGCCCGTGGCCTCTGGATCGCTCCCCTTGTCATCTTTCTGCTGGCACAGCTGCTGCTGCCGCTGGCTCGAGAACGAACCCCCACTCATGCTTCGACCTCCGACAGACAATCAGACTGATTCCGACGTTGCTCAGACCACACAACGGTCTCGCACGTGCATCCGCCGCTTGGCGCGTTTCGCTTCGTCGCCGCACTCAGGTTCATCGCCGCGCTCGGTCACGCTGGTGGTGTTGTCGGTCCTGTTCCTGGGAAGCCCCGTCGGCCGACTTCAGGTGCTCTGCGCGGATGACGGTGTGCAGGTCGCTGAACTGTCCGCCGACGAACGCCGCGCCATGAATGTCATCACCAGAGGACGCGTGCTGACAACGGTTTCGTTTCTGGCCAGTGACGAGATGGCCGGACGCGACACTCCGTCACCCGAACTGAACATCGCCGCCAGCTACGTGGCCGCCCGCTTTCGTGGCGCCGGCCTGACGGGGCTGGGGCCGGACGGCAGCTTCTATCAAACTACGACGCTGACACAGACTCAGGCTCCCGAAGCCCCGGCCGAACTGCAAATCGCTTCCACCGACCAGCTGCTGCGCCTGCCGATACTGGCCGCTGCGGACCAGCAGGTCAGTCTGACCGGAACGGTGCTGTCAGAGGACGAGTTGCTGAAGGTTGAGCGGCCGGAAGACGACGATTCGGACGACGGGCCGTCGACAGGCGGGCCGTCGAACGCGATCGTGCTGATTGATGCGCCCATGATACCTCCACAGGCGCTCTCCGACCCGGCTCGAGTACTGGCCGTCTGTGCTCGTCGCGTGCGCGGGCTGGCGGCTCGGGGAGCGGGCATTGTACTGATGCAGTACGATCAGGACAGCCTGCTGCCGGAAATCGCCGAGCGGCTGCGAAACCAGCCCGTCACCGCCAGGCCCGGACTGTTTCCGGATTGCATCGTCGTTCCGGTTTCTGCCGATCACCGGCTGACGGGACAAACCGTGACCGTCACCGTCAACCCTCGGCGGCAGGTGGAAGCCACCGTGCACAATGTGGTCGCCGTGCGGCGAGGATCCGACGACGCTCTGGCGAAGCAGGCCATTCTGATTTCTGCCCACCTTGACCATATCGGCCGCAGCGGCAGCGGGCCGGACCCGATCAACAATGGAGCGGACGACAATGCCACCGGAGTCACCGCCGTGCTGTCACTGGCAGACGCTTTTGCCGCACTGGAAACCGCCCCGGAGCGGTCGGTGATTTTTGTGGCCTTCTGGGGCGAAGAGAAAGGCCTGCTGGGTTCCCGTCATTTTGTGGATCAGCCACTGTGGCCGCTCAGCGACATCGTGGCCAATATCAATATCGAAATGGTTGGACGCCCCGAATCCAACGCTCGCTACAAAGCATGGATGACCGGCTGGAAGCACTCCACCCTCGGATCGATCATGGATGCCGGCGCGCGGCGGGCCGGGGTGGAAATCTTCAATCGGACAGACGTGGGAGAGATGCTTTATTCCAGAAGCGACAACTACCCCTTTGCGCAGCGCGGAGTCATCGCTCACAGCTTCTCGGCCGGCTCACTGCATGCTGATTATCACCAGCCGTCTGACGAGTGGCAGAAACTGGACATACAACATATGACAATGGTCATCCAGGGACTGTTTGCCGGAGCACTCCGGATCACGCACGGACAGACCACGCCAACTGCGCCACCAACCGCCACCGACGAGGCAATCCCCGGGAATCAGTAGCCAGCAGGCCGTGCCGATTCCACCGTTCCACCGTTCCACCGTTCCACCGGCCACCGTTCCACCGGCCGTCGTATTCCGCAGCTGGGTCTTCCAGCCAATGGTGTTCGGCACGCCGTCTGCTCTGCTGCGCACAGCCGTCCGTCCGGAAACGAGGAAAGGGACAGTCAGTTTCAGGATTGTAAAACGCCAATCAATGCCTGTCCCCTTAGTTGGCGGGGAAATTCGATCTCAGCAAGGGGTCCAGGGTTATGGAATCCGCTGCTTCAACGCTGGTGGGCGCGCAAATTCTCCTCGAAGCAACTTCATGCCGGGTGCGCAGACTCGTTTCCGGGCTTTCACCGCGCAGCACGGTGCACTGAACAATCCATCACAGGGCAGCAATGCCTGACAGGCCTGCCATGCTGCTGGCCGTGGCGACGCTCATAGCGGCAAGCTTCTGTGCTTTGATGCACAGTTGATGAACGTGTTACCGTTCAGCTGCTGGCGGACAGCAGGCGGGCTCCCGGAGCGTTCAGACGTGTCTGCTGGCGGCGATCCGCTTCCTTCGCCAGACTTGAAGACGTGCCGGCCGCTCGTTTGAACACGCGGCCGAACTTTTCCACCAC
>JAVKCM010000120.1:0-48458 GCA_040222735.1 Fuerstiella sp. | reverse complement strand
GTGCTCTTCAAATGCTGTATCTGGTGGACCAGAATCCGGACACAGATCTGCACTGGGTCCGCAAGTCTCTGGAAGAACAACTGGATGCAGAGGCATCCGAAGGAGAGCCGCTGGTCGATTTTGCGTGGAGCCTGATTATCGGCGTGCGTGAGCATCGTGCGGCAATTGACGAACAGATCACGGCCGTGGCTCAGAACTGGCGTGTGGATCGCATGGCGCCGACGGACCGAAACGCTATTCGGATGGGATTTTTCGAACTGCATTATCTGGGAACACCCGCGGCCGTGGTGTTGAACGAAACCATTGAACTGGCACGCGAATTCGGCACAGAACAATCGTCGTCTTTTGTGAATGGTGTGCTGGATAAGCTGACGTCCGTCAACCCCGCGGGGCCCGTGGGCTGATCTGCGATTTCGTTCGGCTGGTGTTCCGGGGAATGGCACAGAAACAGAACGCAGAAACAACCGGCCCTGGCAGCTTCAAGCCGTTGGCGGGCGGCGTTATCGGAATCCGATGGCTGGTTCCGGATTGGTAACGTTTTCTGATCTGCCGCGCGGCCGTGGACGTTGCCGGTTTGCGTATCGTTAAGTACCGCCACACAGATCCGGCTGCCTGGTTCTGTCATGGTTTCCCGGCAAGTGTGGATCACCAGCCGTCACGCAGTCTTCCCGCGGAGAATCCAGAGAATGGGTATCATGTTCACCATTGTCCCGATCATCATCGGAGTCATTGCCGTCTTTGTGTTTATTTCCGCGATCGGCACCTTTCTGGGACATCGCCGGCTGATGAACAGAATCACGGACGAAGTGTTCCGGGAAAGTCAGCAAAGCGGGGAATCCGGTTCTTCACGGACACCAGACGGTTCTGCCGGACCGGTTGATTATTCTTGCGCCCATTGCGGGGCCTCGCTGTCGCCGGACACGGAAATTTCGCCCTCGGGGGATTTCAAATGCCGCTACTGCAACAGCTGGTCAAACGTTCAACGCTCGATGGACGCCTGAACGATCACATCACATCCCGGCCCCGGCCCCGGCCCCGGCTGGCCGGGGCAGTCGGGTTTGTGATGTGATAACCATGAGATTGGAAGGGGACAGGCACAATGCTGTTGATCGCCTGAACGTAACTGGGGCTTTCAGCCGCAGTGTCTGCGGGCTTTGAGTCCCACCCGCCATGACGTCTTGCTGCGGCTGGAAGCCCCAGCTATGGAACTGCAGCCCGGGGCGCCACGGGACTGTGCTGCCAAAGGGGGACCGGCACGACAGCGGCCGCCCGGGGCGAAGAGAATGATGCCTGTCCCCATTCGGCCCCCATTCGGCCCCTATTCGGCCGGAGACCTGCGGTGGAAGGTGTGGGGCGGTCGGGAGACCGCCCCACAACGGGAGTCCCCGTTTGGCTCGGAGCGCGGAAACGGGACAGGCACAATCCGAGCGTCCCTGAACGTAACTGGGGCTTCCAGCCGCAGTTTCTGCGGGGTTCGAGTCCCACGCGCTATCACGTCTTGCTGCGGCTGGAAGCCCCAGCTACGGAAATGCAGCCCGGGGACCGCGCGGCCGCGAGCTGCTCGCGACGGTGGGTGAACGTCGGGTTCGAGACGTTCCCCGCAGGGGTATAGTCAGCCGCCCGGAACCGACAGGCCGTGCGCTGGATCTAGGCAATTGCCTGAGAAAGCGCGACGCTGCCTTGCGAAGCTGCGGATAATCGGCGAGTCTTCGCGGACCTGATCCCGTCCCTTTGTGTCTTGTGAAATCAGAGGCAGCGCAGCACCATGGCCAAAAACTACCAACCGGAAGTTCTTGAAGTTCTGAAGACCATCGATTTCGACACGACGGCCTATCAGATCGAACTGAACACCAACCACGGCTGGATTCTGCTGGACCTGCTTCCGGATGTGGCTCCGGGACACTGCGGTAACATGATTGGTCTGGCAAAGATCGGATACTACGACGGGCTGATCTTTCACCGCATCATCAACGGCTTCATGATTCAGGGCGGCTGCCCCAGCGGAACCGGAACCGGCGGTCCGGGCTACAACATCAGCGCTGAATTCAACAGCACACCGCACGTGGAAGGCGTTCTGTCGATGGCCCGCAGCAGTGACCCGAACTCAGCGGGATCGCAGTTCTTCATCTGCCTTGGCGCTCACACGCATCTGGACAATCAGTACACCGCTTTCGGCCGCACGGCCGACGACGAAAGCCTGGCTGTCGTGCGCAGGATCGGCAGTCTGCCCACCGATCGCCAGGACCGCCCGGAAACACCGGCCGTCATCGAATCTGCGAAAGTGCTGGAATCGCCGGTGTCCTGACAGTGGGCCGGTGCTCGCGTCTTCTCATCCATCAACCGAAACTCTGGCGAGTTCTGCTACAGCAGTTCGCCCAGCAGCCGGTGATTGCCAAACAGCAGCTCGGCCGGATCGGACTGTCCGTCCAGCGCGATCATCACGGCGGATGAATCGGGTTCTGTCAACAGGTTCAGACGGATGTAATGATCCGGTGACAGGCGGGCGACCAGCGTGCCCCGGAGCCCGCCGTTGTCTGCTGAGCTGGTGGCGTCCCACCGATACAGACTTCCATCAGGCAGGATGTAGTACCAGTTCTTTGCGGCGTCAATGATCCAGCGTTCGTTCAGTCCACCCCAGTTTCTGAAGTCATTGGACGTTGTCCGCAGTCCCAGCTGGCTGTCCAGTTCAGCCGCCAGCATCTGATTACTGTCAATCGGGGCAGTTTGAGTCCAGTTTTCGTCCACGACGGTGCGGATGGTGTATTGTCCCAGCGGTACATCTTCGAAGACGTACCAGCCCCGTTCTGTCTCGAAGTCGATCTTCCCGTTTTCATCCAGGTCGATGCTTTGCGACACGGTACTGTCGACCACGTTGCCCTGATCATCGATTAGTTCCACCGTGCGACCATTGAGCCATGGCTCGGTACTTAGGAATGGTCCTGATTCGAGAAACTCGTCCCAGGGAATAGCGGAATGCGGTCCCCAGTAGGAAGGCTGTCCGAACGTGTCGATGATGTACCAGTCATCGTTGTCCGCATCGAAGAACCATGCCGACCCGTCCGTCAGCAGTTCAGCCGCATACTCGCGGGTCTCCAGGTCATGATCGCGAATTCCGTTGGCATAGAAGTCCAGCCAGACCCGACCGCGGATGGTCTGGGCCTGGAGGTTGCCAAAATCGGTCCGCGCATCATCGCGACGCGGGTCCGTACCGCCCGGGCTGTAGCTGCTCAGCAGCTCCGGGTTTTCAAAGAACTCCGGCCCGGGATTGCCGATCAATGATCCGGTCAGCGGAGCCTCGGCCGTGATCCGGACACCGTTCCAGCGATACAAAGCGCCAGCCGGCGTAATGAAGTACCAGCCTGTCTGGTCGCTGAATACCCATTTTTCGCCAAGCCCGCCTGAGTTTTCGAAGTATGAATTCCGCCGGCGGAGATCCAGAGCCCCCACGCCCTGTTCGTTCGGCGTCGAAAAATCGTAGGTAATTCGAACGTTTTCTTTCCAGCCCTCAGGAACCACCTGTCGCACCGTGTACTCAGCATCGTCGTCAACCACGAATCGATACCAGCCACCTTCCGTCGTTGGATCGATCACGCCGTCCAGATTCATGTCGCGACCTGCTGTTCGAGTGGTGGCGACCACCGTCTGCTCGGCATTGAGCAGTTCGACTGTCCAGTCGTCAAGCCATGGTTCGGGTGAACCCACGCTGTTCACGACCAGACCGGGCTCCAGATAGAACTTCGGGTCGACGGTTCCCACGACGGTGCCGGTCAGCGATCGTCCGACGCCCGACCACCTGGTGAGTGTTCCGTCTTCCGTCAGAAAGTACCAGCGGTTCGTGACGGACGACAGGAACCAGTGTTCTCTGCCACCGAAGCCGTTGAACCAGGTATTGCCGTTGGTGATCGTGAGCTTCAGGTTCGACAGCAGGGCATCCGTCTGAATTCCGTCAGCGTTCAGATCGTTCCACAGACGTCCTTCCACCACTGCCGGAGGGGCTGGTGGTTCTTCGTAGGTGATTTCAAGCGTCGGTGACAGCCCTGCATCCGGCCCGTCTTTGCTGACGAATGATTTGATCGCTGATCCGCTGAGATCGATCAGCCAGCCAAAATTCGAGGCGGCGTCGTCAATCCAGCTCTGGACGTCGTCAATCAGTCCGCCGCCGAACCAGTCGTAAGCACCAATTCCGCCGACCAGCGTTGCTGCTGATGCTGCTGCATAATCACCGCCAGCCGCAGTCCAGAGCTGGCCATCGTACGATGCATACAGCCAGGTTGCGTCAAAGATTTCGGCCGGCGCTCCCGTGGTTTCATCACCGGTGGCATTCGACCCGGATTCGCCCCACGAGGTCGTGACCCTATGCACGGACACCGTTGCGGATTCGCCGACGGAATCCGCCACATTCATCGACAGGACAGCGTCGATAATCGTTGCTCCATCCGGGATGGAGGCCGCACTGACATCGAATCGGACCAGTCCTCGCGTGCCGCCACCCGCCAGAATGAATTCGCCGCCGCCGTTGCTGACGTCCGGGTCTGCCTGGTAGATGGTGGTGTCGTTTGCCGCTGCCAGCTGAATTGTGACGGCACTCAGAAATTGTCGTGTTTCCAGCAGCTCAGCGCAGCGCGAATGGCGGCTCTGGATACCGCGCCGCGTCCGACGACTGAAGTGCAAAGACTTGAGAAACCGTGACAACATTCGCACCGTTCTGATCTGCCCCGTTTGAACCGTGAACCCGTGTGAATCGTGAACTCGTGGGGTGATTTCCGTTTTGATTCAGCATCCCTGCTGCTGGTCTTGTCTGTCAACCAAGGTTAAGTGAAGTGCCTGGGCCCGTCATTTCTGGGCCGATTTCCGCCGTGCCCTGTTTTCGCTGTCACTTGTTTCCGCAAAAAAAAAGCCGGCACCAGAGATTTTCAGGACGCGGATCTGGCTGAAAACCGATTCCCTACAGTTTACACCGTTCAGAGGGTGATTATTCGACGCAATCTGTCGAAAATACAACGCGTGAACGATTCAGCAGACGTGCATGAGGCGAGAATCCAACACGCTGTGAAAAATACTAGACATCGGCGCCGTTCATTGCCCGGACAGAGTCGCCCGTCGTGATCACGCCGTTTTCAGCCACCACACACGTAATACCGCCGTGGCCGACCATGGCGGCGTAGCCCCCGGCACCCAGATTTTGTTCCATTCTTGCACATGGCGGGCAGTCTCCCGTACCAGTCAGCACCGCGCCGCCGATGGAAAACGACCGATCTCGCAGTGTCGCAAGATTGATGCCAGAAACCACGATATTCCGTCGCAGGGCTTCCGGAGCAATCGACTCCCTCTTCAGCAGCGCTGCCACCACGTCCATGTGTTCGCGCTGAATCAGCGTCACTTGCCGTTTCGAACGGCTGTTCCGGCGATAATGATGTTCGCCCACGATGCCGCCATTTTCCACCAGTTCCACGGTCGCCTGCGGCTCGACCGCCCCGCCAGAAATGCGGGCGATGCCGATCCATTCCACGCGGCCCGTGAAATTCGCCGTGTTCAGCAGTGTTGTCGAGGTACCCACGTTCAGATCTCCCTGCAGGCGGCCGTTTAGTCGTTCAGCTGCCGAAGTATATCGAAACCAGAATCAGAATGCCGCCGCTGGCGACCGGATCAGGGATTGCTAGACTTCCGTCCGATTGATGCCGTGCGATGCGTCCCGGAGACCATTGCGCGAATCCCCTGCAAGCTGCCAGACAGAAACCGGCCCGGTCAATATGTATCCGTTTCAAAAGCTTAACGAACGGGCCGTCGCACTGGCTCGTGAATCGATGGCCGCCGCGGCCGAACTTCGAATCAGCTGCAGCGAGGCTGACGGAGTGGCGGTTCTGGATTTTGGTGTCACGACACCCGGCGGCCTGGCGGCGGGGCTGATGCTGTCCCGCCTTTGTATGGCGGGGCTGGGACGCGTACAGCTGCAGGCCGCCGCGGACGAAATTGCCCTGCCGCAGGTGTTTGTCACCACCGATCATCCGCTGGAAGCGTGCCTGTTGTCTCAGTATGCCGGCTGGAAGATTGCCACGGATGATTTTTTTGCCATGGGGTCCGGGCCCATGCGGTCGACGGCCGGGCTGGAAGAACTGTTTCGCGAATTTCCTGGCAGTGACGAAAGTCCGTCGTGTGCCGGCGTGCTGGAAGCCGGAGCCCTGCCCTCGCCATCGGCCGTCGACGTGATACGTCAGGGGATCGGGCACCATCGCGACCTGTTTCTGGCAGTGGCCCCCACGGCGTCACAGGCCGGCACGATGCAGGTGGTGGCGAGATCTGTCGAAACGGCGATGCACAAACTGCACGAACTGAAATTTCCGGTGGACTGTGTGGTCAGTGGCACCGGTGCGGCCCCGTTGCCGCCGGTCGCAAAGAACGATCTGGAAGGGATCGGACGCACCAACGATTCCATTCTCTACGGCAGTACCGTCAATCTGTGGGTGCAGTGCGACGACGATCTGATTGAAGAATTCGGTCCGCGGACACCTTCCAGTTCCAGCGATGCGCACGGGCAGCCGTTTCTGACCCTGTTCCAGCAGGCCAACCATGATTTCTATGCACTGGACAAGAATCTGTTCAGCCCGGCGGTGGTGATTTTTCATAACCTGACCAGTGGACACAGTTTTCGGTTCGGCCGGAAACTGCCGGAACTGCTGCACGCATCGTTCGGGCTGTAATCGCATGCGTGTCGGCATTCTCGGAAACGACGGCAGCTGGTATGTCCAGCAGCTGTGCACCGCCGCTGCGGCCCGCGGACATCAGGCGTTTCCTCTGCAGTTTCCGCGGATGCGGGCGGAACTGCGCACCGGTGGGGTGGCGCTGCTGATTGATGAATTGAATCTGGCGACGCTGGATGTGCTGATCGTCAGGACCATGCCGCCGGGATCGCTGGAACAGGTGGTCGCGCGGATGGATCTGCTGGGCGGTCTGGCGGATCTGGGTGTCCGGATCGTCAATTCACCAAAGGCTCTCGAATGTGCGGTCGACAAGTATCTGACCTCGCAGAAGCTGGCAATGGCCGGGATTCCTGTGCCCGACACCGTCGTCTGTGAAGACAGCGAGACGGCGCTGGAAGCGTTTCACCGTCTTGGTGGTGACGTGGTGGTCAAGCCGTTGTTCGGGGCCGAGGGTCGAGGAATTCTGCGAGTCAGCCATCCGGAACTGGCGTTGCGCACCTTTCGCACGCTGGAGCGGCTGAATGCGTCGATTTATCTGCAGCGGTTTATCACCGGCAACTCAGAAGATATCCGTATTCTGCTGCTGGGTGACCATCCGGTGGCCTCGATGAAACGTCAGGCGGCCCCGGGAGACTTTCGGGCGAATGCGGCCCAGAACGGCACGGCCCGCCCATGGCTGCCAACCGACCAGGAACTGGATCTGGCCGTCAGAGCCGCACGGGTGACGGGCTGCGAGTTCGCCGGCGTGGACCTGATGTTTGACGCCGATGGTCAGGCGTCGGTGATTGAGGTAAATGCCGTGCCGGGGTGGCGTGCACTGCAGAAGACCTGCGCAGTGAACGTCCCCGAGCGGCTGTGTCAGTGGCTGGAAGAAGGCAGGCTGACTCGCGACTAGTATTCGCGTCGCTGCCGGGAACTGGGAATTCCCATCTGCTTGCGATACTTAGTGATGGTGCGGCGGGCCAGTTTCAGGCCCTGTTTGCCGAGTTCATCAACCAGTGCATCGTCACTCAGTGGTTTGGACTTGTCCTCCTCGTCAATCAGTTCCTGCAGTTTGATGCGGATGGTGTCCCACGCCACTTCTTCCCCATCTGCGGTCTGCGTGCCCCCTCCGAAGAAACGCTTCAGGGGAAACAGGCCGCGCGGCGTCTGAATCCATTTTTCGTCCACGGCCCGGGATACCGTGGTGACATGGACGCCCACGCGGTCGGCGATCTGCTGCATCTTCAGCGGTGAGATATACTCCGGGCCTTTTTCCAGAAACTCCTGCTGGTGATCGACGATTTCCTGAGCCACTTTCTTGACGGTGCTGTAACGCTGTTCGATCGATTCAATCAGCCACCGAGCGGATTCGATCTTTTTCTTGATCCATTCTCGTGTTTCGGGCGTGGGCTGAGCTTTCAGCATCTTGATGTATCGAGGACTGATCCGCAGTTCCGGAACGTATTCGTCCAGCAGTCGCACCACGTACTTGCCGCTGTCATCCTTTTCGACAGCCAGGTCCGGGGTGACTCGCTGCACCGGTCGCTGTTCGAAACCTCGCCCGGGATAGGGATTGAGCGTCTGGATCTGCTCGATGCCGACCTTGATCATGTCCAGGCTGTACCCGGTGGCCTTCTGGATGATCGGCAGACGATTGAAGGCAATATCTTCCAGGTGGTCCCGAACCAGCACCCGCATGACTTCGTGAAACGGCATGTTGTCCGTGATCTGCAGCAGCAGCATTTCACTGTAATCGCGGGCGCCCACGCCGGGCGGGTCCAGCTGCTGAATCATCTTCAGCACCTCTTCGGCCTGTTCGTTGGTGAGGTGCTGGTCGTAGACGCGATTAAACTGCTGACAGATTTCCGGAAGCAGGCTCTGCAGCCGGCCGTTGTGATCCAGATGCTGGATCAGGTATTCAGCGAACTGCCGCGATGATTCGCCGACCGAATTGAAGGAAAACTGTTCCAGCAGGTATTCGTGCAGGGACTGCGGACGCGCTGTCATGTTGGCCATGGCATCGTGCTGACGATCCATGCTGTCTGACACCTGGTTGGCCGACGGCGATGCTCCGCCGAAACCGACGTTGTCTTCCGGCCACTCTGATGAGATTTCGAGCAGCCGCTCGAAGTCTGATTCGTTGTTGCTGTCGCTCTCGGCAACCAGTTCGCGTTCTTCGACGTCCTTCTTGAGTTCGCGTGCTTCCTTCGGGTCGTCGGGGGTGATGACGACATCCGGTTCGTTCGACGGCTGGTCGCGTTCCTTGTCTACCAGTTCAAGCGTGACATTTTCCACCAGTTCCTGCTCGATACGGTCGTTCAGAGCCATCATATTCAGCTGCAGAATCTCCATCGACTGGATCATCCGCGGAGCCAGCTTCATCTGCTGGCTCATCTTCATCTGCTGAGAAATATTCAGGTGCATGATTTAAACCGAACACGTCCCTGACTCATCGCGGTCACGATATGTCAGCCTGCCAAACAATTCGAAATCAGGTTTCCCGCTGCGGGCCATCACCGTCACACGAAAGTGATGAACTTGTCTGAAGAACCAGTTGACTTGTTTCAAAACGACTGACGTCCCCGCAGGGCGTCCGCCAGCATTTCGCGATTGGCGAATTCCAGCACACTGCCGGACGCGATTCCGCGAGCCAGCCTTGTGATTCTGACGTCGTCGTCTTCCAGAAGATTGGTGATGAACAGTGCGGTTCCGTCGCCTTCCAGCGTTGGATTGGTGGCCATGACCAGTTCTCTGACGCCGTCCCGCCGGACGCGTTTGACCAGCTGGTGAATCGTCAGGTTTTCCGGCCCGATTCCTTCCAGCGGGGCAATCCGCCCGCCGAGCACATGATACCGTCCCGTAAACGCGCCGCTGGATTCCAGCGCCACTACATCCTTCGGCTGTTCCACCACACAGATGATCTTCGGATCACGCCGAGGATCCTGGCAAAGACTGCAGACGTCACCCTCTGTCAGATTGAAACAGCTGCTGCAGCGGTGCACCGAAGTCTTGACGTTCCGAATCGCATCGGCCAGCGCATTGGCATCGGCTGCCGAACATGAAAGTACATGATTGGTGAGTCGTTCTGCCGACTTCCGGCCGATTCCGGGAAGGCGATTGAATTCATCAATCAGTCGCGCCACGCTGGGGCCGTAGGGATGGTCTGAATAATCTGCTTTTGCTCCTGCCATCCCTGTGTCCTTCGAAACCTTTTCCATGACCGGTCGTGACCGGCAACCTGTTCAGCGAACTTCCGGTCTCCGGCACTTCTGATTCACTGGCCACTTAAGCCCATCTTTGACAGCGCGTCTCCCAGTCCGGGAATATTCAACCCGCCAGCGATCTCAGACATCATTTCTGCGGCCGCTTCCTGGGCCTTCTGCAACGCCTGATTGGTGGCCGCCGCGATTAGTTCTTCCATCATCTCGCGATCCTGCGTTTCCATCAGGGCCGGATCAATCCGCACACTGACAATCTTCATGTCGCCTGTGGCTTCCACACGCACCATCTCGCCGCCGGCAATCCCCTCCACCCGCAACGTGCTCACCTTTTCTTTGGCCTCGGCCATCCGACCCTGCAGCTGCTTCGCCTGAGCCATCATGTTGCCAAGATTTTTTAATTGATCGAACATCCGGAAATCCTTTGTTCTGCTGCTGCCAGACACTGCCTGATTCTGAAACGAACCGGAATCGCTATGGTCCATCCTCTTCCGTCGCCTGTCGTCGCGCCGGGGCGTCCGTAATTCGCACGACCTTCGCTCCGAAAGTTTCGACGACCTGCTGAACAAAGGCATCCTGCTCCGGGTCAATATCCTCACGAATCCGCAGCGGTGACGGTCCTTTGACCTGAGCCGGTGGCTTTGTTCTGCTTTCAGCCGTTCTGGCTGGAACCACCGGTTTCGGATCCGCCGACGTGGACTTGCCTTCCGGCGAAACGCCAGCCACCAGAGTCAGCGTTACGACGGGATCCACGCCCGTTAAACGAGCCACAATCGACTGGATGGCAGACCGACTCTCCGGCTGCTCAATCACTCGACGCTGGAAATCATAGGACGCGTCGAGCTGTATTTCTAGCCCGTTTGGCCCGGAAATTGCTATTGACTTGATTGCCTTCAGGGCCGAAGACAGCGTAAAGCCTGTTTCCGCAACAACTTCAGCCAGAATACGAGTTGCGTTCTCAGGTGCAAATTCCAGCTCAGGCCCGCTGTCCTGGGCGGTGGCAGCACCAGTGTTCGTTAGTTCAGCTGTTTCGGGGGAATTTTTTTTTTCTGCAGCCTCTGCGGCTTCGGTCTGCTGTGCCGGAACGCCCGCGGCGGTCGCGCCGCCGGTGGCATTGCCGGCGGCCTGATCCGGCAGGGCCGGCAGTTTACCCGACAGCAGGCTGCTGATGGCTGTCAGGTTCTCAAGCAACGAAATCTGAACCAATGCCATTTCCAGCAGAATTCGGGCGAATGTACTCCGCAACATCCGTCCTTTGGCTTCCGACAGAATCTGAAAGGCGGCCATGACATTGGGCAGACCCAGCGCCTCGGCCTGCTGTTGCACGGTTTCCCGACGGCTGCCTCCCACACTGCACAACGGAACCGACGCGCCGCCCGCCAGCGTGATCATCTGGTCTCGCACATATCCCACGCACTGATCCAGCAGTTCTCCGGCCTGCACCCCGGAATTCAGTGCCGCTTCCAGAGAGTTCAGAACTTCACCTGGCCGGTGCTGAGTGATCGCTTCAAACAGCGTTACCAGCATGTCGTCGCTGGCCGTTCCCAGCATCCGGTGAACATCTTCGGCTTTGATCGTGCCGTCGCTGAACGCCAGCAGCTGGTCAAACAGTGACTGGCTGTCCCGCATTGAACCGCGCGCACGTCGTGCCACCAGTTCGACCGCTTCGTCGTCGACCACAAAGCCCTCGGCGGTCGCGATTTCCTTCAGTCGCTGGCCAATAGAAGCTTCGCCGATGGCGCTGAAGTCGAAACGCTGGCAGCGGGAAAGAATGGTGTCGGGAACCTTGTTGGGTTCCGTGGTACAGAACACAAACTTCACGTTCGGGGGCGGCTCTTCCAGAGTCTTCAGCAGTGCATTGAAGGCCTCACGGGTCAGCATGTGCACTTCGTCGATGATGTACAGCTTGAATTTCGTTCTCATCGACCGCACGTTGACATTGGCTCGCAGCGAACGAATGTCGTCGATACCGCGGTTTGAGGCCCCGTCGATTTCCAGCACATCCACGTCATTGCCTGCGGAAATACCATCGCAGATCTCGCAGGCGTTGCACGGCACACCGTCCTGCACGTTCGGGCAGTTCAGGGCTTTGGCCAGAATACGGGCGGTCGACGTCTTGCCGACCCCCCGGGCTCCCGTGAACAGATATGCGTGCGCAACGCGCCCGGATCGAATGGCGTTTCGCAGTGCCTGAGCCACGTGTTCCTGCCCCACGACATCGTCAAATGCCTGAGGCCGAAACCGTCTTGCCAGTACTGTGTAGTGTGAGCCGTCAGTCACGTCGGGAACTTTCCGTTTTCGCCTGCCGATTGCCGATCACTTGGGCCGAATCGCACGGGGATCGGGTCACGAAGATTCAGCCATTCCCTTTCTGACACCAGCCGTCAGAACGGAGTCTGATCGAGCGACCATTGTGACGACTTGTCGGTTGGTCATCCAGCCACTGGTGTGGGCGAATTCGCATTCCCCGCCGTTGGCTGTGGATCCTGCAGGCCGTTCAGGAGCGGCGAATCACGGGCCAGGTATCGACATGTTCCCCGCCACGGTAAATCTGAATCTCGCGGTGCATCAGAATGGAATGATCTGAGTACCCGACGGCCAGCGTGATCCGGTCGCCGATTTTCAGGTCCCGGGCTGGTCCTTCCAGTGAGAGCACGGTGTGTTCAGCACTGAGCCATTCGACCGTTGCTCCGTCAACGCTGATGACTTCCGGCGGAAAAACGGCCGGGTTGATGGCTTTGCGACCGCAGTTGACGATTGCCTGAGTCAGTGACGGACGAGACACGACATCGGCCTCAACCGTGAGTGCCGATTCCACATTCTGCAGTCCACAGGCTTTCTGGTAGAACAGGTCGCCGAAGGCGCCTCCCCCGCACTGCAGTTCCGTGACGGCCGGGTGCTGCCCGGTGATCCAGAAAGAGCCGGTTCCGCCGGCACTGACGATATCGCAGGACATTCCCTGGTCCAGCATGGTATCCCGCGTCTGCTGCAGCATGTTCATGGCTTCAAAGATGGCCTCCTTCTTTTCCCCGGGGTCGGGGATGGTGAGCAGATGTCCTTCGTAGCCCATGATTCCGGCCACCGAA
Organism: Fuerstiella sp.; assembly: GCA_040222735.1. GTDB lineage: Bacteria > Planctomycetota > Planctomycetia > Planctomycetales > Planctomycetaceae > Fuerstiella. The sequence continues at coordinate 35,474 of JAVKCM010000120.1, read as the reverse complement.
ACACCCGGCTGTTCCGCCGCGGCGGCGGCCAGCTGAGCGGCTTCGACGCGAGGGCGGGTTCCCGTTCTGCGCATGCCGATGTCAATGTCGACCAGCACATTGAAGCTGACCCCGTTTCTGGCGGCTGCCGCTGAGTACCGTTCAGCATGGACAAAGTGGTCAATGGTTACCAGCAGCGACATCTTTCGTGAGGCCGCCGCCAGGCGGTCCAGTTCTGAGTCACGGACGGCCAGGTGCGCCAGCAGCGCCGATGGTATTCCGGCCTCGGCCATGACTTCGACTTCCGCGACCGTCGCGGCTGTCACCCCGATGGCGCCCAGCTCAATCATGGTCCGGGCAATGCGAGGCTGGCTGTGAGCCTTCACATGCGGCCGCCACTGTTTTCCGAGCGCTGCAACTTCGGTGGCGATCCGCTGCGCATTGCGTTCCATCACATCAAGATCAAGGCGTAATTCAGCCATTTAATTCGATCCAGGGTTTTCAGAAAATGCCCATGACGGTGAAAGAATGACCGGAGAGACGGGGCACGGCCGGACAGGGAACTGCCAACGGCGGCTGAGTCGATTCCGGAGGACTCGGGCACAACAGAATCCAGGACGCTTCGAGCGTTTGTGTTCCATCGCTTCGGGGCGTAACTTATCGATTCGCCTCAGTGCCGTCTTGTCTGCCGGCCGCATCCCCGAAGCAGAAGTAGCTGATTGTCACCTGAGAATCAAATTGAGACGGTCCGGGGTACTGAGGGTGAGCATGTTGCTGAGTAAAACGTGTGTGTTTCCACACTGTTTGTTCAAACCTGGTTTGAGGCCAACCCAGGAAGTTTCTTTTCAGATGGGCACGAATCCGGCGATGGGCATTTCGCAATGCGCGGGAAAAAAAATGCCGGGAGCCTGCTGTGCCCGGCACCCGAAGAGCTGATTTCCGGCCGCAGGCCTGCGACAAGCCTTTTCCGGTTGATCCTGGTTGTTGTCTGCGGCCTCTCGGCAATGCAGCAGACATCGGCTGGTGACAACCGTCCATTGCAGAAAGAATCTGCTGTTCGTGCGTCACAGAAGAAGTCTGAAAGTCAGGTCAGCAAAAAGAATAAGGATGCGCGCAACAACCCCGGCAGCCGTCCGGATGTTGTAGAAGATCCGGAGTACCTGAAATACGGTATCTACGCGCAGATCGTTCCCTGCCCCGAACGGGCTGAGCCGGCGACGACGCAGCTGCCGCTGAAGCTGAACAAAGGAGCCAGAATCGCGCTGGTGGGGAACACGCTGATCGATCGATCTCAGCTGTTCGGCTACTTCGAGACCATGCTCCACCAGAAGTATCCGGACCATCAGCTGATCATTCGAAATCTGGCCTGGCCAGCGGATACTCCGGAGCTTCAGCCCCGCCCCGACAATTTTGCCGATCAGGATCAGCTTATCTTATCCCTGTTGTGCGTAGAAGCCGCACGACATGTGTCGGGACGTCCGGAATCCCTGAGATTTGTTCACGAATCCGATCGTGACTGTCGAAGTCGATGTGGAAGGGCTGTTTCGGCAGTTTCCGCCGGTTGTCCGTAAACTCGAACGCAAGACAGGTATGCATCCGGACCGAAAAATCGGGATTGCAATGGGGATTCTTCTGGTCGGTGTCGTGGCGGCATTGTTCTTTCGCAACGAACCGGTGGAGGAGGATGCGCTCACGGTGCGTCGCGAAGACGAACTGAACCAGCGACTGCGGGAACGCGATGTCGCCGTTTATCTGGACACGGATGCGAAGCCGGCTGACGAATCAGAGGACGCTCACCTGAGGCTGGAAGAGATCCTGAGCCAGCATGATTCCAGTGTCGGATCGGTTCCCATCCCCGTCCGGCGTGAGACGGACGTTGTGCCGGACACGACCGACCGTCGACCCGCAGGTCCGCTGGATTTTGAACCGCCGCAGGACCTGCTGAGCAATTCGGGCAGGCCACCCGCGTCAGCAGGAACCAGTGGCGACGTCGCCGGCCGTCAGGGCGATGATCCGGAGGAACGTGCAGGCCGCGAAACGCCATCAGAGGCTGCCACTGATCCGGCTCGCACGCCGCACATCGAGTACGACGAATACACGGTCCGATTTGGTGACACGCTGTCGGGCATTGCCGAGAAGTTTCTCGGCTCGCATACTCGCTACCGTGAGATCTATGAAGCCAACAAGGATCGCATGTCCAGCCCGGACCAGCTGCGCGTCGGCAAGGCCATCCGCATTCCTCGAGTCATACGCTGACAGCCCTGATCGCAACGCCAGCGGGTTCATCAGGCTGTCGAGTGAATCGCCACTCCGTTTGTTCCGTTGGTTCTCAGGCTTCTGCACAACCCGTCGTCAGAACGGCTAACGGTCTGACTTCGGTCGGAACGAGACCGCTCGGTCGTTGCTGACTTTCGTTCCGGGCGTGCAGCGGCCATCAGACACCTGTTGTTCCAGCAGGCTGATAAGTGCCTGTACTTTGTCCGGGTGTGTATCGACCAGGTTATGCTGCTCAGCCGGATCGTCCTGCAGGTTGTACAACTGCATCGGTGGCAGTTTCTGTTCGCGGGCCACATTTTCCCGAGGAGCACTCCAGCCGCCGCTGCCGGCGCACAGGCAGAGTTTCCATTCATGCTGACGAATCGCAAAGCTGCCGCCGATGGAATGACTGATCAGCGTGTTTCGGCCGGAAGCATCGGCACCCTTGAACACGGGCAGCAGGCTGAAGCCGTCTTCACCGCCCAGTGGCTGGCGCGGCTGACCGACAATCGATTCCAGCGTCGAATAGATGTCGGTCAGGCAGGTCAAAACGTGGGTCCGGCGTCCCGGCTGAATGATGCCCGGCCAGCGGACCAGCAGAGGAACACGATGCCCGCCTTCGTAAATGTCCGCCTTGTGTCCTCGAAAGCCGGCACTCGGATCGTGTCCTTTTTCTTTCAGCACCTTGAAGTTTGCCTGGGGCGAGCACCCGTTGTCGCTGGTGAAAATCACCAGCGTGTTCTTCTCAAGGCCCTGCTCTTTGAGCAGCGTCAGCAGCTCTCCCATGTGGTGATCAATCTGCATGACAAAATCCGCATACGGATTGATGCGACTCGCACCCTTAAACGGCGGGACGGGGACGATGGGCGTGTGAGGTGCCGGCAGCGGCAGATAAAGAAAGAACGGCTTACCTTTTTGGGCGGCGGCAGATCGTTCTTTTACATAGCTTCTGGACTTGTCAAACAGATGAGGCAGGACCTGATCGATATGAAAGTCGGCTCCGATTTTGCCCTTGCGGTACCAGCCATACGGAGCTTCTTCCCTGGTCTTGCCCTCGGTCCGATCAGGCGGGGCGGTAATCCGGCCGGTGTCGACCCAGACATAAGGAGGCATGTCCAGTGAGCCGCAGTGGCCGTAATACTGATCGAAGCCATTGATATCCGGCCCGTTTTTGACCGGCATGGTGAAATCAATCTGTTTGCCATTCTTCGCCCAGTCCCAGCCAAGATGCCATTTGCCGATCATGGCGGTGTGGTAGCCCGCCTTTTTCATCAGATGGCCCAGCGTCGGCCGATCCGCCGGAATCAGATGCTCGCTGGTGCCGCTCAGGACGCCTTTGTCCAGTCGGGAACGCCAGTTGTAACGACCGGTCAGCAGTCCGTAACGCGTGGGCGTGCAGACCGAACTCGGCGTATGAGCATCCAGAAAAGTGATGCCTTCATCGGCCAGCTTCTGCAGGTTGGGTGTTTTGATCTGGCAGTCGGCATTCGTCGGCGAAATATCACCCAGACCCAGGTCATCGGCCATGATCAGAATGACGTTGGGAGAGTCACGTATCTGTGCCGCAACACGCGGCTGATCCACGGCCATCAGTCCGGCAAGGACAGCCAGCAGGAATATCGTCTTCACAGTCACGTCCTCGTTGGCAGAAAATATTCCAGCCGGTGCGCCGGCTGTTTGCACAATAGTCGCGTTTTAGCTGAAGTCTGCCCATGCTGGTGACGGCACGCTGAAGGTTCGCAGTTCGCCGTTGCAATCGTGCAGCGAGACACTGGACGCGTGCAGACACATCGCAGGATCTGTGACCTTCAGTGTTACGTTGCTGCCGGTCTGATGGTCGGGCAGGCAGGCCGGGTCGCCGACGATCGGATATCCCAGATGCCACAGATGCAGGCGGATCTGGTTGGTTCGTCCGGTCAGCGGTTTTGCTTCCAGCAGCGATGTTCCGTCATCGAAACGCTGCAGGACGCGAAATTCTGTGCTGGCGGTGAGACCATCGTTCTGTGCAATCAGCCGCAGGCCGCCGGGGCCGGGCTGTGATTCGATCGGGGAGTGACACTCGAAATTGTCCGACGGCGGGCTTCCGACGACTCGAGCCAGATAGGTCTTGTTCACCGTTCGCTTTTCAAACTGCGGCTGAACAGCCTTCGCCACATTTCGCTTGCGACACAGCACCAGCACCCCGGATGTATTGGCATCCAGTCGATGCACCAGCAGTGGATGTTCCGGTCGATACAACTGATCCAGCATATACTGCAGTGTGTTGCGGTTGAAACGTCCCGACGGATGCAGCGGCAGCGGTGCAGGTTTGCTGACGACGACAAACTGATCGTCTTCGAACACGATGCGGACGTCGGCACTGACATCCGGTTCCACCGTTCCCGGCAGCAGGTTTTCGAAGCGTTCGCCGCCGCGGACGATGCGTTCCGGTGACAGCGGGACCGGCTCCTCGGCGGACGTCATGCGGCGCCGACGACGACCGTAGCGCTGTCCCGGTACGACTTCACCGGTAGTGATTTTTCGTCGCCATTCCTCGCGGGGCACCTGCGGGTGCCAGGACGACAGAAAATCCAGCAATGTGTATCCGTCGAAACGCTGCGGTACATTCAGCGGCCGCCTGTTGAAATAGGGCTGGCTGCCGGGAAGCGGAGAGACAATGGCGGCCAGCCGGGCGTTTCGCTGACACAGCCGATCGACCAGCAGGGCTTCCGGTTCACGAAAACAGCGCGGGCAGGAAACGCCGGCGACGTATTTTTCTGACTGCTGAGCTTCCGGCGAGACGACTTCCTGACAGACATAGCACTGGGTATAGTCGGTTTCCTTCAGCGACGGGTCCACGGCGACGCGCTGATCAAAGACAAAGCAGTCTCCGTCATAATGATCGCCGCCACATTCCTCAAAGTACTTCAGGATGCCGCCGTCCAGCTGAAACACATGTTTGAATCCGGCCTGCTGCATGAAGGGGCCTGCCTTTTCGCAGCGGATGCCGCCCGTACAGAACATCACGATGGGTTCGTCCTTCATGTCTTCCGGAAGCCGCTCGACCGCTTCCGGAAAGTCACGAAAGTTGTCAATGTCGGCCGGGATGGCATTTTCAAATGTACCGACCTCAATCTCGTAGTTGTTGCGTGTATCCAGCAGATGAACTTTGCGGCCTTCGTCCAGCCATTTCTTCAGATCGGTGGCAGGCAGTTTTGGAGAACTGCGGGTAATCGGGTCCACTCCGTCGATTCCGAAGGCAATGATCTCTGACTTGATCTTGATCAGCATGCGATTGAACGGCTGATATTCGCTGAGGCTTACCTTTACCTCGATGTCGGCCAGCAGCGGATCGCGGCGAAGGAATTCCAGAAACGCATCCACTGACGGTCGAGCACCGGCCAGAAACAGATTGATGCCTTCAGGACTCAGCAGAATCGTGCCGCGCAGATCAACCTGGTCTACAACCTTGCGCAGGGCATGACGCCGCTGCTCAAGGTCCGTCAGGCGGACAAACCGGTAGGCGGCGATATTGACGATCGGATCCGTCGCGGCGGCGGCAGCCGAGCGATCATGAACAGTTGATGAGTGCGAGGAAGCGGACATGCTGGATTTGAAAGAAAAGACGCATGAAAACGGGCTGTGCTCCGGAGGCGGAGCCGCTTCGGCAGGATACCGGTGTCTGCGACCACGGCAAGCTCATTCAGGGCCAATCGGCAGAAGACAGACGTCCTGCTGCCTGGAATCTTTGGTCCAGAGGCTTAGAATGGGCCGCTGGAGCAAATTTTCCGCAATTCTACGTGTCAAGGGGTCGACATGAAAAACCTGTTTCTGATGGCGGCATTGGTCGCCACTGTCTCCCATAGTGCGGTTGCCGCCGAGGCCACCAAAGTAACTCTGGGTGAGGATTCGCTGACCGCCGGAATCCCGGGCGATGGTCCCGTGTCGATAAAGGAGATCAGGACCTGGCTGGACAATCCGGCCAATCACGTTGTCCTGGACGTGCAACTGCCGCTGGGGCTGAGTCTGGGACAGACTCAGATCAAAGGGCTGGAATCCAACCCGATGACACGGGCCAAAATTGAACTGGGGCGACAGCTGTATTTCGACAACAGGCTGTCGGCGGACTCGACCGTCAGCTGTGCCTCCTGCCACCATCCTCAGGAAGGCTACTCGCGCCATACCAGGTTCGGCATCGGCATTAACGCTCAGGAAGGCGGCCGCAATTCGCCGGTCAGCTACAACCGGATTCTCAGTGACAAGCAGTTCTGGGACGGCCGGGCCGGAACGCTGGAAGATCAGGCCGTTGGGCCGATTGCCAATCCGATCGAAATGGGCCACACCCATGACGCATGCGTCGCAGGCCTCGCCGGCATTCCCGGTTACAAAATGCAGTTTGAAAAGATCTTTCCTGATCAGGGCGTGACCATCGACGCCGTCGGGATGGCGATTGCGGCCTTCGAACGGGCCATTGTAACGGGCCCGACGCCCTATGATTATCGCGAGGCCTACAAACGATACTCACAGCTGGATCCGGAAGATCTGGAAGACATGAAGGACGACGATCCGGATCTTTATGCTGAGTATCTGTCACTGAAGAAGGCGGCCGAAACGCACCCGATGTCTGCCAGTGCCGTTCGTGGGCAGGATTTGTTCTTCAGCAAGAAGGTCGGCTGCAGCAACTGCCACGTTGGAGCCAATCTGGCTGATGAGCAGTATCACAATCTGGGTATCGGGATGGACGTCGATTCGCCGGACCTCGGTCGCTTCGAAGTGACCAAAGTGGAAAAGGATAAGGGCGCCTTCAAGACACCGACCATCCGCAACGTGGCTCTGTCAGCACCGTACATGCACGATGGCAGCCTGCGAACGCTGGAAGAAGTGGTGGAACACTACAATAAGGGTGGTACACCAAACGCCTGGCTCAGTGACAAGATGACTCCGCTGAAACTGTCGGTTCAGGACAAACTGGATCTGGTCGAATTCATGCGGGCCTGCACGGGCGAATTTCCGAAAGTCGCCTTTGGGCGGTTGCCTGAATAGGTCGCTGACATCCGCACGTGAACGCTCTGGTGTAGCCCGACCTGCCCGCAGGTGAGCGGAAACGCCGGTTGCAGGTTGTGAATGCCGGGCCTGGTTGTGGATCGCCGCGACCCCGACTTTATCCCGCTCGAAAATGATGCGGAAGGGTGGCCGGTGATTCGCGTTCACCATATCATTCTCGGCAGGTGCTGTTGTGGCCTATCGGGTCGCAGCAGCGCCGTCGTTGTTCAGGGCGACGGTGTCTTGCGCTGCTGAATGCAGGAACAGGTGTGCATCCAGGTTACCTGTTGCCGGAACGTGCAGCTGAAGCACCGTCCGCTCCGCCGTTGTGTAGGCAGCGGGAAGTTGTTTCAGCGGCACGCTCTTCCGGACGCTGCTTTCAGAGTTTCCGCCGCCCCCGATCTTCGGCTGTGTTCGTGCCGGTGTTGTTGCCGGCGGCCGTGCGGCCAGCATGACCTGCCGCTGGCCTTCATCCAGCAGGGTTTCATCCGGCGAAATGGTGTCGTCGTCTGTCTGATCGGCACTGCCAGGTTCCGGAAACGCCTTCCGCACGACAACGTGATAGGTGCCCTGAGGCGCACCATCGACGATTTCGTAGAAACCATAATTGTTTGATCTGGTGAAGAACGTCTTCCCGCGTGCAGTTTCGTCTGCGGGCACCAGAAAAATGTCTGCATGGCACAGCGGTGCTTCGTCCAGAAACAGAAAGCCACTGACGGCAACGTGGTCCGGCGGCAGGCGACGTCCGGCGCTGGCAATGATCGTCAGCAGCAGGACGACCGGTCCGGCCATGGCGATCCACGTCATCCGGGAACGTGGCAGGGCAATGGCCCTGTTTGTGTCGGAACCGGGATTCAGCGGGCGCCTTGATTCTGGTGAGTTGTCGGGCATCTGAGCACATTCCTGTCAGGAAGTTCGGAAAGAGTTCGTCCGGAGGGGGATCAGAATTCGCCGATCGGTTCTTTGTCCTGAATGTAGTTCAGCAGGCAGAACAGTCTGTAGTCGATCGTGTCACTCAGGAATTTCACAGAACCGTCGCCCATCAGAAAATGGGCCCCGCCGGAATGTGTGCTGTTGAAGACCCAGGCATAGCTGCGTTGTGAGGCATCCCATGCGGCATTCAGCGCCCAGCGCTGGTCTGTGAAGTGAATCGGATCGACCGAGGTATCGCTGTCGCTGAAGACGCGGCCGTGGCAGCACGTATGAGTTCCCGTCAGCCCCCATGGTCCGAAATGGTCTTCGACTTTCCGGGTCGCGCCTCCGTGCGATTCGCCGATGGCGATTGAATTTGAGGAACCGTCCTTCAGGTCGCGCATCCGCGCTGACGCGTTGTTGCCGAACATGCCACGCCGAAGATCGTGCGAGGTTTCCCACCAGGGGACGTCCCAGTCCGTATATCGGCCCGTGGCAGACAGATAGCTGGTACGCCGGGCATTCCGTCGTGAGTACAGACTGGTTGTTCCCGGGGCGAACGTGGATGTTTCACCGGCACTGGTGTCACTCGGGCATTCCAGCACAGAGACGGCTGTCCCGGTCACATCGGCATTGGCCATGTCGCTTCCGGCGACCGGCATCCCGCCCCAGGCGGAAGAAGATGAACACTGATTGAAGTCATACCTGCGATAAATATTTGACTGATCAAGGTATGGCAGCAGCAACACCCAGCCGGTGGTGTTCAGGACCCGGTTTCCGTGGCTGTAGAAGGAAAAACTGTCCAGCCGGCCCGGATTGATCATGGCTGCCGGCAGCATGCGATGTACATCATGGTAGCCGGCCAGGGCAATGCCCATCTGTTTCAGGTTGTTGCGGCACTGAGTTCGCCGAGCTGCTTCGCGGGCCTGCTGCACCGACGGCAGCACCAGTGCTATCAGCACGGCGATGATGGCAACAGAAACCAGAAGCTCAATCAGCGTGAAGCCCTGAGAGCGTTTTGTGCGACGGACATGCGTCGTTTTCTCAGGCAGCTGTGAAGACGCAGTTGGGGTTTGATCGACCATGACATTCGTTACCCGAAATCGTACCGGAAGCGGAACTGACTGCGGGTAAGTATGCATGTCGTCGTCGACACCGATGACGTGACGTGCACGGATTGACAGGATTTCGACCGACTGTGATACGGTCCTGTCGTGTAGGGTGCGGCGGCAGAGTTTTTCGGCTGCAGCGAATGCAGCAGGTGGCAGCAGAGTTGCGTCGGTTACTGAATCTGTCCGGATTCAGCAAAACTGCGGAAGTCGGCTTCCACGGCGGCGACTTCGTCTTTCGGGCCCAGCAGTTTCAGAAAGTAGGCCTGCTCAGGCAATGGCACGATGATGCCGATCATCCGCCAGTCGCTGTGCGTGACGCCGCGGAATGAATCTGAATACTGCCCTTCCAGATCAATCCATGTGGCATCGGTGCCAGCCACGGAGATCGAGTCCATCACTTCCGGTCGTGACTGCTGAAACTGACCGCGCCAGCGATCAAGATTCGCTTCCAGACCGCCTCCGGAACGCGACAGCGTGAGCGTGACTTCGGAGCCGGCTTCCGGCATCTGAAACCTTGCCGAGATAATTCCCATCTGGAACTGGGACAGCGGTACTTTTTCCCAGTCTGCCGGAATGACAAACCCCATGCCGTCGAAGCTTTGTCGTTCTGCCCCGGCCACGGCTGCAGGAGCCGGTTTTTCGGGGGCCGGATCAGCGGCGGTGCGGACCGGGGGCGACGGAGACGGGGGGGCCGTATCGCTGCAACCGGCCATGACAGAAAGCGAGCAGAGCAGAACCAGAACGATGGTGGAAGAACGAAACGGCATGGTGGAAGAACCAGGTATTGCGTGGTGAAGAAGGCTTAGCTGTGCTGCTGACGATCTCGATAGCGGTCACTGACTCGGTTCAGCAGGTGCAGATCGTGGCTGCTGAGGGACTCGCGACCGTGACGGTGCAGTTTTTCGAGAATGCTGTCCACCAGTTCTTCTTCCCGCCGACGTTCTTCCTGTTCCAGATTCCGTTGTTCCTGATCGCGCTGGATGCGCCAGCGGTCCAGTACTTCGGCATGCTCAGACGTTTCGTCGGTCTCCTGAAAGAAGAAGTCCTCACGCATGCTGAAGGAATCGGAAAAATCGTCCGACATCGAGCCCGGGACGCCGATGTCGGACAGTTCATCGCTCTGGTCGAAATGTTCGTACCATCTTGCGTTTTCGTGCAGGTGGAGAATCAGTACTACGGCGGACACGGCGACCACGGAGGCAAAGCCCAGGACAAAGCCGATCAGCAGGCCGAGCATTCCAAAGATCAGGCCGAGCCTGACCATCAGATCCCGCCCTTCGATCTCGGCAAACCGCGAGGTCAGGTAGGTTCTGAGCAGCACGCCGCCGTCAAAAGGAGTGATCGGCAGCAGATTGACCAGAAACAGTGTCAGGTTGATCAGAAAGGCCATGCGGCAGGCGGTGGTGACCAGCAGTTCGCTGTTGCCGACCGTAAACATGTTCCAGGGGTTCAGCAGAGTGGCGGCCTGATCAATCGGCAGGGTCAGCAGGCAGCTGAGACACAGCAGCAGATTCGTGACCGGACCGGCCAGCATGGTCTGAACATGATCCTGCCAGTAGCCACGACCGTAGGGTTCTTCCAGACCACCGAGTGGCCAGAGTTTGATTTCGTCCATTTCGCCGCCCGTTGAGCGGGCGACGACAAGGTGGGCCAGTTCGTGCACCAGAACGCTGAACAGCAGAATCCCTGTTGCCAGCAGCCCGAACTGCACACTTTGAGGCCAGCTCTGTCCGGCTGCATGAAACCGCCAGATCACGGCCATCGCCGCAACCGGAAACAGAAAGCTGACTCGAAACCTGGCACCGCCGAGCCTGCCGATCGGAAAGCCGAATGTGAGGATTGTATCGGTCGCATACATACCGCGAATTGTAACGAGCGGGTGTGCTGATGCGAGAGCTTAGCCAGCGAAATTCTGATTCTGCGGGTTCTCCCCAAACGGCGGATTTCTGCCGTCGTCGGGCCGTCCCCGCAGACCCGCCAGAACGGCGGCGGGGCGTTTTTCGGCGGCGTTCAGCCGACATTATCGCCTGTGTTTTCTTCGCCAGACGGGCCGAATTCATCAGGGATTGGACACTGGCGCATGAAAACGTCTCCTGCTGAACAACCCGTTGCGGCGAAGTGGAACCCGCGGATACTGTCAGCTAGGATGCGGCCGGATCAGGCAGACCTTCTACACGGGCTACACGGGAAAAGAATCAATGGAACAGGATGAAATCCTACTGGACGCTGAAGACCGGATGGAAAAAGCGGTAGATCACTTCAAGTCCTCAATGAGCGGCATCCGGACCGGCCGGGCCAATGCAGGACTGGTGGATTCCATCAAAGTGGACTATTACGGCTCACCCACGCCGCTGAAGCAGATTGCCAATGTCAGTGTGCCCGAACCTCAGCAGATCATGATTCGGCCGTTCGACGTTTCCAGTCTGGATGACATTGCCAAGGCCATTCAGAACAGTGATCTGGGGATGGCTCCGAACAACGACGGACGCGTGATCCGCCTGAATGTGCCGGCACTGTCCACCGAACGTCGTCAGCAGCTGGCCGGCCGCGTCAAGGAACTGGCCGAAGAAGCACGCGTTTCCATTCGCAACATTCGCCGTGACGCGAACAAGCATGCGGATCAGGCTGAAAAAGACAAAGAGATGACAGAAGACGACCGGGATAAGACCAAGGATCAGGTACAGGATCTGACCAGGAAATATGAGGGGATCGTGAACAAGAGTGCGGAAGCGAAGGAACAGGAAGTGATGGACGACTGATTTCATCCGTTCGGGCCTGAGAGAGCGGCACCTGGTCGGGGATCTTTCATCAATTTGTTTTTTTTGATGGAAGCTGCCCCGAGGCCCCGGCATACTCGTGGCGAGCTGACGCCTTTCACATCCAGGTTTCGCAACGATGAAGCAGCTGAAAAAGATCAAGCCGGTGCCCCGACTGACATGGGAAGAACGCGTGGTTCTGATGCGTCGCAGCAGAAGCCGGCGCCGCCGCACTCGCGGATAGTCGCGGCCGGCTGGTGCTGCGATGACTTCGACACCACACGGCCGTTGACTCTGCCGGCTTGTTGACGAAGGAGTGTCCGGTCAATTATTGTCGCCTTTCGCTCCGCGAAAGAGCGCCCTGTCGCGGAGCGAAAGGCGACCAGCCAGTCAGTTATTGATCGACCGTTTCCAAGTGCGATCAGGTAACCCGATGCGTCAGCGAGGGGCAATGCACGATCCGCGTTTCCAACGCAGATCCCTCGCTGACGCCGCGGGTTTCCCTTAATTCAACAATCTCTGCCCCACCCGGCTCGTTCAGCCCCGGGACCAACATCAGCTCTGCGACGTCCGTATGCTGCCCGCGAATCCGCCTCCCAGCCGGAGCGGCCTGTCACAGCCCGCTCCTCACAGCCTGTCGTCGTCGTTTTGCAAAAGGCGTGGTCCTGATCGCGGCCCCGTTGGTGGCCGCTGTCCGCGACCGATCGCAGTATGATCTTCGAGGCTGACAATCAGTATTCAAAACCGGAGCGGGCCGATAACCTGCACGCTCTGATTGTTTCAGTCACCTGACCTGTCCAGATCTGGTTCCATGCCGGACGATGCCAGTCCCGACATTCCGCTCAGTCAACGCCTCGCGCAGCACAAGCGCAGCCGGATGCTGGTTCGGCTGCGCCGGGTTGAGATGACGGTGCTGGTGGTCGGCATTGTCGCAGTGCTGATTCATGCGGGTTTCATCGGTGTGTCGTCGCAGCGCACGCAGGAACTGACATTTGTTGTGATTGCGGCGATGGCATGGCTGGCCATCAGCCGGCTGACACGTTTTCTGGTATCGGTGTCGAAAGCTCGCGTGTTTCGCACGGCGCTGGAGATGCGGCTGGCAGTACCCGGAATCTGGGTGATCGGCGTTGTTGCGCTGAGTCTGTCGGGGCAGATCGCGGGCGCCGGGTGGGCGCGGCAGGTGGTGTGGACAGAGATCATGATGGCGGTGTCCGCCACGCTCAGCGCACTGGCGGCGTGTCGTCGACTGGCGACCCGCACCGACAATTCGGCCGTCATGCTGGTGGGGTCGTTTCTGGTGATGATTACCGTGGGGACGCTGCTGCTGAAGCTGCCGGTCTGTCGGGCGGTCCCGGCGAATGCTTCCGCGCCCAGAAATGTTGACTGGGATGTGGCGTTGTTCACGGCCACCAGCGCCAGCTGCGTGACGGGCCTGATTGTGGAACCGACGGGTAGTTACTGGAGTCCTCTGGGACACGCGATCATTTTCGCGCTGTTTCAGGTGGGCGGCCTGGGTATTCTGACCTTTGGTGCATTTGTTGCCGTGCTGAGCGGACGCCGGGGGCTGCAGTTTCGAGAAGCTCGGACGCTGGGTGATATGCTGGATGCGGACAGTGTGCAGAGTTCACGCCGGTTGCTGCTGACGATTCTGCTGTTTACCGTCATCGTGGAGGCTGCAGGAGCCGGCCTGCTGATCGGACTCTGGGCTGAACTGCCGCTGCCACAGCGAATCTGGCAGGCCGTTTTTCATTCGGTCAGTGCCTTCTGTAATGCAGGATTCTCGCTGCAGGATGACGGTTTTCTGGGCATGGGCACGCACTGGCAGGTGTGGGGGCCGGTGACGGTGCTGATCATTATGGGCGGACTGGGCTTTTCGGTGGTACACGACCTGTGGGCGTGGTGCAGGAAACGATTTCGCAACCGGGAGGCCACGCCTCTGTTTCGCAAAGCCGGTCTGCGACCGCGGCTGAGTCTCCACACGCGTCTGGTGTTGTGGTCAGGAGCGGGCCTGCTGGCGGCGGGCGCGGTTCTGTGGTTTCTGCTGGAATCGCTGGAGGCGCCTGCCGACAGTTCCGTGCTGAAGCGGCTGGCGGATGCATGGTTTCAGTCCGTCACGTTTCGCACGGCCGGCTTCAATACTGTCGATCATGCCGGCATGAATCCGGCTACCAAGCTGCTGGCCGTCTTTCTGATGTTTATCGGAGCGGCTCCGGGGTCCACCGGCGGCGGCGTCAAGACCGTAGTCTTTGCCATCACGGTTCTGAATATTCGAGCCGTGTTTCGCGGGCACGATCGGGTTGAGGTATTCGGGCGGCTGGTTCCCGTAAGCCAGGTCTCACGAGCCCTGTCGATGATCGCCATCGGCATCTTTATTGTGATGGGGACCACCGCACTGCTGGTGGTGTTCGAACGCCAGCCTGAGCGTTTTCTGGATCATCTGTATGAGGCGACCAGTGCTTTCGGTACGGTGGGTGTGTCGGCCGGCGTGACGGCCGACCTTTCGCTGCCGTCCCGCCTGCTGATCTGTGTGGTCATGTTTCTGGGACGCGTCGGCCCGATCACAATGCTGCTGGCCATGGCCTCACCCGTCGAATCAACCCGCTACGACTATCCCGAAGAACGCGTCAGCCTGGGCTGACGGCGATCTCGGTTTTTGGCGTTTTCGATTGACGGCAATTTCAGTTCGCGTCCGCTTCATTCAACGGCGGCTTCAGCGTTTTCGGGCGGGTTGTTGCCGGGGGCAGTCTGGTTATTGATGACAACGGAAACGGGACAGGCACAATCCGGGCGATACAGAACGTAACTGGGGCTTCCAGCCGCAGTCTCTGCCGGCTTTGAGTCCCACTCGCTATCACGTCTTGCTGCGGCTGGAAGTCTTGTCGTTACCCACATTGTCGTTGCGACTTCTGTAGGTGCCGCCTGCCGGGCGGCACTTCGCGGCAAAGCCGCGACTGTGGTTGCAGCACACACGCCACTTAATACAACCCGCTGCCACGAACCAGACGCCCCCACAATTCGAACGTGGGTCCTGCGCACAGTTCGGGCTCCGCCCGAAGGTCCAGCCCGGCAGGCAGGACCTACTGTAGGTCCTGCCTGCCGGGCGGCACTTCGCGGCCGCGCCGCGACCGTGGAACCTTCAGCCTCGCCATCTGCGACCACGCCAGCCAACGCCCGGCGCCAGCCATTTTTCGTCGGTGGCGTCAGCATACCGCTTGCGAAGATGCATTACATCCCGGTGTGCCGGCGCGAAGGCCGGGGAGCTGCGATGCGGCAGGTACCTCCGGACGTGCTTCGTGTGTTGGGATGCCTCTGACGGCAGGCTTCGTTTATCAAGCCCAGGCGCGGCGAATTTCCAGCCGCAGCCGAGACCCGTATGTGCTGCGGCTGGAAGCCCCGGCTAGGGTAACAACCAGGGCCGGCCATTGGTCATCCTTCCGTGAGCCCCGTCCACGTCGAGCCCAGTCCGGGTCGATGGTGTTCAGCAGAGTCGGTCGGCTCCCAGGCAGCCGTGCAGTTCAGACAGATAATCTGATGATGTGACTCGCGCCAGCTGTTGCTGAGCATGTTCCAGCCGGGCAGCCAGTCCAAGGCGTTCTATGTCTTCGGCATTGTCCGGGTCGTTCATGGCCTGCTGCAGCGTGTTGACGTGTCGCTGCCAGAGCTGCTGATCCCGCTGACGGCGGGTCTTCAGTCGCTCAGCGTACCATTCAGATTTCAGCATCGCGTCCCGCGTGAACATGTCGCGGATTTCCGGGTCGTTAATATCCTTCCCGTTGTAGCTGCCTTCGACCATGATATGCAGCAGTGCTCTGAGCGGCGGGCAGGCAAGGTCGATGGATCCGTCCTGAAAATAGTGGGAGGCCACTCGCTGATGAGCTTCGGTGATATACTGAATGCCGTCTGCAAAGGCAGCTTCGTCCTGTGTTTCGGGCCGCAGAATGGCGTCATCGAAGACCTTCCGAGGATTGTCAAACACACGTCCGGCAAACCGACGGATAAATCGCGACGTAATGCGGTATCCGAGGCGGCTGGCCAGTACTTTTTGTCCTTCCCATTCGAAGTCTTCCATCTTTTCCAGCAGGCCTTCCGCCAGCAGGAATTCGGGAGTTCGTTCCTCGGGCGTCAGGCGGCACCAGATTTCCGGGATCAGCAGGCTGATGTCGTGGTCGACTCGGACATTCGATCCGATATGTCCGGCCGACGTAGAGAATCCGCCGAGCCCGGTCAGCAGATAACTGACCAGGGCCGAGTTCAGGTCTGTGATCGGCAGCAGGGCGTTGAAGGGGCCTTTGGTCAGGGCTCCTTCGCTGCCAGCGCCCGTGGTGGACGGGCTCTTTCCGGTCAGTGCCGAGATGAAATCCATAAACAGTTCGGGCAGTTCCTGGTAGTGAATCGGATTATAAACGGCCAGCGGACGGATGCCCTGAGCGTAGTCGGCCGGATTGTTGCGGCGTCCGATCAGCACGGAGGACACCGGCTGATGAACGGGCTGATCGGCGGCCACGGCACGAAACAGCCGCGTGCCCATTTCTGCCACATAGCGATTGAACGGGTCAATCAGGTCAGGGCGGGTCTGCAGGTAGCGAGGGTTCTTGCTGGCTTTGCCATTGATCATCCGCGGCGTGGCGGAACAGACAACGAAGCCGCCGTCTTCGGCCCGTGCTTCCATCAGCAGACGCTGCATGGGATCGGTAAACTGGCTCAGGTCCACGGCCCGTTCACAGATCTCAGAAATCTGCTCACGTGACAGCGGTTCAAAGTTCACGATGAAATTGTCGTCTCGCGAAAGATCGGCCTCAGTCTGCTTGTCGAGCCCGCGGTGAATCGCGTCGTCCGGTCGCTGAAACAGACGATACTCGCAGTTCTGAGTGAACTTGACGCTGAGTACATCGGCGCAGGCGGCCGGCAGATTCTTCAGTTGTGCGGTTGGCACCACGACCGAAGCGCTGATGTCATCTTCGGTCTGGACCTTCTGAGCCGGAGCGAAGTCCTGACGCAGTTTGTAGGTACGCCACGTGTTTTCTCCCAGCAGGCCGACGCGCAGATAGGTACCGACCAGTTTTCGTTCACCGAACTTGAGTTCGTGGCCGACCTCGCCGTTGACGATGTCGACGGTGAAGTCCCGGCGCCATTCACCCGTGGGGCCTCCCCGGTGCATGCGTTTGATGATGAACACGATGGCGTAAATATAGCCGGGAATGGATTCCAGCCATGCATTGTAGTCGTCGGTGTAGTCCGGAGACGGTGTCAGCAGCTTGATGACGCTGCCCAGTGATCGCTCGGGATCCAGCACACGGCGCGTGGGACGACTGGCGTAATCCGGGGTGAAGCTGCCCGCCGGATTCCAGCGGTCGGAATAGTCCCGGTCAAAGATTTCCTCGACCAGTGCCAGATCCTTTTCGACATCCGCCACAAAGATCGGGCCGTGCAGCAGGTAGTCGGCGATCGACTTGCTGATTTCGCTCTTTCCGCCGCCGCTGACGGTGCAGGGCTTGTGGCAGAAGACGCCTTCTGACGTGGTGCCGATCAGACGCCATGTGGGTGCCGCCGGATGTTTTTCCAGCCGGACCTTGTAACCGGATGGCGTCATGTAGACATTGTCCGGGATCAGCGGAATGGAATGCTGCTGGCCGTCCCGCGTCCACGTGACCTTCTGATCGCGGACGTTCGCGACGCAGTTTTCCGGCACGTAGCACAGACGGGGGAAGCGGCGGTCGACTCCATAACCCTCGGGCCGGATGTCGATGTGGCCGTGATAGTCCCGGGCGACGTCGTCGAAGGTCCGATTATTGTAACGCCGGCTGTCGGCGGCGAATTCATCGCCCAGATTGAAGCTGGCGAAGGCCAGAGCTCCGCCAGCGTGTTCTTCTTCATAGTTGCCGGCAACGTTCGACGCGAAACTTAGCTGCGTCTTGACTTCCTTCTTGCAGTACCCGAAATAGTTGTCCGCGATCAGCGTCACGATAACACCGTCTTCGGTCCGGCAGGTCAGCTTGAACGGAGTGCCGTCGTTGTAGACTTCGTCCTCTGACTGCCAGCACATTCCGTCGCGGCGCTGGCGTTCTGTGGCGTCGTCGAAATGAGGCAGGCCGACGTCTTTCTTTCGCAGGTCCGTCAGGTTGGGGGCCAGGATCACGCAGCCCGTGTGCCCGCTCCAGTGTTCCACATCCAGTGCCGCATCGTTCTCCGGCAGAAACGGATCGCCGCCATTGCCGAAAATTGATTCCACAAAGTCCAGGTTGCTGACCAGCGAGCCGGGGGCAATAAACCGGACCTCCATCGTCTTTTCGTTGCAGTATCCCGGTACTTCCGGGCACAATAATGGTCTGAGCAGCAGCGACACAAAGACAGAGGCCGGCTGCGGATCTTCAGACGTGAAGGGCAGCGCCAGCAGTTCGGCCGGAGGGTTCATTGCGGCCCGGAACAGGTGGATAAAGGTCTGTTTCGGCACAGCCTTCTTGTCCTGCGGAATCGGCAGACCACCCTCGGTGACATGAAACGTACCTTTCGTGGTACGCCGATCATGACGCGGATTGTGCAGCACACCGTTGTGGACCCGGTACGATGACACAAATTCATTGCTGTAGTGATCGCTGTTGACCGGCAGAGACAGTTCCCGGGCAATGCCATGGCGATCCAGCACGAAAGTGCTGTCCGGCAGCCGCAGGGCATCGATTCCGGGCATCCCCTGAAAGTGTTCCTTCAGAAACACTTCGATTCGCTGGTCCACCGGACAAAGAGCGGCATCCAGGTGCTTCAGCCGCTGGTAACAGGCGGTCAGAATTCGCTCAGCCCCCATCGGATGTTGCTGCCGGCTGCTGCTCGGCCCCCGCTGGCCGGTGGCCACCAGTTTCAGGCCGATATATTCAATCACATCGCGACGGAGCTGATGTCTTTCCTCGGCAGAACGATTTGAAACGAATCCCAGTGCTTCTTCGAATTTTGTGATCGTCATGTGACTTCCGCGGTTCCGGGCGCGCAATGAGGGTACAGTTGAACTCGCCTGATGCGGAACCCTAAGCGGAAGGTTCAAATGAATCAAACCGAGGATTCAGGCTCGATCCGGAATTCGCAGAAAACGCATTGGTCGACGTTTGTTGGGAATCACGGAAAGACCCGGGTTTTCCCGCAGCCAGTCCGCTTCCCCGGAGCGGCCTTCCGTCCACTCCGCCCGTGGTGCCCTGCCCTGTCGCCAGCTGCCCTGTTTTGTCACCTTGTCTCGCTACCTTGCTTCGTCACCCTGCATTAGTTGTCTTGCCCGGGTTGGCTCGCCTCAGTCAGCTTGCTCCGGTTACCCCGCCGTAGTTGTCTGTCTTAATTGCTCGCGCTGGCCCGGTTCGTATTTTGTCAGGATCGTGCCCGACTTCGTCACGCAGTCGCCTGGTTTCATGGCTTCGGTGACAGGTCAGGCAATCACGTCGTGGACCACGTTCCCGTGCACGTCTGTCAGGCGATAGTCCCGGCCCTGAAAGCGGAATGACAGTTTTTCGTGATTGAAGCCCAGCAGGTGCATGATGGTGGCCTGCAGGTCATGCACATGGACCTTGTTTTCCACCACATGAAAGCCGAGTTCATCGGTCTGCCCGTAGTTGAACCCGCCTTTGACGCCGCCACCGGCCATCCACATGGTGAAGCAGTCCGGATAGTGATCCCGGCCGAGCACTTTGCTGTTTGCGGTCCGGCCTTCGCGAAAAGGAGTTCGGCCGAATTCGCCGCCACACACAATCAGCGTATCCTTCAGCAGGCCTCGCTGTTTCAGGTCCCGGATCAGCGCGGCGATCGGCTTGTCGGTGGCCGCCCACTTGTTGGTCAGTCCGCTGGTCAGGCCGGTGCCTTCGCCGGTGCCGTGGAAGTCCCAGCCCCAGTCGAACAGCTGAACAAATCGTACTCCCTGTTCAACCAGGCGCCGTGCCAGCAGGCAGTTGTTGGCGAAACTGGCTTCACCGGGCCTGGCGCCGTAGGCTTCCTGAGTTTCCCGGGTTTCTTTGGTGATGTCCATGACGTCCGGCACTGAGGCCTGCATGCGGTACGCCAGTTCGTACTGGGCGATCCGGGTCAGCGTTTCCGGGTGCCCCAGTTCCCGCGCCTGCAGTTCGTTCAGTTGTTTCAGTGCGTCCAGTGAACGACGGCGCAGGTGGCGGTCCATGCCTTTCGGGTCTGACGCATACAGCACCGGATCTCCCTTGGACCGGCACTGGACTCCCTGAAACACGGAAGGCAGAAAGCCGCTCCCGAACGAATTGGCGCCACCATTCGGCTGCACGCCACTGCTGATCAGCACCACAAAACCTGGCAGGTCCTGGTTCTCGGTGCCGAGTCCATAGGTGGCCCATGCGCCCATGGAAGGTCTGCCGGATCGCGGCGACCCCGTATAGATCAGAAGTTCGGCCGGAGCGTGATTGAACTGGTCCGTGTTCATCGAATGCAGAAAACACATTTCGTCGACGACATCGGACGCATGGAAGCTGGGCACCGCATCGGACAGCCAGGTTCCGCCTTCGCCGTACTGGCCGAATGTCCGCGGCGAGCCCATCAGCTTCGGCACGCCGGACGTAAATGCAAACGTGCGGCCATTCAGGAATTCGTCCGGGCAGTTCTGCCCATCGCGGGTGACCAGTTCAGGTTTGTAGTCGTAGATGTCCAGGTTTGGTGGAGACCCGGTCAGGTGCAGATAGATGACGCGTTTTGCCTTTGCCTCGAAATGAGGCCGGCGTTCTGCCAGCGGACGCATCGAATCGATCGGCACGTCGGCCTGCACGCCGTTTCCGGTCATTGATGCCAGAGCCATGGCTCCGATGCCGATACCGGACGTCGACAGAAAACTGCGTCGTGTGGAGGCCTGAAGCTGATCGAGGTAGGCGTTCATCGGTCCACCGTTGGTGCGGGAAAGGTTGCGGGCGGCAAGCGAGGGGGACGACCGTATCAACACGGCCAACGGTGTATTCTGGGGGCTTCCCGGCGGATGTTCAATGCTCAATTGCCAACTCAACCCCCGGGGAGGCACGGTCGCTCCTCCCGCCCCTTCATACAACCGGCTGCCACGAACCAAACGCCCCCTCAATTCGGACGCGGGTTCGGCGCACAGTTCGGGCTCCGCCCGAAGGTCCTGCCTGCCGGGCAGGACATGCAGCAGGTGCCGCCACTCGCTGTGGGGCGGTCTCCCGGGCACTCGTTGTGGGGCGGTCTCCCGGGCACTCGTTGTGGGGCGGTCTCCCGACCACTCGTTGTGGGGCGGTCTCCCGACCACTCGTTGTGGGGCGGTCTCCCGACCGCCCCACTTTGCGGATCAGCTGGACAGGCTTGACGGGACGCGGATTGGGAGACCTGCGGTCGGTCGGGTGGTCGGGTCGGGAGACCCGGCCACAACTGGCGAGGTCGGGTGGTCGGGTCGGGAGACCCGGCCACAACTGGCGAGGTCGGGTGGTCAGGTCGGGAGACCCGGCCACAACTGGAGTCGGGTGATCGGGTCGGGAGACCCGGCCACAACTGGCGAGGTCGGGTCGGGAGACCCGGCCACAACCGGCGACCGGGCTACAACCGGTGGATGGTCGGCTGGTCGGGAGACCCTGGCAATTGCATCCGTAATTGAATCGACGTCCCCCGCGACAGGCGACAATAATTGACCGGGCACTCCTTAGTCGACCTGATTGGGCTTCTCGGCCAGGCACAGCAGCAGGGCCAGCGAATAGCGACCGGGGACAAGGTCGATCCGCGTGGCATAGACCGCATGGTCCTGTTCGTCAACGAACTCACCTCGTTCCTTCAGTTGTGGCAGCAGAGTGCTCCAGCAGCTGGAAATCTCGGAAATCGGTTTCCCGTCGTTGTCTCGCACCCGGCCTCCGTGGCGGTCGAACTGAATCAGGACACGGCATTCGTTGTCCAGCACGAACAGGCGTCGCGTGGTGGTGAAGCGAATGCGAATCTGACTTTCGATCAGGCGTTCCAGGCACGCTTCGATCATGACGAAGCCGAACAGTTCTTCGGTGCGGGCGTCGAAGACCGGCACGCCGGCGGCCAGGCGATTGCCTCGTTCTCGTGAGAGCCGACGTTCTTCCGGGCATTCGGTCGACAGGGCGATGGAAACTTCGTCCGGATGGCCGTCGAGTGCCTTGCTCATACAGGCTGTGACCGGACCGGACGCCAGCCGGCTGCCGGGAATGGAACGCACACTGGAGGGATCTGATGCCTGACGTTCCAGGCGAATCAGTTCCTGAAACTTTCCGTCCTCAACCCGGGCAAAGGATACCGCGCAGAAGTCACAGTTGGTCCTCAGCAGGCCTCCGAAAATAACGGCCAGCCGTTCGCGCCAGACGCTCATGGTGTCACTGGGGCGGTCGTTCAGGGCATCCACGATGCCCTGAATCGGCGGCAGGCTGGACATGAATCGCACATTGCGTTCCAGGTCGCGGACCGCCGACTGCATGGCTGTCCGCAGTTCGCGGCCTTCACCCCGACTGTTTGAATAAACCTGTCGCCGCTGGCTGCGTCCTGCCATCCACTGCTGGACAGCATCAGCCACCTCGGTCGCAGACTGGTAGCGGGTATGTGGCTTGAAGTGCATGGCTTTCCGGCAGATCGCCTCAAGATCTGTTGGAATATCGGTGGAATGGTCCCGCGGACGAGGTGAGGGTTCGTTGGCGACCTTCTGAAGCAGTTCGGGGACGGGTACCGCGTTGCCCTGCTTCAGGCTGCTGTTCTGATGGGGAGCAACACCTGCCAGCATGGCAAACAGTATCGCGCCCAGCCCGTAGACGTCCGTCCGATTGTCGATTTTTCTCAGGTCTCCGGCCGCCTGTTCCGGTGCCATGTACAGGGGCGTCCCGATGACTTCTCCTGCCATCGTCTTGCCGAAGTTACTGTCTGCCAGAAAGCTTTCACCGGACAGAACGCCTTCGGTTTCGTATTCGTCGGACACCTTGGCCAGTCCCCAGTCCAGCACGATGACCTGGCCGAAGTTGTCCAGTGCCACATTTTCCGGTTTCAGGTCACGATGAATCACGCCGCGGGAATGCGCATAGGCGATGGCCTGACAGACTCCGATGAACGCGGTCAGCAGGCGGTGCAGGTCCATCGTGACATCTTCACCGGCAGCCTTTCGGTCATGGTATTCCTCAATCGCGTCCACCAGCGTTCGTTTGCCCACAAATCTCATGGCGTAGAACGGATGGCCGGTGACAGTGTCAGTGCCGAACTGATACATGGGCACGACGTTGGGGTGTTCCAGGTGGCCGGTGATTTCAGCTTCCCGGTGGAAACGTTCCCAGGCACGCGGAAATTCGGCCGCGGCGGGATTCATTTCCTTCAGCGCGACCGAGCGTTTGAGTTTTTCATCCCGCGCCAGCCAGACGGTGCCCAGACCACCTTCACCGAGCTTCCGAATCAGGGTAAACCGACTGGTCATCTGGCGGATGTCGAAGTCACTGTCGCTGGCCCCCGTGCTGCCACTCCATGTTACGGGTCCGCGACCTGTGATCGTGGGCATCAGTGCGCCGGTGGGCGTCTGAGCGGTGGTCGAGTGAACCTGACTGCGGCGTGCACTCTCGGAGCGGATTGACTGTCGGATGCGCGACTTCGCGTCTTCCGGCAGTCCGGGGGCGACGGTGGTATCACCATCCGCCGTGCGCCGTGCCACGTCGGACAGCGAGTCCTGAATCAGACGCGACAGTCGGGCAAAGTTTCGGGACTGAGGGTCTTCCTTCAGTCGCTGTTCCACAACGTGCTGCTGTTCTGAACTGAGCTGTCCGGCCAGAGACCGGGAGATCAGTTCTGAAGCGTGTTGGTCGTCAGGCATGATTCGGTACCTCTTTTTCATCGGCAAACCAGCGACTCCCCACACATCTGGCCAGGGCCAGTCGTGCCCGGTGCAGGCGAACCCAGAGGTTCGAGGGAGAGATTCCCAGTTCTTCGCAGATCTGGTCCGTCTCCATCTCTTCCATCACACTCAGAACAAAGACGTCTGCCTGTCCTTTCGGCAGATTTTCCAGGCAGGCCCGGACCACGTCCCAGATCTCCTTTGCCTCGGCCTGTTCCGGAGCGGACCGGGCAAAGACGCCCTTGTTCCAGCGGCCGTTCTGATCAAACAGCTGGGCAGACGGATCATTCGCATCGTCGTACGAACCGTCCCGGTTATATCGGTTTCTCATGCGGACGTAGTCCACGATCTTGCGTTTCAGAATTCCCAGCAGCCATGCGCGCTCGGCGCCTTCACCGGTGAAGTGATCCTGAAAGCGGATGCCGGCAAGAAATGTCTCCTGCACGACTTCTTCGGCCGCCGCGTTGTCACGCAGGCGGGAAAATGCGTATCGGTACAGATAATCCCCGTACTCATCCAGCCAGCGTTCGGGGTCTACAGCGCTGGCCTGGCTGTCATTCAGGCTGTGCAATGAAGTCCTCCCTACCGCTGCCGAAGTTTTGTCGGAACTATGGCGGCAGTCGGAACGTTCTCGACTGCCAATCGACCTGGTCGTGCCGGGCAAAAGTATACAGCTGTTCGACATGGGTTGCCACGCTCCGAATCTGAGCTCCGTCGGGCGGGATTGCGCCACCTTGAATCCAGAATCGACGACTCCACCGGCGGGAACCTTACACGTGGTCTGGAAAGAATAAGTGAACAATGACACGTCAAGGCAGCTTTGACGGTCAGCTGAACAGATTCTTCAATGCTCTGACCGCCGGCGGCATCGCGATTGAATTGTGGAAAAATCGGCACATCGGTGTTGCAGCGCTGAACTCAATCCTTAACCTTCCGCATCCTTGATGCTTCGCTGACATTTCCTCTCTGAGATCGAGCAGAAGTCATATGGACGTAGTGCTTGACCGGACACCATCTGGTGTTCCCGACGTAGACAACAACGTCCCTCCTCTTCTAAATTCGGCAGAACTGCTGCTGGCGTCGGATTTCAACGAACTTGTTGCCGAGGTTCGTCAGTTGCAGCGGCGCCGCGTGCAGATGGTCAGCATCCGTCGGCAGCGGGCACTGCGAATCGGGCCGGCACGACTGAAAACGGTCCTTGCTGATGCCGGCCTGCAGGTCTGTACCGTCGGCTTCGCCGGTGGCTTCACCGGCACTCTGGGCCGCAGTTATCGCCAGGCCGTCGATGACGCCCGCCGCGCTCTGGCTTTTGCCGCCGATCTGAAGGCTCGTGCCGTGGTGGTTGTTCCCGGGGACCGGGGACATCACATCTACAATCATGCCGAACGAATCGTGCGCGACGGCATCAACGACTGTATTGACGATGCCCTGCGGCTGCGCGTGGACATGCTGATTCCGCTGACCACCGTGCTGGGAAGCGGCCGGGACGTATTCCGCCCCCGCTGCGATTCCATGCTCGACTGGATCGAAGGTTTTGAATGTCATCGCGTGAAGACCATGATGATGCTCCGACGCCGTTCGCCCCTGAAAGGACTTCCCGCCTGCTGGGAACGCTGTCTCAGAAGCGGCGGAGCTCTGCGGATTGGCCGGCGCTGTCGCACCACCATCGGCAGTCACAACGTGATCGCCGAGATTCTGACGCGCCTGAACAACGTCGCCGTGCCGGTTGCCTGAGAATATCCTGAAGACCCTCGCAAGCCACCTGGTCTTCAGCCGTGGCAGCGGGCAACCAGAGCCGGCAGTCCGGTCAATCGCCCTGCCCTTCGTCGCTGCCATCACTGCTTCTGCTGCATCGCCACCATCCGGGACGCCGCGCCGCAGTGGCGACAATTGCAAAACAACGATCGAAGGTTAGGATGCGGTTGTGTGGCCGGGCGCCGTGGCAGATCAGATTTCCACCCCGGCTTCGTTTGTCTTTCGGCGGTCCGCCGGGTCCGTTTCTGCTGGCGGTCCGGTCGCTTGCCAACCAATGCCAAGTTATAAAGTCTTCAGTCATGGGAATTGACCACATCGCGCGCGCTCAGGGCTTTCTGCCGGAAATCGTGGCCGCTGACCCCAGCAGCACACATGCCGGTACGACGCCGGGCAGCTTTGCGGCGCCACCGCAGCTGGCCCCCGGGCGGGCCGGAGCGAAGACGTTTTCGTCGTTTGACACGCCGGGAATGCCCGAACCGTCTTCACAGACCGCGTGGGACTTCATGCCTCCGGACTGGCAGCTGAAACCCGGCTTCGAACAGGACTACGAACGTCCCGAAGCGTGGCAGCCGCCCGCCGGTTTTCAGCCGCTCACGCAGCTCGAATCGGCGCGGTGCGGAATCCTGACTCCGGAAATGAAACGCGTGGCCGAACGTGAATCCCATCTCACGCCACAGCAGGTCTGCGATGAAGTAGCGGCCGGACGCATGGTGATTCCGGCAAATCGAAATCATCTGAAGTATCAACTCGATCCGATGGCCATCGGACGCGCTTCCAAAACCAAGGTGAACGCCAACATGGGGGCGTCACCGGTGTCCTCCGGTACCGAAGAGGAAGTGGAAAAGCTGCAGTGGGCTGAACGCTGGGGCGCCGACACGGTCATGGACCTGTCCACCGGCGGTGACCTGGACGCCTGCCGCGAAGCCATCATTCAGAACAGCACCGTCCCCATCGGCACCGTTCCGATCTACTCGATGATCATCGGCCGGCGCATTGAAGACCTGAGTGAAGAAATCATTCTGGATACCCTGCGACATCAGGCCGCTCAGGGGGTCGATTACTTCACGATTCACGCCGGCGTGCTGCAGGAACACCTGGAACTGGTGAAGGATCGACTGATTGGAATCGTCAGCCGTGGCGGTTCACTGCTGGCCAAGTGGATGATTCATCATGATCTGCAGAATCCCATGTACACGCTCTGGGAAGACATCTGTGATGTCATGCGGCAGGCGGACGTGACGTTCAGCATCGGCGACGGACTGCGCCCCGGGGGACTGGCAGACGCGTCCGATCCGGCGCAGTTTGCCGAACTGTCAGCGCTGGGTGAACTGACAGAACGAGCGTGGCGGAAGGGCGTTCAGGTGATGATCGAAGGGCCCGGACACGTGCCGCTGGACCAGATCGAATTCAACATGAAGCTGGAACGTCGGCTTTGTCACGGAGCACCGTTTTACGTACTGGGGCCGCTGGTGACGGACATCTTTCCGGGTTACGACCACATCACCAGCTGCATCGGCGCGACCAACGCGGCATGGCACGGGGCCAGCATGCTGTGCTACGTGACTCCCAAGGAACACCTCGGTCTGCCGAAGAAGGACGATGTGAAACAGGGCTGCATTGCCTACAAAATTGCGGCCCACGCGGCCGACGTGGCGCTGGGAATTCCCGGCACGCGTGACCGCGACGACGAACTGACAAAAGCTCGCGCTGCCCTGAACTGGGAAAAGCATTTTGAACTCAGCTTCGATCCGGATACCGCCCGTGCCTATCACGATGAAGATCTGGATGTTGATACCGACTTCTGCGCGATGTGCGGTCACGACTGGTGCAGCGTGCGGATCAGCAAGGAAATTCAGGAATTCGCCAGCGGCAAAGCGGATGAATTCAAGTGGGAAAAGGCCAAAGTCACCGACGCGCTGACCGCTGAACAGAAAGAGATTCTGGAAAAACGCGGCGTGCTGAGTCCGGACGAGATTCATCGTCTGGCCACCAAGACGAAGAAATCGATGGGGGCCGTTGAAGGTAAAGCCGCCTGTCACAGCGAAGTGGCGGATGAAAAACAGGCTCAGCTGCTGCAGATTGTGGAGCTGGGAGCAGGCTCTGAAGGGGCCGATTGAATTTCGCCGGCGGTCGACCATCGACCGATCACTGCCTGACACTGCCTGACACTGCCTGACACTGTCTGCATTGTCTGACATTGTCTGCACTGTCTGACATTGTCTGACGCTGTCGCTCCACCGGGAGCGGCTGTTCGTGCTGCGTGACTCTGAAAACGGCCGACGCGTTTCTGAAGAGCGACACCTTGGCGCGACGCTCTTCGTGCCGTCTGTGTTTCCGGCGATCATCATCTGGCGGTGACGTCCCGCCGTTCTGACTTCAGCCGGGAAGGTGCGCCGGGGACTTGTTTCGTGCGGGGCAGTGGCGACAATAGACGCGAGACAGCCAACTTCAGAATCTCTGAGCCTCGCGACCATGCTGAAAACGACCATTGCCGGATCTTCGTTCGTGTGCTGCCTGCTGGGCCTGTTCAGCGGTGTGTCGGGGATGGCGGACCCGCCCGACTTTGCCCATGATGTCGTGCCCATTCTGAAAAAACACTGCGCCGAATGTCATACCGGAGAAAAGTCAGAAGGCGGCTTTTCGTTCAACACGCTGCGGCTGCTGAAGGAATCCGGTCATACGACGCGGGAAGACGGCAATCAGGCGCGTCTGATTGAATTGATCGTTTCACAGGATCCGGACGACCAGATGCCGCCACAGGATCGTCCGCGGTTGTCCGACAGGGAAACCGAAATCCTGAAACAGTGGGTCCTTGCAGAAACGCCCTGGGAGCCCGGGTTTCGTTTTGCTGCCACCGGCTATGAGCCACCGCTGCTGCCGAGGCCCGTCACGCTGCCTCCGCCTGCGTACGAAGGTCAGAATCCGATCGATCGCATTCTGACACCGTACTATGCCGAACAGGGTGTCGATGTGCCGTCAGCGGTTCCGGATCACGTGTTTCTGCGACGAGTGTACATGGACCTGATCGGTCTGCCACCGGAGCCCGCCGAACAGGATGAGTTCCTGAATCGGTCGGAGGCTGACGGTCGGCAGCAGCTGATCGACCGGCTGTTGTCCCGGGACCGCGATTATGCCGAACACTGGATGGCCTTCTGGAATGATCTGCTGCGGAACGACTACGCCGGCACCGGGTATATCGACGGTGGTCGCAGGCAGATCACCGCCTGGCTGTATGATGCTCTGGTGACCAACAAGCCCTACGATCAGTTTGTGCAGGAGCTGATTGCGCCGACGGCTGAATCAGAAGGATTCATCAACGGAATCAAATGGCGCGGCAATGTAAACGCCAGTCAGGTGCGGGAAATTCAGTTTGCGCAGAATGTCGCTCAGGTGTTTCTGGGCATCAACATGAAGTGTGCGTCGTGCCACGACAGCTTCATCGACCGCTGGACACTGGACGAGGCCTACGGTCTGGCCGCTGTTTACTCGACGCGAGAACTCGAAATTCACCGCTGCGACAAGCCGACCGGTCGTGTGGCTCAGGCGGCATGGATCTTTCCCGAACTGGGTGAGGTGGATGCGGCGGCCGAACAGCCGGAACGGCTCAGGCAGCTGGCCGATCTGATGACGTCGGCGAACAACGGCCGGTTTTCGCGGACGATTGTCAATCGTCTGTGGCATCGACTGATGGGACGCGGAATTGTTCATCCGGTGGATGCCATGCATACGCGGCCATGGAATGCCGAACTGCTGGAATACCTGGCCGGCTATCTGGTGGAACAGAACTACGACCTGAAGAGCGTGCTGCGGCTGATCGCCACGTCGGACGCTTATCGAGCACAGGCAGCGCCGGCTCAGGATTCTGCCACCTCTGAGGAATTTGTGTTCCGCGGGCCTCAGGCACGTCATCTCACCGCCGAGCAGTTCATGGATGCTGTCTGGCGTCTGACTGAGTCGGCTCCTCGATCCATTCAGGCGCCGATACCGCTTCCGGTCTATTACGGCGAATCCTTTCCGCAGGTTGATCTGTCCGGGCAATGGATCTGGAGTCATGCCGAGGCGGCCACGTCACCGGCCGGAGAAACCGCCGCGTTTCACACTGTGCTGTCGCTGAAGAAAACGCCTCAGCAGGCCCTGCTGGTGCTGACCTGTGACAACGAATACACGGCATTCGTCAACCGTAAGAAGGTTGGCGCCGACGGTAACTGGCCCACCGTGGAAGCGTACAACATCGGGCAGCATCTGAAGCCGGGCGACAACCAGATTCTGATTGTGGCAAAGAACGCCGGCGACCAGCCGAATCCGGCCGGGTTGTATGCCGAAATCGTGCTGACGGACACGGACGGCGACAGAACGCGTGTGGCGACAAACCAGACATGGCGCAGCAGTCGACAGATACCGGCGTCACTGGATCTCTCGACGGTCACCTGGGAGCCGGCGGTGCCGCTGGCGAATCAGGATTTTCTGGGCCCGTCGGCCGCGGCGGCGATTCGCACGGAACTGGGTATCGCGATGCTGGGGCAGCGTCGTCCCGCCCGGGCCACACTTCTGAAGAGCAACCTGCTGATGCGTTCTCTGGGACGGCCCAATCGAGAACAGGTTGTGACCACGCGGCCGGCATCTCTGTCCACGCTGCAGGCGATCGATCTGGCCAACGGTGAGATTCTGGATGACATGCTGGCCACGGGCGCCCGCCGACTGCTGTCGCGGGCCGAGGATCGTGACGCCCTGGTCCGCAGCCTGTTTCAAACAGCACTGTGCCGCGAACCTGCAGCCTCAGAACGGCGTCTGGTGATGGAAATACTGGGGGCGAAGCCCACGACGGAATCTGTCCAGGACGTCCTGTGGCTGCTGGTCATGCTGCCGGAATTCCAGTTTGTTCAGTAACCGCTGTCTGCTGATCCGTTTGACGCAACCGGAAGGGGCTCCCGACGAAACCCTTCGCAGAAACTGTTCGGGCGTGACGGCCCGACCCGCAACACATGGATTACGACAAACTGCGACGTCAGATCTGCTTCACGGCCGCTCAGCTGCTGAACGCCCGCCAGGAAACGAACTTCACCCGTGCTCGCTGGCGGGCGGCCCGCAGCATCACGCGCAGCTATATCGATCCCCGCAGCGTGCCGACCGATATGGAAATCCGGATGGCGTTGCAGCAGCTGGTGACGGACAGCGTCTGTGATGTGGACACCGCCCTGTCTGAGCGGGATGACGAACACGGGTTGCCGGTCGGCCGGTTTGAACAGTACCGGATTCTGCTGGAACCGCTGGATCGTGTGCTGCTGAATCGTGACACGCATCCGGAAGGTGACCTGCTGTACCACAGTCTGCAGGTGTTCGAGCTGGCTGAAGCGGCTCGTCCCTGGGATGAAGAATTTCTGACGGCCGCGCTGCTGCACGAAGTCGGTCGGGGCATTGATCCCTTCGCTGCTCATGTCGCCACGCTGAACGCCATTCGTGACTTCGTTTCCGATCGTACTTTCTGGCTGGTGGAAAATCTGCCGATTCAGCATCGTTTTTCAGACGGCACCATCGGCATGCGCGCCCGGCGACGACTGTCGCAGCATGACGACGGCGATGTGCTGCAGATGCTGGCTCGCTGCGACAGCGAAGGCCGCGTCCCCGGCCGAGCGGTTCGATCACTGGAGCAGGTGATTGCTGGTCTGCGAGACCTGGCGGGTCAGTGAGGCGGTCGATTCACCGGGTCACCGGGCGAATTTTGTTCACCTGGCAAATTTCGCCCAGCCGCCGCCTTCGTCGCTGGCCGGCGGGGGTGAGTCAGGCGGGGGTGAGTCAGAGTCAGGTTTCGGGGTCGATGCGGGCGGCGTCGTGCCGGCCTGATTCAGCGAGGCCAGCGCGGCGGCCCGGGAATCGAACGGGACCCAGAAGAAGTCGGTCTTCGTGTTTTCCAGCAGCATCAGCGTCTTCATCATCTGCTGCATGTTGTCACTCAGACTGCACAGGACCGCCTCGCCACCACCGGCGCGTGCTTTTTTGGCCAGTCGAATCAGCATGCCGACGAACGTGGATCCGAAATATTCCAGCCGGCTGAAATCGATCAGCAGATGCGTAATCGCGGGGTCGTCCAGAAATCGATACGTGTCGTTATACGCGTTGCGAATATCGGCGTCGCGAAATTCCATCAGACTGCCCCTGGGGACAACCACAAGGACATTTCCGGAACGTTCAAAGTCAAAAACGGGATTCGGTTCAGACATGCAGAGATCTTCGGCGGATCGGAAAGCTTCGTACCCGACCGGCCGCAGCCGCCGGAAAGAAAACACGTGGCTGGCACGGTAGCCAGCACGGTAGCCACAAACGCTGGCAGCCACAAGTACGAACTGACAATCCTTCCACCGGTCCACCGGAACGGATGTTCCCCGGGATCTTGAAAGTTCTCTGTGGGTTACGGACCGTACACCGTCGAAACGGCAGTTCAATTCGGTAGAATCTCCGCTTCTTGCAACCTTGGGTGCCCCTCAGAGCGGATAAATGACCACAATTCAGGACCTCAGTAAACTCGAACGCCTCAACATTCAGGTCTTTCCCAACGCGCCGGCTGTGGCCAGACACGTGGCTCAGGAGATCGCCGACCTGATGCGCGATCGTGCCGCCAAGGGCAAGACCTGCGTCCTGGGCCTCGCCACGGGGTCAACGCCCATCGGTATTTATGCCGAACTGGTCCGGATGCACAAAGAGGAAGGTCTGTCGTTCAGCAACGTGACCACGTTCAATCTGGACGAATACTACCCGATGCAGCCCAATGAACTGCAGAGCTACGTGCGGTTCATGAACGAGCACCTGTTTGACCATATTGATATTCCCAAAGAGAACATCAATATTCCGGACGGCACCGTCCCGGTGGAAGAAGTCGCCGAGTACTGTCGCCGGTACGAGGAAAAAATCCGGGAATCCGGCGGCATCGATATCCAGCTTCTGGGAATCGGCCGGACGGGACATATCGGGTTCAACGAACCGGGGTCCGACGAAACCAGCCGTACGCGTCTGATTACGCTGGATTCCGTCACCCGGACAGACGCTGCCAGCGACTTCTTCGGGGCTGAAAATGTGCCTCGACGTGCCATCACGATGGGGGTGGGGACGATCCTGAACGCGTGGAAGATCTTTATTCTGGCGTTCGGTGAGAACAAGGCGCCGATTGTTGCCCGGACCGTCGAAGGCGAACAGTCGCCCGGCGTGCCGGCCACCTATCTGCAGCAGCATCGCAATGTCGAAATGCTGCTGGATCCGGCGGCTGCCAGTGATCTGACGCGATCCCGGTTTCCGTGGCTGGTGGAAAATGTCGTCTGGAGTCCGGATATCATCCGCCGTGCCGTTATCTGGCTGGCGGAGAAGATGAACAAGGCCATTCTGAAGCTGACCGACGCAGACTACAACGAAGAAGGTCTGCAGGGGCTGCTGGCGGAATATGGCTCTGCCTACGAAATCAATCTGGAGGTCTTTCGACACCTGCAGGGCACGCTGATCGGCTGGCCCGGCGGAAAACCGGATCGTGCCAAGCGTCCGGGAGACCGCCCCGGTCGCTTCGATCACATCTTTCCCAAACGCGTGATCTGCTTTTCGCCGCACCCCGACGACGACGTCATCTCAATGGGAGGCACGCTGATTCGGCTGGCCGATCAGGGACACGATGTGCACATCGCCTACCAGACGTCCGGTAACATCGCCGTCTTTGACGAAGATGCGATTCGCTTTGCCGAATTCGCCGGCGAGTTCTGTGCCGCCTTCGATATTGGTGCTGAGAAGGTTCAGGCCCTGGAAAACCACATCGACGAATTTCTGAAGAACAAGCAGCAGGGCCAGGTCGACAGCGACGAAGTACAGCGTATCAAGGGAATCATCCGCCGCGGCGAGGCTCGAGCTGGAGCACGTCGATGCGGCATTCCCAACGAAAAACTGCATTTTCTGGATATGCCGTTCTACGAAACCGGCCGTGTAAAAAAGAAGCCGCTGGGCGACGAGGATATCCAGATCATCGTCGACCTGCTGCAGGAACTCAAACCTCACCAGATTTACGCCGCCGGTGACCTGTCGGATCCGCACGGAACTCATCGCACCTGTCTGAAAGCCATCATCCAGGCCTGCGACCAGTGTCGCAGTTCAGACTGGTTTGCCGACTGCGAAGTCTGGATGTATCGAGGGGCCTGGCAGGAATGGCCCATCTATCAGATCGAAATGGCGGTGCCGCTCAGTCCGCAGGAAGTAGAACGCAAGCGACAGGCCATCTTCAAGCACGAATCGCAGAAGGACCGGGCTCTGTTTCCGGGGGCGGACATGCGAGAATTCTGGCAGCGTGCCGAAGCACGCAATGCCAAAACCGCGCGCGACTACGATGCCCTCGGACTGGCCGAATACGAAGCCATCGAAGGGTTTGTCCGCTGGGACGGCACGTGGGGACTGGACGACTGACGCGTCGCCTGACTGAGCAGTCGGCTCAGTGGTGCGAATCCAACCGACGTTCAGGATCGCGGCGGGAATCAGCATCCCGTCGATCGGCCCCTGTTTCATCACTTGTCGCGGCTTCCAAAACATCCGCAAAAGCGGTCTTGGCAGATTTTGCATTCGGAAATATTATTGCTGTGCAGCCTGGTTGCTGGTACGCCGGGCCGGGCATCCGTATCGATGAACTCCGCCATGATTCTGTGCCTTGTTTTCAGAGTTTGACCCAGTCAGTTGGGAAACAGGCATCGGCGCAGTCGTTCCGGTGCCTCTGCCAGAGGCCGGGCGGTCCGCGAACCTGCGATTCCCGCACACCTCGCCGACTGACACGTTGTTGACCGGTTCACTCTCAGCCGGCGGGCACCATTCACGGAAGAGAGACATGCTGACGGACAAAATTCAGAAAGTTGTGGCGACGGCCGCCGATCAAACCATAAAACTGTATGAATCAACGAGCCGCGCGAAGGCAGACACGGCCCGGCAGTATATTTCGACGCACGCGGCTCGATACGTTCATGATATCCGGGAAGTGACGGGACGTCTGAAACCGGGTGACCACGTCCTCGATCTGGGCGCAGCGCCGTTTTGTACCAGCCTGGTGTTTCACGAACTTGGTTTCCGCGTGACGGCTGCCGATTTCCGACCTTATGACTGGATTGACCCACGGCACCTGCCTTTTGCCGTTGCTCAAGTCGACTGCGACGGTGCGAAGTTTCCGTTTGAGGATCAATCGTTTTCGGCGGTGGTTTTAACGGAGGTTTTCGAACATCTGCACGTAAACCTGAATTTCACGATCAAAGAAATCCTGCGGATTCTGAAGCCGTCCGGTTTTCTGTACATGACGACTCCCAACCTGACCGGCGTACGAAGTCTGCTGCGACTGTATCGTCGCGGAAAACTGACGGGGGACGTCTACGAGACATGGCGTGGCGCTGAAGAGGGCGGGTGTCTTGGGCACGTCCGGGAATACACAGCCAGAGAGATTGGCGAGTATCTGCCGAAATGCGGATTCAGCGATGTCGAGGTGTTCACTCGCAATGTGTATCGCAAACAGTGGCTGGAAACAAACTTCTGGAAACTGGCCACGCTGTTGTTCCGTCAGGGCAGAGAGACAATCGTCGCTGTGGCCAGACGCGCTGCATGAGGATTTATTGACCGACCGCGACGGGCCGCCACATCAAAGATCACGTGTCAGCGCAGCTTTCGCCCGCATCGGCTGTCTGTCAGCATTCTTAGCACTGCTTCACCGATCACCGAATGTAGATACTGTCCGGTCGCACTGTGTGCACACTGAGCAACCTGTACAGGTGACCCGGCGACCACTACAGTGCCGCCGCCGGCACCACTATCCGGGCCGATATCAATCAACCAGTCACTGTTGACCATGACATCCGTGTTGTGCTCCACCAC